>NZ_ABLD01000004.1 GCF_000172415.1 Paraburkholderia graminis C4D1M
GATACGCGCGGCGCTCCGAGTGCCCGACGATGGCAAACGTCGCGGCAAAATCCGTCACCATTTGCGCCGAGACTTCGCCGGTGTACGCGCCTTGCGTGAACGCGGAAACGTCCTGCACGCCCCACATCACCCGGCTGCCATCGAGCAACGACTGCGCTTGCGCGAGATACGGCGTCGGCACGCACACACCTACGCGCACATCAGCCGGCAGTTCACCCGCGCCTTTCGCTACGGCCTGCAGCAGCGCCGCGTTTTCGGCGAGGCGCCCATGCATCTTCCAGTTACCGACTACCAGTTTGGCTCGTTGTGTCGACATCGTCTCGTCTTGTCTTGGCGGCGGGCCGTATTGCGCTAGTCGTTCGCGCTTACAGTCCGCCTATCGGATTCATGCGGCGCGCGCAAAACGCGCAATTTTACTTCGTGGGGGAGATCGGGTCAAACAAACCGGCGCGCACCGACTCCCGCCGACGGCCGCGCATCAGGCGTCGTCGCCCCAGCTCAGCACGATCTTGCCGACGTGCGTGCTGCTCTCCATCAGCGCGTGGGCGTCGGCGGCCTGCGCGGCCCGAAACACGCGATGCACGACAGGCTTGATCCGCCCGCCCTCGAGATGGGGCCACACCTGCTCCTTGAGCTGTGCGGCGATTTTCGCCTTGAATTCGATTGGCCGCGGACGAAGCGTCGAACCGGTCACGGTCAGACGGCGGCGCAGCACCTCGTTCAGATTCAGCTCCGCCTTCGCGCCGCCCAAAAGGGCAATCAGCACGATGCGCCCGCCGTCCGCCAGCGCGGTCAACTCGCGCGACACATAGCTGCCCGCCACCATGTCGAGGACCACGTCGACGCCGCGGTCGTTGGTCAACGACTTGATGACTTCGACGAAATCTTCCGTCTTGTAGTTGATCGCCCGCTCGGCGCCCAGCGCTTCGCACGCGCGGCACTTGTCGTCCGAGCCGGCGGTCGCGAACACACGAAAGCCCAGCGCATGCGCGATCTGGATCGCGGTCACGCCGATGCCGCTCGAGCCGCCCTGCACCAGCAAGGTTTCGTTCGGCCCGCCCTCGCCCTTGCCGAGCTGCGCGCGATCGAACACGTTGCTCCAGACCGTGAAGAAGGTTTCCGGCAGCGACGCCGCCTCGACATCCGACAAACCGCCCGGCACCGGCAAGCATTGCAATAGGGGCGCGACGGCATACTCGGCATAGCCGCCGCCCGCCAGCAGCGCGCACACGCGATCGCCGATTTTCAGACCGAACGGATTATTCTTCCCGTCGATGTCGCCGCCGACGATTTCCCCCGCCACTTCCAGCCCGGGCAAGTCCGACGCGCCCGGAGGCGGCGCATACGCGCCCTTGCGCTGAAACACGTCGGGACGGTTGATGCCGGAAGCCGCCACCTTGATCAGCACCTCGCCCGCTTTCGGCTGCGGCGTGGGCCGCTCCGCGAGCTTGAGAACTTCCGGCGCTCCGAATTCCGTGATTTCGATCGCTTTCATCTGCGTCAACTCCAAGATTGGATTGCGTTGCCTACTGCGTTCGTCCGCGCTTGCCGGGACCTCATTCGCATTGTCGCCGGATCGCGGCAATCACGTGCGACACGCGCGAAAAGCGCGATTTTCGCGAGGCCGCGCGATGCAAGCAGCGTACCCCTTGCACCACGCTTCAGCATCCATTTGCAACGCAATCCACCCTGTCCACCATGAAAAACGGCCGGCGCGCATTCGCGCTGCCGGCCGTTGTCCCGCTACCGCTTTACTGCGGCGTCGGTTCGCCTTGCGGCGCGCTCGACGCGCCGTCGTTCAGCAACGCCTTCGCCGACAAACGCACACGACCCTTCTCGTCCGTCTGGATGACCTTGACCTTCACTTGCTGGCCGTCCTTCAGGTAGTCGTTGATGTCCTTGATGCGCTCGTTCGCGATCTCGGAGATATGCAACAGACCGTCCTTGCCCGGCAGAATGTTCACAATCGCGCCGAAATCCAGCAGCTTCAGCACCGTGCCTTCGTACACCTGGCCCACTTCGACTTCGAGCGTGATGTTCTCGATACGCTTCTTCGCTTCGGCCATGCCTTCGCTGCTCGTGCTGGCGATGGTCACAACGCCGTCGTCGGAAATATCGATCGTCGTGCCGGTTTCTTCCGTCAGCGCGCGGATCACCGAACCGCCCTTGCCGATCACGTCGCGGATCTTTTCCGGATTGATCTTGATGGTGATCATGCGCGGCGCGAACTCGGACAGTTGCGTGTTAGCACCCGACACGGCCGACGTCATCTTGCCGAGAATATGCATGCGGCCTTCCTTCGCTTGCGCGAGAGCGACCTGCATGATTTCCTTCGTGATGCCCTGGATCTTGATGTCCATCTGCAGCGCGGTCACGCCTTGTTCCGTGCCCGCCACCTTGAAGTCCATGTCGCCGAGGTGATCTTCGTCGCCGAGAATGTCGGTCAGCACGGCAAACTTGTTGCCTTCGAGAATCAGGCCCATCGCGATGCCGGCGACGTGCGCCTTCATCGGCACGCCGGCGTCCATCAGCGCGAGGCAGCCGCCGCACACTGAAGCCATTGACGACGAACCGTTCGATTCCGTGATTTCCGACACGACGCGAATCGAGTAGCCGAATTCGTCGGCGCTCGGCAGGCATGCGGCCAGCGCGCGCTTGGCGAGACGGCCGTGACCGATTTCACGGCGCTTCGGCGAACCGACGCGGCCCGTTTCGCCGGTCGCGAACGGCGGCATGTTGTAGTGGAGCATGAAGCGCTCGCGGTACTCGCCTTCGAGTGCGTCGATGTTCTGCTCGTCGCCCTTCGTGCCGAGCGTGGCCACCACCAGCGCCTGCGTTTCGCCGCGCGTGAACAGCGCCGAACCGTGGGTACGCGGCAGCACGCCGGTACGGATTTCGATCGGGCGCACGGTGCGCGTGTCGCGGCCGTCGATACGCGGTTCGCCGTTCAGGATCTGCGTACGGACGATCTTCGCTTCGATGTCGAACAGCACATTGCCGACCGTTGCCTTGTCGGCCGCCACGGTGCCGCTTGCCGCGGCGTCTTCTTCCAGCTTCGCCGAAACGGCTGCGTAGACTTCCTTCAGCTTGCTCGAACGTGCCTGCTTGTCGCGAATCTGGTAAGCCGCGAGCAGTTCGGCTTGCGCCAGTTCCGTCACGCGTGCGATCAGCGGCTCGTTCTTCGCGGCCGGCTGCCAATCCCATTCCGGCTTGCCGCCTTCGCGGACCAGATCGTGGATCGCGTCGATCGCGATCTGCATTTGCTCATGGCCGAACACCACGCCGCCGAGCATCACCTCTTCGCTCAGTTGCTGCGCTTCCGATTCCACCATCAGCACCGCGCGTTCCGTACCGGCGACGATCAGGTCGAGCGCCGATTCCTTCATTTGCGGACGCGTCGGGTTCAGCACGTATTCGTTGTTGATGTAAGCCACGCGCGCTGCGCCGACCGGGCCGTTGAACGGCAGGCCGGACACGGCGAGTGCCGCCGACGCGCCGATCAGCGCGGGAATGTCAGCGGGAACGTCCGGATTCAGCGACAGAACGTGAATCACAACCTGGACTTCGTTGTAGAAGCCTTCCGGGAACAGCGGACGCAGCGGACGGTCGATCAGGCGCGAGATCAGCGTTTCGCCTTCCGACGGACGGCCTTCGCGGCGGAAGAAACCGCCCGGAATCTTGCCGGCGGCGTAAGTCTTCTCGAGATAGTCGACGGTCAGCGGGAAGAAGTCCTGGCCCGGCTTGGCGGTCTTGGCGCCGACCACGGTCGCCAGGATAACGGTGTCTTCGACGTCGACGATCACCGCGCCGCTCGCCTGGCGAGCGATTTCGCCGGTTTCCAGGCGAACGTTATGTTGTCCCCACTTAAATTCTTTGACGATCTTGCTGAACATAGTCATTGCTTTTCCTCATCGTAATGCCGCGCGGACCAGAAGCGGCGCGGCAACGCCAGAACCGGCGCCGCATGGGAAGAGGTGTGTTATGCCATTCCAGAGAGCCACGCGCCGCGCCGCCTGCATGGCGAACGCGCGCGAACCGCTGGAATGACACAAAGCTCCGCCCTGAAGCCCGGCCATGTTTCTATTTCTGCTTCTTCTGCTTGCTCTACTGCTGCTTTTCTACTGCATTTATGCTGCTTATTGCTGCATTTACCGCTTCCTGCCCCGCCGCGCGAACCAGCACGCCGCCGAGGAATTCAGGCAGTGCGCGTCACACGAAGCGCACCGTGCAAAAACAAAATGCCTGCATCAGCGGAACTGACACAGGCATCTTGCTGAACGACTGGCCGATTACTTACGCAGACCCAGCTTCTCGATCAGTGCGCGGTAACGATCCGCGTCCTTACCCTTCAGGTAGTCGAGCAGCTTGCGACGGCGGCTCACCATGCGCAGCAGACCGCGGCGGCTGTGGTGATCTTTCGCGTGTGCCTTGAAGTGAACGGTCAGTTCGTTGATGCGGGTCGTGAGCAGCGCGACCTGAACTTCGGGGGAGCCGGTGTCGTTAGCTGCGCGTGCGAATTGCGCGACGACTTCGGACTTCTTGCTTGTATCAACTGCGGACATGTCGATTTCCTTGAGAACTAGACAGGCGGTCACGGAAGAAAGGCCGTGCCGTGGGTTACCCGTGCAACCGGCGCCGCAAAGCGCTCTTTTGGAGAGCTTGCCGACATCCAGCACCGCAACGGGACGCGTATTGTAGCACAGTGCGATCCCGCCGCGAATCCCGCAGCGCCGGGCTCAGTGGCGGTTCCAGACGGCCTCGCGACGACGCAGCGCAGCGGCCGATCTGGCCGCTCACGGCCTTTTCATCTTGCAGACGGTCGGCGGCACCGTGCGTTCCGCCGGCAACGCGAGCACCGTGCGAAACCCGAAACCCGAGCCTTCGTTATCGAAATGCACGCCGCGCGTGCCGGCTTTATCCATCTCCATCACGTAAAGGGGCTGGATCAGTTGATGATCGTCCGCCCTCATCCACGATGCGTGAAAGCCGTTGTCGAAGCGGATGCCTTCGAGCGCCCGCGCAACCGCCGTGGGATCGGCGCTCTGCGCGCGGTTCATCGCGGCGGCGAGCGTTTCGATCATCAGCGGCATGCGCAATACCGGGTAGTCGTCCTGCGCGGCCGGGAAACGCGCGCGGAACGCTTCGTACCACGCATCAGAGGCCGCGCCGCCCGCGTTCGGATGCCAGTCGGCCACGGCGATCACGCGTCCCACGCCCGCCTCGCCGAGCGCCGCCGGCGCGCCGAGACTGTTGCCATAGAACGTGTAGAACTTCGCATCGAAACCTTGTTCGCGCGCCGCCTTCACGAGCAGCGTCAGGTCGTTGCCCCAGTTGCCGGTGATCACCGCGTCCGCGCCGCTCGCGCGCATTTTCGCGACGTACGGCGCGAAGTCCTTGACGCGGCCAATCGGATGGAATTCGTCGCCGACCACGGCGATGTCCGGGCGCTTCGCTCTCAGCGCGGAACGCGCGAGGCTGCTGACGTCATGGCCGAAGCTGTAGTCCTGGTTCAGCAGATATACCTTCTTCACGGCCATGTCGCGCTGGATCACGTCGGCGAGCGCGTCCATGCGCATGCCCGCGTGCGCGTCGAAGCGAAAGTGCCAGAAACTGCAGTTGGCGTTGGTCAGCGCGGGGTCGTCGGCGGAATAATTGAGGAACAGCTCGCGGTTGCCCGGCTCGCGGCTGTTCTGCTTGTCGATCGCGCCGATGAGCGCCGCCGCCACCGCCGAGCTGTTGCCCTGCAGGATGTAGCCGATGTGACGATCCGCCGCCGCGCGCAGTTGCGTGAGCGCCTCTTCGGTGCCGCCCTTGCTGTCGAGCACGACGAGTTCCAACGGATGCGCGCCGTCGGCGAGCTTCACGCCGCCGCGCGCGTTGACCTGCTCGACGCCAAAGCGCAGATTGCGCTCCACGGCCGCGCCGGCGTTCGCGAACGGACCGGACATGCCCTCGATCAACGCGAGCTGGATCGGCGCGCCGGCTGGCCTGGGCGCGGTTTCGGCCGCGACGGCGCAGGTTGCCGACATCGCCGAGATCGCCGCCATCGCCACCGACATTGCCACCGATACCGCCGCCGTCTTGCTGTGCCAGTTCGCCATCGTCCGCGTCCGTCTGATTCGTCAAAGCGCGGATCATAGGGCGCGCGCGATGGAATAAGCAAGCCGCGCGAGCCGTTATCGTGCAAGCCGGCCAACCAGCGCGCGGGCGGGCACATGTTCCCGGCGCCGCGTGTCAAAATGTTCTGTATCGACAAGAAAAACCGCCACTCAAGCCATTGGAGGAAGTCATGTTCAACCGCCATCACCGCAAGGCGGCCTCGACCGGGGCGCCCGCTGACGCGCGCGGGCGCGTGCGCCGCGCGGCGCTCGTGTGCCTGAGCGTGCTCGCGCTCGCCGGCTGCGCGCAGCCCTGGCAGCAATATCAGGCCGGCGCGGATGAATCGACGATCGTCGCGCGCCTCGGCCCGCCGCGCGAAAGCTACGACCTGCCGAACGGCGGCAAGCGGCTGATGTGGCCCACGCAGCCGATGGGCGAAACCACCACCGCGGCCGACATCGACGCGTCCGGCAAGATCGTCAATGTGCGCCAGGTTTTGCAGCCGAACGAGTTCTACCGCGCCGAAGTCGGCAAATGGACGAGGGGCGAGGTGCTGGTGAATTTCGGCCGCCCGGTCGAAACGTCCTACTTTCCGTTGATGAAGCGCGAGGTCTGGACCTATCGCTATCTCGAGGACAACTACTGGTACATGATGTTCAGCTTCTATTTCGACGACCAGGGTGTGCTGCGTCTCACGCAGAAAACGCCCGATCCGCTGCACGATCCAGATCGCCGGAACCTGTTCTAGCCCGCGCTGTCATTCACTACGCACGAATCTCCAAAAGCCGCTCACCCAAGCGGCTTTTTTTTATTTATTTCGCATCACGACGAATTTTATTTCACACACAGACGATTAATTTTTTGATAGAAAGGCTTTTGTAAGCATTGAACCGGTGCTGGTCGATCTGCCCAACGACGAGCGCGACCACACGGCACGGCCGTGATTCCTGCACCGGACGATGCGCCCCTTTTTGGAGCCGCTATCGATGAATCGTCCTAAACGTCTTCTCGTCGCCAACGTCGCGTGGGCACACGACACCGCCGAGCGCAACCCCGAGTTCTTCCGTGAACTGGCGCGCGGTCAGAATCCGCATGTGCTGTGGATCGGCTGCTCGGACAGCCGCGTGCCCGCCGAAACCATCACGCATTGCGAGCCGGGCGACCTGTTCGTCCATCGCAATATCGCCAACCTCTTCAATCCCGACGACGACAACTCCGCCAGCGTTCTCGAATACGCGGTGCGCGTGCTGAAGGTCGCTCACGTGATCGTCTGCGGACATTACGGCTGCGGCGGCGTGCGTGCGTCGCTGCTGCCGCCCGATCCGAGCCTGCCGCATGTGAACCGCCGCATCGCGCCGCTCTGCTCGCTCGCGAGGACCCATCACGACGAACTGGACGCGCGCGCAAGCGAACGTGAGCGCGTCGACCGCCTGGCCGAACTGAACGTGCTCGAACAGGTGCGCCAGCTTCGCGCGAATCCGATCGTGCGCGACGCAGAGCAGGCGCCGCTTGTGCACGGCTGGATCTTCGCGCTCGAAGACGGACGCCTCAAAGTGCTCACGTCGGGCTACGAGGCCGACGACGCGATGACCTGCGAGACAGCCGCCCACAGCGCGGCGTAGCGCACAGCGCAAGCGTCGCACGCGTCCGTGCCGCCGCCGCGCGCATGCCTATCCGGTTCAGCCTTCGCCTCTTACCAGGCCTCACTTATTTCTGCACCGACACCATGAATCTTCGAGCTTATTTTCGACATTTCAGCGCGACATGCTTGCGGGCATCGTCGTTTTTCTGGTGGCTCTACCGCTATGCCTCGGCATTGCGAACGCGTCGGGCGTCGAGCCGTTTGCCGGGCTCGTCTCGGGCATCGTCGGCGGGCTGGTCGTCGCGGTTCTGAGCGGCTCGCGCCTCAGCGTGAGCGGACCGGCGGCGGGTCTTGTCGTGATCGTCGTCGACGGAATCGCGCAGCTCGGCAGCTTTTCCGCGTTCCTCGCGGCCGTGCTGTTGTCCGGCGCGATCCAGTTCGGCTTCGGCGTGCTCAAGGCGGGGCGCTTTGCCGCGTATGTGCCGTCGCCGGTCATCAAGGGCATGCTTGCCGCGATCGGTATCCTGCTGATCGTCAAGCAGTTCCCGCTCGCGCTTGGGCTCGTCAACGGCCAAGCGCCGGGCGCCGCGCCAGCAGGCGGCACGATCATGGCGCCGTTCGGCGCGGTGTCGCTGGTCGCGTGCGTGATCACGCTGCTGTCGCTCGCGATCCTGATGGCCTGGGAAACACGGCCGATGCGCCGCTTCGCGCTGGTGCGCATCGTGCCCGCGCCGCTTGCGGTCGTCCTGCTCGGGATCGGCGCGACGTTGCTGCTGACGATGCTCGCGCCATCGCTCGCGCCGGCCGCCGAGCATCGCGTGGCGTTGCCGTCGCTCGAATCGTTCGCGGCGTTGAGCGTCGCGCTCGAGTGGGCCGATTTCGGGCCGCATTTCGCGCAGCTCGTCAATCCGGACGTGTGGCGCGTTGCAATCACGCTCGCCATCGTCGCCAGTCTCGAAACCTTGCTGAGCCTCGAGGCGGTCGAGCAGATCGATCCCGAACGCCGTCCCGCGCCGCCGGATCGCGAGTTGAAGGCACAAGGCGTGGGCAATCTGATTGCCGGCGCGATCGGCGGACTGCCGATCACCGCAGTGATCGTGCGCAGTTCCGCGAACGTGCATGCCGGCGCGCAAAGCCGCCTGTCGGCGATCATTCACGGCGTACTGCTGCTGGTCAGCGTGTTTGCGTTGACGAGCGTCATCAACCTGATTCCGCTCGCCTGTCTCGCGGCCATTCTTATTTTCACGGGCGTGAAGCTCGCCAAGCCGTCGCTGTTCGTCGCGGTCGCGAAGCAAGGGTTCGCGCCCTTCGCACCGTTTATCGTCACGCTGGTCGGCGTGCTCGCGACCGACCTGCTGATCGGCATCGTGCTCGGCATTCTGTGCAGCGTGCTGCTCGCGCTGTATGCGAATCTGCGCCGCCCTATCGTGCTCGCGCAACACGGCGATCATTTTCTGCTGTCGTTTCGCAAGGACGTGTCGTTTCTCGGCAAGGTGCCGCTCAAACACTACCTGCAGCAGATTCCCGACGGCGCCACGCTGATCGTCGATGCGACGCGCGCGGATTTCGTCGATCACGACGTGCGTGAACTGCTCGACAGCTTCGTCGAGGATGCGCCTCGCCGCGGCATTTCCGTCGAAGTGCGGCATCAGGTGCGCACGCAGGCACGCGCGGCGCGCGGCTGGTCGATGCGGCGCCCGGCCACGGAGTAACGTGGGGAGACCGCGGCGTGCGAGCTGCATGCGCACGCCGCATTAAAAAAGCCCCGCGCCATTGAAGGCGCGGGGCTTCATCTTTCTATCTATCGACAAGCACTCTGTGCGAGCTCACTCCGACCGCTGCGGATTCAGCTTGTCCGAGTTCGAATGCAGTTTGTTGAGCGCCGAGATATACGCCTTCGCCGACGCAGCCACGATGTCCGGATCGGTGCCGACGCCATTGACGATACGCCCGCTCTTCGAAAGCCGCACCGTCACTTCGCCCTGCGCCTGCGTGCCGGTGGTGATCGCGTTCACCGAGTAAAGCAGCAACTCCGAACCGCTGCCGACTTCGGTTTCGATTGCGTTGAGCGTGGCATCCACGGGACCGTTGCCGCGCGCCTCGCCGGTGATCTCCTTGCCGTCCACCGCGAACACGATTTTCGCGTGCGGCTGCTCGCCGGTCTCCGAATGCTGCGACAGCGACACGAACTTGTAGTGCTCTTTCTGCTGCGCCGCAGCCGATTCCTCGGTGACGATCGCAATGATGTCCTCGTCGAAAATCTCCGACTTGCGGTCGGCGAGTTCCTTGAAGCGTGCGAATGCCGTGTTGAGTTCAGATTCGCTGTCGAGCGCGATACCCAGTTCCTGCAGACGCTGCTTGAACGCATTGCGGCCCGACAATTTGCCGAGCACGATCTTGTTCGCACTCCAGCCCACGTCTTCCGCGCGCATGATTTCGTAGGTGTCGCGCGCCTTCAGCACGCCGTCCTGGTGGATGCCCGACGCGTGCGCGAACGCGTTTGCGCCGACCACGGCCTTGTTCGGCTGCACGACGAAACCGGTGATTTGCGACACCAGCTTGGAAGCCGGCACGATCTGCGTCGTATCGAGGCCGAGTTCGAGCCCGAAATAATCCTTGCGCGTTTTCACGGCCATCACGATTTCCTCGAGCGACGTATTGCCCGCCCGCTCGCCGAGACCATTGATCGTGCACTCGACCTGACGCGCGCCGCCGATCTGCACGCCCGCGAGCGAATTGGCAACCGCCATGCCGAGGTCGTTATGACAATGCACCGAGAACACCGCCTTGTGCGAGTTCGGAATGCGCTCGCGCAGCGTCTTCACGAGATTGCCGTACAGCTCCGGCACGCCGTAGCCGACGGTATCGGCGATATTGATGGTGGTTGCGCCTTCCGCAATCACCGCTTCGAGCACGCGGCACAGGAAGTCCATGTCCGAGCGGCTGCCGTCTTCCGGCGAAAACTCCACGTCGTCCGTGAATTTGCGTGCGAAGCGCACGGCAAGCTTCGCTTGCTCGAACACCTGGTCGGGCGTCATGCGCAGCTTCTTTTCCATGTGCAACGGCGACGTCGCGATAAACGTGTGAATGCGGAAACGCTCGGCGGGCTTGAGCGCGTCGGCTGCGCGCTGGATGTCCTTGTCGTTCGCGCGGGCGAGCGAGCAGACGGTGCTCTCCTTGATCAACCCGGCGATGGTCTGGATCGAGTCGAAGTCGCCGTTCGAACTCGCCGCGAAGCCTGCCTCGATCACATCCACTTTCATCCGCTCGAGTTGCTTGGCGATGCGGATTTTTTCTTCTTTCGTCATCGATGCGCCAGGCGATTGTTCGCCGTCACGCAGCGTAGTGTCGAATATGATCAGTTTGTCGGACATGAGGAGTCTCCTGCGGAGTCGTTCGATTGTGGGAGTCGGATATTGGAATGGATGCGGTCGCCGTTAGCGCTCCGAGGCACTCGACCGGACCGCAGACCGCGAGCCGCGACTCTAGCGGTTGGCGCGTCGACACACGGCGCACGCACGGTTAGCTGACTTTATTCTGCGATTCAAACTGCGGCTTGCATTACGCTCGGCGCGCACTGCACTGCCATTCGCCGAACTACTGCCTGGCCTCGCGCCGTTGCTGCGGAAGAAAGCATCGCCGGCACAGTCATCCAACGACTATAGCGGCATTCCACCCGCCGTGCAATTCACGCCAGGCGCGGCTGGCAAGCGCCTCGCCGGTGTCCGCGGACAGCATCGCAATGGTGGCTTGCCAAAGAACAAACGGCGCCCCGAAGGACGCCGTTCTCTCATGCAGCACAAGCTTCGAGCGACAAGCGCGCGAGGCAGCGCGCTACCTGTCGTGCGCGACCGAACGAGCGGGATTGCCCCGGCCACGCAGCACCTGGTAACCCCAGAACACATACCCCGACAAACCGTACAGCACGAACAGGCCGAACAGCATCAGCGGCGGATCGGACGAAACCAGCACGAACGCGACCACCACGAGCAGAATCACGCCGAACGGCACGCGATGCCGCACGTCGAGCGCCTTGCCGCTATAGAACGGCGCGTTCGACACCATGGTCACGCCCGCGTAAATGGTCAGCACGAACGCGACCCACGGCAGCCAGACGAGTTTGAGCGGCACGCGGTTGTCGGTGGCGAGCCACACGAAGCCCGCGATCAGCGCCGCCGCCGCCGGGCTCGGCATGCCCTGGAAGAACCGCTTGTCGACCACGCCGATGTTCGTGTTGAAGCGCGCGAGGCGCAACGCCGCGCCCGAGCAATAGACGAACGCCGCGAGCCAGCCCCATCGGCCGAGGTCTTTCAGAATCCATTCATACATGACGAGCGCCGGCGCGACGCCGAACGACACCATGTCGGACAGACTGTCGAACTGCTCGCCGAATGCGCTTTGCGTATGCGTCATACGGGCGACGCGGCCGTCCATGCCGTCGAGCACCATGGCCACGAAGATCGCGATCGCCGCGATTTCGAAGCGCACGTTCATGGCCTGCACGACGGCGAAGAAACCGCAGAACAGCGCGGCCGTGGTGAACGCGTTCGGCAGCAGATAAATGCCGCGCTTCCTCAGGAATTGCTGACGCTGCGCGCGCCGGCTGTCCACGGCCGGCGACTCCGCGACAATCGGCTTGTTGCGACGGAACGGACGCGGCAGCGGTCCACTGTTGCGCGGTCGGCGCGGTTTGAATGCGGCCATTCGGACAATCTCCTTTGTGCCGCTTTACAGGTCAGCGAGAATCGTGGACGACGCCGACACCTTCTCGCCGATCGACACACGCGGACGGCTGCCCACCGGCAAATAAACGTCGACACGCGAGCCGAAGCGGATAAAGCCATACCGTTGACCGCGCGTAAGCGGCTCGCCTGCACGGACGTAGCAAAGAATACGCCGCGCGATCAAACCGGCAATCTGCACGGACGTCACCGTTTGCCCGCCGGCCATTTCGATCACGATTGCATTGCGCTCGTTTTCGAGCGAGGCCTTGTCCACCGCGGCGTTCAGATACGCGCCGGGGAAATATTCGACCTTCGAGATCGCGCCGTCCACGGGCGAGCGCTGCGAATGCACGTTGAATACGTTCATGAACACGCTGATTTTCAGCGCTTCACGATTGGCATACGGATCGTGTGCGGTTTCCACTGCGACGATGCGGCCGTCCGCGGGACACAGCACGGCATTCGCCTGAGTCGGAATCGGGCGCGCCGGGTCGCGGAAGAACTGCACGACGAAGATCAGGATCAGCCAGAAGATCCAAGCAAAGCCGAACCCCGCGAAAGCGTGAACCAGTAAGGCAACAACGGCCGCGATGGCGATAAACGGCCAGCCTTCTCGCGCGATGATCGGATGTGGGTAATTCATGGATGGCTTCGATATTTTTGTAAAACCGTAGGATAGCAAAAGCCGCCCGGGGTTCAGCACCCTCGGGCGGCTTTTTGCATGACCGGCGCATGCGGCGGTGCGCCGCGCCGGTTTCAGGCGATAAAACGGACTTCTTAGTTCTTCGACTGGTCGACCAGCTTGTTCTTCGCGATCCACGGCATCATGGCGCGCAGCTTCGAGCCGACCTGCTCGATCTGGTGCTCGGCCGTCAGACGGCGGCGCGATTGCAGCGTCGGTGCGCCGGCCTTGTTTTCGATGATGAAGCTCTTCGCGTACTCGCCCGTCTGGATGTCGGTCAGCACGGCCTTCATCGCCTTCTTCGTTTCAGCCGTCACGATGCGCGGACCCGTCACGTACTCGCCGTATTCGGCGTTGTTCGAGATCGAGTAGTTCATGTTCGCGATGCCGCCTTCGTAGATCAGGTCGACGATGAGCTTCAGTTCGTGCAGGCATTCGAAGTACGCCATTTCCGGCGCGTAGCCCGCTTCCACCAGCGTTTCGAAGCCGGCCTTGATCAGGTCGACCGTACCGCCGCACAGCACGGCCTGTTCGCCGAACAGGTCGGTTTCCGTTTCTTCGCGGAAGTTCGTTTCGATGATGCCGGCACGGCCGCCGCCGTTCGCCGCCGCATACGACAGCGCGATGTCACGTGCTGCGCCCGACTTGTCCTGCGCAACCGCGATCAGGTGGGGCACGCCGCCGCCTTGCGAGTAGGTGCCGCGAACCGTGTGGCCCGGCGCCTTCGGCGCGATCATGATGACGTCGAGGTCGGCGCGCGGAATCACCTGGCCGTAGTGCACGTTAAAGCCGTGCGCGAATGCCAGCGCAGCGCCTTGCTTGGCGTTTGCGTGCACTTCCTTTGCGTAGACTTCTGCGATCTGCTCGTCGGGCAGCAGCATCATGACGACGTCCGCGCCCTTCACGGCTTCCGCCACTTCCTTCACTTGCAGGCCGGCATTCTCAGCCTTGCTCCACGATGCGCCGCCCTTGCGCAGACCGACCGTGATGTTCACGCCGCTTTCCTTCAGATTCAGCGCGTGCGCATGGCCTTGCGAGCCATAGCCGATGATGGTGACCTGCTTGCCCTTGATGAGGGAGAGATCGGCGTCCTTGTCGTAGAAAACTTTCATGTCGGTTCCTTGGCTAAATTCGATGATTCGAGAGATTCAGATACTGCGAATGTTGTGCTGCAAGGCCGGATAGTGATGAGCGCCACCGGCCAGGATCGGACGCTGCGCGTTACACCTTCAGAATGCGCTCGCCGCGGCCGATGCCCGAACTGCCCGTGCGGACCGTTTCGAGAATTGCCGTGGAGTCGAGTCCTTCGATGAAGGCGTCGAGCTTGTCGCTCGCGCCCGTCAGTTCGATCGTGTAGGTCTTTTCGGTGACGTCGATGATGCGGCCGCGGAAAATATCCGACATCCGCTTCATCTCTTCACGTTCCTTGCCGACCGCCCTCACCTTGATCAGCATCAGCTCGCGCTCGATGTGGGCGCCCTCGGTAAGGTCGACCACTTTCACCACCTCGATCAGGCGGTTCAGATGCTTCGTGATCTGTTCGATCACGTCGTCCGAGCCAATGGAGACGATGGTCATGCGCGACAGCGAACGGTCTTCGGTCGGAGCCACCGTCAAGGTTTCGATGTTGTAGCCGCGTGCCGAGAGAGACCGACGACGCGCGACAACGCGCCCGGTTCGTTTTCGAGCAGACGGAAATATGTGTCTCATGATCGCTTCTCCAGATGTTTGTCGATGTCTGCGACAGTCAGCGCCGCTCGTCGACTGCGTCTTTTTGAGACGTTCGTGACGAAGCCGGCGCTACAAACCGTCGTTATAGATCTTCCGAACCCATGAGCATCTCGGTGATGCCCTTGCCGGCCTGGACCATCGGCCAGACGTTTTCGGTGGGGTCGGTCTGGAAGTCGAGAAACACGGTGCGATCTTTCAGGCGCAGCGCTTCCTTGAGCGCCGGCTCGACGTCGGCCGTGCGTTCGATACGCATGCCCACGTGACCGTACGCTTCGGCGAGCTTCACGAAATCGGGCAGCGCGTCCATGTACGAATGCGAATAGCGCTTGCTGTACTCGATCTGCTGCCACTGGCGCACCATGCCCAGATAGCGGTTATTCAGCGAGATGATCTTCACGGGCGTCGCGTACTGCTTGCAGGTGGACAGCTCCTGAATGCACATCTGAATGGAGCCTTCGCCCGTGATGCACAGCACGTCGTCGTCCGGGTGCGCCATCTTCACGCCCATCGCCGCCGGCAGGCCGAAGCCCATCGTGCCCAGGCCGCCCGAGTTGATCCAGCGGCGCGGCTTGTTGAAGCGATAGAACTGCGCCGCCCACATCTGATGCTGGCCGACGTCGGAGCAGACGAACGCGTTGCCGTCGGTCAACTCCCACGCCTTTTCCACCACGTACTGCGGCTTGATGATGTCGCTCTTGCGGTCGAACTTCAGGCAGTCTTTCGCGCGCCAGGCTTCGATGTCCTTCCACCAGTCGGCGAGCGCCGCGGTATCCGGGCCATGCTCGGCTGTTTGCAACTGCTCGATCAGTTCCTTCAACACTTCCTTCACGTCGCCGACGATAGGAATGTCGACCTTGACGCGCTTGGAAATGGAAGAAGGATCGATGTCGATATGGATGATCTTGCGCGGACGCGACGCGAAGTGCGCCGGGTCGCCGATCACACGGTCGTCGAAGCGCGCGCCGATGGCGATCAGCACGTCGCAGTGCTGCATGGCCATGTTGGCTTCGTACGTGCCGTGCATGCCGAGCATGCCGAGGAATTTCTTGTCGCTCGCGCGGTAGCCGCCCAGACCCATCAGCGTGTTGGTGACCGGATAGCCGAGCAGATCGGCGAACTGGTTCAACTCACGCGATGCGTCCGCGAGAATGATGCCGCCGCCAGTGTAGATGTACGGGCGCTTCGCCGACAGCAGCAGCGACACGGCCTTGCGAATCTGACCGGAGTGGCCCTTCGTGACCGGGTTGTACGAGCGCAGCGACACGCTCTTGAGCGGCTCGTACTGGCAAGGCGCTTTCGACACGTCTTTCGGAATGTCGATCAGCACCGGGCCGGGACGGCCGGTACGGGCAATATAGAAAGCTTTCTTGACGGTGGCGGCGAGGTCGCGCACGTCCTTCACGAGGAAGTTGTGCTTCACGCAAGGACGCGTGATGCCGACCGTATCGCACTCCTGGAACGCATCCTGGCCGATCGCGGCAGTCGGCACCTGGCCGCTGATCACGACCATCGGGATCGAATCCATATAGGCGGTGGCGATGCCGGTCACCGCATTGGTGACGCCGGGGCCGGAGGTCACGAGGCACACACCGACCTTGCCGGTGGAACGCGCATACGCGTCGGCGGCGTGAACCGCGGCCTGTTCGTGGCGCACGAGGATGTGCTCGAACTTGTCCTGCTTGTACAGCTCGTCGTAAATGTAGAGTACCGAGCCGCCGGGATAGCCCCAAACAAATTCGACGTCTTCGTCGGCCAGTGCCTTCATGAGCACGGTGGCGCCGATAGAGTCAGCTTCGTGTTGTGGAGTGGTATCCGACGTGGAGAATTCCGCGCTGGGCATATTCATTTGATTCACCTTTCGAATTTTCGGCAAAAAATTGATCGGGTGCTCTCTGCCGGGCTTGTGGCTCGGGTTCAAGCGGCGCGTCCAGTTGACAGGTGAGCTTCTTGGGCCACACCTCAATGAGACAAGTCACTTATATTGCGAACCAGCGACGATAGCGGCAGACGTCCGCGCGGTCAAGCAAATATTGCCCCAACGCCCGCCGGGACGCCCTTTAATGACCGACGCGCCGCCTCGCGACGACAGCGGCGGTCCCACGTTTCGCCCCTGCTCGCGCAAAAATTTGTTAGCATCCGCGGGTTTTACGACATTTTTCGACCGATTACGCGCACGCTCGCTGCGCCGACCCCCAAACGGATGGCATCAGACAAGGAACTCGCCGACTTTCTGGCGGGCGTCGAAAGGCGCGCATTCAAGCAGACGGTCTACGCCGTGCGGGACGACGACGCCTCGCTGGATATCGTGCAGGACGCGATGATCAAGCTCGCCGAAAAATACGGCGACCGTCCCGCGGCCGAGCTTCCGCTGCTGTTTCAGCGTATTCTGCAGAATGCGATGCACGACTATTTCCGTCGTGCGAAAGTGCGCAATACGTGGGTGAGCCTGTTTTCGTCGTTCGGTAATGCCGACGACGACGAATTCGATCCGCTCGAAACCTTCGAGGCGCAGCAAGGCTCGGCCGGCGCCGAGAGCAACGAGCAGAAACTCGAGCGCGAACAGGTCTTGCAAATGATCGACGACGAGATCCAAAAGTTGCCGGCACGTCAACGGGAGGCGTTTCTCATGCGTTATTGGGAAGATATGGATGTCGCCGAGACTGCCGCCGCCATGGGCTGCTCCGAAGGCAGTGTGAAGACGCACTGCTCGCGGGCCACCCACACGCTGGCGCAAGCGCTCAAGGCCAAAGGAATCACGCTATGAGCTCCCTCGAAACAAAAGAACTTGAGTTCGCCCGCCAGGTGCGCCGCGCGCTCGACGAAAACGCGGCCGGCATTCCGTCCGCCGCCGTCGACCGGCTGGCCGCCGCCCGCCGTGCCGCGCTTGCCCGCAAGAAGCCCGAAACCGCCGCCGCGCCGGTGTTCGTCCCGTCGTTCGCGGGCGTGCCGTCCGGTCTGCCGGATGAACAACGCCCAGAGCGCCGCCGTTCGCCGCTGCGCCGCTTCGCGCTGGCGTGGCCGCTCGCCGCGCTGGTCGTGAGCCTCGTCGGCATTGCCTACTGGGAAGACCAGCAACGCACGGCCGAACTCGCCGATATCGATGCCGCCATGTTAAGCGACGACCTGCCGCTCAATGCCTATCTCGACCACGGCTTCAACGCGTATCTTTCGCGCGCCCACTGAGCGGGAGATCGTTCGGGTGAGCTACAAGCGCGGTCTGGCCGTTGTTTTCGGATGTGCGATAGCGGCGCTCGTGTCGTTTGCCGCCACGTATCCGCGCTTCTACCCGAGCCCCTCGCCCGCCGGCGCGCCCGTTGCGAACAGCAACGGCGCGGCGCCCGCGCCCGCACCCACGCTCGGCGTCGAATTGCCGAGCCTGCCCGGCAGTAAAAGCCCGATGGCCTGGTCGCGCCTGAGCGCGGCCGAACATATCGCGCTCGCGCCGTTCGAGGCGCAGTGGGATTCGTTCAGCGACGAGCGCAAGCGCAAGTGGCTGAAAATCGCGTCGCGTTACTCGAAGCTGTCGCCCGAAGCACAAAAACGCCTGCACGACCGGATGACCGAATGGGTCCGCATGACGCCCGATCAGCGGCGCGTTGCGCGCGAGAACTATCAGGTCTCGAAGCAGTTGCCGCGCGAAGCGCGTCAGAACGCGTGGAAGGCGTATCAGGAACTGCCCGAGGAACAGAAGCAGCGGCTCGCCGCAAGTGAGCATAAGCGGCGTCCGAGCGTGGTCAGCGCGCCGCCGTCGGGCCGCAGCGAGATCAAGGGACTCGACCGGCTGGTGAATGCACGTGAGCGCGCCGCGAGCGGCACGCCGTCGGCCAGCGCGGCCGCTGCGGCCGCGTCGTTGCCGAGCCCGGCGTCGCTGCCGGGCATTCCGGCGGCCGGCAGCTTCGTGCCGGCCACGCCGCTGCCGGTTTCGCCGGCGGAAGCGCCGTCCATCTTCAACGGTTCGTAAGCGGCGCTGCCCGTGTCCGAGTCGCGCGCCACTTCCGCCACCGTCAATCCCGACTCGGGCACCGCGTCCAGCGCGAGTTCGCCCGTTGCCGTGTCCACTTCACCAGGCAATTCCCCGAGCGTTCGCCGCCGCCTCGCCGCGCTGCTTTACGAAGCGCTGCTGCTGTTCGGCGTCGTGTTTATCGCGGGGTATCTGTTCAGCACGCTCACGCAGCAGCGCAACGGGCTCACGCATCACAACGTGATGGCGGCGTGGATCGGGCTCGTCGTCGGCCTGTATTTCGTCTGGTTCTGGACCCACGGCGGCCAGACGCTGCCGATGAAAACCTGGCGCCTGCGCGTCGTCACAGCGAATGGCGCGCCGCTCTCCGCGTGGCGCGCCGTCGGCCGCTATCTGCTGGCGTGGCTATGGTTTCTGCCGCCGCTCGCGCTTCATCCGCTGCTCGGGTTGCGCTTACCGCAAACTCTTGCGATCGCCGGAATCTGGTTCGTACTGTGGGCGGCCACGGGGCGCCTCGGCGCGAGCCGCCAGTTTCTGCATGACCGGCTCGCCGGCACGCGCGTGATCGAAGTCGCGCGCTAGACATTGCGAGCCGCGCGTCGCGCAGTCAACGGCGCACCGAACCGCGCATCCACCACGCGAAGCAAACGCTTCGCTATCGCCTCATCTCGCATCACATCGCCTCACCTCCCATCGCTCCCGCAGTAATAAGAACTTCTCGTGACTGTCACGGCACCGTCACGCGTGGTAGGCCCAATACGGGCACTGCAACTCGACGCGTGAGCCATGGACTCCAAAACGTCCGCGACTTCCCTGTTCCGCCAGACCGGCCCGAGCGTCGACCCTGTCGCGTTCCGTCCGGAATCCAGCCCGAGCCACGGCTTTGCGCTGCCCGCCGTGCCCCAGCCGATCGACACCGAGACGCCGCAACACGACGACGAGCACGCCGAGCCGCACCGCTACCGCACGATCTGGCTGTCGGACATCCACCTCGGCTCGAGCGGCTGCCAGGCGCCGTATCTGCTCGACTTCCTGCGCCATAACGAGTCGGAATACCTCTATCTGGTGGGCGACATCATCGACGGCTGGCAGTTGAAAAAAGGCTGGTACTGGCCGCAGGCGCACAACGACGTCGTGCAGAAGGTGCTGCGCAAGGCGCGCAAAGGCACGCAAGTGATCTACGTGCCCGGCAATCACGACGAAGCCGCGCGTCAGTTCTGCGACCTCGCGTTCGGCGACATCCACGTGCGCGGCGAGGCGTTTCACACGACGCTCGCCGGCAAGCGCCTGTGGATCGTCCACGGCGATCTGTTCGACGGCGTGATCCAGCACGCGAAATGGCTCGCGTATCTCGGCGACACGCTCTACACGATGATCCTGATCCTGAACCGCTGGTTCAACCGGATCCGCAGCCGGCTCGGCTTTCCATACTGGTCGCTGTCGCAATACCTGAAGCACCAGGTCAAGAACGCGGTGAACTTCATCTCGTCGTTCGAACGTGTGATGACCGACGAAGCGCGCCGCCGCGGCTGCGACGGCGTGGTCTGCGGACACATCCACAAAGCCGAGATTCGCGACATCGACGGCGTGCTGTATTGCAACGACGGCGACTGGGTCGAAAGCCTGTCGGCGCTCGTCGAAACCTATGAAGGCGAACTCAAGGTGATCTACTGGACCGCGATGCGCAGCCCGCAAGCCGGCGTGCAAAAAGCCCGGGCGACCGCCTGACGCAACGCCGCTCTCCAGTCCGCTGGGCCGAATCGACGAACCATCCGAGGAGCAAACCGATGAAGATCATGATCGTCACCGACGCATGGGAACCGCAGGTCAACGGCGTCGTGCGCACGCTCAAGAACACCACGCGCGAGCTGACCGAACTCGGCCATCGCGTCGATCTGCTGACGCCGCTCGAATTCAGGACGATTCCGTGCCCGACGTATCCGGAGATCCGGTTGTCGCTGATGCCGCGCCGCAAGCTGCGTCAGCGTATCGGCGAGTTCGAACCGGACGCGCTGCATATCGCCACCGAAGGTCCGCTCGGCATGGCCGCGCGCGCCTACGCGATCCAGCACAAGCTGCCGTTCACGACCGCTTATCACACGCGCTTTCCCGAGTATGTGCAGGCGCGCTTCGGCATTCCGCTCGCCGCGACGTACAAGTTCCTGCACTGGTTCCACAAGCCGTCGCTCGCGGTGATGGCGCCGACGCCCGTGGTCAGGAACGACCTCGAGAAATTCGGCTTCACGAACGTCGTGCTGTGGACACGCGGCGTCGATCTCGAGATTTTTCATCCGATGGACTCGAAGGTGCTCAACACCGCGCGGCCGATCTTTCTGTATGTGGGGCGTGTGGCCGTCGAGAAAAACGTCGAGGCATTCTTGAAGCTCGATTTGCCGGGCTCGAAGTGGGTCGCCGGCGAAGGCCCCGCGCTCGCGGAACTGAAGTCGCGCTATCCGCAAGCGAATTATCTCGGCGTGCTCTCGCAGGCTGAACTCGCAAAAGTCTACGCGGCAGCCGATGTATTCGTGTTCCCGAGCCGCACCGACACGTTCGGTCTCGTGCTGCTCGAGGCGCTCGCCTGCGGCACGCCGGTAGCGGCGTATCCGGTCACCGGCCCGATCGACGTGCTCGGCGACGGCGGCGCCGGCGCGATGGACGAAGACCTGCGCGAAGCCTGTCTCGAAGCGCTGAAAATCGACCGCGCGCATGCACGCGCGTGGGCCGAGCGCTTCTCGTGGGCCGCGGCCTCCGAGCAGTTCGCCGCGCATCTAAAGCCGTTGCCGCGCGCGTCGTATCGCGAGGAAAGCGCAGCCGCGTGACGCGGCGCGCCGGGTTGTCCATGCGAAGCCGATCTTCTCCTGCAAGCCGCGCGTCCGTGAACGGCGCGCTGCGCGCCGCGCACGCCGGCAGCGATGCTCACGACGCTCGCGTCAACCATGATGACCGCGACGACCACGAAGCCGCGAGCGTCGAGCCGTTCGATAGCATTAGCGAGTCCGCCGTCATGAACCATGCAGAAGCCCATCGCATGAGCGGCCACGAAGGCCACGCTCGCCACGGCCGCCTTGACGGCGAAGGCGACGAAAACGCCGGCATCAACCGGCACGGCTCACACGCCGCAGCCGAGATCCAACACGAGCCGCTCAGCCCCGACGATCCGCTCGCGCCGCTGCCGTTCAATCCGTACAAGGGCAATCGCGGCCTCACCCGCGCGTGGCACGCGATGAAAAACTCGCTCGCGGGTTTTCGCGTGGCGATCCGCGAGGAAAGCGCGTTTCGTCAGGAGCTGACGCTGGCCGCGATTCTGCTGCCGTGCGGCGTGCTGGTTCCGGTTGAGCCCGTCTCGCGCGTGTTGCTGCTCGGCTCGGTGCTGCTCGTGCTGATTGTCGAACTGCTGAATTCGAGCGTGGAAGCGGCCATCGACCGTATCTCGCTCGAGCGGCACGAGCTGTCGCGCCGTGCGAAAGACCTGGGCAGCGCCGCGGTGATGGTCGCGCTCGGCATGTGCGTGATGACGTGGGGGCTGATCGTCGGCCCGCTCGGCGTTGATTGGGTAAAAGCGTGGCTGTGAAGCTCATGGAAACCCTGAGTACCCGCTAGAGATTCGAACGCTCGGTTTATAATCGTCCGGCAGTCTTAAAAAACAGCAACCGCGTCCGGGTGGACCTACAGCAGCGGCACGCCGCCGCGCGCCCAACCCGGCGTAACCAGGGCCGGACGACATGGAAGCCAAACCTCCCCGCCGCACGCGCGAACGGATACTCGAACTGTCGTTGAAACTGTTCAACGAAATCGGCGAGCCGAACGTCACGACGACGACGATCGCCGAGGAAATGGAAATCAGTCCAGGCAACCTGTACTACCACTTCCGCAACAAAGACGACATCATCAACAGCATCTTCAGCCAGTTCGAGCAGGAGATCGAAAAGCGTCTGCGTTTTCCCGACGACCATCGCGCGACCATCGACGAAATGTGGTCCTATCTGCAGTACATGGTCGATTTCACGTGGCGCTACCGCTTCCTGTATCGCGATCTGAACGATCTGCTCGCACGCAACCGCACGCTCGAAACGCACTTCAAGCAGATCATCAGCCATAAGGTGCGCTTTGCGAGCCAGTTCTGCGATCAGCTCGTGGCCGACGGCGAAATGGTCGCCACGCCGGACGAGTTGCAGGTGATCGCCACGAACATCGGTGTGATCGCAACGTACTGGCTGTCGTATCAGTTCGTGATGAATCCGCGCAAATACAACGAGCAGGAGACGATTCGCGCGGAACTGCATCAGGTGAGCGTGCAGATCGTGTCGTTGATGGCGCCTTATCTGCGCGGCCGCTCACGGCAAATTTTCGACGATCTCGTATCGGGCAAGCTCGAGAAACGCGAGTTCTACGACTATCTGCCGCCGAAGGAAGGCGCCGCGCCTCGCAACGAATAGGACGTTTTTCATGAAGTCGGTGTGTGTGTATTGCGGCTCCGCGAATGGAGCCAAACCGTTGTATGCGGAGGCCGCGCGTGCGTTCGGCCGCGCGCTGGTCGAAGCCGACCTGGCGCTTGTGTATGGCGGCGGCAAGGTCGGGCTGATGGGCGTGATCGCCGACACGGTGATGGCCGAAGGCGGCCGCGCGATCGGCGTGATTCCCGAGCTGCTGGTCAACAAGGAAGTCGGTCATAACGGCCTGACGGAGTTGCACGTCGTGCCCGACATGCATCATCGCAAGAAGATGATGGCCGATCTCTCGGATGCGTTTGTCGCGATGCCGGGCGGCGCGGGCACGCTCGAAGAGTTCTTCGAGGTCTACACGTGGGCGCAGCTCGGCTACCACCACAAACCGGTGGCGCTGCTCAATATCGACGGCTTTTACGATCCTTTGATGAAGCTCTTGCAGCACACCGTGGACGAAGGCTTCATGCGGCAGACGTATGTCGATATCCTGCAGATCGACTCCGATGCGGCCACGCTGATCGGCAAGCTGCAACGGTATCAGCCGCCGGTTGCGGATAAGTGGGCGGTTAAGCGGGAAGCGGTTTGAGCGGGGGCGGTTGCTGCGGCTGCGGCTGCGGCTGAGAGCGCCGCGGGTTTCTCCGTGCGTTCTCCGCTTTGCTCTCGTTTTTTGGCTTCGCTTTCTGCCTTGCTTTTCGTTGGGTTTTTCCCGCTGCGTTTTTTCCCGCTGCGTTTCCAGCGCTCACTCTGCTTTGCATGTCGAGGTTGCGATGACTCAAACCGTTCTCATCACTGGCGGCAGCCGCGGCATCGGCCGCGCGACCGCGCGCTTGCTCGGCGCGCGCGGCTGGTCGGTGGGCGTGAACTACGCGCGGAATCTCGCGGCCGCCGAGGAAACCGTCGCTGAAGTCGAGCGAGCCGGCGGACGCGCGCTGCCGATTGCCGGCGACGTCGCAAACGAAGCCGACGTCATCGCCATGTTCGACGCGGTCGTGCAGAAATTCGGCCGGCTCGACGCGCTCGTCAACAACGCGGGTATCGTCGCGCCGTCCATGCCGCTTGCCGACATGGATCTCGCGCGCCTCACGCGCATGTTCGACGTCAACGTGCTCGGCGCCTATCTGTGCGCGCGCGAAGCCGCGCGGCGCATGTCGACGGATCGCGGCGGCGTGGGCGGCGTGATCGTGAATGTGTCGTCGGCGGCGGCGCGTTTGGGTTCGCCCAACGAATACGTCGACTACGCAGGCTCCAAAGGCGCAGTCGATACGATGACGCTCGGCCTCGCGAAGGAACTCGGGCCGCGCGGCGTGCGTGTCAATGCAGTGCGGCCTGGTCTCATCGATACCGAAATCCACGCGAGCGGCGGCAAGCCCGAGCGTGCGGCGCAACTCGGCGCGGCGACGCCATTGGGCCGTCCGGGCCGGGCTGACGAAGTGGCTGAGACCATCGTGTGGTTGTTGAGTGACGCCGCGTCGTATGTCACTGGGGCGCTTGTGGATGTCGCTGGGGGGCGTTAGGCGGCGGGGGTTGGTCTGCTGTTGTTCGGCGTTCGTTCTTTCGCCTTCGTTCTTTCGCCTTCGTTCTTTCGCGTTCGTTCTTTCGCCTTCGTTCTTTCGCCTTCGTTCCGCATTTCTTCCGCGTTTCGTTGCAATCTTTCCGGTTTTTTTTCGCCTTACTTCGGCGCTCTTTCTGCAATGCATCCGGCTTTTCTCCGCCTCCGTTAAGCGCTCCTTCCTCATCCCTTCCGCCCTCTTTCCGCTCTCCGTCCGTCGGCTCACGCGGCGCTCCTAGATAAGCCTCGCGTTGCTTCCACTGCCCGCTATATCCACCGCCACGGCAGGCGCAATCGCCGCATCCGTGCGCCGTCGCACGTGTAATCGGTCGTAATAATCGGAGACTACAATCGCGGGAATCGCGCGGCCTCGTGCGACGCAAGCCAGAACATCGTGCGCGCGATGCTGCCGCGCACCGCGACCAGAGATTCGTTTCATGCAAGAAAAACCTTCCGCACCGTGGCGCAACGGGAACGCCGCGGCAGCGGTGTCCGCGCCGGCCGGCGTTGTCGATAGCGCGCAGCAAGCGCGCGTGGCCGGCCTGATCGATAGCGCGCCGCAAGCGCGCGTGGCCGGCCTGATCGATAGCGCGCAGCAAGCGCACATGACCGGCGCCATCGACAGCGCACAGCAGGCGCACATGGCCAGCCTCATCGACAACGCGCCGCAAGCGCACATGGCCGGTCTCATCGACAGTGCCGAGCATGCGCGCTCGGCCGACCTTGCCGCAAACAGTCCCAATACGGCCCAAGCCCTGACCGCCGAGGCCGCGGCCCCAGCCCGACCAGCCAAGCCCTCCAAACCTCACGCACCCGCCGCAGGCAACGAACCCACCATCGGCTCACCGCCTGCGGACCACTCAAACGACAGCAACAGCAACGGCAACAGCCGCGCCCCGCGCTGGCACGCGCTCAGCGCCTCACGCCCGCTAACGTACCTGATCGCGCTCGCCATCCTCTGCGCGTGGCTGCTGCCCGGCACCCTGGGACACGATCCCTGGAAACAGGACGAGACGTACACGTTCGGCATCGTCCAGCACATGCTCGACACCGGCGATCTCGTCGTGCCGACCAACGCCGGGCAGCCGTTCGTCGAAAAACCGCCTGTCTACGACTGGGTGGCCGCGGGCCTCGCATGGATGTTCGGCCGCTACCTGCCCTTGCACGACGCGGCGCGGCTCGCGAGTGCGCTGTTCGCGGGCCTGACGGTCTACTACACGGCCCGCGTCGCGCGCCGCGCGGTGAATGCGCCGAGCTGGTTCGACCTGCGCGTGATCGGCACGCTGGCGCTGTTCGGCGGCACGCTCGTCGTCGTCAAGCACGTGCACGACATGATGACCGATGTCGCGTTGATGGCCGGCGCGGCGATCGGCTTCTGCGGATTGTTCGAACTCGTGCTCGCGCATCTTCGTTACGACGGCCATCAAGAGCGCCTTTCCGCCCACGCCGCACGCGAGCGCCGGCACGCGATTCTGAGCGGCGCGGCGATGTTCGGCGCGGGCGTCGGCGTATCGTTTCTCGCCAAGGGCCTGTTCGTGCCGCTGGTTTTCGGCGCGACCGTCTGCGCGGTGCTCGCGCTCTATCCAGTTTGCCGCAGCCGCAGTTTCGCCGCCGCGCTCGGCGTCGCCGCGCTCGTCTGCGCGCCGTTCGCGCTAATCTGGCCGATCTGCTTCTATCTGCGCTCCGAGGCGCTCTTGAAGGTGTGGCTGTGGGATAACAACGTCGGCCGCTTTTTCGGTTTCTCGGTTGCCGAACTCGGCTCCGAAAGCGAAAGCCGGCTGTTCGTGCTGCGCACGGTCCTAAGCGTCGGATTTCCGGTCGCACCGCTTGCGCTGGCCGCGCTCGGCGGCGGCGCATGGCGGCGCTGGCGCGATCCGCGCGTCGCGCTGCCGGCGATCTTCGCGGGTGTCGGCTTCGCCGTGCTGCAAAGCTCGGCGACGATCCGCGAGCTGTACATCCTGCCGTTCATCGCGCCGCTCGCATTGCTGGCGATGCAGGGCGTCGAGCGCCTGCCGCCGCGTCTGCATGTAGTGTGGGACATGGCGAGCCGCGTGCTGTTCGGCAGCGTGGCGGCGCTCGCGTGGATCGTGTGGTCGATCATGAGCAGTCCGGCGAACACGCATGCTTCGCTGCACCGGCTCGGCCGATGGCTGCCGCTCGACTGGGTATTGCCGATGAAACCCGCGCTGATCGCGGCTGCCTTGTTGATGACGCTCGGCTGGCTATGGCTGCTGCCCGCCTTCAAGTACGCGGGCAAATGGCGCGGTGTGCTGAGCTGGTGCGCGGGCGCGATCGTCGCGTGGGGACTCGTGAGCACGCTGCTGCTGCCGTGGCTCGACTACGCGAAAAGCTACCGCTCGGTGTTCGAGAACCTCGGCGCCGCGCTGAGCGCGCAATGGAACGACGGCGATTGCATGGCGAGCGTCGGGCTCGGCGAATCCGAGGCGCCGATGCTCGACTACTACACGGACATCGAGCATCAGCCGACCGCGAACCCGCGCACGACTGAGTGCACATGGCTGATCGTCGAAAGCCGCCGCAACAACGCACTTCAACCGACGGGCGACTGGCGGCTATTCTGGTCGGGCGCGCGTCCCGGCGATACCGACGAGTTGTTGCGCGTCTTTGTGCGCACGCCGACGGTGCCGGCTGCGGTTGACGGTCGGTAACCAGACGCCGGGCGGCGCTGTGCGGCACGCCGCTAACTACCGCGCGCCCGCTTCCTCGCCCGCCGCGACTGAAACGACGATCCCGGCTCGCGCAAAAACGCGATTTCCTCCGCCGTCGATTCCCGTCCAAGCAGCGCATTGCGATGCGGAAAGCGCCCAAAGCGCTCGACGATCTCCGCATGCCTCACCGCGAACGAATAATACGACTCGCCACCGGGCTCCCCGGCGAGCGCTTTAAAAAGATGCAGCGACTCCCGCTGGCTCGCCGGCGCCTCGTCGTGTTCGAACGGCAGATAGGCAAACGCGCGATGATGCGCGCTCGGCAACTGCCGATCCGCGCCGCTCGCCACCATCTGCTGCGCGATCTCCAACGCTTTGTGATCGGCGGCAAACGCACGCGCCGTGTCGCGATGGCAGTTGCGCGAAAACTGATCGAGCACGATCACGAGCGCAAGCGCGCCGAGCGGCGTGGCCGTCCAACTGTCGAGGCGCGAGTCGCGCGCCGCATCGATAAGGGTTCCGAAACGTTCGCGCAGCATTGCGTCGAACGATTCGTCGGCGGAAAACCACTGCTTGCGCGCCTCGCCGAAGCCCGGCGCATCGGGCGCGCCGAACCAGCAGTCGAGCACCTCGCGCGCTCGCGGATCGAGCGCGCTGTAAGCGGCGAGATCCGCCGGCGTGCGAGGCGGCGCCGCGCGTTCAGCGTCAACCATTGCGGTTGCGCATCCAGTCGGCCGTCTCAAAGAACGAACCAAGCAGGCGCTCTCTGAGCGGCTCGTCAAGCCCGATGTCTTCCATCGCCCAGGCCATGCAGCGCAGCCACTGATCGCGTTCGCTCGATGCAATCGCGAACGGCAAATGCCGCGCGCGCAACCGCGGATGCCCGAAGCGGCTGATGTAATGATCGGGGCCGCCCAGCCATCCGCACAGAAACCAGAACAGCTTGTCGCGCGAACCGTCCATCGATTCGGGATGCAGCGCGCGAATGCCGGCGAACTCTGCTTCAAGGTCCATCAGGTCGTAAAAACGGTCGACGAGTTCGCGCACGCGCGCTTCGCCGCCGACCAGTTCGAAGGCCGTCGGCTGCGCCGCGGAGACTTCGTTGTCGATCTCACTCATAACCACTCATCAACGGAAAATAATCAGGCGTCGCGCAGCGATTGCAACGCGGGACGCGACAACACATGCCGCAAGCTCAGCCAGCCGCCGACCGCCGCACACGCGATGCCGGCCGCGACTCCCGCCGGCAGCAGCCACGGGTTGAAGTCCAGATAGAACTGGAACACGCGCGTGGCCAGAATCCAGCCGATCACCTGCGCGCCGATCGCGGCCATCAGGCCGGCAAGCGCGCCGACCGCGACGAACTCGGCGATCTGCACCGCGCGCACCTGACGATGCGACGCACCGAGTGCCCGCAGCAGCGCGGATTCTCGCATACGCTCGTCGCGCGTGCCGGCGAGCGCGGCGTACAACACCAGCACGCCCGCGGCGAGCGTGAACGCGAACAGGAACTGCACCGCGCCGATCACCTGCTGCAGCACGCGCTGCACCTGCGCGAGAATCGGACCGGTGTCGATGGCCGTGAGGTTCGGATAGGCGGCGATCAGACCGTCGATGGTCGCGCGTTTTTCCGGGGGCAAATGGAAACTGGTGATGAACGTAGCCGGGAAATCCTGCAACGCGGCGGGCGGCATCAGCACGAAGAAGTTGACCTTGAACGAACCCCAGTCGAGCTTGCGCACACTCGTCACCGGTGCATCGATCTGCAAGCCGGTCACGTCGAAACGCAGCACATCGCCGGGCTTCACGTTGATGAGCTTGGCGAGCCCCTCTTCGATCGAAATCTGCGGAGCCTTCGTGTCGCCATACCAGGTGCCGGCGGAAATGCGATTGTCGTCCGGCAACTGCGTCGTGTACGACAGATTGAATTCGCGATCGACGAGCCGTCGCGCGTCGTCGCCCTTGAACGAATCCGGGTTGACCGGCTTGCCGTTGATCGCGGTCAGCCGGCCGCGCACCATCGGCGAGAGCACGGTGCCGGGCACGCCGTGCGTGTCGAGATAATGCGTGACGGCTTCGCGCTGATCCGGCTGAATGTCGATGATGAATTCGTTCGGCGCATCGGGCGGCGTCGATTTGCGCCAGCCGGCCACGAGGTCGTTGCGCGTCATCGCGATCAGCAGCAGGCACATCAGGCCGATGCCGAGCGCCGTGATCTGCAACGCGCTCGCGCCGCTGCGCCGCTCCAGCGACGCCAGCGCGTAACGCCAGCCGATTCCCGCATTCACGCGCTCGCTGCGCACCGCGCGCGCCGCCGCCCACAACGCGAGCCGCGCGATGCACGCAAACACCAGCAGCCCGCCCGCGAACCCGCCCGCGACGATGCCGCCGAGCTTCAGCTCGCCCGCCGCGACGATCAGCAGCGCCGCGAACAACACGATGCCGAGCGCGTACGCGGCCCACGCGGTGCGCCCCGCTTCGCCCCACTCGCGGCGCAGCACGCGCACCGGCGGCACGCGCGTCAGCGGCAGCAGCGGCGGCAGCGCGAAACCGAGCAGCAGCACGAGACCGGCCGCAATGCCCTGGAGCGCGGGCCATGCCGTCGGGTACGGCAATTCGACGTCGATCAGACTGCCGAGCGACGTCAGCAACGCGAGATGGCCGAGAAAGCCGAGCGCCACGCCGAGCGCGCCGCCCGCCACGCCGACACCGACGAATTCCAGCGTAAACAGCGCCCGCAGTGTGGACTGACTGACGCCGAGACAGCGCATCGCCGCACAGCCGTCCAGATGCCGGCGCATGTACCGATGCGCGGCCATCGCAATCGCCACGGCCGCGAGCAGCGCGGTCAACAGCGACACGAGCGTGAGGAAATGACCGGCGCGATCGAGCGTCTGACGCACTTGCGGCTGGCCGTCCTGCAACGATTCGAGCGCGACGCCGCGCATCTTGCCGCCGTCCACCCTGCCGTGCGCAAACTGCGCGAAACGTGCGACCGATGGATCCGCACCGGCCACCAGCAGCCGGTACGTCACGCGGCTGCCGAACGTGATCAGGCCGGTGGACTGCACGTCATCGGCGCGCATCATCAGGCGCGGCGAAAAATTGACGAACGAGAAGCCGCGGTCGAGTTCGCGCGTGATCATCGCGCCGATCGTGAAGCTGCGGTTGCCGACCTTCACAGTGTCGCCAACGCGCACCTTCAGCGCGTCGAGCAATTGCTGATCGACCCAGACGGTGCCAAGCGGCGGAATGGATTGCGCGGCTCGATCCGGAGCGCCCGGCCCGGGCGCGATGCGCAGCGCGCCGCGCAACGGATAACCCGGCGACACCGCCTTGATCGCGGCAAGCCGCGACACCGGCTGCGCGCCGCTCGAGTTGATCATGCTGGGGAAAATCGCCGTGGTGGCGGTGTTCAGGCCGAGCGCCGCGGCCTCGCGCGCGAACTGCGGATCGACCGGATGATCGGCGCGCACGATGAAGTCGGCGGCGATCATGCGTCTCGCGTCGCGCTCCAGGCCCTGATGCAAGCGGTCGGCGAGAAAGCCGACGCTCGCGAGCGCCGCCACGGCGAGCACGAGCGCGAGCAGCAGCATCGTGAGTTCGCCGGCGCGCCAGTCGCGCGCCGTCATGCGCAGCGCCTGGCGCAGCAGATCGCCGACGCTAAAGCGGCGCGCCGCGGGGACGGCGACCCGCGCCGTGGAACGTCCGGCTGTATCGCTCAATCGTGCCTGCTCCTCGCAAGGCGCGACACCATATGCGTCGCCATGCCGCGAAAGCCGCCCTGCACGCCGCGCCACAGACGCGGCAAGACCCAGCCGGCGAGCACCAGAAAGCCCACGATCAGCACCAGAAACAGCAGCGGCACGAACAGCGCGAGCAGAATGCCGCCGAACACGAAACCGTCTTCAGCCGTCGACGTGACGACGTTCGACACCGGTTCCGGCGACAGATTGATGAGCGCGCGCGTGCCCGCTTTCGTCAGATGCGCGGTGCCCGCCAGTGTGCCGCCCGCGAGCGCGGCGACCGTCAGCAGCGCCGGATCGGCATGGCCCAACGCGCCGGCTGCGAGCACGGCGCCGGCCGGAATGCGGATGAAGGTGTGAATCGCGTCCCATAGCGAATCGAACGCGGGAATCTTGTCGGCGAGAAATTCGGTGACGGTCAGCACGCCCGCCACGCCGATCACCCACGGCGAGGACAGCGCGGACAACGTATCGGGAAGATGAATCAGACCGAGGCGCTCGAACACGCCGGCCAGCAGGACCGTCAGATAGAGGCGCAGGCCGCTGCCCCATGAGAGCCCCGCAGCAAGCGAAAGTGATTCAAGCATGGCCGCCTCCAGGCGCGCTGTGCGTGCCGGGCGCTTCGGGGGCAATCAGGGATGAGCCGCCGCACCGAAGTCGTCAGACCCGCGCCAAGCCGGCCGCGCCGGGCAGGCCGCGGGCAATTTCAGATTGGTTTCCATCTCATTATAGCCACGTTAATTCGCAGAACGCAGAGTGGCTTGCAAATTGGCGGACTATGCAGCAGAGGCAAAGGCCGCGCCGGTAGCGACCGGCGCGTGAGTATGCCGATGCGCGTGCTGATGCCGCGCGCTTAATGCCCGGACGAGAGCTTGAGCCCGATCAGCCCGACGACGATCAGCGCCGCGCTCGCCACGCGCGCGGCCGTCAGCGCTTCACCCATCATCACGATGCCGAAAACGAAGGCGCCGACGGCGCCGATGCCGGTCCAGACCGCGTAGGCCGTGCCGAGCGGCAACTGCCGCATCGCCATCGCAAGCAGGATAAAGCTGCCGAGCGCCGTGACGATGGTGAAGACAGAAGGCCACAGCCGGGTGAAACCGTCGGAACTCTTGAGACCGGCCGCCCACGCGACTTCGAGCAGACCGGCGATGAACAGAAGAATCCAGGACATGAAACAGCTCCATGATCAGATGGGGCCGTCCCCGTTTGTAAATGCCGTAAGGTCGTCCTTACGCTCCGTAATTATAACGACGCCTGCACCATCTTGCTGCGCCCTGCTCACACGACGCCGACCAGCCGATAGCCGACGCCCGTCTCCGTGACGATATGCTCGGGCTGCGCCGGATCGCGCTCGAGCTTGCCGCGCAGATGCGCCATGTAAATGCGCAGATAGTGATAACTCTCGACGTGCGACGGCCCCCACACGTCGCGCAGCAGTTGCCGGTGCGTCAGCACGCGGCCGGCGTGGCGCACGAGCGTCGCGAGCAGCCGGTATTCGATCGGCGTCAGATGGATCGCCGCGCCGTCGCGCGTGACCTGGCGCAACGCGAGGTCCACGCTCACCGCGCCGAAGCGCACTTGCGACGATTCGTTCGCGCCGCCCTGATTGCGCCGCCGAAGGTGCGCGCGAATCCGCGCGAGCAGTTCCGAGACGCCGAACGGCTTGGTCAGGTAATCGTCGGCGCCGGCATCGAGCGCCGCGACTTTCTCGCTTTCCTGCGTGCGCGCCGACAGCACGATCACCGGCAGTTCGCTCCAGCCGCGCAATTCGCGGATCACGTCGAGGCCGTCGGTATCGGGCAGGCCGAGATCGACGATCACGAGGTCGGGCTTGCGCGTCGCGGCCTCCACGAGACCCTGCTTGCCGGTCTCCGCGTCATGCACGACGATGCCCTCGTCTTCGAGCGCCGTCCGCACGAAACGGCGGATCTGCTTTTCGTCTTCGATCAGAACGACGGTGATGCTCGGGTCACTCATGGGTCGGTTTGGCAAGCGGGTTCGGGTTCATGTTGTCGGCGGATTGGTCTTGCAGCGCATTTGGCGCGTCGGCGGCGTCGGCGGCTTCGGGCAGGTCGGGCACGTCCGGCGGCGTTTCAACCGGCAGCGTAAACCAGAAACGCGCGCCTTCGACGCGGCTTCTAGCCGCCTCGTCCGTTGCTGCCGACATGCGATTCACCGCCCCGATGCTGCCGCCATGCGCTTCGACAATCGCGCGGCAAATCGCGAGACCGAGCCCGATGCCCGGCTTCGCCGATTCCTTCTCGCCGCGCGTGAACTTCTCGAACACGCGAGTCTCCATGCCGGCGGGCAAACCCGGCCCATTATCGTCGATGGTCACGCGCACGAACGACTTGCCGTCCGCGTCGAAACGCTGCGCGCCGATCGTCAACGGCGTGCCCGTCGACGTATATTTGGCCGCGTTCTCGAAGAGGTTCGAGAAGAGCCGCTCCATCAGCACGGCGTCGAGCTGCAGCAGCGGCAAATCCGCGGCGAGTTCGACCCGCACCGGATGCCCGCTCAGCACGCGCTTGCACGCACGCAGCGCGGCGCCCACGGTTTCCTCCAGCAGCGTCCATTGCCGGTTCAATTGCAGACTGCCCGCCTGCAAGCGCGCCATGTCGAGCAGATTGGTCACGATGCCGGTCATGCGCAGCGCTTCTTCATGGATCGCGTCCACGAGCTCGTCGTCGCGCCGCGCGTCGGCCGCGTGTTCGCGCGATTGCGCCAGCATCGACGAAAAGCCGACGATGGTCGTGAGCGGCGTACGCAAATCGTGCGAAATCGCGGACAGCAACGAGTTTCGCAAACGTTCGGATTCCATATTGACGAGCGCGTCGCGTGCGATGTCCACGTAATGCACGCGCTCGAGCGCGAGCGCGATTTGCGCGGCGAACGCGTCGAGCATGCGCTGCTGCTCGGGCGCGTTAAGCTCGCGCTCGTCGCGCAGCACGGCCGCGAGCACACCGCGCGTGCGCATCGGCGCCTTCAGCGGCAGATACAGCGCGGCTGCGGCCGGCAGCGTGTCGGTGCCGTGACCGGCCGGCTTCTCGTGATCGTAGACCCACTGGCCGACGTCGGTATCGAGCAGTTCGCCTTCGAGCGTGATGGCCGCGTCCGGGTCCTCGATCTTCTGCTTCACGCGGTCCGCGCTGTCCGGCAACAGGATCGCGACGCGCGCGCCGAACACTTCGCTCACGTGACGGCTGCCGATGCCGACGATCTGCTCGGTAGTCAGCGCCGCCGCGAGTTCGCGCGCCATCGCATACATCGCGCCGGTGCGCTGCTCGCGACGCCGCGCGATCCGCGCTTCGCGCCGCAAGCTCGACGTGAGATGGCTGATCACGAGCGAAGTCAGCAACATGCCGAAGAACGTCAGCAGATATTGCGTATCCGATACCGACAACGACAGGCGCGGCGGCACGAAGAAAAAGTCGAACGCGGCGACGCTCATGAACGACAGCAGCACGCCTGGCCCTCGCCCGAGTTTCACCGCCGCGAAGATCACGCCGAGCAGATACAGCATGACGAGGTTCGTCAGATCGATGCGCTCGTTCAGTTGGCTCGCCACCGCGGTGATGCCCGCGCATATCGCGAGCGCCCAACCGTACGCACGCGGCGGCGAGCGGCGCTCGCGCGCGGCGCTCAACGCGTCGCGCCATGCGTTGGCCGTCGTACTCAGCAGGCGGCGCTCGTGGTCGCCGCCGCTATCGGACGAAGCGCGGATCAGCGTGACGTCCGCATGACCGCCGTGTTCGGCGAGACGCTCGCCAAGCGGCCGGCGCAGCCAGCGCCGGATGCCGGTGCGTGCCGATGCGCCCGCCACCAGCTTCGACACATTGCGCGCCTGCGCATAACCGGTCAGCGCGGCCACGGCGTCCGCGCCCGCGAGCGTCGCCGTTTCCGCGCCGAGTTCCGCGGCGAGCTTCAATGCGTTGAGCGTGCGTTCGCGGCGCGCGTCGGGCAAACGCTGCAACGCGGGCGTTTCGACATAGACGGCGATCCAGTCGGCCTTGAGGCTCGCGGCAAGACGCGCCGCCGCGCGCACCAGCATCGGCGCTTCGGGACCGGGGCCGACGCACGCCAGCAAGCGCTCGCGCGCCTGCCAGATTCGCTCGATCGAACGGTCCGCGCGATATTCACGCATTTGCGCGTCGACGCGATCGGCCGTACGGCGCAAGGCAAGCTCGCGCAGCGCGATCAGATTGCCTTTGCGAAAGAAGTTGCGCACCGCGCGCTCGGCCTGCTGCGCGAGATACACCTTGCCGTCGCGCATGCGATCGAGCAATTCCTCGGCGGGCAGATCGACCAGCGTGACTTCGTCGGCGCGATCGAACACGCGGTCAGGCACCGTCTCCCACACGCGAATGCCGGTGATCTGCCCCACCACGTCGTTGAGACTCTCGAGGTGCTGAACGTTGACGGTCGTGTAGACATCAATGCCGGCGTCGAGCAGTTCATACACGTCCTGCCAGCGCTTCAGATGCCGCGCGCCTTGCACATTCGAATGCGCGAGTTCGTCGACGAGTATCAGTTGCGGCTTGCGGGCCAGCGCCGCGTCGAGATCGAACTCGCCGAGCTTGCGGCCGCGATACTCGATGTGCGCGAGCGGCAGCACGTCGAGACCTTCGAGCAGCGCCGCCGTTTCGCCACGCCCATGCGTTTCGGCGATGCCGACCACCACGTCCGCACCTTCGTCGCGACGGCGACGCGCCGCCTGCAACATCGCATACGTCTTGCCGACGCCCGCCGATGCGCCGAAGAAAATCTTCAGCTTGCCGCGCTGACGCTTTTGTTCGTCGCGCTGCAGCTTGTCGAGCAGTTCGTCAGGATCGGGGCGGTTCATGCGTGAATGCTTTGATGTTTTGATGGTGGGCGCGCGGCGGTGCGTGCAATGGTGGCACGGCGGCGGCCCGGCCGCAAATCAGATGCGAATGGGCTTGGGCGACGCCGCGTGCAACCGCCGGCATTGTGCTTCAGCGACGCGCTCAGCCGCGCTTCATCTCATCCAGCGCGAGATTCAGTTGCAGCACGTTCACGCGCCGCTCGCCGAGCATGCCTAATTGCCGCCCGCTCGTATAACGGTCGACCAGCGCCTCTACTTCGTTCGGCGCAAGTCCGCGCGCTTTCGCGACGCGTCCGATCTGATACGCGGCAGCCGCCGGGCTGATCTCAGGATCGAGTCCGCTTCCCGACGATGTCACGAGATCGACCGGCACAGGTGCCGACATGTCGGTGCCCGCTGCCTTCAACGCGTCGATGCGGCCTTTGACTTCATCGAGCAACGCCGGATTCGTCGGCCCGAGATTCGAGCCGCCCGAAGCCTGCGCGTTATACGGCATCGGGCTGGTCGCCGACAGACGTCCCCAGAAGTACTGCGGCGCGTCGAACTGCTGACCGATCAGCTTCGAGCCGACGACCTTGCCGTCGCGCTCGATCAGACTGCCGTTCGCCTGGTCGCGAAAGAGCGTTTGACCGACTGCGGTCATCACCGCCGGATAAGCGAGACCGGTCACGGCGCTCAGCACCGCAAAAATAACGAGCAACGGACGCAACAAATTTTTCATGACGATCACTCCTTCAAGACAAGCCGCTTCAAACCCAGCCGAATGCGGCCAGCACCATATCGATCAACTTGATGCCGATGAACGGCACCACGATTCCGCCGAGTCCGTACACGAGCAGATTGCGTCGCAACAGAACGGCCGCGCCGAGCGCGCGATAGCGCACGCCCTTTAGCGCGAGCGGAATCAGCAGCACGATGATCAGCGCATTGAAAATCACCGCCGACATGATCGCGGACGCGGGCGTCGCGAGATGCATGACGTTCAGCGCATTGAGCGCCGGGTAGGTGGTCGCGAACGCGGCCGGAATGATCGCGAAGTACTTCGCGAGATCGTTCGCAATCGAGAACGTGGTGAGCGAGCCGCGCGTCATCAGCATCTGCTTGCCGATCTCGACAATCTCGATCAGCTTGGTCGGATTCGAATCGAGGTCGACCATGTTGCCCGCTTCTTTCGCGGCCTGCGTGCCGGTGTTCATCGCGACGGCGACGTCGGCCTGCGCGAGCGCAGGGGCGTCGTTGGTGCCGTCGCCGTCATCGCGACGAGCCGGCCTTCCGCCTGGTGCGCGCGAATCGTCGCGAGCTTCGCCTCGGGGGTGGCTTCCGCGAGGAAATCGTCGACGCCGGCTTCCGCCGCAATCGCCGCAGCCGTCAGCCGGTTGTCGCCCGTCACCATCACGGTCTTGATGCCCATTTTGCGCAGCTCGGCAAAGCGCTCCTTGATGCCGCCTTTGACCACGTCCTTCAACTCGATCACACCGAGCACGCGCGCGCCCTGCTCGCCTTTCTCCGCGACCACGAGCGGCGTGCTGCCGCGCCGCGCGACTTCGGCCACCGCCTGACTCACTTCGTTCGGAAAACGGCCACCGTTGGCTTCGACGTAATGCTTGACCGCGTCCGCGGCGCCCTTGCGAATCTCGCGGCGCGACGTGTCCGAAGACGTTCCCTTCGGCGCAAGATCGACGCCGCTCATCCGTGTTTGCGCGGTGAACGCGAGAAACTCCGCGTGCAGCGAGGCCATATCGCGTTGCCGGATATTGAAGCGCTGCTTCGCCAGCACGACGATGCTGCGGCCTTCAGGCGTTTCGTCGGCCAGCGACGAAAGCTGCGCCGCGTCCGCGAGCGCTTCTTCGGTCAAACCCGGCGCAGGAATAAAGAGCGACGCCTGACGGTTGCCGAGCGTGATCGTGCCGGTCTTGTCGAGCAGCAGCACGTCGACGTCGCCGGCCGCTTCGACCGCGCGGCCCGAGGTCGCGATCACGTTCGCCTGCATCATGCGGCTCATGCCGGCCACGCCGATGGCCGACAACAATCCGCCGATGGTGGTCGGAATCAGGCACACGAGCAGCGCGACCAATGCGGTAATCGTCACCACATGGCCCGCCGAATTGGTCAGATGCGCGGCTTCCACGGAGAAGATCGAGAACGGCAACAGCGTCGCGGTTGCGAGCAGCATCACGATCGTCAGCGCGACGAGCAGAATGGTCAGCGCGATTTCGTTCGGCGTCTTCTGACGCTTCGCGCCTTCGACCATTGCGATCATGCGGTCGAGAAACGCCTCGCCGGGATTCGCGGTGACGCGCACGACGATCCAGTCGGACAGCACGCGCGTGCCGCCCGTCACCGACGAAAAGTCGCCGCCCGACTCGCGAATCACGGGCGCGGATTCGCCGGTAATCGCGGATTCGTCGACGGATGCGACGCCGTCGACCACTTCGCCGTCGGCGGGAATCACGTCGCCGGTTTCGATCAGCACCACGTCGCCGCGGCGCAAGTCCGAGGCCGTGACAATGCGGATCGGCGACTTCGGATGCGGCTCGTTGAGCTTTTTCGCCATCACGTCTTTCTTCGCGCTGCGAAGCGACGCGGCCTGCGCTTTCGAGCGGCCTTCCGCGAGGGCTTCGGCGAAGTTCGCGAACAGCACCGTGAACCACAGCCACAGCGTGACCGCGAGAATGAAACCCGCGGGCGCCTCGGCCTGGCCGGCGAGCGCGGCGATCCAGAGAACCGTCGTCAGAATACTGCCCACGTACACGCAGAACATCACCGGGTTGCGGAATTGCGTGCGCGGCGTGAGCTTCCTGAATGAATCCGCGATCGCCGGGCGCAGCAGCGCCGGGTCGAACATGGACATCGTTGCATTGTGTTCAGTCATTGAATCCTCGAATGTCGCGTTGACTCATGGCCGCGTCAATGCGCGCCCATCATCATCAGATGTTCGACGCCGGGCCCGAGCGCAAGCGCGGGCACGTACGTCAGCGCGCCGACCAGCAGCACCGTGCCGAGCAGCAGCACGACGAAAAGCGGCCCATGCGTCGGCAATGTGCCGCCCGTCACGCCGATGCGCTTCTTTGCGGCGAGCGAGCCGGCAATCGCGAGCACCGGAACGATCGTGCCGAAGCGGCCGAACCACATCGCGATGGCGGTCAGCCAGTTGTAGAACGGCGTGCCCACCGTGAGGCCCGCGAACGCGCTGCCGTTGTTGTTCGCCGCCGAGCTGAACGCGTAGAGGATTTCGGAGAAGCCATGCGGGCCCGGATTGGCGATACCGGCCTTGCCCGCTTCGCTCAGCACCGCGATCGACGTGCCCACCAGCACGAGCAACGGCGTCAGCAGCACGACGATGGAGACCATCTTCATCTCATACGCTTCGATCTTCTTGCCGACATACTCGGGCGTGCGGCCGATCATCAAACCCGCGACGAACACCGCGAGCAGCGCGAACACGAGCATGCCGTACAGACCCGAGCCGACCCCGCCGAAGATGACCTCGCCAAGCTGCATCAACAGCAGCGGATAGAGGCCGCCGATCGGCGTCAACGAGTCGTGCGTGTTCGCCACCGCGCCGCACGAAGCCGCCGTCGTCGCAATCGTGAAGATGCCGGATTGCGCGATGCCGAAGCGCGTTTCCTTGCCTTCCGCGTTGCCGCCCGACTGCATCGCGTTCGCCGACTGATCGACGTGCAACGCGGCAAACGCCGGATTGCCGCTCTGTTCAGCGCCGATTTCGCCGAACACGCAGACGCCGAATGCAATCGTCATCGCGGCGAGCACCGCGACGCCCTGCTTGCGATCCGCGATCATGCGGCCGAACACCAAAGCGAGCGCCGACGGAATGATCAGGATGGCGAATATTTGCAGGAAGTTCGATAACGGCGTCGGGTTTTCATACGGATGCGCCGAGTTGCCGTTGAAGAAACCGCCGCCATTCGTGCCGATCATCTTGATCGCTTCCTGCGACGCAACCGGGCCCATCGCGATAGTCTGCGTTTTAACCGGCGTGTCGACCGTCAGCGCATTGCCCTTGGCATCCTTCAACGGATTGCCTTGCGCGTCGAGTTTCGGCGCGGCGTAAGTCGTCGTCTGCAACGTGGGAATGTCTTCGTAACTCTTGAAGTTCTGGATCACGCCCTGGCTCATCAGCAGCGCTGCAAACACGACCGACATCGGCAGCAGCACGTAAAGCGTCACGCGCGTCAGGTCGACCCAGAAGTTGCCGATGGTTTGCGCGGTATGGCGCGCGAAGCCGCGAATCAGCGCGATCACCACCACGATGCCGGTTGCCGCCGACAAGAAGTTCTGCACGGTCAGGCCGAGCATCTGCGTGAGATAACCGACTGTCTGCTCCGGCGTGTAGTCCTGCCAGTTCGTGTTGGTCACGAAACTGACCGCCGTATTGAACGCACCGTCGACGGTCATCGCGCCAAGCTGCTGCGGATTGCCGGGCAGCCAGCCCTGCACGCGCAACAGCGCATACAGAAACACGACGCCCAGCACGTTGAACGCGATCACGGCGACCGCGTAATGCTTCCAGCTCATTTCGCTCGACGGATCGACGCCGGCCGCGCGATACAACAGGCGCTCGATCGGTCCGCCGACGCGCAGCACGCGCGAACTCCCGTCCATCACGCCGCAGAGATAGCGCGACAGCGGCACGGCCGCAGCGAGCAGCACGACGATAAAGAGCCCGGCTTGCAGGACATTGCTCGAATTCATTCGATGTCCTCCGCGCGCAACAGCGCATAGACCAGGTACGCGAACAGCAGCGCGGTCGCCGCACCCGACATCCACAGCATCCAGTTCATGAGCGCGCTCCCTGTCTGCGGGAGAGCAGCAGCTTCTCGCAACCGGCGATCAATGCAAAGGTCAGCGCGGCAAAGAGCGCGATGGCTCCGACGTACAGCACATCCATTGTTGTTCTCCATTGACGGACTTTGGATAGCCGCAACGATAGGCGCGCGCGCGTAAAGGCCCGATCAAAGCTTGTACAGGCCGTATAAAAATCGCGTAAACGGAGAGACTCGCAATGCAAAAGGGCCGTTCCATCGCGAGATGGAGCGGCCCTTCCTGTGAAACGCGAAACTTCGGGAAAACTAAAACTACGGCAGCAGTATCGTCGAACCCGTGGTCTTGCGCGCCTCGAGCTCCGCATGCGCCTGACCGACGTCGGCAAGCGCGTAGCGCTGGTTGATGTTCGTCTTCACCTTGCCGGAGACCAGCACGTCGAAGAGTTCGGCGGCCATCGCTTCGTAGTCGCTGCGTTTGCCCATATACGTGAACAACGTCGGGCGCGTGAAGAACAGCGAGCCGCGTCCGGCGAATTCCGACGAGTCGATCGGCGGCAACGGCCCCGACGCATTGCCGAAGCTCACGAACATGCCGAGCGGCGCGAGGCAATCGAGCGAGCCGGCAAACGTATCTTTACCGATGGAGTCGTACACCACCGGCACGCCCGCGCCGTTGGTGATCTCGCGCACGCGCTTCGTGAAGTTTTCGCGCGTATAGACAATCGCGTGGTCACAGCCGTGCGCTCTCGCGATCTCCGCTTTTTCGTCCGAGCCGACCGTGCCGATCACCGTCGCGCCGAGCGCCTTCGCCCACTGGCACACCAGCAGGCCGACGCCGCCCGCCGCGGCCTGGATCAGGATCGTGTCGCCGGCCTTAACCCGATATGTGCGGCGCAGCAGATATTGCGCGGTGAGACCTTGCAGCATCACCGAGGCGGCCTGTTCGTCGCTGACGGCATCCGGCAGTTTGATGACCTGCGCCGCCGGCAGCACGCGCTCCTGCGCATACGCGCCGGGCGGCCTCGCCACATACGCGACGCGGTCGCCCGTTTTCAGATCGCTCACGTCCGAGCCGAGCGCGATCACTTCGCCGGCGGCTTCCATGCCGAGGCCGCCCGGCAACGGCAGCGGGTACAGGCCGGTGCGGAAGTACACGTCGATATAGTTGAGCCCGACCGCCGTTTGACGAATGCGAATCTCGCCGGGGCCGGGGTCGCCCACTTCGACGTCGACCCATTTCATGACCTCGGGACCGCCGGTTTGATCGAATCGGATTGCCTTGACCATTCACGTCTCCTTGATGGAATGCCGGCTATTTATGCTGCCGTTGAATGTTGCCGTTGAATGTTGCCAATGAGTGTTTGCCGATCAGCCGCGCGCGTGCGGCGTCAAACCTGCTGCGTGATACGCAGCGTGAGCGCGTCGAGCACCATGCGCGCCGTCGAAATGTTCGTCGCGCACGGAATGTTGTGCACGTCGCACGCGCGCACGAGCGCGTTGATGTCCGGCTCGTGCGGTTGCGGCGTCATCGGATCGCGCAGAAAGATCACCATGTCCACGCGCCCTTCCGCGAGTTGCGCGCCGATCTGCAGGTCGCCGCCGTGCGGGCCCGACAGCATGCGCTCGACCTGCAGCCCATGCGCGTCGCTGATGCGTCCGCCCGTCGTGCCGGTCGCGATGATGTCGCAGCGCCGCAGCGTGTCGACGTATTCGCCGGCCAGCGCGACGATGTCGTCCTTCTTGTGATCGTGCGCGATCAGCGCAATGCGGGTGGTCATGTCGTAAGACTCCTGAAACCGTTGTGATTGTCGTTGTTGTGATGCTGCTGGAATTGCTGACTGCTGGGCTGCTTGTCGGGCAGGCGCTGCGAAGAAGACGACTGCACGCGTCTAGAAAGTGCCCGGATACGCGCCGCCGTCGATCAACCAGTTCTGTCCCGTGATGTAGCCCGCATGCACGCTGCACAGGAACGCGCAGGCGCGGCCGAACTCGTCGCGCGTGCCGAAGCGGCCTGCGGGAATCGCTTTCATGCGCTGCTCGCGCGCCTGATCGACGGAAATGTTTTGCGATTTTGCGGTCGCCGCCATCGTGACGGCGATGCGATCCGTGTCGAACATGCCCGGCAGCAGGTTGTTGATCGTGACGCCGGTCGGCGCCATCTTGCGCGCGAGGCCCGCGACGAAACCGGTCAGGCCCGAACGCGCGCCGTTGGAGAGGCCCAGCACGTCGATAGGCGCCTTCACCGCCGAACTCGTGATGTTGACGATGCGCCCGAAGCCGCGCGCGCTCATCGAGTCGATGGTCGCGCGGATCAGTTCGATCGGCGTCAGCATGTTGCTTTCGAGCGCGCGAATCCAGTCGTCGTGCGTGAAGTTGCGGAAGTCGCCCGGCGGCGGGCCGCCCGCATTGTTGACGAGAATGTCGGGCTGCGGACAGGCGGCGAGCGCGGCGGCCCGGCCTTCGGGCGTGGTGATGTCGCACGCGACCGTGTTCACCTGCACGCCGCTTTGCCGGCGAATCTCGTCGGCCGTCGCCTCGAGCGTCTCGGCGGTGCGCGCGACGATCGTCAGGTTGACGCCTTCGGCGGCGAGCGCTTCCGCGCAGCCGCGCCCCAGGCCCTTGCTCGCCGCGCAAACCAGCGCCGTGCGTCCTGCGATTCCCATGTCCATGTGTGCGTTCTCCTCGCTGGCGTCTTGCCGATGGTTGCAAAGTTTCCCCCGATTCTAGAAGAATCGGTGCCAGGCTGCGCCGGCCCGCTGCAATCTTCGGTATCTTCGGGTGGCACTCTTTCGGTAAACTTGCGCCGTGGCGCGTTCGCCGGTCGTCGCAAGTTGTGTTCGCCGGCCGGGCGAAGCGCCGAACCGATCTCCGAATCGGCCTCGAATCGATCTCTTACCCGCCGCGTGTGCCCCCGCCATGACTCAGGACAGCCGTTTCCCCAATCTTTTCATCCTCGATCACCCGCTGATCCAGCACAAGCTGTCGCACATGCGCGACCGGGACACGTCCACGCGCACGTTCCGCGAGCTGCTGCGCGAGATCACGCTCCTGATGGGCTACGAAATCACCCGCAATCTGCCGATGACCACGCGCCGCCTGAACACGCCGCTCGTCGAGATCGACGCGCCGGTGATCGCCGGCAAGAAGCTCGCGATCGTGCCGGTGCTGCGCGCGGGCATCGGCATGTCGGACGGTTTGCTCGAACTGGTGCCGTCGGCGCGCGTCGGCCACATCGGCGTGTATCGGGCCGAGGACCACCGGCCGGTCGAATATCTGGTGCGCCTGCCCGATCTCGAAGACCGCGTGTTCATTCTGTGCGATCCGATGGTCGCGACCGGCTACTCGGCCGTGCATGCGGTCGACGTGCTCAAGCGCCGCAACGTGGCCGGCGAGAACATCCTGTTCCTCGCGCTCGTCGCCGCGCCCGAGGGCGTGCAGGTGTTCCAGGACGCGCATCCCGACGTGAAGCTCTTCGTCGCGTCGCTCGATTCGCATCTGAACGAGCACGCGTACATCGTGCCGGGCTTGGGCGACGCGGGCGACCGGTTGTTCGGCACGAAGAACTGAGCGTTGTCGAAAAGCCGGTGTGCGGCGCCTGGTTCGCGCCGCGCACGCATACTTTTCCCGCAATGTCGGGCAATCTCAGGCCACGCCCGCCTCTGCCGCACCCCCGCGGCGTGATAAAATTCGAATCCACTCGAAGCACGGCCTCGCGCGCAGCGCGAGGCGCGGCGGGCATTCCGGTGCGCCATGCAGCGCAGGCAATCAGCCAGGACCGGCGGCGCGCAGCCGGGCAGAACGGCCGGCACGAATTTGACATCGAGGCGCCTTGACGAGCGCCTGAAAAATCGCAACGACAATTGCACACTGCGCGCCCCGCTGGCGCGCGCGACGGAGAAAGGTATGGCGGGTCATTCGAAATGGGCCAACATCAAGCATAAGAAAGCAGCGGCCGATGCCAAGCGCGGCAAGGTCTGGACGCGGCTCATCAAGGAAATTCAGGTCGCGGCGCGCATGGGCGGCGGCGACATCGACTCGAATCCGCGTCTGCGGCTCGCCGTCGAAAAGGCGTACGACGCCAACATGCCGAAAGACAACGTCAACCGCGCGATCCAGCGCGGCGTGGGCGGCGTCGACGGTGCGAACTACGAAGAAATCCGCTACGAAGGCTACGGCATCGGCGGTGCGGCGGTGATCGTCGACACCATGACCGACAACCGCACGCGCACGGTCGCGGAAGTGCGTCACGCGTTCTCGAAGAACGGCGGCAACATGGGCACTGACGGCTCGGTGTCGTTCATGTTCGACCACGTCGGCCAGTTCCTGTTTGCGCCGGGCACGCCCGAAGACAAGCTGATGGAAGCGGCGCTCGAAGCCGGCGCCGACGACGTGGTGACGAACGAGGACGGCAGCATCGAAGTGGTCTGCCCGCCGAACGATTTCCCGAAGGTGAAGACTGCGCTCGAAGCCGCGGGCTTCAAGGCCGAAGTGGCCGAGGTCACGATGAAACCTCAGACGGAGGTCGAGTTCACCGGCGACGACGCCGTGAAAATGCAGAAGCTGCTCGACGCGCTGGAAAATCTGGACGACGTGCAGGAAGTCTATACAAACGCCGCGATCGCCGACGAATGAAGCCGCTGGCCGGGCAAGCCGCCTTTGTGCGCATGCCGCCGGCCGGTTTCAACGTTGCTGCTGAACGGGCCTGGCCGGGACGGCGCTGAGGCGTCCTGTCGCGCTGCCCTCGTCCGGGTTCGCCATGCGTTGCGCCGCCACAACCGGCTGCGAACATGGCGGAACTCACTGTTATTGCACGGCTCGCCGCCGCACAGGGCGGCCGCCGTTTTTGGTTTTTAAGTCTCGGGGATTCACATGAAGTTACTCGTCGTCGGTTCCGGCGGTCGCGAACATGCGCTCGCATGGAAGCTCGCGCAATCGCCGCGGGTCCAGCTCGTCTACGTGGCTCCTGGCAACGGCGGCACCGCCCAGGACGAGCGCCTGCGCAACGTCGACATCACCGAGCCGGCTGCGCTCGCCGATTTCGTCGAGAAGGAACAGATCGCCTTCACGCTGGTCGGGCCGGAAGCGCCGCTCGCCGCGGGCATCGTCAATCTGTTCCGCTCGCGCGGTCTGAAGATTTTCGGACCGACGAAGGAAGCGGCGCAGCTCGAAAGCTCCAAAGACTTCGCGAAGGCATTCATGAAACGCCACGCGATTCCGACGGCCGAGTACGAAACGTTCGCCGATGTCGCCGCCGCGCACGCGTATCTCGATGCGAAGGGCGCGCCGATCGTCATCAAGGCCGACGGCCTGGCTGCCGGCAAGGGCGTGGTCGTCGCGCAGACGCTGGAAGAAGCGCATGCCGCCGTCGACATGATGCTGTCGGACAACAAGCTCGGCGACGCCGGCGCGCGCGTCGTGATCGAAGAGTTTCTGGCGGGCGAGGAAGCGAGCTTCATCGTGATGGTCGACGGCAAGCATGTGCTGCCGCTTGCGTCGAGCCAGGACCACAAGCGTCTGCTCGACGGCGATCAGGGTCCGAACACCGGCGGCATGGGCGCGTACTCGCCCGCGCCTATCGTCACGCCGCAACTGCACGCGCGCGTGATGCGCGAAATCATCCTGCCGACAGTGCGCGGCATGGAGAAGGAAGGCATCCGCTACACGGGTTTCCTGTACGCCGGTCTGATGATCGACGCGCAAGGCAATCCGAAGACGCTCGAGTTCAACTGCCGCATGGGCGACCCGGAAACGCAGCCGATCATGGCGCGTCTGAAGGGCGACTATTCGAAGGTGGTCGAGCAGGCGATTGCCGGCACGCTCGATACGGTCGAACTGGAGTGGGACCGCCGCACCGCGCTCGGCGTGGTGCTCGCCGCGTACAACTATCCGGACACGCCGCGCAAGGGCGACCGCATCAACGACATTCCGGCGGAAACGGCGGATTCGGTCACCTTCCATGCGGGCACGACTTACGCGGACGGCAAGCTGGTCACGTCGGGCGGCCGTGTGCTGTGCGTGGTGGGTCTGGCCGATTCGGTGCGCAGCGCGCAGTCGGTCGCGTACGAAACGATCAACCAGATTTCGTTCGACGGCATGCAGTACCGGCGCGACATCGGCTATCGCGCATTGAACCGCAAGCACGACGCCAGGACCGAAGGCAAGCACTGAAGCGCCAGTCCGCCATGCCGCCCTGCCCGTGTGCCGCGCCAACGGCGCTACACTGCGGGTTGGCGGCGGCTCGTTGCCGCGCGGCGGCAATCCGCACTGAACGGCCGCACCTTTGCGGCAACCTCCGCCCCACCCAGCGCGGCGCTTCACGACGAACCCGCGGCACCGGCGTGCCGCCTTCAGCACCTGCATTGATGACCGATTCGAGCTACGACGCACAAGCCGTGCGCACCTGGCTGCAAGGCCTGCAAACGCAGATTGCGGACACCCTGGGCGCCTTCGACGGCAAGCCCTTCGCCACCGACGCATGGCAGCGCACGCCCGGCGAAAAGCTGCGCGGCGGCGGCTGCACGCGGATTCTCGAAGGCGGCGACTTCTTCGAGCGCGCGGGCATCGGCTTTTCGGACGTCGCCGGCGACGCGTTGCCGGGCTCCGCGAGCGCGGCGCGTCCGCAACTGGCCGGGCGCGGCTTCGAGGCAATGGGCGTGTCGCTCGTGCTGCACCCGCACAATCCACACTGCCCGACCGTGCATATGAACGTGCGCCTGCTGATCGCGACCAAGCCCGGCGAAGAGCCGGTGTTCTGGTTCGGCGGCGGCATGGACCTGACGCCGTACTACGGTTACGAAGAAGACGCGCGGCACTTTCATCGCGTGTGCCGCGATGCGCTCGAGCCTTATGGCGCCGACCTCTATCCGAGTTTCAAGCGCTGGTGCGACGAGTATTTCTTCCTCAAGCACAGGAACGAGCCGCGCGGCATCGGCGGGATTTTTTTCGACGATTACTCGGCGCCGGGCTTCGATCAATCGTTCGCGATGATGAGAAGCGTGGGCGAGGGATTCCTCAAAGCGTACCTGCCAATCATCGAAAAGCGCCGCAACATTCCGTACGGCCAGGCCGAGCGCGATTTCCAGGCTTACCGGCGCGGACGCTACGTCGAGTTCAATCTGGTCTTCGACCGTGGCACACTGTTTGGGCTGCAGAGCGGCGGACGCACCGAATCGATTCTGATGTCGATGCCGCCTGTGGCGAACTGGCGCTACAACTGGCAGCCCGAGCCGGGCACGCCGGAAGCGCGCCTTTACAGCGATTTTCTCGTGCCGCGCGAGTGGGTTTGAGTGCTGTGAGCGCCCCGGAATTCCGGAAGCCCGCACTGCCCGCCACCTGGCCACGACAAAGGATCTTTACCTGAAGCCGAACGCTCATCCCGTTGCGCTGCCTCGCCGGATCGGTCTGCTCGGCGGCACCTTCGACCCGATCCACGACGGCCACCTCGCGCTCGCGCGGCGTTTCGCCCACGTGCTGCGTCTGACCGAGCTCGTGCTGCTGCCGGCCGGCCAGCCGTGGCAGAAAGCGGACGTGTCGCCGGCCGTGCATCGGCTTGCAATGACGCGCGCGGCGGCAAGCGAACTGAAGCTGCCCGGCGTCGAGGTGCGAGTCGCCACCGACGAAATCGAGCACGAAGGCCCGACGTACACCGTCGACACGCTGCAACACTGGCGCGAACGTGAAGGCAACGAGACGTCCATTGCGTTGCTGATCGGCGCGGATCAACTGGTGAAGCTCGACACATGGCGCGACTGGCGGCGCCTGTTCGAGTTCGCGCACATCTGCGCGGCCACGCGGCCCGGCTTCGATCTCGCGTCGATTCCGCCCGCTGTCGCGCAGGAAATCGACGCGCGCCGCGCCGGCGCCGAGGTCTTGCAAGCCACGCCTTGCGGCCACTTGCTGATCGACACGACGCTCGCGTTCAACGTTTCGGCCACCGACATTCGCGCGCATCTGCGCGAACAGGTGAGCCAGCGGCTTGCCCATGTAGGCGGCGAACAGCACGGCGAGGCCGCAAGCCACGTCCCCACCGCGGTGTGGGACTACATTCTTCAACATCATCTGTACCACCGGTAACCTCATGGATATTCGCAAACTGCAACGCGTGATCGTCGACGCTCTCGAAGACGTCAAGGCGCAAGACATCAAGGTGTTCAACACCAGCCACCTGACCGCGCTGTTCGATCGCGTGATCGTCGCGAGCGGCACGTCGAACCGGCAAACCAAGGCGCTCGCCTCGAGCGTGCGCGAAGGCGTGAAGGAAGCCGGCGGCGACATCATCAGCACCGAGGGCGAGGACATCGGCGAATGGGTGCTGGTGGATTGCGGCGACGCGATCGTCCACATCCTGCAACCGGCGCTGCGCCAGTACTACAACCTCGAGGAAATCTGGGGCGACAAGCCGGTGCGTCTGAAGCTGTCGACGCCCGATCCGTTCGGCGGCGCGCGTTCGAGCGAGCCCGACGAAGAAGACGAGGACGACGAAGCGCCGGCCGTCAAAAAGCCCGCGCGCAAGACCGCCACGCGACGCAAGTGAGCGGGCTTTGCCCGGTTCTCTTCGATCCGTTCACTGTAGACGTCCGCGAGCAGCGCACTAAAGCTCGATGAAACTGCACATTCTCGCCGTCGGCCACAAGATGCCGGACTGGATCGCGACGGGCTTCGACGAATACGCGAAACGCATGCCGCCCGAGTTGCGCATCGAACTGCGCGAGATCAAGCCGGAGCAGCGTTCGTCGGCGCGCTCGGCCGAAAGCGTGATGGCCGCCGAGCGCGTGAAGATCGAAGCCGCGCTGCCGAAGAACGCGCGCATTGTCGCGCTCGACGAACGCGGCAAGGACTGGACCACCATGCAGCTTGCGGGCGCCCTGCCCGGCTGGCAGCAGGACGGCCGCGACGTCGCGTTTCTGATCGGCGGCGCTGACGGACTCGACCCCGAACTGAAGGCGCGCGCCGATCTGCTGCTGCGCGTGTCGAGCCTCACGTTGCCTCACGCGATGGTGCGCGTGCTGCTCGCCGAACAGCTTTACCGCGCGTGGACCATCACGCAAAATCACCCCTATCATCGCGTGTGAGCAGACGCGGACGGTGACGCGCCACGTCCCGCGCCGCATCGTATTGCATCACCACTCGACGCATGCGACGCATTGCTTCAATGGCGTCCGTCCCCGCGCCTTTGCACGCGAGCGCAGCGCGATAACGCCTGTCCGCACCTCGCGCCCGACATCATCGCGCTACCGCTAATCCGTTCCAACGAGACTCGTTATGCCAACGTCCGCTGCCTCGCTGCATCCTTTCGTCTATCTCGCGTCGCAGAGTCCGCGCCGCCAGGAGTTGTTGCAACAGATCGGCGTGCGCTTCGAGTTGCTGCTGCCGCGCCCCGACGAAGATGCCGAAGCCCTCGAAGCCGAACTGCCAGGTGAGCGTGCGCGCGACTATGTGCAGCGCGTGTGCGTGGCTAAAGCGCGCGCCGCGCATGCGCGTCTCGTAGCCGGCGCTCATGCCGCGCGGCCGATTCTGGTTGCGGATACAACGGTCACCATCGACGACGCGATTCTCGGCAAACCGCTCGACGCCGACGATGCCGCCGCGACGCTCACGCGCCTCGCGGGCCGCGATCACGAAGTGCTGACCGCGGTTGCCGTCGTCGATGCACAGGGTGAGTTGTTGCCGGCCGCGCTGTCTGTGTCGAAGGTGCGCTTTGCTGCGCTGCACGCGGACGCGATTCGCCGCTACGTGGCGAGCGGCGAACCGCTCGGCAAGGCGGGCGCCTATGGCGTGCAAGGGCGCGCCGCGGAGTTTATCGAGCATATCGACGGGTCCTATTCAGGTATCATGGGTTTGCCGCTTTTTGAAACCGCTGCCCTTCTGCGTGCAGCGCGCATCGACTTCTAGAACAACACCATGAATGAAGAAATCCTGATTAATGTCACGCCGCAGGAAACGCGCGTCGCGCTCGTCCAGCAAGGCGCCGTCCAGGAACTTCACGTCGAACGAACGCTGTCGCGGGGCCGCGTCGGCAACGTCTATCTCGGCAAGGTCGTGCGCGTGTTGCCGGGTATGCAATCGGCGTTTATCGACATCGGTCTCGAACGTGCCGCGTTTTTGCATGTCGCGGATATATGGCATCCGCGCATTGCCGGTGAGCCGCAACATCAAACGCCGCATCAGCCCATCGAAAAGATCGTGTTCGAAGGTCAGACGCTGATGGTCCAGGTGGTGAAGGACCCGATCGGCACCAAGGGCGCGCGGCTTTCCACGCAAGTGAGCATTGCCGGCCGCACGCTCGTTTATCTGCCGCAGGAACCGCATATCGGCATTTCGCAAAAGATCGAGAGCGAAGCCGAGCGCGAAGCGGTGCGCGCGCGTTTGACCGCCGTGCTGCCCGCCGATGAGAAAGGCGGCTACATCGTTCGCACCATTGCCGAAGATGCGACGAGCGAAGAGCTTGCCGCGGACGTCGCGTATCTGCGCAAGACGTGGGCGACGATTCTGTCGCAAGGTCAGCGCATGCCGCCGACCAGTTTGCTCTATCAGGATCTGAATCTCGCGCAACGCGTGCTGCGCGATTTCGTCAACGACGAGACGTCGCGCATCCAGGTGGATTCGCGCGAGACGTATCAGATGCTGGCCGACTTTGCGGCCGAGTTCACGCCTGCCGTGTCCTCGAAACTGCACCACTACACGGGAGAGCGGCCGCTCTTCGATCTGTACAACATCGAGACGGAGATTCAGCGCGCGCTATCGCGCCGTGTCGACCTGAAGTCGGGCGGCTACCTGGTGATCGACCAGACCGAGGCGATGACCACCATCGACGTGAATACGGGCGGCTACGTCGGCGCGCGCAATTTCGACGACACGATCTTCAAGACCAACCTCGAAGCGGCGCATACCATTGCGCGCCAATTGCGGCTGCGCAATCTGGGCGGCGTGATCATCATCGACTTCATCGACATGGAAAACGTCGAGCATCGCGACCAGGTGCTGAGCGAGCTGAAGCGAGCGTTGTCGCGCGACCGTACGCGCGTGACGGTGAACGGTTTTTCGCAACTTGGGCTCGTTGAGATGACGCGCAAGCGCACACGCGAGTCGCTCGCGCATGTGCTGTGCGAGCCCTGCCCCGTTTGCCAGGGCAAGGGCCAGGTCAAGACGCCGCGCACGGTCTGCTACGACGTGCTGCGCGAGATTTTGCGCGAGTCGCGGCAGTTCAATCCGCGCGAGTTTCGCGTGGTGGCGTCGCAGCAGGTGATCGATCTTTTCCTCGAGGAAGAGTCGCAGCATCTGGCGATGCTGATCGACTTTATCGGCAAGCCGGTGTCGTTACAGGTGGAGTCGAATCTGAGTCAGGAGCAGTACGATATCGTGCTGATGTAGCTTCGCCTAAGGCCGAGGCGTTCCGCGCAGACATCGAAAAACTGCGCGCACTGCGGCCAGCGCAACAGTTCCAGCAAGGCTGCCCGCTCGCGAGCCTCCACACTGACACACTGTGCCGCGTTTCAATCGTCGGTCAGAAAGTCCGGATGACTGGTGCGAATCTGCTCGATCTGATGCAGGGTTCCCGACAGATGCCCGCGCAGCGCCGCCTGCGCCGCGGTCGCGTCGCCGCGTTCGATAGCATCGACAATTTCTGTGTGCTCCTGCACCACCGCCATCGTCTTGCCCTCGACGGGCAAATGCAAACGACGCAACCGGTCGATATGGCCGCTCAGCCTGCGCACCAGGTCCCACAACTGCGGCACGCCCGCGGCCTCGTACATCTGACGATGAAACGTCTGGTCGAACAACGCGAAGCGCTCATAGTTGTTCAGGTCCAGTAGTTCGGTTTGCCTCGCGATGGTGGCGCGCAACGCCGCGATAAGCGCGGCATCGTGCTGCTCGGCGAGGGTCCGCACCACTTCCAGTTCTATCGAACGGCGCAGGAAATGCGCCTGCAACGCGGAGCTCACGTTGATCTGACTGACGACGGTCGCATGCTGGGGAAAGATGTCGACGAGGCCTTCTTCACCGAGCTTCATCAGCGCGTCGCGCACCGGCGTCTGGCTCAAACCATAGCGGTTTGCGAGCTCAGCGCGCGAGAGCACCGTGCCCGGTGTCAGTTCGAGTGAAAGGATCATTTCGCGCAGTCGTTCGAATACTTGCGGCGCGGCATGGCGGGACCGGTCGAGCCGGGTCACCACGGAAGAGCTGGCGTTGTTTTTCATGGCAAACCGAAGCGCTAAAAGCGGGAAAGCGGGCGCAGCCGGCAAAGGACACTGGCTAAGACATTAGTACTATAGCCGACGCCCGCCCCTTCCAGTAAGGCCTCGGCGCGTTGCCGCGCCGGCCGCGCCTGAGTAGTTACCCTACTGACGCACTAATACATTAGTGCTTTACCATCGCGTCACCTTGTTCGCTTTCTTCATTGAAGACCTTCACGCCATGACTCGCGACATCACCATCACGCAGGTTCGAATCACTCCGATCGCCTTTCGCGACGGCCCGCTGCTGAACGCCGCCGGGATTCACGAACCTTGGGCGTTGCGCGCCATTCTGGAACTGGAAACGAGCGACGGCCGCGTCGGCATCTCCGAAACTTACGGCGACGAGCCGATGCTGCGCGTGCTCGAAGAGGCCAGGGCGCTCGTGACCGGCCTCTCGCCGTTCGACCTGAACCGCATGGAAGAACGCGTGCGAGGCGCGATCAAGGCGAGTCCCGGCGCGGTTGAGTTCGAACTGGCGCCCGGCTCCCATTCGGCGAAGAACGCGCCCAAAGTAATCAGCGCGCTCGAAGTCGCCATGCTCGACCTGCAAGGGCAGATTGTCGGCGCGCCGGTCGTGGATCTGCTGGGAGGCAAGGTTCGCGATGCCGTCCCGTACAGCGCCTACCTCTTCTTCAAGTACGCGGAGCACGTCGATAAACCCTATGCGCCCGACGCCTGGGGCGAAGGCCTGAGCCCGGAGCAGATCGTCGCGCAGGCGCGCCGCATGATCGGCCTGTACGGTTTTCAGAGCATCAAGCTGAAGGGCGGCGTATTCGAGCCGAAGCACGAAATAGCATGCATGCGCGCGCTGCACGACGCGTTCCCCGGCATGCCGCTGCGGCTCGACCCGAATGCGAACTGGACGCTCGAAACGAGCATCGCGGCCGCGCCTGAACTCGACGACCTGCTCGAGTATTACGAAGATCCGTGCCCCGGCCTCGCCGGCATGGCGGAACTCGCCAGGCACACGCGCCTGCCGCTCGCGACCAACATGGTGATCACGACCATGGAAGATTTCCGGCTCGGCGCCGAAATGGGCTCGGTCAAGGTGCTGCTGTCGGACCATCACTACTGGGGCGGGCTGCGCGCAACCCAGACGCTCGCGCGCATGTGCAAGCTGTGGGATCTCGGCATGTCGATGCACTCGAACTCGCATCTCGGCATTAGCCTGATGGCGATGACGCATGTCGCCGCAAGCATCCCGAACCTGACCTACGCGTGCGATACGCACTATCCGTGGCAGGAAGAAGAAGTCATCAAGGGCGGCCGCGTGAAGTTCGATAACGGCACGGTCCGCGTACCGGACACGCCGGGCCTTGGCGTCGAACTCGACTGCGAGCGGCTCGCGGAGTTGCACGCGCAGTACCTGTCGTGCGGCGTGCGCAATCGCGACGACCTGGCGCAGATGCGAAAGTACGACCCGGCCTTTAGCGGCAAGAACCCGCGCTTTTAAAGGACCGTTCGCACCGCGCGTTAAGCGGCTTTCCCGACCGCGCGCCGGCGCAACCATCCTCAAAATCTCCGGAGACACAATGAAAATAATGGAAGCCCAAGCCGCCGGCGCGCAAAGCGCGGTCGGCCGCTATAGATGGACGATCTGCGCGCTGATCTTCTTTGCGACGACGATCAACTACATGGATCGTCAGATGCTCGGCCTGCTCGCGCCGCTGCTGCAGAAGGACATCGGCTGGAATCAGGTTCAGTATGCGCAGACGGTCATGGTGTTCACTGTCGCCTATGCGGTCGGCCTCGCGATTTTTGGCCGGATCGCGGACCGCTTCAGCACGAAGGCCGTGTACGGCAGCGCAATGGCAATGTGGAGTCTCGCCGCAATGCTGCACGCGGTGGCGTCGAGCGTACCGGGCTTTGCGGCTGTGCGAGGTCTGCTCGGTTTTGGCGAAGCGGCCAACTTTCCGGTCGCGATCCGCACCACGGCCACGTGGTTTCCGAAGAAAGAACGCGCGTTGGCGACGGGCCTCTGGAACATGGGCGCCACCATCGGCGGAATCGTCGCGCCGGCTTTCGTGCCGATCGCGGCGGTCATGTGGGGCTGGCGTGCGACCTTCATCGCGGGCGGCGCCACGGGTTTCATCTGGCTCGCGGTGTGGCTGTTCGTGTACCGGCAGCCTGCGCAGCATCCGTCGGTGTCGAAGAGCGAACTCGATTACATCAATTCGGACCGCGACGAAGCCGTCGAACAATCGGTCAGTTGGCTTTCCGTACTGAAGTATCGGGAGACATGGGCTTTTATCGTCGGCAAGCTGCTGACCGATCCCGTGTGGTGGTTTTATCTGTTCTGGCTGCCCAAGTGGCTCAATGAATCGAGGCACATCGACATCCGCAATCTGGGCTTGCCGCTGATCGCGATCTACACGATGGCGTCGGTCGGCAGCGTGGCCGGCGGGTGGCTCTCGTCGCACCTGATGGCGCGATATAACAAGCCCAACTTTGCGCGCAAGATCTCGATGGGAATCTGCGCGGTGTGCGTCGTGCCGATTGCCACCCTCTCACATTTCCAAAGCCTTTGGTACGCGGTCTTCGCAGTCGGTCTGGCCGCCGCGGCGCACCAGGGATGGTCGGCGAACCTCGTCACGCTGGTAGGCGATGTGTTCCCGCGCCGCCTGGTGGGCACGGTGGTCGGCATCGGCGGCGTCGCGGGCATGGTCGGCTCGTTCTTCTACTCGGGCGTGATCGGCGAGACGCTGCAGCGCACCGGCCAGTATTGGGCGCTCTTCGCGGTTGGCGCATCGGCCTATCTGGTCGCGCTCGGCATCATCCATCTGCTCATGCCACGCATGGCGCCGGTGAAATTGCGCGATTGAAAAACCCTTTGCAGTAAAACGCGGAGCCTGTGCGGCATGTCGATTCCCGCACTGGTTCCGTTTCGTGACTGGTCAGCAAGCGGCGCGCATATCGAGCGTGCGCGCCGTCGCCTGAATGAATGGCAGCGTCAGATCGCGAGCCCGCCTGACACCTCGATGCGTTGAGCGTTGATCCAGCGATTGTCCTCCGACAGAAGCGAGGCAATCATCGGGCCGATGTCGTCGGGCACGCCGGGGCGGCCGAGCGCGGTCATCTCCCCGATGCGCCGGTTCATCTCCGGGTTGTCACGCACGATGCCGCCGCTGAAATCCGTCTCGACAGCGCCCGGCGCGACCACATTGACCGCGATGCGGCGCGGCCCGAGTTCCTTCGCCAGATACCTGGTCAGCGTTTCGACGGCGGCCTTCATCGAACCGTAAGGCCCGCTCTCCGGTACGATGATGCGCGTGAGTCCGCTCGAAACATTGACGATTCCGCCTCCATCGCGAATCAGCGGCAGCAGCTTCTGCGTCAGAAAGAACACGCCCTTGAAGGGGATGTTGTAGAGTGCGTCCAGCTCGGCTTCAGTCGTGTTTTCGATGCGGTTATGATGCGAGTTCCCTGCATTGTTGACGAGGTAGTCGAAGCGGTCGGCGCCCCATTCCCTCAGCGTGTCGCGCAGCGTCGTGACGAATGCGTCGAACGCACTGGCGTCGCCGGTATCGAGCTTCAAGGCCGCCGATCTGCTCCCTGTGGCGCGGGCTTTGGCGAGCACTTCGTCGGCGGCCGCGCGATTCACGTGATACGTAAAGACAGTGTCGATGCCGCGCTCCGCGAGCCTCAGCACTGTGTTGCGGCCTAGACCCCGGCTGCCGCCGGTGACGATTGCGATCTTACTTGCTGGCATGGCGATTCCTCCATTGAACATGCGTCGATCGTAATGACCGGCATGCCGGACGATAAGCCTGCGCACACCGCACGGGCTGTGCGGAATAGACGAACAATGACCATTGCACCGAACATCAAGGATTTGACGGCGTTCGTCGCCGTGATAGAAGCTGGCGGTTTCCGCGACGCTGCGCGCGCAATCGGCAGCAGTCCGTCCGCCGTCAGCGAAGCGGTGCGCCGCCTCGAAACGCGCACCGGCGTGCGGCTGCTGCATCGCACGACGCGCAGCGTCGCTGCGACTGAAGCGGGCACGCGCCTGCTGTCGCAGCTCAAGCCCGCGCTCGACGGACTGGAAGCGGCGCTCGACGTGGTCAATCAATTCCGCGACAAGCCGTTCGGCAAGCTCAAGCTGAACGTACCGGTGGTCGCCGCGCGGCTCATCCTGCCGCGGATACTGCCGGCGTTCCTGTCGATGTATCCGGAGATCGAACTGGAAGTCGTCGCTGACGACAGCTTCGTCGATCTGTTGTCCGCAGGCTGCGACGCGGGCATCCGGTACGGTGAAAGCCTCCAGCAGGACATGATCGCGGTGCCTATCGGCCCGCGCGAGCAGCGCATGGCGCTCGGCGCCTCACCGGCGTATCTGGCACGGCACGGACGGCCCGAACATCCCGACGATCTTGTGCGGCATGCCTGTCTGCGGCACCGCTTCTCTAGCGGCGCAATAGCCGAATGGCTCTTCGAACGCGACGGCAAAACCGTGCGGATCGAGCCGCAGGGGCCGTTGATCGTGCGCACGGGGAGCTCCGCGGAACTGTCGGTCGACGTCGCGCTCGCGGGCAACGGCATCGTGCAGTTATTCGACGACTGGCTCCGTCCGCACTTTGAAAGCGGCGCCCTCGAACCGGTGTTGGAGCCGTGGTGGTTGCGCTTTCCCGGGCCCTATCTTTACTATCCGGGACGCCGCTACCTGCCCGCGCCGCTGCGCGCGTTCGTCGACTTCGTCAAGGCCGAATGCGAGCGCGCATGAATGTAGTTGATGGTTCGATGAACCGCGAACGCGGCGACCGAATCGGGCTCGCCATATCGCCCGAGATATTGCGGACATGCGCGGGTCGCATCTAAAACTGAACAGTACGATATCGTGCTGATGTAGCTCCGCCCGACCAATAGTTCGCGATTTCCGAAGCCAACAGGACTACACTTGAGGTACTGAATTCCGGGAGCAGCGCAATGGACGACTCTACCTCTCGAGGCACCTTTCGCGGTCTCCCATTGACTCCCGAGCAGGACGCAGAAGTCAGGCACTATATAAAGACGAAAAGCCGGCGAGGCGAGCCGTGGGACACGCCGGAGCTGGAGCTTCTACTCAAAGACATGCTTGTGCCGCCGTTAGACGAAGACACAGAAGCCGGTGCGACGGTGGACGAAGTGAGATCCGCCGCCGAACGCGCGACAACCTTTTCCGACGAGACAATGGATCCGATTGAAGCAAGCGAGGAGCGCAATGCCGCTATGGAAGCGGAGGGAATGAAAGGCCCGAGGCACTGATCCTGGCTCACGCCGGTAATGCGCGTGGCAATTAAATTGGTGAGTCGACAGATGCCTGCATATCTGCACGCGTCGAGTCGAACACTGTGAAAGTCTTACATAAAAAAGGAAGTCATCATGAGCAAAGCCCACGACGCGAAAAAGACGGAAAAGAAAGTCGCTACAAAAACGCCGAAGGAAAAGAAAGACGCGAAGAAGCTGAAGAAGGAGGCTTCGAAGCGTCAATAAGTATGACTATGTCGGGAGCACCGCTGAACTCACACTCACGGCGGGTTGAGCGGGCGCTCCTGCCAGCGATCATGCCGCGACGGTAAAAACGGCAGCAGCCGTTACGGTCGCCTGGGCGGTGTACTGCCACTCTGCGAGCCGCGATTGTAGGGCTGTGGTTGGGACGATCGGCCGTCCGCCCCTTCGTCCTTGCGCGTGCTGTTATCGGCGGCATTGTTCTTTTTGTTTGGCGCAGCAGTCGGGGCCGTGCGATTCAAGGTTTGCAGTTGCAGCAGCTTCAAGAGGCGGTCATCCGCGTGCGCAGTGGCCGTGGCGGCCATGCAGCTCGCGACAAGCAGTCCCATCGTCACTCGTGATTTAAGTATCGTAGTCATCGACGTCTCCCATCGAACGGCAATCGCCAGCGTAATTCAGGAATGCCGCGCATGAACCGCGCCTGCCCGCCGACGACCGTTTGCCAGTTCCGCTTTCCATAGTACTCGCTGATGTAACCGGTGCAGCAGCACCGCGGAAATTCATCGCTTGCTGTTAATCACATAGCCGATGCCGCGGACCATCTGAATAGCATGTGGTCGACATGTGAGGCAAAGAACACGCTGGCATTTTCACGTGCATGTTTTGTTCGTGACAGACATTGCCGTCGTAATCGACGATCTGTCCGCGAGTAACCCGATCGCGCGTCGCCGGGTGCTTCACTTCCTGTGCCGCGCAACCAGTCAGGATCACTACGCATTGCAGCGTGATCAGGAAGCGCTTCATTTCGTGTTTGGTAACTCGCGGCTCTTATTGAGCGTGAGCGCCCGACGCAATGCGGGCTGACGGCGCGGCGGTGCCCGAGCTCGACACGCCGTGCACCATCCCGTCATACTGTTCCTTCGATACCCCGCGCTCGGCGTAGATAAACGCCGCCACCTGCCAGAGCGTCTGGTCAGACTGCGTCTTCCCGAACGACGGCATCGCCGTCATGTTGACGCCATGCTTGATGACCCAGAACATCAGCTCCGGCTTATTGCGGCGTTGCGCAGCCAGCAGCGAGGGCGCGGCCGGCTGAATGCCTTGACCCACCGCGCTCAGCGGACTGTCCGGCGCGCCGTGACAGGTCGCACAGTTGGCGTCGTACATGCGCGCACCGGCCCGAACGTTTTCGAGCGACAGTAGATCGCCAGGTGCGATGTCGCGTCCCCCATGCCGGTGCAGAGACGCTTCGTAGGTCGCGTGCAGCGCCGCGGCCAGGTACGGATTGTCTTTCGAACTCGCCGATACGTCGTAAATTCCGGAACGGACGAATGCAAGCGCGCCGCCGCCGATCAGCACGAGCAGACCGACGGCGGTGGCAACAATCTTTGCAAGCGTGGAATGAAGAAAACGCATGACGTGTCTGCCGATAAAGGTTCGAAGACCTCTCATTATCGGCAGCGTTGCTTGCCGGACGCCGTCGCCCCTATTACGGATTTGTCATCAAACAGGCACGACCTGTTCAAGCACTCCGCGTCGTCACGCGCGCCGCTGCGTCACTGCGTCTTCCCAACCCGTGCGCGCCTCGACCCATTCCGCCAACGCCAGCAAGCCGGCGCCATTCTGCGCGGCGCCCACCAGTTGCGCGCCGAGCGGCAAGCCCGACGGCCCAAATCGCATCGGCACCGTCACAGCGGGCACGCCGAGGAAAGTCCACGGCGCGCAAAACGAGGCATCGCCCGTATAGTCGAGCCCGCGCGGCGGCTCGCCGGTAGCGGGCGCGACCAGCAGCGCGTCGAGCGTCATGGTTTGCGTCAGCCACGCATGAAAGCGCTGCGCCATCGGCATCTGCGCGGCCTTGATCCGCGCGTAGGTGGTGGCCGGCAACTTGCGCCCTTCATCGACGAGACCGCGCATCGCCGGACTCACGAGTTCGGGCGTGCGCTCGACCAGTTCGCCATGCGTGATCGCGGCTTCCACGGCCATCAGTTGCAGCGCATACGCGGGCGTCGCGAAGACTTCCTCCGGCAAATCCACCGCGACGATCTCCGCGCCGTCGCGCGCGAGTTGCGCCGCCAGCACGTCGAGCGCGGCTTGCTGCGCCGGCTCTATCGCGCCGCCTGCCTGCTTCGACAACACGCCGATGCGCCGCTTGCCTGCGCTATGCGCGACGGCGGCCACATGCGACGCGTGCGGGTCCGCGACGTCGACGCCCGCGACGAGCTTCAGCACATACGCCACGTCCGCGACGCGTCGCGCGAACAGTCCAACGTGATCGAGCGACCACGCCAGCGGCAACACCCCGGTTCGCGCAATCGTGCCATACGTAGGCTTGAATCCGACGATGCCGCAATAAGCCGCCGGACGGATCACCGAGCCCTGCGTCTGCGTGCCGAGCGCGAGCGGCACGATACCGGCCGCCACCGCCGCCGCCGAACCGCTGGACGATCCGCCCGGCGTAAACGCGCCATTCCACGGATTAACCGTCGGTCCCGGATGGCGCCACGCGAACTCGGTCGTCACCGTCTTGCCGATAACCGTCGCGCCGGCGGCCCGCAAGCGCGCCACCACCCACGCATCGCGCTCGGGGCGCCGCCCCTTGTACGCCGCCGAGTTGAATTCGGTCGGCATGTCGGCGGTATCGATGACATCCTTCACCGCAACCGGCACGCCGGCAAGCGGCGCCGTCGCATCGACGAACGTATCCGGCGGCGTGTCCGGCAGATAACAGAACGCGTGCAACGTCGCCTGCGAATGTCGCGCGGCCTCGTAAGCGTCCGAAACGTATTGCGCAGGCGTGGCGTCACCCGCGGCGAGCGCCGCGCGTATTTCGCCGATGGTCGGTGCTTGATTGAATAGGGTCATGAGAGCGTCGGAAAGCAGTTTATTTCGCGGCAAGCGCGGGCTGGATATAACTGTGGACGACGAACGTATCGTACTTCGGCTGCTGCTTCAGGTTGCCGAGCGCGATTTGCGTATCCATTGCAACGGCCAGCGCTTTCGGCGTGATGTCGACGCTCTTCGGATACACGCCTTCGGTCAGCATGCGCTTGACGGCCGCATCCACCACGGCCGCATCGAGCGTCGGGAATTCCTTGCGCGCGATCGCCTGCGTTTCCGCCGGATTGCTTTGCATGTAGCGCAGCGCGCTTTGCAGGCCCTTCACGAAGCGTGCGGCCGCATCGGGATCGACGCCGCGCTTCGCCGAAATCGACGAGAACGCGTACTCGCCATAAAGCTTCGGAAAGCCGAGCACGACTTTCATGCCTTTTGCCACGGCCTGGTCGAGGCCCGGCTCATACATCACCGCGATCTTCGACTGCCCGGCCACGAGCGGTCCAATCTCCGAACCGAGCGGCACCTGGATCAGCTTGACGTCGCTCTGCGACATGCCGTTTTCCTTCAGCAGCTTGAAGAACAAAGAGGTGCTGGTGGTCGGCATCTGTCCGGACACGACGACCTGATCCTTCACGTCCTTGATGCTGTCGAATTTGACGCCGGGCGCGGTGGCAATCCATACCGCCGCGCCGTTCACGACGTTGGCGATGATGTCGACATCGGCGCCCTTCTCCGCGGCGACCGCCGTCCACTCCGGTCCGTGCAGCGAGAAATCGGCGCTGCCCGACAGCACGGCCGACAGCGCCGCGCTCGGGCTGCCCGCCGTTTGCTTCGTGACGTCGAGTCCTTCCTTCGTGAAGAAGCCGCCGTCGATCGCGACATAGAGCGGCAGATAAAGCATCGACTGGAACGCCTGCGAAATCGTCACTTTCTTGTCGGCGGCAAATGCCGGCAATGAAACGGATGCAACGCTCAGCGCGAAAACCGTGGTCAGCGCGGCGAGCGCTTTTTTTGCTGTGAATGCCATCGTCCTGTCCTGGGATAAAAGTGATTGGACTGCGGGAATGCGTTTAAACCTTCAGCGTGCTCGTATTCGACGCCTGCCGCCAAGGCAGCAACTTGCGCTCGACGAGATCGATCAGGAAGTACAGCACGAAGCCGATCGCCATCAGCACGAAGAGCCCTTCCCATACGGTGTTGAGGTCGTACAGGCTCGACGCGGTGAAGATCATGTGCCCGAGCCCTTTCTCCGACGAAATGAATTCCCCCACCACGGCGCCGACCAGACCGAAGCCGACGTTGATGCGGAACGTGGAGATCACATACGGCAGCGTGAACGGCACGACGACTTTCATGAACACGTCGTTCTTGTCGGCGCCGAGCGTGACGAGCAGCGCCTGCAGATCGGGATCGGCGTCTTTCGCGGCCTCGTAGGCGGCAATCAACGCGACGATCGCAGTCAGCGAAATCGCCAGCGCGACTTTCGATATCAGACCGGTGCCGAACCACAAGATCACGATGGGCGCGAACGCGATCTTCGGCACGCTATTGATCGCGACGATGAACGGCTCGATCAGCCGCGCGACGAATGGCGAGTACCAGAGCGCGAGCCCGCACACCGAGCCGACCGCCGTGCCGAACACGAAGCCAAGAATGGCTTCGAAGAGCGTATAGCCCGTGTCGACGAACAACTGATAAGAGCGGATGTCGCGCAGCAGCGCGTCGAAAATTTTCGCTGGCGAGCCGACCAGAAAATTCGATACCCAGCCAAGGCGCGCCGCCCCTTCCCAGATCGCGAAGAAAGCGACCACCGCCGCGAGTTGCAGCAGCGAGCGGCCCCAGCCGCTGTCGAGCACGAGCCGCCGCGCGCGTGCGCGAGGCGCGCGCCGCGCCGCAGCGCTTTTATCGATGGAAACGGATTGCGTCATGCCGCCCTCACCTCGGTCTGGATGTCCAGTTCGCCGCACAACGCGTGGAAATAGCCCGCGAAGTTCGGATCGCTGCGCGCACCGATCGGCGAACGCGCGGCAATGTCGATGTCGTAGACCTTCTTCACCTGCGAAGGCCGCCCGCCGAGCACGACCACGCGCTTGGACAACGCTACGGCTTCGTCGATATCGTGCGTGACCAGCACCACGGTCTTGTGGAACGTCTCGACCGCTTCCATCAGCACGCCCTCCAGATACAGGCGCGTTTGATAGTCGAGCGCGGAGAACGGCTCATCGAGCAGAATGATGTCGGGATCGTTGATCAACGTGCGGATCAACGCCACACGTTGGCGCATGCCGCCCGACAACATGCGCGGATAAGCGTTCTCGAAGCCGGCAAGGCCATACGTGTTGAGATACTCCATTGCCATTTCATGCGCCTCGGCCGCCGGCATGCCGGAAAGCTCGGGGCCGATCAGCACGTTCTGCAACACCGTGCGCCACGGCAGCAACAGATCGCGCTGCATCATGTAGCCGACCTTGCCGCGCAATCCGTCCACTGCTTGCCCGCGATAGACGATCTCGCCGCTGTCCGCCTCGAGCAGCCCGGCGATCACATTGAACACCGTCGTCTTGCCGCAGCCCGACGGTCCGATGATGCTGACGAAATCGCGTTCGTGAATGTCGAACGTGAGACCGCCGAGTACGTCGACCGAACCCAGTTTGTTCGAAAACGATTTACGGATATTGCGTAACGCGAGTTGAACTGACATGCATGCTCCTCGATCACGATTCATGGTGCGTCGGCAGAAGCCGCGGCCGTCGCGTCACACACCCTGCGGCGCGGCAAGAAAACGGCGACGCATCGGCTTGAGCACGGCAATCGCGAGCAGCGCGGTCACGATGTCGAGCGTGATCGCCGTCGAGAACACCGGCACCCAGCTTCCCGCGTGTTGATGCATCAGTGCCGCGAGCGGCCCGCCGAAGATCGAGCCGATGCCCTGCGAGATGTACAGCCAGCCGTAGTTCTCGGTGGCATGACGGGTGCCGAAGGTGTCGGTGAGCGTCGACGGGAACAGCGAAAAAATCTCGCCCCAGCCGAAGAACACCACGCCCGACAGCAGCACGAACAGCACTGCGTTATCGCGCGTGAAAAGCCACAGCGCCATCGCGACGCCTTCAAGCGCGAACGCGATGAACATCGTGTTTTCGCGGCCCAGCTTGTCGGACACCCAGCCGAACAGCGGCCGCGTGAGGCCGTTCGTGAAGCGGTCGATGGTCAGCGCGAGCGGCAGCGCCGCCATGCCGAATACAAGCACCTGGGTCACGCCGAAGTCGGCGGCGAAGGTGGCCATTTGCGAGGTGACCATCAGGCCCGATGTGGACATCATCGTCATCATCGCGAACATCAGCCAGAAGACAGGCGTCTTCAGCGTTTGCGACGGACGCAGATTCGCCACCACCGAAACGCCGGAGCCGGCTGCGCTCGCAGCGACGCTTTCGTGCGAAGGCGGCACGCGCAATCCTTGCGAGGCCAGCAAGCCGACCAGCGCGAACGCAATGCCGAACATCCACAACGTGGCGTCGATGCCGCGAGCCTGCAACGACGTCGCAATCGGAAACGTCGTGACGATCGCGCCCATGCCGTAGCCGGCCGCCACCGCGCCCGCCGCGAAGCCGCGCTGCTTCGGGAACCAGCGCACCATCAGACCCACCACGCCGACATAGACGATGCCGGTTCCCAATCCGCCGACCACGCCATACGTCAGGTAAAGCATCGGCGCGCTGTGCACCTGCGAAGCGAGCACCCAGCTCAAACCCGACATGACCGTGCCGATGGAGATCAGCACACGCGGACCGAAGCGGTCGATCAGCTTGCCTTGGAACGGCGAGAAGAAAGTTTGCAGAATGATCAGCAGCGAGAACGTCACCTGCAGTTCGGGCAGCGCAACGCCCAGCTTCGCGGCGAGCGGTTTGGTCATCAGCGTCCAGACGTATTGCGGGCTCGAGATCGCCATCATGCAGACGAGACCGAGTCCAAGCTGTAGCCAGCGGTTGTGCGCGGCGGACGTCGAGACGTTCCCGATTTCCGCGGATGTCATGGGTTGAGAGCGTGTGTTCATCGTGACTCCGGTTACTGAACGAATGCCCGCCGGCAAGCGGCGGACGTGCAGCGTCCTCCGGGCCGATAGGCCGGACCTGCGGTTCGATTGAAAAAACGCCTGTAGGCTTACCAGCCCGCGGCGGCGCCGTCACTGCGCGGATCGTGGCCCGCTTCGATCAATCCATCGGGATACCGAACGATTGCGCCCGCATGTCCCATTGCTTCGTCGTAAGGCTGCATCGTCTCGACCTCGTGGCCCAGCGCTTGAAGCCGCGCCACGGTGCCCGGTGCGAAGCGCGCCTCCAGCTTGAGCGTGTCGGTCGATTGGCCCCATGTGCGGCCGAGCAGCCAGCGCGGCGCGTCGATCGCGGCCTGCGGATTCCAGCCGAAGTTGGCGATGCGGGAGAACACCGCGCTCTGCGATTGCGGCTGACCGTCGCCGCCCATATTTCCGTAGACCATCGTGCGGCCGTCGTCGAAACATGCGAGCGCCGGATTCAACGTATGAAATGGCCTGCGCAACGGCGTCAGCGGATTGAGCGCGCGTTCGTCGAGCGAGAAACTGCAGCCGCGGTTCTGCCAGTTGACGCCCGATTCCGGCAGCACGATGCCGCTGCCGAACTCGTGATAAATGCTCTGGATGAAGCTCACCGACACGCCGTTGTTATCGGTGACGCCGAGCCACACCGTGTCACCCGGCCCGCGGCCGGCGCCCCACGGCGCGGCCTGCGTCGGCGAGATGCGCGCGGCCATTGCGTCGAGCGCGGCGGGTTCGAGAAACGCGCGCGGATCGGCGCGCATGTGGTCCGGATCGGTGATCGCGGTGTCGCGCACGGCGAAGGCCAGCTTCGTCGCCTCGACGCACGCATGCACGAACTCGGGACCGAGCGGGTCCATGTCGTTCGTCAGCACGCGGTCGAGCATGCCGAGAATCAGCAGCGACACGAGCCCTTGCGTGGGCGGCGGCATGTTGTAGATCGTTCCGAGCGAGTGCTTGAGCGCAAGCGGCGTACGAAACCGCGCCTCGTGCCGTTCGAGATCCGCGAGCGTGAGCAGCGAGCCGGCCGATTGCAGATCGCCCGCCATGCTGCGGGCGAGATCGCCGCGATAAAAATCGTCGAGGCCGGCATCGGCGAGATGCTGCAAGGTCGCGGCAAGGCGCGGCGCAATGAACAACTCACCGGTGGCCGGCACGCGCTCGCCGTGCAAAAACGTTTCGGCGAAGCCGGCAACCGGACGCAATTCATCGAGCCGGCTCGCGACGCACTGCGACTGGCTGCGCGTGACCGGCACGCCGTGTCGCGCGTAATGGATCGCGTCTTCGAGCAGACGCTTGACCGGCATCTTGCCGCCGAGCGTGTCCGCCGACCAGCGATGCGCGAGTTGCCAACCCGACACGGTGCCTGCCACGGTATTGGCCGCGAGCGGTCCGCGCGTCGGAATCGCTGTGAGCCCGCGCGAACGGTATTCGTCGATGGTCGCGGCAAGCGCCGCCGCACCGCACGCCTCGATCGCAACCGGCGCCGCGCCTGGGCGCGAGATCAGCCAGAAACCGTCGCCGCCGATGCTGTTCATGTGCGGATAGACCACGGCAATCGTCGCGGCGGCGGAGATCATCGCCTCGACCGCGTTACCGCCGTCGCGCAGGATCGCGAGCGCGCTTTGGGCGGCGAGCGCGTGCGGCGCGACCGCCATGCCGCGAGTCGCGCGCGTTGAATTCAGTTGTTCGGACGACATGTTTTCCCGGCAGATTTGCTTGTATACATGCAGATCAGATATGCGAGAACCATGCCAATAAGCGCCGCGGAGTGAAACGTCCGCTACATAAGGCTTCCGGCGAATCGGCGCTCAGTAGGTGATGACTAGGTGATGACCCTAGGTAGTGCGGCGCGACCTGGGTGGTGCATACGGAGCGCCGTGCGGCTCCATTGCGGTGCGCGCATGTTGCAGGCGTTCGGCGGTCAGGCCGCGCACTTCCGAGCGGCTGCCTTCTATATGACGGCCGACCAACGCGACGCTGCGCTCGGTCTCGCGATTGCGGATCGCGTCGAGAATCGCGATGTGTTCGTCGTAGGTTTCGTCGATGCAGTCGCCATACACGAGATCGAGCCGCCGCATCACGCGGATGCGATCCGTCACGCGCTGCATCGCGGCGCTCAGTTCCGCGTTGTCGGCGGCGGTCACAAGCGCCTGATGGAAGGCTTCGTCGAGCGCGACCATCTCGCGTCCGTCGCGGATACGCTGTGCACGGGGCACTTTCCAGGTTGCATCGAGCCGATCGAGCACTTGCTGCACGCTGCCCGACAACGACGAATCGGCGGCGACCAGCCGGCCCACCGCGAAGGTTTCGATCAGCTTGCGCATCTCGTACAGGTCTTCGAAACGCTTGAGATCGATCGGTACGACTTCCCAGCCGCCTCGCACGTAGCCGCGCATGAGGCCGTCGCTTTGCAGACGCTGCAGCGCCTCGCGCGCGGGCGTGCGCGATACGCCGAAGCGTTCGGCGATGCTGCCTTCCGTGAGCCGGTCGCCCGGCAACAGACGCATCTCGAAGATATCGTCGCGCACGCTGTAGTAGACGTGATCAGCGCGCGATGAGGAAGAGCGGGTTGTGTCGTTCACGCACGGAGCCTGGAATTAACGGATCTTTTGGGCCCCGACTATCGGTCAGCGGGGAAAGATTCGTCAATAGAAAATAAAATCCGGCGCCGGCGTGATCGTCATGCTCCAGTAGATCTTACGAATCGGCTTTGGATACGCTCATCGTCGGCGCCGTTCGACGCCCGACACTCGCGCCCGCCTGTCTGCGCCGATAGTGGCTGTCGCGCGAAGCGAGCCAATAATACAGCGGCGACGTCAGCAGCAAGCCGATTAGCCAGGACAGATCCGCGCCGTCCAGATACTTCGGCACCGGGCCCGCATACATCGGCGTATTCATGAACGGAATCTGCACGACGATGCCGACCGCGTACGCAATCAGCGCCTGCGGATTGAAGCGGCCGTAGATGCCGCCGTCCACCTGGAAGATCGACTGAATGTCGTATTTGCCCTTGTGAATGACATAGAAGTCGATCAGGTTGATTGCTGTCCACGGCACCAGCACGACCAGCAGCGCGAGCACGAGATCGACCAGGTTGCCGACGAAGTTCGTCGAAGCGCCAATCGCGCCGTAGCAGCATGCAAGCAGAATCACAATGGACAACACCGCGCGCGCCTTCGCCGTGGGAACCCAGCGATAGGCAAACGTCTGCATCGACGTAATCGCAGCCAGCACCGCGCCGTACAGATTGAGTGCGTTGTGGCTGATCACGCTCAACAGGAACAGCACGAGCATCGGCAAGCCGAGCGGGCCGGTGGCCTGCCTGACCGCGTCCATTGCGTCGACGCCGGGCGGCACCGCGAGCACCGCCACCGCGCCGAATGCGAACGCGAGCGTCGAGCCGATCGTGCAGCCGATGTAGGTCGCCCAGAACGTCGACGCGACTCGCACGTTCGCCGGCAAATAGCGCGAATAGTCGGACACGTACGGAGCAAAAGCAATTTGCCAAAGAGCCGATAGCGACACAGTCGCGAGCCAGCCGGCGAAATTGAATCCGCCGCGAGTCAGAAAGTCGCCAGTGGAAATATGCGTGAAGATATAGCCGAAACCGATAACAATGCCGACGCCGAGCACCCACGTTCCAATGCGGTTCAGGATATGAATGAACCGATAGCCGATGATTCCGATCAGCCCCGAACCCACCGCGCCAATCACAATGCCGATGGGCACCGGCACGCCGGCTTCAATGCCATGCAGGGACTTTCCGGCAAGCACGATATTGGATGCGAAGAAGCCGACGTACATCACACCTGCAATCACAGTGACGAGCAGCGCGCCCCATGAACCGAATTGCGCGCGGCTCTGGATCATCTGCGGAATGCCCATTTGCGGACCTTGCGCGGAATGCAGCGCCATCAGCACGCCGCCCACCGCCTGGCCGACGATAATCGCCACGATGCCCCACACCAGGTTCAAGTGGAATATCTGCACGCCGAGCGCGCCGGTCACGATCGGCAACGGAGCAATGTTGCCGCCGAACCATAGCGTGAAGAGATCGCGCACCTTGCCATGACGTTCTTCAGGCGGCACATAACCAATGGTGTGCTTTTCAATCAACGGTGATGCGTTCGCTTGCGAAGTATTCAAGTTTGTCTCCTAAGCGGCGGAAAGATGGTCCGCGAGGCGGGTCAACATTGCGTCGCAGGCGCTCAGTTGCTCGCTCGTGATGAATTCATCGGGCTTGTGTCCCTGGTCCATGCTGCCGGGTCCGCAGACCACGGTCGGAATGCCCGCCTCGTCGAAAAGTCCGCCTTCGGTGCCGAACGCGACCGTGCCGAATTCGTTCGATCCGCTAATCAATGCGAGAAGACGCGCCGCTTCGCTATCGGGCGAAGTAGCCAGCCCCGGATAAGCGGACAGCGAATGAAAGCGGATGTCCGCGTCTGACTTCACGGCACGCATTTTCGTCAGCAGTTCGCCTTCGGCGTAGGTCTGCAATTCGTCGGCTACCTGGTGAGCATTGAAGCCCGGCAGCGCGCGCACTTCGAAATCGAATTCGCACTCCGCCGGCACGATGTTCAGCGCGCGGCCGCCTTTGATCACGCCTGTCTGCACGGTTGAAAACGGCGGATCGAAGCGCTCGTCGTGATGCTCGGGCTGCGCCAGTTGTTCGCCAATTTCCTCGAGACGGCCGATCATGCGCGCCGCGTACTGAATGGCATTGACGCCGTATGGCGCATACGCCGAATGGCACGGCGCGCCCTTTACATGGCAGCGCATTGCGAGCTTGCCTTTATGGCCGAGCACGGGCTTGAGTTCCGTTGGCTCACCGATCAAACACAAGGCCGGCTTGGGCGTACGCCGTTCGAGTTCCGCGAGCATCGGCCGCACCCCGAGGCATCCGACTTCCTCGTCGTACGAAAAGGCGAGGTGCACGGGCAACGTCAATTCGCGTTCGACAAACGTGGGCACTGCCGCCAGTACCGACGCGATAAAACCCTTCATGTCGGCCGTGCCGCGACCATACAGCCGTCCATCGCGCTCGGTGAGACGGAAGGCATCCACGGTCCACGCCTGGCCTTCCACGGGTACCACGTCAGTGTGGCCGGACAGCACGATGCCGCCTCGCTCGCGCGGTCCGATGGTCGCGAACAGATTGGCCTTGGTGCGCTCGGCGTTGTAGAAAAGCTCGCTTTCGACGCCGAGTTCAGCGAGGTATTGTCGAACGAACTCGATCATGTCCAGATTCGATTCGCGGCTGACCGTATCAAAGCCGATCAACTCGGCGAGCAGCGCGCGGCTGGATCTGTCATTCATTGCCGGGCACTCCGTAGCTCGGCGCGGCGGTCGGGTTCAACGCCCGCGTCAGGTAGTCCTGCATTTGCGGCCGATATGCGCGCCACAAACCGTCGAGTTGACCGATAGGATCGTCGTCGGCCCAATCGACACGCAAGTCGACCATCGGCCAACTCACGTCGCCCACTATCTTGAGCGCCGCCGAATGCACGGGCCCCGCCTCGCCGCCGGCGGCCATCGCCGCATGCATCGCGGCGAGCAATCTGTCGGCAAGCGCGCCGGAGGTCTGCTCGAACGCCGGGACCATCGCCTCGATCACGTGGACGCCGGCGAGCATGTTGCCCGCGGCGACGCATTGCACGCCGGCCACGGCGTGATACGTGCCCAACGCTTCCTTGCCGCTGAAGAATGCGACGCGGCCCTGGCTATCGACCACCGTCACCTGCCGGTATTCGCTCCACTCGCTCGCGCCGAGCGCGCGGTCGAGCGCGGCGGCGGGATCGAATTGTCCGCTCGCGAGAAGATCGAGAACCTGCGGGCCGAGCGCGGGCAGCGTGACGTTCTGCGTCGCCACCGCGCCGACGCCGGCCCGCACCCACGGGCAGCGCGCGCCTACCGCGATGCTCGAAGAACTGATCGCGATACCGAGTTGCCCCGTTTGCTGACAACGTCCGACAATAGAGAATGTCATGTCCCGCTCCTTACGCTTGCGGCCGCGTCCATCCATCCGGAATCACGGCGATGACGTCGATTTCCATCAGCCATTGCGGTTGCCCCAACGCGACCACGACGAGGCCTGTCGAAATGGGAAACACGCCTTTGAGCCACTTCCCGACTTCCTGATAAACCGGCTCGCGATAGCGGACGTCGGTTAGATACGTCGTCGTCTTGACGACGTGAGAGAGATCGCTGCCGGCTTCTTCCAGCAATTGCTTGAGGTTCTTCATCGCCTGCTCGGCTTGCGCGCGCGGATCGCCGAGTCCGACGAGGCGCCCTTCGAAATCCGTGCCGACCTGGCCGCGCACATAGACGGTGTTGCCGGCGCGCACAGCCTGGCAAAGATCGTTATCGAGCGTCTGGTTCGGATACGTGTCCTTCGTGTTGAACATGCGGATACGGGTATGCGTCGGTTGGCTCATCAATGCACCTTTGAATGCTGGAAATGCAGGGAGAAATGGATCGCGGGTCGGCGTTGGCGTAGCGATCAGCTCACGCCGATCTCGCTGACTTTATGGACGCGTGAAGCGGCGGATGCATCGTTCGAACTATCCGCATCATCCGCGTTGCCGATCGAAGCCTGAGGTTGCGGCCCATCGTAATACGCCAGATATTTGCGCTGCGTGGCGATGTGATCGGCAATGTGCTTCGCGTCGTGCCACACGCCCCAGATAAACGCCGAGCCGCGGCGCGACAACCACGGCAAGCCGAGAAAATAGATGCCCGGCTCTTTCGATACGCCGCGCTGATGCGTCGGCTTACCCTTTTCATCGAACGCGTTGACCTTCAGCCAGTTGAAGTCCACTGCATAGCCGGTCGCCCACACAATCGACGTGACGCCCGCTTCAGCCAGAGCCAGATCGTGCAGCGGATGCGTGACGCACTCCGGGTCGGCCGGAATGATGCGCGCCTCCGGTTCTTGCGGAAGATCGAGACCGTTGCGCTCGGCGTACGCGTCGGCGGCGTCGAGCAGCGACAGATAGTTTTCGTCGCCACGTCTGATGTTTGTTGCGAGATCGTCTTCGAAGGTCACGACGCCGTCGTGGAACGACTTCGTCAGACCAACCAGCGTGACGCCCTGACGCGCGAGACGCCGGAAGTCGACGGTATGACCGCCGCGCGAGCCGCTCACCGCAATCGTGACGTGTTCCCTGCCGGGCTTCATCACTTCGGCGTCCCATTCGCCGAGCACGCCCAGCCACCAGCAGAAGTCGCGGCCGCGATAGGCGCGCGGCGGACGATCATGCGCGCCGACCGACAAATAGACGCGCCGGCCCGCACGCTGCAATTCGTCCGCGATCTGTACGCCCGACGATCCCGCGCCCACTACCAGCACGCCGCCTTCGGGCAATTGCGCGGGATTGCGATAGTCGGCGGAATGAATCTGCGTGAGCGCAGCGTCTTGCGGCGCGATCGGCGGAATGACGGGGCGCTGAAACGGGCCCGTGGCGACCACCACGCGGTTGGCCTGAATGATTCCGTCCGACGTTTCCACGGTGAAGCCGGGTCGTCCCGCATTGCGCACGACCTGCTTCACTTCGACGCCGGTGCGGATCGGCGCGTCGAACTTTTTTGCATATGCAACGAAATAGTCCGCGACCTGCTCCTTGCCCGCGAACGCGTCGGGGTCGACGTCGGCGAACTCCATATTAGGGAAACGATCGTGCCACGCGGGACCGTTGGCAACCAGCGAATCCCAGCGCCCCGTGCGCCAGCGCTCGGCGATACGCGCACGTTCAAGCACGAGGTGCGGCACGCCGAGCTTGCTCAGATGTTCGCTCATCGCGACGCCGGCCTGGCCGGCGCCGACCACCAGCGTATCGATTGACGTTGTTTCCACTGTCATGACTGTGTCCTTCTGAAGAGGCGGAAATACTTTCGTGAAAATCTACTCGCCGGATCAGAATCTGAAAAACATATTAAAAAAATGCAGCGCATCGGTTTTCCCTATGCAGCACTTTTTGACGACCTCACAATTGGACGATTGAGAACCTTGAAGAGAGGGAGTGTTGTCGATGGAGAGTCACCCGTTGCGCTACTCATTGCGCCAGTTGCGCTACTTCGTCGTCACGGCGGAAGCGCTGTCTTTCACGGCGGCCGCGAAGCGTCTGCACATCTCGCAGCCGTCGATCTCGACGGCGCTCGCGGACCTGGAAGTGTCGTTCGGCGTGCAACTTTTCATACGGCATCACGCGAGCGGTTTGTCGCTCACGCAAGCGGGGCGCGACCTGCTCGGGCAAGCGCGCAATCTTCTGAAGATCGCGGAAGAACTGCAAACCACCGCGAAGGAAATGGACGGCGGCATGACCGGCGCCATCGCGCTCGGCTGTCTCGTGTCGCTTGCGCCGCCGCTCATGCCGGGGCTTATCAGCCGCTTTACCGGCGAGCATGCGGGCATTTCGTTTCGCACGGTGGAGGCGCATCAGGACGGGCTCTTGCGGGGACTGCACGACGGTTCGCTCGATATCGCCCTCACCTATAGCCTGGATCTGACTGAAGACATCGCCTTCACGCCGCTGCTCTCGCTGCCGCCTTACGCGATCCTGCCGCGGACGCATCGTCTTGCACGCGCACGCAAGGTGTCGCTCGCCGACCTGCTGCCCGAGCCTTATGTGATGCTCGATTTGCCGCACAGCCGCGAGTATTTCGCCGCCCTCTTCGACGCGGTGGGCAGCCGCCCGGTGCCCGCGTTCCGCTCGTCGCAGCCGGAAGTGGTGCGCGGCATGGTGGCCAACGGTCTTGGCTATAGCCTGCTCAACTTTCCGCTCAAATCGAATCGCACCGTGGATGGCGAAGAGTTTGTCATCAAGCGCTTCAAGGACAACGTCAACGCAACGATGCTCGGCATCGCGCAATCGCGCACGATGAAGCCGCGCCAGGTCGTGCATCGCTTCGCGTCGTTCTGCGAAAACTACATTGGCCGGCTGCACATCGACGCATGATTTGAAGCACACAATCGCCGCCTTCCAGTACTGCGCGCGTTGCATAGTCAAAACCTTTGCTTTGTATCTGAAAACAATATTTCGGCTTCCAAATTGGCTTGATAGATTGGTGTCCATGTCGAGCGCAACACCGCGAGAACCCGCACCGGCGCGCTCTTATCGTGACAAACCGAGAGGAACACCATGACCGACCCGGCAACGACGATCGCAGTGCAAGCGCTGGTCGACGACCTGCAAGCGGGTTGCGAAAGGCCCTTCGGCGATGCGCATTCAATGCCGCCCGGCGTCTACACGTCGCCCGAATTTCTCGCGCTTGAAGAGCGCGCGATCTTCCAGCGCGAATGGCAATGCGTCGGCCGCGCGAGTTCGCTCAAAGCGCCAGGCGATTACCTGACGGCGCGTCTTGGCGCACAACCTGTCGTCGTATTGCGCGACGATCAGATGCAGCTCAAGGCGATGTCGAATGTGTGCCTGCACCGCATGTCGGTGCTGCTCGAAGGACGCGGCAACGTGCGCCGAATCGTCTGCCCTTATCACGCGTGGAATTATTCGCTCGACGGCGCGCTGCAAGGCGCACCGCTAATGGACCGGCAACAGGGCTTCTGCAAGGAGAGCTACCGGCTTCCGTCCGTGCGTTGCGAGGAATGGCAAGGCTGGCTCTACGTGACACTCGATGCCAACGCGCCGCCCGTGCACACGCAACTCGCCGGGCTGAACGAGCTGATCGGCGCATACGGCATGTCGGACTACATCGAAACCTTCCATGAAGAGCACGTGTGGGACACGAACTGGAAGATTCTCGCGGAAAACTTCATGGAGAGTTATCACCTGCCGATGCTGCATCGCGCGACGGTGGGTCCGCATTCGCGGCTGGACGAAATGGAGTGCCCGCCCGGCAGTCCCGCTTTCAACTATCACTGGATCACGAAGGAAGCGTCCTTGCCCATCGGCAACGCGCATCCGGACAACACGCGTCTCACCGGACATTGGCGCAAGACGACGGCGCTGCTCGCGATCTACCCGACGCACCTCGTCACGCTGACGCCCGGTTACTTCTGGTATCTCGTGCTGCAACCGCAAGGCGTGGGGCGCGTGCACATCCGTTTCGGCGGCGGCCTCGCGCCGGAGTTCATCGCGGACCCCGAAGCGAACGCCCACATGAGCACGCTGAAAAAACTGCTCGACGAAGTCAATGCGGAAGACAAACGCGGCGTCGAAGCGGTCTTTCGCGGCGTGCATGCGCCGCTCGCGAAGCCGGGCCACCTGAGCCATCTCGAGCGCCCCAACTATGACTTCGCGCGCTACCTCGCCGGCCGGATCGCCGCGGCGAAGCTCGCACCTTGATGACGACGCAACAAAGACAGGACGCGATCACGATGTCAAACCCTTCCTTCATCTCGCTCTCGCGCGTGAGCAAAACGTATGACGGCGTTCAGCTTGTCGTGGACGACCTGAATCTCGACGTGAGCAAGGGAGAATTCGTGTCGCTGCTCGGGCCTTCGGGGTCGGGCAAGACGACCACGCTGATGATGCTGGCGGGCTTCGAGTCGCCTACTCACGGCGAGATTCGTCTCGACGGCCGCCGGCTCGACGACAAGCCGCCGCATCAACGCGACATCGGCATGGTGTTTCAGAACTACGCGCTGTTTCCGCATCTGACGATTGCGGAAAACGTCGCGTTTCCGCTTTCTGTGCGGCACGTAGGCCGCGCCGAGCAGAAGGCGCGTGTGAAGCGTGCGCTCGAGATGATCGAATTGCCGCATCTGGCGAACCGTCGTCCGGCGCAGCTTTCCGGCGGGCAGCAGCAGCGCGTCGCGCTGGCACGCGCACTCGTGTTCGAGCCGAGCGTGGTGCTGATGGACGAGCCGCTCGGCGCACTCGACAAGCGCCTGCGCGAGACCATGCAATACGAAATCATGCGGCTGCATCGCGAGCTGTCGCTCACGATCGTCTACGTGACGCACGATCAGGCCGAGGCGCTGACTATGTCCGACCGCGTCGCCGTGTTCTCCGATGGACGCATCCAGCAGGCCGCCACACCGAGCGAACTGTACGAGAACGCGCAGAACGCATTCGTCGCCAACTTTCGTCGGTGAGAACAATGGCTTGACCGGGCGCGTCGTGAATGCGCACGAAAGGCTGGGCCACGCTTGCGCTGTCGAACGGCAGCATGATTCGCGGCCGTTGCGAAAACGGCCTGCACGCCGGCGACGAAGCGATGCTCGCGCTGCGCCCCGAACGCGCGCATATTCCGGGCGCCGAAGGCACGCAGCCGACCGAACATGACAACGTCGTGCGCGCACGCGTCGACGAACTGGTGTATTGCGGCGATCACCATCGCGTACATCTGACGCTCGGCTCGCGCGATTCCATCGTCGTGAAAGTGCCCAATACGCAGCGTCACGCGTTGCCGACACCCGGCAGCGAGATCGACGTCGCCTGGCGCCATGACGACTGCAAGATTCTCGCGATGAGCGCGCGCAGCAGCGCGCCGGCGATTCACGTATCCACACCGCCCTCCCCTTCCATCATCACGACCGCACCAGCAGGAGCCAACTGACATGCGCACTATCATCAAAGCACAATGCGCCGCACTCGCCGTACTCGCGTTCGCCACCGTGACCACGCAGGCAGCGGAGACGCTCTCTGTCGTGACCTTCGGCGGCGCGTACGAAGCAGCGGCGAAGAAGGCCTATTTCGAGCCGTTCACGCAGGCGACGGGCGTCGGCTTCTCGACCGAATCGTATGACGGCGGTCTCGCGAAACTCTCCGCGATGGAGCAGGCGAAGAACACCACGTGGGACCTGATCGACCTCGAAACCAACGACGCGATCACCGCCTGCGACGAAGGCCTGCTGCAGAAGTTCGACAAGAAGACGATCGGCAAGACGAGCGACTTCATCCCCGGCTCGATCAGCGATTGCGCGGTCGCGAGCATGGTCTGGTCCACGGTCTATGCGTACGACGCGAGCAAGATGAAGACCGCGCCGAGCACCGTCAACGACTTCTTCGATCTGCAGAAATTCCCGGGCAAGCGCGGCCTGCGCAAGTCGCCGAAGGTATCGATGGAATGGGCGTTGATCGCGGACGGCGTCGCGCCGAAAGATGTGTACAAGGTGCTGGCCACGCCCGCGGGCGTCGACCGTGCGTTCAAGAAGCTCGACACGATCAAGAAGAACATTGTGTGGTGGGAGTCGGGCGCGCAGGCGCCGCAGTTGCTCGCGGACGGCGCGGTCGTGATGACGCAGGCCTACAACGGCCGCATTTCCGATGCCGCGCAGAAGGACAACAAGCCCTTCAAGACCGTGTGGGACGCGCAGGTTTACGACTTCGACTGGTGGGGCGTTCCGACCGGCGCGAAGCATGCGGATCTGGCGGCAAAGTTCATCGCGTCGGCTTCGCAGCCGAAGGCCTATGCGGACCTGTCGAAGTACATCGCGTATGCGCCGCCGCGCAAGGACGCGATCGCGCTCGTCGACAAGCAGCGCCTTGCCGATCTGCCGACCGCGCCCGATAACTTCAAGCGCGCATTACAGATCAACGCGAACTTCTGGGCCGACAACGCCGACCAGATCAACAAGCGCTTCCAGGTGTGGCTGACGCAGTAACACCATCGCATCGTCCGACGAGAGCCCAACGTGACCACCAGCATGCCCACTGCCGCCCGAGCCACGGCCCCCGGCTCTCCGACGAAAGGCGACGGCCGCGCGTCGTTTAACAAGGCGCGCCGCCGCGCATCCATGCAGGCGCTGCTGCTTGCGTTGCCGCTGCTCGTCTTTCTGCTGTCGACGTTCATCGCGCCGATCACGCTGCTGCTTGCACGCAGCGTTCAGAATCGCGAAGTGCCCGACAGCATGCCCGCGCTCACGCGTGCGCTCAATGCGTGGGACGGTGGCGGCGTGCCGGACGAACACATGTTCGCGCTGCTGGCCGCGGGGCTCGCCGAGGCGCGGCAAAGCGGACAGATCGGCACCGTCGCGCGGCGGCTGAACTTCTCGATGCCCGAGTTTCGCAGCCTGTTGATGCGCACCGCCCGGCAACTGCCAACGGACGCGCCGCCCGCGTGGAAACCTGCGCTCGTCGAACTCGACGAGCGCTGGAATACGCCGGAGACGTGGCGTTTGCTGAAGCGAGCCGCCGCGTCGCCGACGCCCGACTATCTGCTCGCCGCCGTCGATGCGCAGGTGACGCCGCAAGGCGCCGTCGCGTTCGTGCCGGACAATGCGTCCGTCTATCGGGCGGCGTTCGTGCGAACGGTTTCGATCAGCGCGACGGTCACGCTGCTATGTCTTGTGCTCGGTTATCCGGTCGCGTGGCTGCTCGCGAATCTGCCCGAGAAAAGCAGCAACCGGCTGATGCTGTTCGTGATCGTGCCGTTCTGGACTTCGCTGCTTGTGCGCACGACCGCGTGGTATGTGTTGCTCCAACCGGGCGGCGTGATCAATAGCCTGGTGATGAGTCTCGGGCTCGCGACGCATCCGCTGCCGCTCATCTTCAATCGCACGGGTGTCCTCATTGGCATGACGCATGTGCTGCTGCCTTACCTGATCCTCGCGATTTACTCCGTGATGAAGGGCGTGTCGCCGGTGTATATGCGAGCGGCGCAATCGCTCGGCGCGCATCCGTTCACCGCGTTCATGCGGATCTATGTGCCGCAGACGCTGCCGGGCGTCGGCGCCGGCTGCTTCCTCGTGTTCGTGCTTGCGCTCGGCTACTACATCACGCCGGCGCTGCTCGGCGGCGCGGGCGACGAAATGATCAGTCAGCTCATCGCGATGCAGACCAACACGCAGTTGAACTGGGGCCTAGCCGGTGCGCTGTCGGCTTATCTCGTGATCTTCACGGCGATCTTTTATTTCCTGTTCAACCGCATCGTCGGTATCGACCGCCTGCGCTTCGGTTGAGTCGATGAGTCGACAAGTCGACGAGTCGATCGAAAAAACAGGCACACGACGAAGGAACGACATGCAAGATCAACGCAACAAGATGCTGACCGAACGCATCGCCGCGCGCTGGGTACGGGTGCATACCGCGCTCGTGCTGCTCTTTCTCGTCGCGCCGATTCTCGCGATCATTCCGCTCTCGTTCAATTCCGGTTCGTACTTCTCGTATCCGATGCAGGGCTTTTCGCTGCGCTGGTACGAGCAGGCGCTGACAAGCCCGGACTGGCAGCGGGCGCTGCTGAACAGCATCGGCATCGGCGCGGCTTCCACGCTGATTGCCACCTGTCTCGGCACGCTCGCGGCGCTCGGTCTTTCGCGCGCGCAGTTTCCACTGCGCTCGCTGATCATGCCGCTCATCATCTCGCCGATGATCGTGCCTATCGTGGTTGTCGCCGCCGGCTTCTATCTGATCTTCGCGCCGCTCGGCCTGGTGAATTCATATCCAGGCGTGGTGCTCGCGCATGCGGCGCTCGGCACGCCATTCGTCGTGATCACGGTGACCGCCTCATTGCTTTCGTTCGATCACAGCCTGTTGCGCGCGGCTTCCGGGCTCGGCGCGCGCCCCTGGGTCGCGTTCAGACGCGTGACCTTGCCGCTCATCACGCCGGCCGTTGCGACCGGCAGCGTGTTCGCTTTCGCGACCTCGTTCGATGAAGTGATCGTCATTCTGTTCATCGGCGGCCCGGATCAAACGACGGTGCCCCGGCGCATGTGGAGCGGCATTCGCGATTCCATCGACCCGTCGATTCTCGCGGTCGCGACCATGCTGATCGTGTTCGCCGTGCTGCTGCTCGCGAGTATCGGCTGGTTGCGCGGGCGTCATGCCGCGGCCGGCGAAGGGCTTTCGTGATGCAGCTTTCCTTTTCAGCATGACACGCGATACCGCAGGTCCGCTGCGCCCCGCCGCCATCAATGGCCGAAGAAGATCGACTTGCCGTTGCCCGATGAATGGCCCGACGAATGGTCCGATGAATTGCCCGATGAAGCGCGCGCGGTCGTCGCGCCCGACTGCGACGAGCCCTCCATTGCAACGCCGCCCTTCGACGTCATGCTGAGCGCCGAATCCGCTGCGGCCACTTTCGCATCGGCAGCCTGAATGTCGGCAGGATACGACGCATCCGAAGCGACTGGCTGGTAGCCTGCTTGTTCGACACGCGTGAGATCGGCCCGCACTTCGGCGCGTGTGACGGGACCATTGGTGGTTTGCGCAAATGCAAGAGCGGGTGCGGCCAATGCGCAGGAGACGAGGACAGCGTTCAGAAGTGCTTTCATGATGGTTCACCTATCGTTGAGTAGCGGCTGCGTTCACGATAAACGGAGCCTTTGAAACCTTCACCGCTAGTCGTGAAGGAGTGGTTGCATTCTGCGCAACCGCTGCTGACTCAATGGTGACTCCCGCATTACATGCTTGTCATCTTTAGCCCTTTATCGGGTTCATACGGTTATCCCAACGCCGATCCATTCGTTACGGCGCTCTCATCTGCATAGATGACGGACTTGTAATGTGTCCGTCACTCGCGAGTAAGTGCCTGCCCGGCACACTGCCTCCCATTACGAAGCCCCGTTTGCGTCGCTTTCGCACAGGGCATTCCGACCGCCATCGTCCAGGAAAACGTTATGTGGATTGTCAGACTCGCGCTGCAGCGGCCGTACACCTTCATTGTTCTGGCCGTGCTGCTATTTATACTCGGGCCACTTGCGATCATTCGCACGCCCACGGACATCTTTCCGAACATCGACATTCCCGTCGTCAGCATTGTCTGGTCGTATAACGGCTTCTCCGCCGAAGACATGGCGCGTCGCATCACGTCGAACTACGAACGCGCGCTGACTTCCGACGTGGACGACATCGAGCACATCGAATCGCAATCGTTGAACGGCGTGTCGGTCGTGAAGATCTTCTTTCACCCTGGCGCCGACATCAATCGCGCGATCGCGGAAGCAGCGTCGAACTCGGCGTCGATTCTGCGCGTGCTGCCGCCCGGCACGTTGCCGCCGAACATCATCACGTACAACGCATCGACGGTGCCAGTGCTGCAGCTTGGCCTTTCCAGCGATACGCTGCCAGAGCAGTCTCTTTATGACCTCGGCAACAGTTTCATCCGCACACAACTCGCCACGGTTCAGGGCGCCGCGGTGCCGCTGCCATTCGGCGGCAAGATTCGCCAGATCATGGTCGAACTCGATCCGCGAGCGCTACAGGCAAAAGGACTCGCACCGATCGACGTGGTCAACGCAGTCAACGCGCAAAACCTGATACTGCCGGGCGGCACTGCGAAGATCGGCTCGCGCGAATATAACGTCGAGATGAACGGCAGCACCGACACGGTCGCGAAGCTCAACGATCTGCCGATCAAGACGGTGAAAGGCGGCGTCGTGTATGTGCGCGACGTCGCGCATGTGATCGACGGCTATGCGCCGCAAACCAACATGGTGCGCAGCGACGGCAAGCGTGCCGCCTTGCTGCAGGTCGAAAAAACAGGAAGCGCGTCGACGCTGACGATCATCCAGCAGGTCAAGGCGATGCTGCCCAGGATCGCCGCGGGTCTGCCGAAGGCTCTGAACATCGTGCCGCTGTCCGACCAGTCGGTATTCGTGAAGGCCGCGATTTCCGGCGTTGTGCGCGAAGGTCTGATCGCCGCGTGTCTCACAGCCGCGATGATCCTGCTGTTTCTCGGCAGTTGGCGCGCGACGCTCATCATCGCCGTGTCGATTCCGCTCGCGGTATTGACGTCGCTGATCGCACTGGCCGCGCTCGGGCAAACCATCAACATCATGACGCTCGGCGGACTCGCGCTCGCGGTCGGCATTCTCGTCGACGACGCGACCGTCGCGATCGAAAACATCACGCATCACCTGGAAAAGGGCGCGCCGCTGCATGACGCGATTCTGAACGGCTCCGGCGAAATCGCGGTGCCCACGTTCGTGTCGACGCTGTCGATCTGCATCGTGTTCGTGCCGATGTTCCTGTTATCCGGTGTCGCCCGTTACCTGTTCGTGCCGATGGCCGAGGCCGTCGTCTTCGCGATGTGCGCGTCGTACTTTTTCTCGCGCACGCTGATCCCGACGCTCGCCATGTATCTGATGCGCGCGCCGTCGAAAGCGGGTGATTCCGCGCAGCGCCGCAAGAACGTGTTTGCCCGTTTTCAAGTGCGCTTCGAGCAGCGCTTTGAAGCGCTGCGCAATCGCTATCGCTCCGTGCTGCAACGCGCGATCACAAACCGCCGCCGCTTTCTGCCGATTTATCTCGCGCTCTGTCTCGCTTCGCTCGCGCTGATTCCGTTCGCGGGACGTGACTTTTTCCCCGCTGTCGATACCGGAGAAATCCGTCTGCATCTGCGTGCGCCGACAGGCACGCGCATCGAGGAAACCGCGCGCCTGACCGATGAGGTCGAAGCAAAGATTCGAACCGTGATTCCGCAGTCGCAGCAGGCTGCCGTGCTCGACAACATCGGCGTGCCGGTGAGCGGCATCAACCTGACGTACGACTCGTCGGACCCGATCGGCTCCGAAGACGCGGACATCATGGTCACGCTGAAGCCGGATCACAAACCCACCGCGCAATATGTCGCGCAACTGCGCGACGTACTGAACACGGCTTTTCCCGGCGTGACATTCGCGTTCCTGCCCGCCGACATCGTCAGCCAGATTCTGAACTTCGGTTTGCCCGCGCCGATCGACGTGCAGATTGTCGGCAACAAGCTCGCGGCGAATCGTGTCGTCGCCGACCATCTGTTGGCGCAACTGCGCGGCGTGCGCGGACTCGTCGACGCGCGTATCCAGCAGCCCGGCGACGCGCCGGCCATCAACGTCGACGTGGATCGCACGAAGGCGATGCAGGCGGGCCTCACGCAGCGCGATGTCGCGCAGAACCTGTTGATCGCGCTGTCCGGCAGTTCGCAGACCACGCCGAACTTCTGGCTCGACCCGAAGAACGGCGTCAGCTATCCGCTGCTGGCCGAAGTGCCGCAATACGACATTCATTCGCTGCAAACGCTGTCGAACATTCCGTTGACGACGAATCAGCTCGGCGTCGATCCGCAAAACCAGCTCGGCACGCTCGGCACGATGTCGCGCGGCTCGCAACAGGCCGTCGTCTCGCACTACAACGTGCAACCGGTGCTCGACATTTTCGCGTCGACGCAAGGACGTGATCTCGGCGGCGTCGCTGCGGACGTCACGAAGCTCGTCGATGAAGCGCGCGCGCAATTGCCGCCCGGCTCGTCCATCGTGATCCGCGGCCAGGTGCAGTCGATGAACGAATCGTTCGCGGGCCTCGGCGCAGGGCTCGTGTTCGCGATCGCGCTCGTTTATCTGCTGATGGTCGTGAACTTTCAGTCGTGGCTCGATCCGTTGATCATCATCAGCGGTCTGCCTGGGTCCCTGGCCGGCATTGCATGGATGCTGTTCGCGACGCACACGACCTTGAACGTACCCGCGCTGACAGGAACCATTCTTTGTATCGGCATCGCGACGGCGAACAGCATTCTGGTGATCAACACCGCGCGCGAGTCGTTGCAAAACGGCATGGAGCCGCTTGCGGCCGCGCTCGATGCGGGCTTCAACCGCTTTCGTCCTGTGTTGATGACGGCGCTCGCGATGCTGATCGGCATGCTGCCGATGGCGCTCGGTCTCGGCGACGGCGGCGAACAGAACGCGCCGCTCGGACGTGCGGTGATCGGCGGCCTCGCGATCGGCACGCTGTCCACGCTCATGTTCGTTCCCGTCGTGTTCGGGATGGTGCATGCGTGGCTCGCCAAGCGCCGCGCGCACCGTGCCGCCGATGCGTCGCTGACACCACACGCTCAATAAGGAACCGCCATGACTACGTCCGATCTGCCGCCGACGCCCGATGCGGCCACGCGCACCAACGCCCTGCCCGTTTCGCGCGCCGCTGCGAATAACGAAGCCGTGAAGCGCCGTCGCTTGATATTGCCCGTTGCGCTCGCCGCAGTCGCCGCCGCATTGCTGGCACTCGGCATCGTGCCGCGTTTGCATGCAAGCACCGCGCTCACCGAGCAGGTCTACGCGCAGCGCGAAGTGCCCGTCGAAACAGTCGCGCCGACGCGCGCACCGGCATCGCAGGAACTGTTGTTGCCGGGTTCCGTGACGCCGTACGCCGACGCGTCGATCTATGCACGCACGAGCGGCTACGTCCAGCACTGGTACGCGGACATTGGCACGAAAGTCAAAGCCGGGCAGACGCTCGCAGACATCCAGACGCCGGAACTCGACGCGCAACTAAAACAGGCGCGCGCCGACGAAGCCACGGCAAAAGCAAATTACGCGTTCGCGAACAGCACCGCTCAGCGCTGGCAAACGATGCTGAAAACGCAGTCCGTTTCGCAGCAGGACACCGACGCGAAGACGAGCGACAGCGAAGCCAAACTCGCGGCGTTGCAATCCGCGCAGGCGAACGTCGCTCGGCTCACCGAACTGGTGTCGTATGAAAAAGTCACCGCGCCGTTCGACGGCGTGGTCACCGTACGCAACGTCGATGTGGGCGCATTGGTGACGTCGGGTGGATCGCCGGGGCTCGCGGGGATGCCTGGCGAACTCTTTCATATCGAACAGACCGACCGCTTGCGCATCTTCGTCAACGTGCCGCAGGACGACGCCAGCAGCATCTCAACGGGCACGCAGCTTTATCTGACGACGCAGCAATATCCCGGACGCCGCTTTGCAGCCACCGTCGCGCGCTCGGCCAATGCGATCGATCCCGTGAGCCGCACGCTGCGTGTCGAAATCGATGTCGACAATCACGACGGCGCGTTATTGCCGGGTGCGTACGCGCAGGTGCATCTCGCGTTGCAGACCGCGCACCCCGCGCTCGAACTTCCCGTCAGCGCATTGCTGTTCAGGCCCGACGGCGTGACCGTCGCGGTGATCGGCAAGAGCAATACGGTGCAGCTAAAGACGGTGACGATCGGCCGCGACTTCGGCACCTATGTGGAAATCGCTACGGGCGTCGAAGCAACGGATCGCGTGATCAACAATCCCGGCGACGCCATCAGCAACGGTGAAGCGGTACGCGTCGTGGCATCCGCTGCGCTCCACGGCTAAGCGAGGCGCATCATCATGCTGAACGTACCCGTCGCATCCATTCGCAGGAACCTTGCAATCGGCGTTGCGTGCGCGCTGACTGCGTGCTCGACGCTGCCTCGTTACACGAATCCCTCTGTCGATGTGCCCGATCACTATGCAGGCACGGCCGCGCCCGGCTGGGCTGTCGCGGCTCCGGCCGATGCACAGCCGCGCGGCCCCTGGTGGACGCTCTTCAACGACGACGAACTGAACCGTCTCGAAGCCCGCGTCGATGTGTCCAATCAGACCGTGGCCAAGGCAGTGGCGCAGTTGCAGGCAGCGCGCGCGATGGTCGACTATCAACGCGCAGGCTATGCGCCGACGATCACCGCCGGCGCCGCGCAATCGCGCGCGCGTTTGTCGCAGAACGTCCTCGGCCATTCGCTCGCGGGCAAGACGGTGCCCGATTATTCGGTCGGCGTGTCGGCGAGCTGGGAGCCGGACCTGTTCGGCCGCGTGAAGGATGCAACGGTCAACGCACGCGACAATGCGCAGGCAAGCGAGGCTGATCTGGAATCGGTGCGCCTCTCCATCGCAAGCGATCTCGCGCTCGACTACTTCGATCTGCGCTCGCTCGACCGGCAAAAGAAACTGCTGGACGATTCCGTCACCGCGTACACCGCTGCATTGAAGATCGTGCAGCAGCAGTTGAACGACGGAGCCATCGATGCCTCCGCCGTCGCGCAAGCTCAGACCCAACTCGAAAGCACGCGCACGATGGACAGCGATATCGACGTGCAACGCGCGCAGTTGCAACACGCGATTGCGACGCTGATCGGCGTGCCCGCTTCGTCGTTCGCGCTGCCGCAACAGGTGCGCGACATTGCGCTGCCGCAGATCCCCGCGGGACTGCCGTCGCAATTGCTCGAACGCAGACCCGACATCGCCGCCGCCGAGCGGCGCGTCGCCGCGGCCAATGCGCAGATCGGCGAGGCGCATGCGGCCTTCTATCCGGACCTGACGCTTTCGGCCACAGCGGGACTCGAAAGCACGTTCTTCGCGCCGTGGCTTACCGCGCCGAGCCTCTTCTGGTCGATCGGCTCGCAACTCGCCGGCACGCTATTCGACGGCGGCCGCCGCGATGCCGCGCTCAAAGGCGCGAACGCACAGTATGACGGCGCGGTCGCCGATTACCGTCAAACGGTGCTGGTTGCGTTTCAGCAAGTGGAGGACAACCTCTCGGCGCTGACCACGCTCGCCAGTGAAGCCGATAGCGAGCAGCGTGCGACATCAGCGGCGGAACTCGCGCTGAAGCTCACGACGAACCGCTATCAGGCCGGCGCCGTCAGCTATCTGGATGTCGTCACGGCGCAGACCATCGCGCTCACCAACGAGCGCACGGCCGAGCAGATCGACGCGCGCCGCATCGATGCGAGCGTGCAGTTGTTGAAGGCGCTAGGCGGCGGCTGGGATCGCGCGACGCTTACCGATGCGCAAAGGTCAGAATGAAGCGCGTGCTCTGTGCGTCGCTTTCGGCGTGCGCCGAACCGCCGTGCAACTCCATGATGGTGCGCACGATGGCGAGCCCGAGTCCCGTCGAACCCGTCGACTCGGGATCGCTCTTGCGCGAAGGATCGACGCGATAGAAACGGTCGAAGATGCGTTCGAGCAACGAAGGGTCGAGCGGCGCACCCTGATTCGCGACGGTCACGCGCAAGCCGTGCGGCGTATCCTGCGCGTCGAGTGTGATCGTGCCGTTACGCGGCGTATAGCGGATCGCGTTGGCGAGCAGATTGCTGACCGCGCGGCGGAACAACTCGGCGTCGGCATGGACGCGGCCGCCGCCCGTCACTTGCAGATGCACGCCGGCATCGTCGGCGACGCCTTCAAAGTACTCGGCGATGCGCGCGAGTTCCTTCGCGGCATCCAGTTCGCTCAACGTCGTAACGAACTGCGGATGCTCGGCGCGCGCGAGAAACAGCACGCTTTCGATCATGCGCGAGATCCGCTCGCATTCCTCGAGATTCGATGCGAGCAGCGACTGATACTCGTCGGCGGAGCGCGGACGCGCGAGCGCGACTTCGGTCGAGCCGCGCAGATTGCCGAGCGGCGTGCGCAGATCGTGAGCGAGATCGGCCGTGTATTGCGACATGCGTTGAAAGCCGCCATGCAGCCGGTCGAGCATCGCGTTCAGCGAGACGACCAGCGTGGCGAGTTCGCTCGGTACGTTATCGACTTTTATGCGCGTGTCGAGCTTGTCGACGGTGATCGTCGCGGCCTTGCCCGCCATCTCGCGCAAAGGCTTCAGCGACTCGCGCACCAGCATCCAGCTCATCAGGAATGCGAGCAGCATGCCGGCCAGGCCCGCGCCATAAAGACGCTCGCGATAGTAATCCAGCAGACGCCAGCGGTCCGTCATATTGCGCGCGATGACCAGCGTGACGGGCGTGCCGTCGCCCAGCACCGCATCCGCTGCGAGCCCGCGCACAGGCACGCCGCGCGCGTTGTGCCATTCCTCGATGCTGGTCTCAGCGATACGCTGCGACGCGCCAAGCGGATTCGCCAGGGTCGGCGACGGCACGGCCGGATCGGCGATGCCCGCCGTGTTGTGCTCGAACACGAGCTTGCGGTCGGGGCCGCGCACTTCCATCGACATCGCGAGATTGCCCAGCACCTGGCTCGTCAGCCGGTCTTCATGGGCGCGCAAATCGGCAAGCGTCGCGATTTCCTGCGCGAGACGCCGCGTATGGCGCGCGATCAGCACGATGTCGAGATCGTCCTGCTGCTTGACCTCGCGGTCGAGCGCGAAATACAACACGCTGCCGACCAGCGCAAACACCATCAACGTCGTTCCGGCGAAGGCAAGCGCAAGCGTGGTGGTCAGCGAGCGCGCCGCCATCAATCGGTCTCTTTCAATTCGATCACGTAGCCGACGCCGCGCACCGTTTGTATCAGCTTGACCGGGAAGTCGTCGTCGATCTTCGCGCGCAGCCGGCGAATCGCCACTTCGACCACGTTCGTGTCGCTGTCGAAGTTCATGTCCCACACATACGATGCGATCTGCGTGCGGCTCAGCACTTCGCCCTGACGGCGCGCGAGCAGTTGCAGCAGCGAGAATTCACGCGGCGTCAGATCGATGCGCGTGTTGCCGCGGCGCACCCGCCGACGGTTCACGTCGATTTCCAGATCGCCCACTTTCAGCAGTTCGCTTTCGCGCGGTGGGCCGCGTCGCGCCAGCGTCCGTACGCGTGCGAGCAGTTCGACGAACGCGAACGGCTTGACGAGATAGTCGTCGCCGCCGAGTTCGAGACCGCGCACGCGGTCGCTCACGTCGTCGCGCGCGGTGAGGAACAGCACGGGCGTGGTGCGCGTGGCGCGCAGGACTTTCAGCACGGCCCAGCCGTCCATGGTCGGCAGCATCACGTCGAGCACGATCACGTCGTAGTCCTGTTCCTGCGCGAGCAGCAGACCATCGGCGCCGTCATTCGCGACGTCGACGGAATAGCCCGATTCTTCAAGGCCCTTTTTCAGGTAGGCGCCCGTTTTCGGTTCGTCTTCGATAATCAGGATTCGCATGACAGGCTCCGGCGCTTGAACGCACTTGGACGCGCTTGGACGCGCTTTAACCGCGCTGAATGCGCGGTGGCGTAGTCGTGCCTTGTGGCGGTTTGACGCCGAGCGCTTCGGCCTTCAGCACGAAATCGGCCAGCGAGCGCGACTCCATCTTCTTCATCGCCTGACCGCGGTGAATCTTGACGGTGATCTCACTCAGGTTCATTTCGGCGGCAATCTGCTTGTTCATCAGGCCGCTCGCGACGAAGGCCATCACTTCGCGCTCGCGCGGCGTGAGCGATGCGTAGCGGCGGCGCAGGTCCGCGACCGAGCGGTCCGCTTCGCGCCGTTCCTCGTCCTTGCCGAGCGCACTCGCCACGGCGTCCAGCATGTCCTGATCGCGAAACGGCTTGGCGAGAAAGTCCATCGCGCCGGCCTTCATTGCCTTGACCGACATCGCGATATCGCCGTGCGCGGTCATGAAGATAATCGGCACGCGCAATTCGCCCGCGGCAATCTGTTCCTGCACGGCGAGGCCGCTTTGCCCTTTGAGCCGTACATCGAGAATCAGACAGCTCGGCACGTCCGGTCTCGGGAACGCGAGGAATTCCTGCGCGGACGCGAACAGTTCAACGCGCAAGCCGACGGAGCGCAGCAACATGCTGACGGCTTCGCGCATCGACGCGTCGTCGTCGACGACATAAACCATCGCGCTAGTCGCGTTGACCGGTTCAGTACTCATTGCGCTTTGCCTCATCGAGCGGCAGAACGAACTGCATCACGGCACCCTTTCCCTCTTGAGATTCCGCCCAGATCCGGCCGCCGTGCGCCTCGACAATCGAGCGGCAGATCGACAGTCCCATTCCCATGCCTTCCGCCTTCGTCGTGAAAAATGCGTTGAAAAGCCGCCCGGCGTTCTCTTCGCTGATGCCCGTGCCGGAGTCTTCCACGACCACCAATGCGTGCCGCGCGTCGAAAGAGCGCGTGCGAATCCGCAATTCCCGCGGCCGTGCCGTGATGCCCGACATCGCCTGCACGCCGTTCATCACGAGGTTGATCACGACCTGCTGCAACTGCACGCGGTCGGCGCACACCGACGGCGCGGGACTCGCGTAATCGGCATCCACTTCGACGCGGTGCGCATCCAGTTCACGCCGCACGAGTTCGATGGATTCTCTCACTATAGCGTTCAGATCGAGCACCGCGTGGCTCGGATCGCGCTTTTGCGCCATCGACCGTATCTGGCGGATCACATCGCTCGCGCGCCGCGCGTCGTGAATCATCTGGTTAATCGACTGACCGACTTCCTTCAGATCGGGCTGCGGACGGTTCAGCCAGCGCAGCGCGGCGTCGCCGCACGTGGCGATCGCCGCAAGCGGCTGCGTGACCTCGTGCGCGATCGACGCGGCCAGTTCACCGAGCATCGTCACACGCGTGACGTGCGCGAGTTCGGCCGTCGAGCGGTCGAGCGCTTCCTGCGCCGCCCGCCGTTCGGTCACGTCCATCAGCGCGCCGACGTATTCGGGATTCGCCGATTGCGGTGCGGCGAGACGCGCGACGTAGTGCACGTGCTTGACGCTTCCATCGGGCATCGCGAGGCGATGTTCGAGATCAATCAACGGCACGCCCGCGAGACTCTGCTGATAAGCCTGCCTCATCAGCGCGATGTCTTCCGGATGCGCGCGCGCGAGGATCAATTGGAAGCTGGGCGCGACGTCTTTCGAATAGTCGAAGATCCGATACGTTTCGTCGGACCACCACATCTCGCCGCCGGGCAGTTTCGTCGCGATGCTGCCGGTGCGGCTCAAACGCTGCGCGTCGGACAGAAACGCCTCGCTGCGCGCGAGCGCCTGCTCGGCCTGTTTGCGTTCTTCGATATCGGTGTTCACGCCATACCAGCGCAAGATTTTGCCGGCGCTATCGCGCAGCGGTTCGGCGCCGATATGCATCCACCGGTAGACGCCGTCGCTGTGCCGGATGCGCGACACGCTTTCGAACGGCGCACCCGTTGCAATGGCTTCGCGCCAGGCGCGCTGCATCGCGCCGTAGTCGTCGGGATGAACAATCGAGCGCCAGATGTCGCCGTCGTTCTCCACGCACGTCACGCCCAGTTCGTTCCAGCGACGGTTGATGAAGACGAGCCGCCCATCGCTCGACGAACTCCAGACCATGCCTGGAATCGCGTCGATGGTCGCGCGCAATTCGTCCTTCTGGCGCCGCAACTCGCCTTCCATCTGCTTGCGAACGGTAATGTCGTTGTTGGTGGCGAGCACGGCGCGCGGCTTGCCCTTCGCGTCGCGCCACAGCGCCCAGCGGCTCGAAATGACGACCGTTGTGCCGTCATTGCGCACATGCTGCAGTTCGCCTTGCCAGCGCCCGGAACGCAACAACTCGCGGCGAATTTCGTCGAGCGAGACCGACGAGCGCGTTTGCGTCAGCTCATGCACCGGTTGGCCGATCGCCTGTTGCGTGGTCCATCCGTAGAGTTGTTCCGCGCCCTGATTCCAGAACGTGATCAGATCGTTCATGTCGTAGACGACAATCGCGTCATGCGTCAGATCGAGTAACTGCAACTGCTCCTGCAGCGTCGCCGTGCTCTTCTGATTGCGCAGCGCGAGCACCGACGCCGTCGCGATCGCGAGCAGGCTCACAAGACAGCGCGCAACGGGGCCGCCCGAGTAGTGCTCGTCGTGGGACATTGCAAAGGCGATCACCGTGAGCGCCACGCAACCCCATGACGTGAGAATCGCAGCGGGCCGCGAACTCGTCGACGCGACGAGCAACACCACGACCACGTACAGCACGGCGATCGCAATATCGAGTGGCGTGAATGCGTCGATCAGGAATACGACCAACGCGACTGCCGCCGCGAGAACGGACAACACGCGTGGGTCATGCCGCATCGGTTCGTCGGCGCGTGAGCGAAATATCATGTCGGCGATTGAGCGCGCCGCGCGAGAAGGAGGGAGACGAAACGAGGCGATGCTGGCATAGGCATTCGAGGTAAACGTTCGTTGACGAGTACCGGGGACCCTGTCTCGCGCCGCCATAACGGCGCATCGAAGTCAGACACGCGGGACGCCGACCCATTTAATCCGGCAGTTATCTTATCTGAGTTTTTCGGTATCCAACCGTTAAGTCCCTTCCCGACGAAGCCTTAATCAAGGCTCCCCGCGTTCGGCCTGCAGCGTTTCGAGGCAACGCAATATCGCCGCGCCATCGACGGGTTTGCTCAGCACGCACAGCGCGCCATCGTCCAACGCCTGGCGGCGCACCGCGTCCGATGCGAAAGCGGAGATAAAGATGACCGGCAGCGTGATTCCGTCGTCGATCAGACGGCGTTGCAACTGAAGCCCGCTCATGCCCGGCATCTGGACGTCGGAGATGACGCACGCGACATCCGCGATCTGGCCGGAGGCGAGAAAATCTTCGGCCGACGCATAGAGCCGCACGTCCCAACCCAGCGAACGAACCAGACTCGATGTGGCGATACGGACGGATTCGTCGTCGTCGATAATCGAAGCTATCGGATGGGAATGCAAGCGACTGATCCTCTGCCATACATGCGGTTACGGCGGCACGCTGTTGCTTCGCCCGCCGTTCAGGTGTTCCCATCTTAGGGAGAAAAGCCTGCCGGGAAAATTATATGTGTGTATAGGGTGGGTGCGTGGAGTCGGCGTTGCTATCCGAAAAGCCGCGCCCACACCTGCCGCACACGACGCGCGCGGTCTTCGAAAAGATATGACGCAACCAGCGCCAGAAGACCTGAAATAGCCCCCGTCAGGATGTGCTCGACGTAGGGGATTGGGTAGTGACTCGCGTGCGAGTAGGCGTCGCCTATCGTTGTCAGCACGCCGACGACAAGCGCATTGCCGTAACGATGCCCGTAGAGTTTCGCTGCAGGTGTGAAAGTCAGAAGTATGGCCAGGAGCCCGGTGAGCAAACCGGTCCGGAATGCAATCGTCCAGTGGACAAGGCTCATGATGTTGCCCCAGCTACCCGGCATGCACGTCATGCATGCGCTTGTGGGCTGCCAGAAACGCTGGATAAACAGCCTGATGCGGCGCTTCCACTCGCTTGACATGATCGATGCCCTTGTCACGGCCGACGCCAATATACGGTGGAATACTACACTCGCAACGGCAGCTTCACTTCCCCTTGACGTTACGTTCCTGTCCCGGCGTAACGTCAAAGACCTTCCGATAACACCGCCCCAGATGCGAAGCGCTGGCAAACCCGCACTGCATCGCAATGTCGAAGATCGAAGCGGTCGATTCATGCAGGAGCTTTTGCGCCGCCTTCAGGCGCACGCCCAGATAGAACTGCGACGGTCCCATGTCGAAATGCTTGAGCCACATGCGCTCGAACTGGCGAGGCGAGATACCGACCAGCGAGGCGAGCGTCTGCACAGGAACGGGGCGCTCTATGTTCTGCTCCATCAGCGTGATCGCATTGACGATGCGCCGGTCCTCGATACCGTAGCGCCACTGGATCGCCATTTTCTGGCTTTCCTGCGACGCGCGAATCCGCGTATGCAGAAACTGATCGGCGACATCGGCGGCGAGCCGGTGGTTATGCGCGCGCGCGATCACGTCCAGCATCAGATCGATCGCCGCGGTGCCGCCGCCGCATGTCAGCCGGTCGCCGTCGATGCAATAGAGGTCGCGCGTGACCGCGAGCGAAGGGAACTCGTCGGCGAGCGCTTTCAACGCTTCCCAATGAATCGTGCAACGCCGCTTGTCGAGCAGCCCGGCGCGCGCGAGGATCATCGTGCCGAGGCTCACGCCGCCGAGCGGTTTGCCTGTCGCGGCATAGCGGCGCAAAAAGTCGAACACCCGCTCGTTGCGGTAGTTCTCCACACCGATGCTCGCCACCACGAACAACTGGTCCACGGCAATCGACGAGGTCATTGCGGATTCAGGCTGCAGCGAAAATCCGGAACTCGACGACACGGGCTCGCCGTCGGCGCTGATGAGATGCCAGCTATACAGCGGCTTGCCGCTCACCCGGTTAGCCGCGCGCAGCGGCTCGCTCGCGGAGCTGAGCGCCATCATCGAGAAGTTGGGTACGAGGAAAAAGCCGATGCGTTCCGTGTCGGGCCGTCGCTCCCGGCTCGAATCCGCCGTGCCTTCCGTGGGCGCGGCGGCGAGTGCGGCGGCCAGTGCGCCCTCTCCCGCCACCGGCCACTTTTGACTGCGGGCGGAAGCCGGTTGCGGACCCTCATCGTTCATTTTCCTGCGCATGTCCATGCTGGATTGGCCAAGGTGAGGAAACTGTCGCATATCGGGCCGCGCCGGTCCATCGCCGCATGAGTGCGCAAGCGCTATCGGGCCCGCCTCAATCGCCGGTGTAGTTCGGCGGACGCTTTTCGAAAGTCGCGGCGAGCGCCTCGCGATGATCCTCGGTGCGATGCGCGATGCCCTGAAAAGCCGCCGAGAGTTCCAGCAGGCTCGGCAGGTCCATCCGCTGTCCTTCGCGGATCAGGCGCTTGCTCATGCGCAGCACGTTGGGCGGATTGACGGCGATTCGCGCCGCCAGTTCCTTCGCCGCGGCCAGCAGTTCCGCGTCCGGCACCACCCGCGAGACGAGCCCCCACGCGAGCGCGCATTGGGCATCGATAGGCGTGCCCGTGAAAATCATTTCCGCGGCGCGCGAAAGACCGATTGCACGCGGCAGCAGCCACGCGCCGCCGTCGCCAGGAATGATGCCGACCTTGGCGAAGCTCTCCGCGAACAGCGCGCTTTCTGCGGCGATACGGATATCGCACATCAGCGCGAGATCGCAGCCCGCGCCATGCGCCGGTCCGTTCACCGCGGCGATGCAAGGCACGTCCAGTTCATGAAACGCGCGCGGAATGCGTTGAATGCCGCGCCGGTAGTTCTCGCGTATTCGTGCCGCGTTGCCGGCGAACGTGCCGAGCTCGTCGCGCATGTGTTTGATGTTGCCGCCTGAGGAGAATGCCGGGCCCGCGCCCGTCAGCACGATCGCGCGGACGCTCAGATCGGCTTGCGCGCGCGCGAGGCTCGCTACCAGCGCGTCGACCACTTCCATTTCGGTGAGTGCATTGCGCGTTGCAGGACGGTTCAGCGTGATCGTAGCGACGCCACCGTCCAGTTCGTAAAGTACCGGTTCGTTCATGTTCAGGTTCCCGTGCGCAGAAGTTCTTCGGCGACCGATGCAGCCAGTTCGCGGCGCAGCACCTTGCCGCTCGGGTTCAGCGGCAAGCGGTCCACGAACAGTATTTTCTTTGGCCGCTTGTATGGCGCGAGGTCGTCGCTCGCCTTGCAAAACGCGATGACGGCGTCTTCCGTCAACTGTGCGTCGCTGCGCACGACAAACGCCGTGACCGCCTGGCCCCACTTCGGATCGGGCACGCCGATCACCGCGGCCTCCTGCACGCCGGGGCAGTGATACAGCACCTCTTCGACTTCCCGCGGATAGATGTTTTCGCCGCCCGAGACAATCATGTCGTCGGCGCGGCCGTGAAAGTGGAAATAGCCGCCCGCGTCGACGCTGAAGAGATCGCCCGTGTAGAGCCAGCCGTCGCGAAACTTCTTTGCCGTTTCGACGGGATTGTTCCAGTACGCGCGCGCCAGTTGCGGGCCGCGTACGATCAGTTGACCGACTTCGCCAGGCGCCACGCTTTCCGTGGATGGCACGACGCGCTCCGTATCGTTCGTCACGACGCGGCAGGTGCTGATCAGCGTCGGCTTGCCGCACGACCCGAGGCGCGACAGTGCATCGCGTGGATGCAGCAGCAGCGTCAGGCTCGCTTCGGTCATGCCGTAGCCGTTGTAGACATTCGGACAGAACTCGTCGATGACGCGTTGCATCGCTGCAGCGGGAATGGCCGCGCCGCCCGTGGTAATCATCCGCAGGCTGCTGTGATCGGTCCGCGCGAACGATGGATGGAACAGCATGTCCTGGATCTGCGTCGGCACGGCAAAGAGCGTCGTAATGCGATGTTCGCCGATCGCGGCGAGCGTGCGCTCGGGATCGTAGCGCGGCAGAACGATGTTGGCCGCACCGACCATCAGGTGCGGCATGAAATACGCCTGCATGCCGCCGACGTGGTACAGCGGCGCGATATGAAGCGCCGAATCGGTGCTCGTCAGGCTGTATTCCATCACGCAGTTCGTGGCGATCGCGACGTCGTTGCCATGCGTGTGGATCGCGCCTTTCGGACGCCCCGTCGTGCCGGACGTGTACACCAGCGCCGAGATGTCCTCGGGCGTGACGGGAGGCAGCGGCGCATCGCGATGACGCGTGCCGTCTATCAGCGAATCGAAGTCGTGATGATGCGATGGCGCATCGCCGTCGCCGGGAAGTTCATCGCCGTGGCCGCCGTGTCCTGTCACACGCACATAGATGCGCAGATCGGGCAAGCCCTGTTCGACCTTCGCTACGACGGCCTGCATCGAATCGTCGTAAATCAGTGCCCGCGCGCCGGCATCGCGAATAATGAACGCCGCGTCGTTCGCGGACATCCGGTAGTTCATCGGGACTGCAATCGCGCCGAGCAACTGACAGGCGAGATACGCGGTGGCCGTGGCGTCGGATGTCTTCTGGAAGATGGCCACGCGATCCGTTTGCCGCACGCCCAGATCGAACAGCGCCTGCGCGAGTCCGCGTACGCGCACGTCCCATTGCGCGTAGGTCAAGCGCGCGTCGGCGCAGACCAGCGCGAGACGGTCGGGGTACTTCGCGACCGTGTTTTCGAACAGCGAGGTAATGGTCAGCATGATGGAAATGGAGTGCGCTCAGAGGTTGATCTTCAGATCGGGGAGATCGCGCGAGGCGATCAGGTATTTCGCCATTTCCGATGTTCCGCCGACAATCGTCAGCGCGCGCGCGTCGCGATAGAGCTGTTCGGCGCGGCCGTATTCCTTGGTCAAACCGTCGCCGCCCAATATCTGCACGGTTTCGTTGACACAGAAATTCGCCGTCTCTGTCGCGACGAGCTTGGCCATGGCCGCTTCCTTCATCAGCGCCTTGCCGTCGGCGCCCGCGTCGTACATCTTCGTGGCGCGATACGTGAGGAGTTCGGCGGCGTCGATCCGCCAGCTCATCTGCGCGATCTTGTCCCAGATCAGTTGCTTGCAGCCGAGGAGCTGCCCGAACGTCCTGCGGCTTTGCGCATGCGCACGGGCGATGTCGAACGCACTGCGCGCGACGCCGAGGCCCGAGCCGCCCAGAATCGCGCGCTCGAAATTGAACATGCCGCGCATGATTGCGAAGCCCTCGCCGGCCACGCCCAACAGGTGATCCGCGCCGACCCGGCAATCGTCGAACTTCACTTCGCCGACGATGCAGCCGTGCCTGCCCATGAACGTATAGTTGCGCGGAAAGCTGATGCCGCGCGCGTCTTTGGGCACGGCCACAGCGGTGATGCCCGGCCGTTCCAGGCCATCGCGCGGCGTGATGCCGTAGGCGATATAGACGTCCGCAACCGACGCGTTCGAGATATAGCGCTTGAAGCCGTTGATGACCCATTCGTCGGTGCGGGCGTCGTATTCGACGCGCGTTTGCATGTCGGCGGAATCGCTGCCCGTGCCGGGCTCGGTCACGCAGATCGCGCCGATCGCGCGGCCATCCAGAATCGGTTCGAGATACGCATCGCGCACTTCCCTGCTGGCATGACGATGCAGCGGATAGGCGCAGCTCAGCGCGGTGGCGATGGTGGTCTCAAACGCATAGTTGATAGCGGACGCTTCCTCGGAGAGGATCGTCGCGTGCGTGAGACCGGGCTTTGTCAGCGAGCCGCGATACAAGTCGGCGAACATCAGCCGCAAATAGCCGGCTTCACCGAGCGCGCGCACCACGCGTTTGACGGCGTCCCAGTCGCGGCGCTCTTCTATGTCCGCGGCGCGCGGCGCGAGTTCGCGTTGCAGGAACGCGCGCGCTTCGGCGCGAAACGCGCGGTCTTCGTCGGTAAGGAGAAAATCTTGCATGGCAGACGACGCTTCAGGTATTGACAGGTGAATGAGCCGCGCGGATGCCCCGCGCGGCATAGACGCGTGCATCGCGCACGGTCGGCAGCAGAAAGCGCGCTTCGCGCAGCGCCGCATAGTCGAGTTCGCCGACCACCAGTTCTTCGTCGGTCGTCGAGCCCATCGCGACCGTGTTGCCGAACGGATCGAGAATGCGCGAGCCGCCCCAGAAACGCAGCATGCCTTCGGTGCCGATGCGATTCGCCATGACCACCGCGACCCCGTACGTGACCGCATAGAAGCGCAGGTTCAGTTCCCACGCGGACGGATTGTCGAAGCCGCCGCCCACCGCTTCGCGCGCGGAACTGATCGGCGCGGCGAGCAGCGTGACGCCGTCGCACATCAGGTCGTGAACGAGCGCGGGGTTCCACAGGTCGTTGCAGATCGGCGTGGCGACGCGCCAGTCGCGGTCGATGCCGAACGCGCCGAGATCCGCTCCCGGCGCGTAATAAAGGCCATCGCGCAGCTTGCCGTAGGTCGCCAGTTGAATCTTGCGATGCACGTGCACGATTGCGCCTTCCGTCACGCTCGCCTGGCTGTTGTAGAACTGGCCACCAGGCGCTTCTTCGATAAAACCAAACGACGTATGGAGACCAACGCTCGCTTGCGCAAGCGCCGCAATGGCCGGGTGATCGACACGCATTGCAAGCTGCAGCGCGTCCTTGCCCGCGCTATGGCCGCATAGGGACAATTCCGGAAAGAGCAGCATCGCGACGCCGCGCCGGCGCGCTTCGTCGATCATGCTCAGATGCTTGCCGAGGTTGGTGTCGAGATCGCCATACGAACTGTCGATCTGCGCGGCCGCGACTTTTAGCGCGCCGTCTCGCGGCGCTTCGGGGGAAGGCGAAGGCATGTTCTCGTCTCTCTGATCTGATCGGGTCGCGTGCGTTACAGCAGACCGGCTTGCTTCAGGAAATCATGCGAGACTTCGCTGAACGATTTCTTCTGCACGTCGACGGATGCGTTCAGGCGCGCCATCGTCGGTGCGTCGAGTTTTGCGGACAGCGAGTTGAGGATCGGCCCGAGCTTCGGATTGGCGTCGAGCGTCGCCTTGCGGATCACCGGCGTGAGCGCGTAGGACGGAAAGAAGCCCTTGTCGTCCTTCAGAATGACGAAGTTGAATGCGGGCACGCGGCCATCGGTCGCGAAGACGAGCGCGATATCCACCTGACGATCCTTCAGCGCCTGATACGTGAGGCCGGAGTCCATCCGCTTGACCTCGTCCTGCGAAAATTCGAAGCCGTACAGCTTTTGCAGCGGACGCAACCCGTCGGGGCGCGCATAGAACTCCGAATTGGACGCGAAGGTCAGCGTCTTGCCTGCTTTAATCGCCCTTGCAAGATCGCTCAGGGTCGCGATGCCCAGCTTCTTCGCTTCGTCCTGATTCATCGCGAACGAGTACGTGTTGTTCGCACGCGAAGGGTCGAGCCATACCAGGCCCTTGCCTGCATCGAGTTCCTTGACCTTCCTGTAGGTGTCTTCCGGCGACAGGCGGTCATTGATCTTGTTGTACGTAATGAGCGACGTGCCCGTGTATTCCCAGTACACGTCGACCTGTCCATTCTCTTGCGCCGAGCGCAGCACCGCGCTGCCCAGGCCATCCTTCTTCGTGACGGTGAAGCCTTTTGCCTGCAGTAGCTCCGTCGTCATTTCGGCGAGCAGTTGCTGCTCGGTGAAGTTCTTGCCGCCGACCACCACGCTGGCCGCCGCGCAACTGATGGCCCACGAGGACGCAAAAGAGAGAGCGACGAGCGCGCAGGCCCGCTTGAAAAAAGTAGTCTTCATGATTTCCTCGGAAAACGCGTATGCGTGGGATGGAACTAGCGTTGGGAAGCGACGCCTCGCGACACGAGATGCACCTGCATCTGTCCGACGAGCACGTCTGTGAGAACCGCGAGGACCGCGGTTGGAATAGCGCCTGCCAGCAGCATCGAAAAGTCGTTCATGTCGATGCCGGTAAAGATCAGTTCACCGAGCCCGCCGCCGCCGACGAGAAACGCGAGCGGCGCGGTGCCGACGGTAATGGCGAGCGCGGTGCGAATGCCCGCGAAGATCACGTACAGCGCATTGGGCAATTCCACCTGCCATAGAACCTGCGCAGGCGTCATGCCCATGCCGGTGGCCGCTTCGATCAGCGCACGCGGAACCGCGCGCAGACCTTCGAGCGTGTTGAGCACGATGGGCAGCAACGTCGCCACCCACAGCGCGAAGATGGACGGCCATCGTCCAATGCCGAGCACGCTCATGGCGAGCGCGAGCAGCGCGAGTTTCGGCACGGCCTGCCCCATGTTGAGCGTCTGCATGAGTGCCTGAGCGACGCGAGCCTGTTTGCCCGACTCGCGGCTCAGATAGATGCCGAGCGGCACCGCGACGACGATCGCGAGGCTGCCCGCGATGGCGACCATCGTCATCTGCGCGATGGACTGATAGACGATATCGCTGCGATATTGCGCGATCGACGCGAGCCAGTTGTGCCAGTTGTCCGCGCGGGCCTGCAGCGGCGCAGCGCACGCGAAGAGGACTGCGCAGCGTGAAAGCAGTGTTCTCATGTTTTTCATGCGCAGACCTCCGCGGGCAAACGCAACATGTCGACGATATGCGCCTGGTTCACGTAGCCGACGAAGCGGCCCTCGTCGTCGACGGTGGGCAGCCATGCTTGCCCGAGCGCGAACATCGACGAAATCACGCTGCGCAGATCGTCGCAATCGCGCGCCACGCCGCGCATGGGTCTGGCATGCGCCGCCGTCAGCGTGCCGTCTATTGCCGCGAGTTCCGCCGCGCCGAAATACCCTTGCGGCTTGCCTGCGGCATCGAGCAACACGATCTGCTCGACGCCGTGCCGCTCGAGCAGCGCCCGCGCTCGCACGCTGCTGTCGCCTACCCGCGCGGCGCACTCGCAGGCGGACAAAGCGTCTTTTGCGCGCACGAGGCGCAGCCGCTTCAATGCCCGGTCCGCGCCGACGAAGCCGGCGACGAACGGGCTCGCGGGCCTCGCGAGAATCGTGTCCGGCGTATCGAACTGTTCGAGCCGGCCTGCGCGAAAGATCGCGATGCGGTCGGCCATCTTCACGGCTTCGTCGATGTCGTGGCTCACGAACATGATCGTCTTCTTGACCTGCTGCTGGATGCGCAGAAACTCGTCCTGGATCAGCTCCCGATTGATCGGGTCGATCGCGCCGAACGGTTCGTCCATCAGCATGACGGGCGGATCGGTTGCCAGTGCGCGCGCGACGCCGACGCGCTGCTGCTGCCCGCCGGACAGATCCTTCGGATAGCGCGACAAATAGATCGACGGATCGAGCGCGACGATCTCCAGCAATTCGGCCGCGCGGCGCTTCGCTTTCGTCTTGTCCCAGCCGAGCAGACGCGGCACGACGCTGATGTTTTCCTCGACCGTCATGTTGGGAAAAAGCCCGATCTGCTGGATCACATAGCCGATCTGGCGGCGCAATTCGACGACTTCGAACTCGTCCGTATCGCGGCCGTCGATGAAAATCTTTCCCGAAGTCGGCTGGATCAGACGGTTGATCATTTTCAGCGTGGTCGTCTTGCCGCAGCCCGACGGGCCGAGCAAAACGCAGATTTCACCCGCGCCGACTTCCATGTCGATGCCGTCGACCACCGGGGCGCTGGCGCCTTCATAGCGCTTCGAGATGCTGGAGAGCTTGATCATGGTTATTGCGCGTGATGAGGAGATTTACGGAACGACGCCCACGCGCCGAGACGCACTGCAAGCCTGCCGGTACGCGACGGGCTGCGAAGGCCCTTCGGCGTCAACAGACGCTGCACCCAGCCGAGGCCATAGTCGGCGGCGATCGCGAGAACGCTCACGAGAATCGCGCCGGCAATCAGCTGACGCGGGTCCGACTGCGAGATGCCGCGGCTGATCAGCTTGCCGAGGCCGCCCGCGCCGATATAGGCGGCGACGGCGGCAATGCCCACGTTGATCACCACCGCCATGCGCACGCCCGCCATGATGATCGGCAGCGCAATCGGGATCTCGACTTTCCACAGACGCTGGCGCGTGGTCATGCCGATGCCGCGCGCCGCTTCGCGCAGCGCCGGATCGATGTTGGTGATCGCCGTGTACGTGTTGCGCACGATCGGCAGTTGCGAATAAAGGAAGAGCGTGATGACCGTCGGCAGAAAGCCGATGCCCTGGCCGATCAACGACAGGACCGGAATCATCAGACCGAATAGCGCGACTGACGGAATAGTCATCAGAATCGCCGCGAGGTACAACACCACTCTCGCGGCGCGCTCATTGGCCGTGATCGCGATGCCGAGCGGCACGCCGGTGAGAATGGCGAAACCGACGCCAACCCCGACGATCTCGATGTGCTCAACGGTGAGCCTGATGATCGACGCAAGGTTGTCGATCATGAAAGCAAGGGTATCCACGTTGTCTCCGTTCCGCTGTTGCGTGTCCGTGTGCTTCGCCACCGGGCAAAGATATCCGGACAAAACCCGGAACCCTTCATCTGCATTCGACGTCGTTTGTCACGGAAGCGACATCGCGATTTCGCTGTGGTGCGTTTCCCTTGCGGCACGGGGAACGGGCTATGCATCGCTAAGGGTTATCCCCGTCCTTTAAGCGACAGGTCGGTGCGGTGACTGAATCAGGAAGAAGCGAGAAGAGGCGCTGGCGGCGGGCAAACCGGCGGGCAACTAAGCGCATGGTTGGCGAGGCCGCCCGCGATCACGTGCGGCTTTGCGTCAGCTTTCCTGCCGGCGCAAGACGCTGCGTAGCGTGAACGTGGCAAGCGCGCCTGTGACGAGCGCGGTGAACAGATAAAGCCCCGCCGGACCCGCGAGCGCCATCGTCGCGGAGGCGAGAGTCGGGCCGGCGCTCGCGCCGACGGAGAAGATCAGCAGAAGGCCGGCGCTCACGGCGATGCGCTGATCGGCGGGAATGCAGTCGTTCACATACGAGGTCACGACGCCGTACATCGAGAAGGCCACCGCCACATACAGATAGCCGAAGGCCCGGACCAGAGCGCCGTCGCGCAACACGAACAACAGCACGCTCAGCAATCCGGCGATGACTGCGAGACACAACAGCACCTTGCGTCGATCGAAGCGGTCGGCGAGCCGTGCGACGGGCCATTGCGGCACCAGCGCGGCCAGCAGCGCGAAGCCCATGAAATGCGACACCTCCGGCACCGGATAGCCGAGGCGTCGCATGAACACCGGCTGCATCGTATAGAACGCGCTATTGAGCACACCCGCCGACAGACACGCGAGCACGCCGAGCGGCGCCCAACGGTAGATGGTCTGCAGCCCCGACAGTCCGCGCGCGAGGCGAGAGCCGCAGGACGCAGCGGCCGCGTCGAGCGCGTGGGCGGGTGCGGGCGCGGTGCCTGCCAGCGCGACGGGAATCAGGGACGCCGCGAACAAAGCGGCGACCGCGCTGAAGAGTTCGAAGCCGCCGGGGTCCGCGAGCCCGATCAGGAACTGTCCGGTGCCCACGCCGAGATAATTGGTGATCAGATAAGCCGAAAATACGCGGCCGCGTTGAGCGTTCGTCGCGACCTGATGCAACCAGCTTTCGACGATCGTAAAGATGCCGACGAGACAGAAGCCCGTTACGAAGCGCAAGGCCACCCACATCGAGGCCGCGCTCCACACCGCATAGCCGAGCGCGCAGCATGCCGACGACGCAGCCAATGTCACGAACGCGCGGTGATGACCGACCCGCGCGATGAGCGCGCCGCCGTACAGCGCGCCGAACAGGAAGCCAACGTAATACGCCGACTGCACCACGCCCATCACGATCGACGGCGCCTGCTGCTGCGAGAGGCGCAGCGAGATGAGCGTGCCAAGCAGGCCGTTGCCGGTGATAAGAATCGCGTAGCCGAAAAGCAGGACCGCGGTGGAGCGCAAGCTTCCAAAGGCCGGCTCGCGTGACTCGACAGCGGCAGTGAGGGGCGCGGCCCTTTCTCCGCAATCGGCGAGCGGTAGCAGGTCCGTTAAAGAGGACGCGCCCGTTGGTTGACACACAGCCGGTTCCGGTGCCTGTTTCATTCGTGCTGAGTCTCGTTCGTCCTGCGCGGCACCGTTTAGCGACGTTGGGGCTTTCGAGTTCCGAATGTAGCGGTCCGCCGCCTCGCCGGCATATCGCGAATGCGACGTCGGTTAGCAGCATAACGACATTATGTTTCGCGCTTCATCGCGCTGCGCGCCTTCGGGTCCAGACACCGGAGCCTCAAGCGGTGTGAAACGCGGCGCCGCTCTTTGCTCGGCGGCACGAAAGGGACACCGGCTGCGATCGGCAAATCAATGAAAAGAGGCCGGAAAAAAGGCCTGTTCGGCACGTAAACGCAAGCAGACCGCCGATAGAATTTCGTCCCATAGGCAGGTCACACACTGCCACACGTTCGACTCCGGTCGGATCGCTTTTTCACATCGGATTTCCGGTTAATTCAGCATGACACGGCTTGCACGGCACTACATTCCAGAACAACCGCAGCACGTTATCTTGCAGGGGTTCACGGGGCACGCGTTCCTGGACGAAGGCGACTATCTGTACTTCATCGCCTGCCTCGCAGACGCAGCGCGCGTCGCCGGTCTGGCCGTCCACGCGTGGGTCCTGATGCCCGACGCGGTACAGCTGCTGGTCACGCCTTCCTATGAGTCGAGCCTGGCGATGGCGATGCAAGCGGTCAGCCGCCGCTATGCCGAGACCTTCAACCGACGCCACGGACGCCGCGGCATGATCTGGCGTGGCGGGTACTCGGCGACAGTGATCGAGCCCGAGCGATACTTTCTGCTCGCGAGCCACGTCATCGATCATGCGCCGGTGCGCAACCGCCTTGCGGCTGAGCCAGGACAATACCCGTGGTCGAGCTATGCGCACCACGTCGGGCTGCGTATCGACAGGTTCATCAAGGAGCATCCGGTCCACCGGGCGCTCGGCGATACGCCGATCGAGCGCCACGAGGCTTATCGCAATCTGGCCGCGCAGCGTCTTGACGATCACGAGGTCAATAACCTGATGCAGTCGACGCTCGAAGGCTGGGTGCTCGGCGGCGCCGCGTACTGCGAGTGGGCGGCACAGACCGCGAATCGGCGTTTGATGCCGCTGTTGCTACGCGACCGGCAGCCGAAGGTGCGCGCGACGCGCGCCGTCGCGCATCGGACGAATGAAAAGAAACAGGAGCGAGGAGCGAGTGTCGAACTATCGCAGCCAACGTGAGGCCGCGATTGTGGTGATCGCCCGCTGAGGTCCACGACCCCGCGCGTCGCCGCCCTTTCTTACACGCCTTCCACGAGAACGGCGCGATACTTGGCGCCCTTGAATCGATGCTGTGCGACTTCCTGATACGCAGGGCTGTCGTACCACGCACGCGCGGTCTCAGTCGACGGAAACTCGACAATCACGACGCCCTCCGGCGCGTCACCCTCGAGGACCTGCTGAGGTCCGTATGCAGCCAGAATCTTCACGGGATGACCTTTGAAGGTCTCGCCCACCTCGCTTTGGTAGATGTCGAGCTCGTCCTGAGCCTGCGTGCTTTCCTTCGTGAAGACAATATAAGTCGGCATGGCGTACGCTCCTGAGCGTGGAATAGAGGCGGATACGATGATGCCATGAAATTGTGGCGGGGCTCGGGGGGTGGTGGGGGTGGTGGCGGTGGTGGTGGTTGGGGTGGAGGGATGCCGGGGGTTCGTAGACGGGTGGTCGTGAGGCGGTAGGAGGTGAGGCGTTATACGATATGCGTGCTGGCGGCGGACGCATATCGACCCGTTGCTGCCGGTCGACACATTGCGGCCCGTGTGGCGCGTTCCGGGCTACAGCAGCCGTTCGCAGGATGAGGCCCTTGACGAGTTGTCGGCCTTTGCCGACGCTGGAGCGCACCAGATTCGACGTCAGCAATGTGAATGATTGGCGACGGTGCCGAACACAAAACCTGCGCCACTGAAAGCGACTAGCTGACAAACTTGGAAGCATTCGATTTTGGGTAGGCGAAGATGCATGATAGACAGTTTGCAATCTGTCATCGGTTCGTCCATCCGCTCGCTCTCACGACTCAACGACGGCGTTACCAGAGGTGTGTGGTTTCCACGAGTCACCGTCGGACCGGTTTAGGCGGCATTAGAAAATGAAGTGAAGCAGCACGCAAACGATGACAATTACGTAGAGCACTTCCTTCGACTTCGAAAGAATCGATATAGCCTTCTCAAAGAATCCATTGACAAGTTCGTTTGGATTTCGTTCGTCGACATCGGGAATCGGCTGCGTAGGATTGATAAGCGGGAGCCAATAGCGCTGGAAAAAACTTGTATCTTTGAAGTATAGATCGTGGCCGCCAATAAAAAACCGATTAACAAAATTCTGGTTGTTGATGCCATGAAATCCTGTACGACCAGCCATCCCAAGAAGCGGAACAAGAGCATCGCACAAGCACAGCACGTAATCTTTTATCCCACACTCGTTCACAATTCTAAGTCGTTTGGATGCCAATGCAAACGACCAATCGAAACGTGATGGAAGCACACTGCCGGCAAGAACAATAGTACGAACTGGCACAAGGCGTTCTGTCTGGAGCATACGCTTGAGGGCATTGCTGACGATGAACGTTCCGAAGCTGTGACAGAAGATGACTAACTCTTTGTCCGGGTGCACCTCTAAGAACTGACATAGATGCCGATAGAATCGGTCGACCTCTCGAGTTCGGAAAAATGGTAGAAGCAATGCGAAAGCCGAAAAGTAACCGTATCGGTAAGTATGGAATTCCACTCCGCCCACATGCTCTCGTACAACTCTCTTCAATTTACTTTGCCACGCCCCAAACGTTCTGATCCCATGCACTGTGAGGACATGAGTGGGGTTAGCATCTATGATGCGACCAAGTTCCGCTCCAGCGGTATAGTTCAGGGCCTTACAGATCCGTGGCTTCCATTCGTCGGAATTCGCCGGCGCCTCGACGACTGTCCAGCAATAATCTAAAAAAAGCTGTTGGAAGTTTCCAAGGTCGCTCGTGTGCGATGTAATGCCAATGATCTTCTGCGGTTTGCGCAGCCCATTAGCCCCTCTTGATAACTGCTCCAGGAGGTTTATGCTGTGCTCTCGTGACGGACTTTCGGGCCTCCTTTTTGGGATCACTACATCTAGAAGCATGGCATCAAAATGTATATTGCGAAGAGCCCTCTTGGAATCGTCCAGACACGTTACATGTACAACTTCGTCATCGGTTGCGCATCCGTTAGCAACAAGATATTTGGAAAGCGAAGCGGCGCGAATTTCATCATCATCGACGATAAGAATGTGCATTATTTTAAGTCTTTTAATTTCTTTTCAACTTCGAGTTTCCAGGAGCTTTTTGAGCTGTCGAAATAGACCAAACCGAGAAAATTGTCACCACACTCGCTCGATAAGCTTTTACCGAGATCCTCAAAAGTAAAAGAATTGCCACGATCGCTGAATGCTTGATATTGCGTAATAAACAATATTCGGGCTCTAGTTCCACGTCTCAGAATCTTACGAGCAATCTCTTGTCCACCAAAGGGACGAAATCTTCCGCCATTTTCTCCGGCCGCGCGCTCATAAGTAGGAAGACTAATATCAAGTACTATCAGTCTGTACTCTCGCGACTCCGCCAATTGACACCCCGAAGCGTAGGAGGCTGCCTCGTATAGAATGGCATCAGGCAGCACCTCTCTGATTAGGGAGCGTACACGTTCCCGCTTATGCTCATTGTCTTCGACCAACATGATATCAATTGACATAAGTAACCTCCGCCACAAATTGACGATCCTCGACACAAAGGTTTAAATCCAGCGCAGTATCGGCGATCTTGAAATGATGATATGCCTTACTCGTTCCTGAGCCGCCCTCCACACGCATCAAGTTCAGATGATCGGGACTAGCCATCCGAGACTTCAACTCGTCGATGTACTCGCAAGTTAGGGCAGCCTGTCTGTCAGGCGTCAAAGAATTTGAGATCGATATTACGTAACGATCTTTGACGACTGCCCCTGCAATTTTGACCTCTGTGTCAGGCCCAAAACCACTTCGTCTATAGCAGTTGTCCAAAAGGTTAATCATCCCAACAACGAACGGCTTAACCCCCCCGCCATGTATGGTAGGCGAAGAAAAGTCCAGTGGCAGATCAATGGAAATTGGCCGTACGATCGTCTTGATAAGCTGAAAACAACGCACAGAGATCTCAACCAAAGAGCTTAGGGAGTGGTCCCGCAGATAGGGATTTTGGTTCCGTTTGAACCATCCAGTAACGGTCAGAATGTCTTCTTTGATATCGCTTCGGACTTGGGTGATCGTGTTAGTCAGTTCAACCGCAGCTGCGCCGCCTCTGTCGCGGCTTATTCGATCTGACAGTTGCTCGAACAGGTCATCCACTTTCGGTTGAAAGACGCTGTTCAATCGAGAGCGCATAGCATAGAGGCACGTTTCGGTCCGCTCCCACAGGAAGGCCATTATCGCGTCAATTAGCTTTTCTGGCTCGCGCGCCGCGTTGGCAGCAGTCTGCACCTGTTCGAAATCGCTCACTGAAATTGAAAAATCGAATATCGGCCCGTTGGACGTCTCTTTGTCAGTCGTGATTTGCATCCAGCTTTCGGCTTCAGCAATCAGTCCATTGAACGATTTCGAAAACCATGCCAAATGCGCGTCAATCTCGGCAGAGGTACGCTTATTAAACAAGACATGTTTTTCCGCCCAAAACTCATTTTTCTTATATGAGCCTTTCTCATCGATTTCCGTGATGAGACGTGCTTTCTCAAGACGGGATCGCATGAGATTTGAAAAAAAGCCGTGCCGGATTTCAGCGCTTAGGTTCTTATCCAAGCCATGTTTCTCATCAAGGAGGAACTTCCTACGCACCAACGTGAGTATCTTCAGCAGTGTGGTATTCCGATCTCCTGCAACCACAGCTTTCTCCTCTTCTCGTATGCTCGGCGCTCGTATGAAAGTGTCCCCCTTTGGCTCATCGGCAATCTCGTAAAGCGATAGCAAAGATTGCACGTCATCCTTGACATGTTCAGCGATTGCAGTCGAGTTAACATAGACTTTGTTAGCATTGAGATCGCTCATACTCGTCTCAACAATGGTTTGGCCGACTATCTCAAGAATCTCCCGCGTCTGATCAACCGCTTTCATCGCGCCAAGCTCCCGCAACCGATCTAGGATTTGAATCCTTTCGATCCGCAGTTCGTTTGAATTGCTAAAGCAGCTTAAAAAGTCCATCACCTCGGAAGTGCATATCTTTGTGAAAAACAGTCGCGACTTCGCGTCGAGCGTGGTAGCAGATGTCAGTATCTCTGAGGGCTTTTCTACTCCCTCTGACGCAAGGTAGTCTTCGAATACTTCGTTTAGAACGTACTCTTTCTTGGACGACACGTTTCGGGCGTAAGCGTACGCTACGATAACGGCGTCGAGCGATGCTAAGCGTTTAGTCTCGACTTCCGCTATTAACGCGCTCATAGGAAAGCAAATATGACTATTTGGTTCGCGAGCGAGAATCTCTGCTGCCACGGAAACGAGCGTTACAAAATCCCCGACACTCGCTAAGTACGAAGAGGTGAGTTCGATGTAGTCTTTCTCTAATGGTGTTTCTCTTCGGTAGTTCTCGAGTTCACTCTCCACCAGAATGCGTGCAGCCCTTGACTCTGCCAAACGGACGATCCGCTGCTTGGTGCTGCGATATATAGGAACGTCGGCATTCTGGCCAAATCGAGCTCTTGCAACAGAAAGTGTTCCATCTTCCAAGGACATTGTGGCCGCTAACGGCGTGAACTTGTCGTCCGTTGAACGTGCCAACGCCGCGGCGTACCTACGGTACGCCGCGTCGAAAAGGTAAGGGGTCGCCTTGTAGACCATCAACTGAAAGTGGGAACTTCGAGTAAAACCGCGCAGCTTGATAATGTCGGTAGCGATTGCAGATCGCATGTTACCTTGGGTGCTATCGAGCCGGTACACGGCGGCCAAGTGCGTTGCGAACGTCAACAGTGGATTGTTGACGTTCGCTGGCACACAGGCGCCATACGCGATGGACTTAGCGACAAGATTTATGAAAGCAATGGCGTTGGAGAAGCTTGATAGCTCCGCGAGATACAGGTCTATGACGTCTTGATATCGCCCCTCATCATACCGATCGCATAACAGAGACTCGTATTCCGTCAATTTTGACGGCGCCAGCGATGCGCCGAAAAAGTCTCGATGAATGAGTGGATCAGAAACATGGCGGCGCACCTCACTCAAGAATGCATTGGCTAAACTTAGTTGCTCTTCTGAATAACTGAAAGTAGGCGAGGCGACGAACAGCCGCGGCAGAAGATCAACAAGTGCGTGGTATTGATCGACCACGGTCAACATTGAAAACACCGGAAGACATTCCGTGTAATCGATATGCTGGATGAGCGGGTCTGGAGCAAAAAGAAAAGTTAAAAATCCAGCGAACGGCGCGGAACTGCCTTGACGCAACTCGTTAATATCGGAGGCGAGCAATCCCTGCAAATGCATTGCGGTCTCATTGGACTGCGTCAGGAGATATGCTCGATTGATGAGATAGGAGATCAAAGCACCGTTGCGGCGCTTCTTTGAGGTTTCGCAGAATGTGGTTAATTCGTCAAGCCTATCTTGATAGACAAAGACTAAGATTTTACTGCGTAAATACCAGAATGACTCGCCGATCTCATCCTTCGCCCGCTCAAGTGTTTCTTGTGCTGAATTATAGTCGCCACAAAGAAATTCTCTTTCAAATTGATCTCGAAATGAGGCGAACGTCGACAGGACGTGTGCACGATCTTTGAATACGGCCTCGTAGAGATCCAGGCAACGCTCGAAAGAGAGGTTGTCTGCGAACCTTTGCTTGCTACCTAAGGTTTCGATGTTGATGCTAAAAGCATTAAATGCCTCACGGAATGCTTGATCTTTCAACATTCTCGCCAAACGTTCTTTGAAATCAGTTCCGCGATAATGAAACATGAACTTCCGGGCGTTTGCTATGTACGCATCGCTTGTCATGAATTGTCTTGCAAGCGGATTATTTAGCATTGAAAATGCATCTTTTGGCCTATTCAATGTCGGAATTCTTCTTTTCTTTCTCATTTTCTCACGCTATGCAAGAACGTACCCGTTCGATTCAGGATGACAGAGGGATGGTAGCAGCTATCGCTTTTTAACTCCGACTGGACCAACCGACGACATTATAGCGTCGTCGCTGAACAGATATCCTTGCATACGTCTGTCGTTGTAACCCGTGGAAATCCTAAGCCGACCAGCTCGAGCTTCGTAGTGCAGCGAGCTTCAGACTCTTTTACGATCGCACGCAGTTACACATATGCGTTCAACAAGCATCGGGCGACCGATTCGGTGTGCGCCACGGTCTCGATGGCGTCAATGCAAGAACAGGCCGGGAAAGCAAAAGCAGTGCTGAATTCTGGACAACTGAACCCCATGCCCGCGAGGAGTGCACCGTCGAAGTCGGCACACAGAAACGAATTCTGACGATTCCGTGGGTTGGGCGTCCGCCGGCCCAATGCTGAGAACGACGGAAGAGGAACGTGAAGCAGCCGGACAAACGTAGACCGCCTGAGCGTCGGCTAAGGCCGATGGACTGCCATCGACTCCGCCAGGATCAACGGCGGCTTTCGAAGTGCTACCGACGCTCGGATGTCCAAGTTCGTCTTCCAATGAATGTCGCTTCTGGCCGATCTCAGCCTAAGACGTCAACCCACCTGACCCTCTTCCAACAATCACCCGCCAACCTTCGTCCGACAGCGACTACAGTGCCCAAAACCAAACAGTACGATATTGTGCTGATGTAGTTCAAACCGAACGACTTCACGCCGGCGCTCATCTTCCCGCGAGACAACACCATGACCCTCACCCAACCCGTCATTTCCGCATTCACCCCAACCGGCAAACTACGCGCGTCGATCAACCTAGGCAATCCGATCCTCGCCAACAAGGACCCGCAAACCGGCGAGCCGTTCGGCGTTTCCGTCGATCTCGCGCGAGCGTTCGCGAGGCAACTCGGCGTCGAACTCGAACTGGTGGTGTTCGACGCCGCGGGCAAATCGGTGCAGGCCGTCAGCGAAGAGCGCGCCGACTTCGGCTTTTTCGCCGTCGATCCGTTGCGTGGCGAGACCATCGCGTTCACGGCGCCGTATGTGCTGATCGAAGGTTTCTATCTGGTGCGCGACGACTCTCCGGTGCGGACCAATGCGGACGTCGATCAGCCGCATAACCGCGTCGCGGTCGGCAAAGGCAGCGCTTACGATCTCTTTCTCACGCGAGAGTTGAAGGCCGCGCAAATCGTTCGCGCGCCGACGTCGCCGACGGTCGTGCAAACGTTCCTCGAACAGGGACTGGAAGTCGCCGCGGGCGTGAAGCAGCAACTTGAAGCCGATGCGCGAGCCGCTTCCGGCCTGCGCCTGCTCGACGAGCGCTTCATGGTGATTCAACAGGCGATGGGCACGCCGAAAAGCCGCGGCGAAGCGGCCGCAGCCGCGCTGCGCAGCTTCGTCGAGGAAATGAAAGCGTCCGGGTTCGTCGCCGAAGCACTGACGCGACATGGGATTGCGGGAGCGTCGGTCGCGCCGGCATCGCCGGATTGATCGATAAGTCGGGGCGTCGCGTGGCGAAGTAACTAGCGCCGCGCCCCTTTCCTGCGCGATGTGCGTCGAGCCGGCACCACCGAACTGCGCGCCGCGGCCGCGAGAATCCATTTCTCGAATGCGATGACCGCGTCGTCGCGGGCCCGGTCGGTGTTCACGACCAGGGTGTAATCGGGTCCGCGCCCCGCGGGCTCGGATATCGGACACACAAGACGCCCGGTCGCGATATCGCGCTCGATCAGCGGCAGCGATGCCAACGTCACGCCGAGCCCTTCCGCCGCCGCGCCCAGTTGCAGAAAGACATGGTCGAAGTCGAGATGGCCCGCGCCCTGCAAGCCCGGCGCGCCGGCCTCGCGTAACCAGTCGGACCATGCCGTGCGCGTGCTCATCGAGTGAAGCAGCGTGTGATTTCGCAAATCGGCAACCGTCCTGATCGGATGGCTTTGCAGCACCGCTGGACTACATGCGGGCAGGCGCAAGTCGGGCATCAGCGGCGTCGACGTGAGGCCCGCTGCGTCCTCGGGTCCCGAACGCACGCCGATGTCGAACGCGCCGCCGACATAACGCAGCTTGCGTGAGGTTGTCGAAAGCCGCACATCGATGTCCGGATAGAGAGCGCGGAAATCGGTCAGACGCGGTATGAGCCAGCACAACGCGAAGCTCGCCAGCGTATTCACGCGCACGACGCCCGTTACGCGACGCGTAATCGATTCGTGGCGCAGCCGCGTGACCGAACTGCTCAGCCGCGAAAACGCACCTTTGACATCATTGAGCAGAGCGGCGCCCTCGTCGGTCGGGACGACGCCGCGCGAGCGGCGCTCAAAGAGAGGCACTCCGAACCAGTCTTCCAGCATTCGGATCTGCTTGCCGACCGCCCAGTGCGTGACGTGCAGATCGCTCGCCGCCGCGGCGAAACTGCCCAACCGCGCGACCGCCTCGAAGTGCCGCAATGCATTCAACGGAGGAAGGTTTCCGGCGTGTTTACCCGTGCGTTCGTCTGTGTCCATGTGGTGACTTTTTCTCCCGGCTGACGCTATTTTACGTCAGTTGTGCGTCGCTGCCGACGACCCATAGACTATGGGTGCGCTTCAACAAACGCTCGAGCAGTCGCCAGGCCGCGCGCTTTCACCACTCGATTGAACCATGAGACCTTTCTCTTCTTCGTTGCCAACGACGGCGGCGGCCAACGCATCCGGTAACTCGTCCTCCGTTTCGCGCGCGCGCGTGCTCTGGCTCTCATGCACGGCGCACGCGCTGCACGACGGCTACACCGACATGATCTACGCGTTGCTGCCGGTCTGGCAGACGGACTTCGGATTGGGTTATGGCGCGCTCGCTATCGTGCGCGGCGTCTATGCGGGCACGATGGCGACGCTGCAATTGCCCGCCGGGCGCCTCGCGCGCGCCTGGGGCACGCCTCTGACGCTCGCGTTGGGTACGTTGCTGGCCGCGCTGGGTTACGCCGTCGCCGGCATGTCGGGAACGCTCTTGGGTTTATGCGTCGCGCTCGCCCTCTCGGGAAGCGGTTCGAGCACGCAACATCCACTGGCTTCGGGAGCAGTCGCGCGCGCATATGGGCGCAACGCTCGCGGGCCGCTGAGCGTCTACAACTTTGCAGGCGACCTTGGAAAATCCGCGCTTCCTGCGGCTATCTCGCTTCTGATCACCGTCATGCCGTGGCGCCATGCGCTCTGGGCGATGTCGGCCATCGGCGTTTTAGTCGCGGCCGTGATTGCACTTTTTCTCCCTTCGATACCAGCAAGCGAGCCGTCCGCAGCCGAAGCGCCGAGCCAGAACAGCAACGGTTCGCGCTCGGGCTTCTCACTGCTGTTCACGATCGGCGTACTCGACACCGCCGTGCGCATGGGCTTATTGACCTTTCTGCCATTTCTACTGAAAGCGAAAGGCATCTCGCCGCCGATGATGGGCACGGCGCTCGCGCTCGTCTTCATCGGTGGCGCGGCGGGCAAGTTCGTGTGCGGCTGGCTCGGCGCACGCATGGGCGTCATCGGCACTGTGTTTGCAACCGAAGGCGGCACCGCCGCGCTGATTCTTGCCGTGCTTTACCTGCCATTGACGCCCGCCCTCATCTTGTTGCCGCTGCTCGGCGCGATGCTCAACGGCACATCGTCGGTGCTTTATGGAACGGTGCCCGAACTGACTTCGGTCGAGCGGACCGAGCGGGCATTTGCACTCTTCTATACCGGCACTATCGCTTCGGGCGCGCTGTCTCCGGTGGCTTATGGTTTTCTCGGCGACGGCATCGGCGCACACGGCGCCACGCTTGCAACCGCGGCCACGGCGCTGGCGGTCTTGCCACTCGCGCTTGCGCTCCGTCCGCATTTGCGCAAGACGTGAGCTTGCGCGCGGTCTCACAGCAAACGCATGACCTCGCACACCACCGCGGTCGTCGCGAGAATGATCAATGCCCCACAACATAAACCCGTTAGGTACGCGAACAATGCCTGCTGCGCGTCGAACGCAACGGGGTCGCCATCCGGCGGAATCCGCGGATAAATAGCGTCGTCGTAGTAGGCCTGTTCAGTGTCGGACATGGCGTTTCTTCGTGATCGATCCATCGTGGACCATGCATCGAACGGCAGACGCCGGGAAGCCGCACGTCTGCTTGCGCAATGCAACGGATGACGTTAGCGTGTCACGAAACGTGCTGCTTTCAAACCGGCTGCCGCGTATTTCTGTGATGACATAATCGAATGGATCGTCATGAAAACACTCGATTTCGAAGCGGTACAAGCTTTCGTGCTGGTCGCCGATCTACGCAGCTTCACGCGCGCGGCCGATGCGCTGAACAGCACGCAATCGGCAATCAGCATCAAGCTCAAACGGCTCGAAGAACGGCTCGGCCACCGCCTGATCGAACGCACGCCGCGCATGGTGCGTCTGTCGCCGAAGGGCGAAATCTTTCTGCAGGCCGCGCGCAATCTGCTCGGCGCGCACGACGACGCGCTCAGCGCGCTGGCGCGCGAGCGCATCACGCTCAAAGTGGGCATCAGCCATCACATTGTCGGCAATGAATTGCCGCTGCTGCTGCGGCATATGCATCGCGCCGATCCAGGCCTGCTGGTGGAGATGCGCGTATCGAGTTCGCGCGATATCGAAGCGCAATTCGACAGCGGCGCACTGGACGCCGCGCTCGTCCTGCGGCATGACGACAGCCGCCGCGACGGCGAAACGCTGCTCGACGAACCGTTCGGCTGGATAGCGACACCCGACTGGGTTCATCACGCAGGGCAGCCGCTGCGGCTCGCGACTCAGGCTTACCCCTGCCGTGTGCGGGCAATGGCCGTGAGCGCGCTCGATGAAGCACGCGTGCCGTGGGTCGAGGTATTCGTCGGCGGCGGCATTGGGACGATCGGCGCGGCCACGCAAGCGGGGCTCGCGGTCGCCGCGCTCGCGTTGCGCGTCGCGCCGCCGGGCACGGTCGATGTCGGCCCGCGACTCGGCTTGCCGCCGCTGCCGTCGCGCGAAGTCGTGTTGTATTCGTCGACGTCCGACGCGCAGGTCCGCGCGGCGTTGCGCACGCTGGTCAGCGCTTTCCGCTCGACGCCGGCCAACGCGCCTGACCGGCACATCAGTCGTTCAGAGGAAGCTTCGCAATTACCTTGATCTCGAAGTCGAAGCCGTAGAGCCATGTCACTCCGACGGCGGTGAGCGCCGGATGCGGCGCGTCGCCCCAGAATTCGGGAACGACCTGCCACACGCGCTCGAATGTCGATTGCGGGTCGACCATGAACACGGTCACGTCGACCACATCGTCGAATGTGCATCCGGCCTCGTGCAGGATCGCATTCAGGTTTCTAAACGCGAGACGCACCTGCTCCTGCAGGTCCGGTTCAGGCGTCCCGTCGTCGCGGCTGCCGACCTGACCCGATACGAACAGCAACCCGTTCGCCCTCACGGCCGGTGAATACCGGTTACGCTCGTAAAGCGCCCGACGTCCCGGCGGAAATACCACATCGCGCTTCGCCACTTTCGCCTCCATTGATCAATCGCTGGTTTCGATCAGCCCACTCTACCGATCGACGCGCGCACGATAAACCATCAACCCTGTCCATGACTATTTGTAGAATGCAAACAATCTAATTACGAGGCAAACGTTCATGGACCGCTTCGACGCAATGCGCGCTTTCGTCCGGGTCGTCGAGGCAGGCAGCTTCACGAAAGCGGCCGAGACGCTGCATATGAGCAAGACCACGGTGACGCATCTGGTCCAGCAACTGGAAGCGCGCTTACGCGTCCGGCTGCTGAACAGGACGACGCGCAGGATCAACGTCACGCCGGACGGCATCGCGTATTACGAGCGCGTGACGCGACTGCTCGCCGACATGGACGACGCCGAGACGAGTCTCTCGAGCGCATCGGCGGCACCGCGAGGCCGCCTTCGCGTGGACGTGCCGAGTCCGCTCGCCCGTCTGATCCTCATCCCGGCGCTTCCGGCATTTCTCGCCCGCTATCCGGACATTCAACTCGACATGGGCGTCAGCGACCGCACCGTCGATATGATCGGCGAGAACGTGGATTGCGTCGTGCGTGGAGGCGAGCCGAACGATCAGTCGATCGTGGCGCGGCGCGTGGCGGATCTTGCGCTCGGCGTGTTCGCTTCGCCTGGATATCTTGCGTTGGCGGGTGTGCCTTCGCATCCCGCGGAGCTTGAAAACTCGCATCACCGTATTGTCGGGTTTTCGTGGGGACGCGCGGGCAATCTCTATCCGGCCGTCATGCGTCGTGCAGGGGAAACGGCAAAGGTGCAAGGCCGCTACGCGCTCGCGGTGGATGACGGCAACGCCTATCTCGCGGCCGGAGTCGCGGGGCTCGGCATCATGTGGCTGCCGCGTTATATGTCGAAAGCGCATCTGAAACGACGCGAACTGGTCGCACTATTCGAAGACTGGCAACTCGATCCGATGCCGCTTTACATCGCGTATCCGCCGAACCGCCACGTCAGCGCGAAGCTGCGTGTGTTTATTGATTGGGTGGTGGAACTGATGAATGAACGGGACGTGTGATGGGAAGCTATCTGAGCACCGTCGATGCGATAGTGAATGATGGACGCAACGATGCCGTCACTGTCCCGTCGCGGACTGCCTCCCGCTCACTCCCTACTCTCAGGAAAAATACATCCGCCATTGCGGACCAGTTCCTTCACTTCTTCGCTCACCTGCACCGGGCTTGCCTTCAAACGTGCAACGAAGTCCTTGCGGCGCCTCACGTACGACTTCGAATCGTGCCTGGCGCTCCAAACGACTATGCTAAGCACGATCGGAATCAGGTCGAGACCCTTCTCGGTCAGCGTGTAGAAGTCCTTGCGCCTGTCCTCGGGGCTGGGCGCCTTCGAGAGAATGCCTTGCTCTTCAAGAAACGCAAGGCGCGTAGCCAGCACGTTGGTCGCGATTCCCTCTTCCGATTTCAGGAATTCGCCATACGTCTTCTTGCCAGCAAACACGATGTCGCGAATGATCAGCAGCGACCACCGGTCGCCGAAGATCTCCACGCCGTAATTGACCGCGCAATGGGACCGAAGGTCTTCTTTACACGTCGTCTTCATGGCTGGATTCTAACATCGCTTGCATGTCGCAAGTTAATTTCGGTCGTTGACTTCCAGGTTGTGGGGGAACCGTCCATTGATATCGCTCCACCAGCTTTTCCGCAGCGGCGACCGCCTTCTCATTCCACAATTTCTCGGCAGCATCAATACGGACGTCCTCACGTTCCAGCGCATCTGCCGCCCAGTACGCACGGACGCTGCCAACCGGAAGATCATCGGTCGCCGATGCAATCGCGCGGAACAGTAGAAACTCCGGCTCGCCCTCAACCTTGGTCCAATACGCCAATTGAAGCATGGCGCGAGCGGCTTCAATGACGCCGAGGCGACCTTCGAGCAAGTCCAGCGCTCGGGCGCGAATCTTCCGGCAATGCTTGCGCCAAAGCTCTTCGTTCGTGACTCCAGGCGGGATCTTCATTTTTTTATGCATCGCGTGTGCTGACGCCGAATCGTGCAAATGTCAGTTTTCAAGTCGAGGAGCAGTCCGGCCGCAGGGCATTGCTAAGGTCGGCGATGAGTTCATCGGCGTCTTCCTGGCCAACTGAAACTCTGACAAGGCCAACTGAACACGTCGATCACAACTTTTCCATCGACGCATACCGAACCATCTTCCTTCCGTGCCCCACGACATCCCCTCGCCGCACCAACCCAAGCTTCTCCGCAACGCGAATAGACGCCAGGTTCAACGGATCGATTTCAGCCACCACTTCCGCCAAACGCAGCGTTGCGAAAGCATGCTGCAGCACCGCTGTTGCAGCCTCCGTCGCTATGCCCGAGCCCCACGCTTTTCGCGGCAAGCGCCACCCAATTTCAATCTCCGGTCCAACAGCATCCGCGGGAATCAGGAGAACCCACCCAAGAAAATCCGCCGCATCATTCCGGCTTCTGATCGTCCAATAGCCCATGCCCGCCGGGTACGGGCCGAGCGTGCGCGCTTCGACGAATGCGCGATGCTTCCGTGCGTCCGACCAGGGCCCATCGACGAAGCGCGTGACCAGCGGATCTCGATCCATCGCAAGACATTCATCCGTATCCGCTAGCGTCCGCGGCCGCAATATCAAGCGAGGCGTTTCGAAAACAGGTTGCATATAAGAGCCTTCCTCCGGTTGCCGCTAACCCTCGCGACCGCCAAACAGCCGTTCAGCAAGGAAATCGACGAACACCCGCAGCTTCGGCGACAGTTGCCTGCTCGACGGCCACAGCACCGAGAACTGGCCTTCGTGTTTCAGATGCGCGTCGAGTACGGTTCGCAGCGTGCCGGCGGCGAGATCGTCGCGCACGAGGAAGTCGGGCATATAGCCGATGCCGAGTCCGAGCACAGTCGCGCCGCGCAACGCCTCCATGTTATTGCAGGTGAGCACCGTCGGAAACGACGCCACGAAGTTCGCGGGCTGGTCGCGGAACTGCCAGTCGTGCAGCTTGCCGGTGGTCGGAAAGCGAAAGCGGATGCAAGCGTGCCGCGCGAGATCGGCGGGCACGCGCGGCACGCCGTGTTGCGCAAAGTAAGCGGGCGTCGCGCACAACACGAAGCGAAAAGGTCCGAGACGGCGCGCGGTCAACTGTGAATCGGCGAGATCGCCGCTGCGGATGGCCGCGTCAAAGCCGCCTGCGATCACGTCGACGATGCGGTCGTTGAAATCCAGTTCCAGCTCGACGTCGGGATAACGCTGCATGAACTCGGGGACGACCGGCAGCAGGAAGCGATAGCCGATGGTCGGCAACGTCACGCGCAGGCGGCCGCGCGGCGCGGCGTTGGCCTGCAGCATCATCGTCTCCGCATCGGTGAGCGCGTCGAGGATACGACGGCAGCGTTCATAGAAGCGCTCGCCGTCTTCGGTCACGCTGACGCGCCGCGTGCTCCGCTGCAGCAGACGCACGCCGAGCCGCGTTTCCAGCCGAACCACGCTCTTGCCGACCGCCGACGCGGACAGCCCGAGCCGCCGCGCAGCGCCGACGAAGCTCTGCGCTTCGACCGTATGAACGAACGCCACGATACCGGTGAGATTTTCCATGGAAGGCGCTCAGCAGATTACGGAATTAAAGTCCGCATTGATTGTACCTGTCGGGCATTTATCGATTGCATGTCCGCAACTAGACTGCCCGGCATCACGTCACGCCTGGATGGACACATCATGACTTCTTCAATCGATCGATCCGCGTCAGCGCGCTGGATGGTGCTGCTCGGAGTGTGCTCGGCAGCCGTCGTGCTGCCGCTCAGTTTCTCGGCGGGAGCGATAGCAACGCCCGCGATCGGCCGCGCGATCGGCGGCGGCCCTGTCGCGCTGAACTGGATCACGAACGCGTTCATGCTGTCGTTCGGCAGTTGCCTGATGGCAGCCGGCGCGCTGTCGGATCAGTTCGGCCGGCGCCGCGTGTTCCTCGCGGGCATCGCCGCGTTCGCGCTTTTTTCGCTGCTGCTGACGATCGCGCCAGACATCGTCTGGATCGACGTGCTGCGCGGCGCGCAAGGCATCGCGGCAGCCGGCGCGCTCGCGGGCGGCTCGGCCGCGCTCGCGCAGGAGTTCGACGGCCACGCGCAAACGCGCGCGTTCAGCCTGCTCGGGACGACCTTCGGCGTGGGACTCGCATTCGGCCCGGTACTCGCGGGCGGCTTGATCGAAGCAGCGGGTTGGCGTGCGGTGTTTGCGTCGACGGCGGTCATCGGCGTGATCGCGCTGCTGCTTGCGGCGCCGTGGATGCGCGAGACGCGCAATCCATCGGCAGGCCGGATCGACTGGCCGGGCATCGTCAGCTTCACAGCGATGCTGTGCCTGTTCACGGTCGCCATTCTCGAAGCGCCCGCGCGCGGCTGGTCGGACCCGGCGATCCGCGCGTTGTTCGTGGCGGCAGCGTTCGCGCTCGCGGCATTCGTCGCGATCGAGCGGCGCAGCGCGCATCCGATGCTCGACCTGTCGCTGTTCCGCTATCGCCGCTTTATCGGCGTGCAGATGCTGCCGATCGCGACCTGCTATTGCTTCGTTGTGCTGCTGGTGCTGCTGCCAATCCGCTTCGTCGGCATCGACGGCCACACGCCGTTGATCTCCGGCCTGATGATGCTCGCGCTGTGCGGTCCGATGCTGTTCGTTCCGTCACTCGCGGTGTGGCTCACGCGTCACGCGTCGCCGGGCGTCGTGTCGGCGGCGGGCTTGCTGATGTCGGCGGCGGCGCTTGTGTGGCTCGGCAGACTGCCCGCCGACGCCACGCCGTTCGCGATGCTCGCGCCGATGGCCGCGATCGGCATCGGCGCGGGACTGCCGTGGGGCTTGATGGATGGACTGTCGGTGAGCGTCGTGCCGAAGGAGCGCGCGGGCATGGCCACAGGCATCTTCAGCACGACACGCGTGGCCGGCGAAGGGCTCGCGCTCGCGATGGTCAGTGCGGCGCTCTCGGCGTTGGTCAGTGCACGGTTGCGCGCGGCGTTGCCGTCGTTGTCGTCATTGCCGTCGTTGCCCGGCATCGACCGGGACCGGCTTGCGGCCGCCGCTCAGCAGCTCGCGACCGGCGATCTCGCCGGCGCCGCGGCGCGACTGCCAGGCGTTCGCGCAGCGTTCTTACGCGAACAATACGTCGACGCGTTCTCGTTGCTCGCAGACGGGCTCGCCATCGTGACCGTGCTCGCCGCGCTCGCGACGCTGCATTACCTTCGGCCCGATCCGCAGACCGCAACGCGCATCACGAACGCACCAGTGCCGGAAGCCGCGGACCGATAGACGCCTAGCTAAAAAGCACGCACTCAACTGCGTCCTTTCGCTTGACTGGTTCCCGATCCGAGCGAGTTGCCGCTGCCGCTCGTCGGGGACTTTCCGGACACCTCCGTTTGCTGCCGCTCGCGTCGTGCGTCTTCGCGCGCCTGCTCGGAGGGCTCGCGGCGAACGCCGCTTGCCTGTTGCCTATCGGCTTCGCCGCGGCTCGGCATGGACGATTGCTTGGGTCGATTCATTGCGCCTCCTTTTTTGCGCCGGACTACAAAATACTGCTACGCCGCAAGCGCGATACCCGAGCGCGATTTTCGCGGCACATGCAGGGGCAGTCAGCGTAATAGCGGCGGCAACCAGCTCCGTTGAACCGCGCAATTGAAGGATTTACGAGTCGACGTGTACTTGCTACACCGCATCGGTTGCGTCATCCAGCAAGCGTCGGCGTGCGCGTGGCATACCGGTTGCGACGACAAATCAGCCGGAAGCGCTCGCTGCAATTCGACGGCGAACCGGCAACGCCAAGTCATCCACGATCCAGCCTGGAGATTTTCATGAGCACAGGAAGACACGCCAATAGCCCGTCGGGGCCGGGGAAACCGACCGCGGTTGAAACGTCGATCGTCAAGGAAGAGGAAGGAATAGTCGAACTAACGAACGAGGACGATGCCGCTGGCGGCGCCGAAGGTGTCCAGCCACAGCAGCAAGATGAGCAACGCCGCGACGACGATTCCGCCGCCAGGCCGTAGACCACGACAGCCGACCGAAGTACACCGAAGCAACACCGAGACAACAACAGGACCGCTGCCACCGTTGATATATGATCGCGTTTTAACCTGCTGGAATGGCCTTCATGCAAGTCCTGGTCGACGCCGACGCTTGTCCCGCCGTCATCAAAGACATGTTGTTTCGGGCCGCGCGGCGTGCCGAAATACTCGTGACGCTGGTCGCAAACCAATATCTGCGCACGCCGCCGTCGCCGTTTATCAGGTCGATCCAGGTGCCGGCCGGTTTCGACGTGGCCGATGCGCGCATCGTCGAACTCGCCGCGTCGGGCGATCTCGTGATTACCGCTGACATACCACTCGCCGCCGCGGTGCTCGACAAGGGCGCGCATGTGCTCGATCCGCGCGGCAACCGGTTCACACGCGAAAACATCCAGGAGCGCCTGACGATGCGCGACGTGATGGATCAACTGCGCAATACGGGTATCGATACGGGCGGCCCTGCGCCCTTCACCGCGCGCGACAGCAAAGCGTTTGCCGGCGAACTCGACCGCTTCCTCGCGCGTCACGGCACGCCGCCTCGCGCGCCAGGTGGATAGGCCGCAAGCGAGTCAAACGCTTCAATACACCGGTGCCATGCCCGGCGGCCGATGCTTGAAGCGCCGGTGAACCCAGTAATATTGCTCCGGAAACCTAACGACCTGCTCTTCGAGAAACGCGTTCATTCGACGCGCATCGACCTCATCGCTGTCCGAGGGAAAGTCGGCGAGCGGCTCGAAGATCGTCAGCTTGTAGCCTTCGTAATCCGGCAGCACTTCGGTCACGAACGGCACGACGCGCGCGCGCCCAAGTCGCGCGAGACGCGAAACAGCCGTCAGCGTGCAGGCGGGAACGCCGAAGAAAGGCACGAAAACAGAGTTGTCGACGCCGTGGTCCATATCCGCCGCGAGCATCACGTCTTTGCCCGAACGCAATAACGCGACGATCCTTTTGGCGCTCGACCCGCGCTCGATCATCTCGGCGCCGAACCGGCCGCGTTGCCGCTTTGCCAGCTCACATAGACCTGCGTTCGACATGCGCGTGTACAGCGACGCAATCGGCAGGCGCGTCGAGTACAGCATGCAGCCGACCTCAATGCCCACGAAGTGAAAGCCCATGAAAATAGTAGGCGGCGCGGACTCGTCGTCGAGATCGATTCTGCTTTCGATCTGCACGATGTCCCGGATCGATTGCGCACTGCCGAACCACTGGATGCCTCGCTCGAGATAGCTTCGGACAACGTGGCGAAAGTGCGCTTTCGCAAGCTGTTGATGTTCGTGCGCCGTCTTCTCGGGGAAGCAAAGCCGCAAGTTCACCAGCACGATGTGCTTGCGGCGGCCGGGAAGCGCATACAGCAGCGTGCCGATAACGATTCCAAGCCGTGCGACGAATTTATAAGGAAGTACGGAAAGCGTGCGTAGCAACGCCACGATGAGCGCAAGGCTGAGGCGTTTCAAAGGTTGTCCCCTACCGGTGGTAAGTGTTGGAAAGCGAAGTGCAGCAGCCGCCGTTCGACCGTTGCGACGGCCGCCGATTGCCTAAGAACAGGAATGTCTTCGCTCGAAATACCAACCGTGGACCGCACAGCCCAAGCGTGATTACCGAATGACTGGGACGACTCGCGAATCCCGGCAGTGTAACAGGCGGCTCAGTGGCGACTCACTTCACGATCGAGCCCCGAATCTTTGCGAGCGCATCGACGCCGGCGCGCCACGATGCAAACCGGCGCACCTGTAGCCCGTTCAATGCAGATAGAGATAAGCGGCAATGTCGCGCGCCTGATCCTCGGTGAGGCCGAGATCGGGCATCGCGGTGCGCGGGCTGAACGCTTGCGGATGCATCAGCCAGCGCTCGAGGTTGGTCGCCGAATTGGCCGCAACTCCGCCGATGTACGTCCGTTGACGAAGGCCCGTGAGCGGCGGCCCGACCAGGCTGTTGGCGCCTTCCACGCCTTCGATCGTGTGGCACGAGCCGCAACCGGCGTGCACGATCAAGGCCTGGCCTCGAGCCGGATCGCCGCCGGTCAACGGCTCGCGTTGCGGCGTCTGTTGTCCGCACGCGCTCAGCGTGAGGACGGCGAGACCCGTCATCGCGTAAGCAAGAGCCGCTTTAGCGACCGTGGCTCGCCGCGCCGCCAGCCCGCTCGCGCATCCACCGATGCGTGCCAACGGAAATCGCCGGATCGTCATTGCGCGCATGGCTGAAGCACCCATTGCGGCACATACTGCGCGAACAGCACGAACGTCGACAGCAGACCGACCAGCGTCGCGACCTGCGCGAGAAAATGCGCGCGCGCGGTGCTTTCCGCGGTGGCATCCGGTGGAAACAGGCCGCCCATCCAATGCCGCCACGCGCCGACGGTCGCCGCCGCGCTCAACACCGCGCTCGCAAGCGTCACGGCGTGCAGCATCCAGGTCGTGCCGGCATCGCACGATCGCGGCACCAGCGCATACGTCAGCGACAGATTCGAGAGCGTCAGGAAAGGCGCGAGCAATAGCGCGGACCACACTGCCATGTCGATCTCCTCACAAACGCGGCGCCCAGTAGACGACTGCATAAATCGGCAGCCAGCTAAGCACGACGAAGTACCAGTAGGCGGCGTTCTCGCTGACGTCGACATAGCGCTTACCTTCCACTGGCCCCGTGAACAGCAGGACGTCGAGCACGGCTGTGTCGAACGTATCGGTGATCAGGTGAACGGTATGCAAGCCCATCAGCATCCACAGCACGGACCCGTAAGCGTTGTCGTACCAGGTCACGTTGAGCGCCTTGAACTCCAGCGCCCGCACGCCGAGAAAGGCGAGCGAAAACGCGAGGCACACCAGCAGCCAGAGCCGCGACGCCGCGCGATCCTCCCGCTCGGCCGCGCGCTTCGCGAGATGATTCGGCAGCATGCTCACGACCAGGATCGCCGTATTCACGCTGCCCCATAGCAGGCCGGGGCCGGGCGCATTCATCGGCCAGACGGATGCGAGCGTGCGCAGATAGAAGTACATCATGACGGCGATGGCGAACACCGTCCCCTCGATCACCATCAGTCCCATCGTGCCCCACCACATCAGGCTGCGATGGCTGAAGCCATACGTCGGCAGTTCTCCGACGTGGATCGCCTTGCGGGCTGCGCGCGGCCGGCTGTCGGCATAGCGCTCGTCAACGGTAGTCACGGGCGTTTCTCCAGCGCGAGATGCTGATCGGTTTCGCGCCGCCGCGGCCAGAACCACGCGGTCATCGCGATAGCGACGGGCACCGTGCCCCACACCACCGCCCACGGCGTGAAGATTGAGCCAATGAACAACACGGTCGTCGCCACGGCGCTCACGAACGGCCAGATGTTGGGCATCGGAAAGACCGGCCGATGATCCGGCATCGCGTCGAGAACGCTCGTCACCAGCACCTGCCGGCTATTCGAATCCAGTCCGCTGACGGTGGAAGGTTCGCGCGGCGCGTCCCACAGCGGATAGCCGCTATGCACGACCGGCACCTTCACGAAATTGCCCGCGTGAGGCGGCGACGCGGTGCTCCATTCGAGCGTTCCTGCGCCCCACGGATCGTCGCCGGCAACGAGTCCTTGTCGACGGCTATGCAGCACGTTGACGATAAACAGCAGCACGCTCACGGCGATAATCGACGCGCCGATCGTCGCGGTCAGATTCATCGTGTCCCATCCCATTCCGGACGGATACGTGTACACCCTGCGCGGCATGCCATGCAGCCCGAGCAGATGCATCGGAAAGAATGCGACGTTAAAGCCGATGAAGAACAGCCAGAAATTCCAGCGCCCGAGCGTCTCGTCGAGCAGGCGTCCGGTGAACTTCGGGAACCAGTAGTAGAACGCGCCGAATAGCGGAAACACCGCGCCGCCGATCAGCACGTAATGCAGATGCGCGACGACGAAATACGTGTCGTGCACCTGATAATCGAGCGACACCGACGCGAGCATGATGCCCGTCAGCCCGCCCAGCACCAGAATGAAAAAGAACGCGAGGACGAAGAGCATCGGCGTCTTGAAGTTGAGGCGTCCGGTCCACAGTGTCGCGATCCAGCAGAAAATCTGGATCGCCGAAGGCACCGCGATCATAATGCTCGCCGCCGTAAAAAAGCTCTTGCCGAGATCGGGCAGATTCGTCGCGAACATGTGGTGAACCCACAGTCCGAACGATAGAAACGCCGTCGCGATCAGCGCGAGCACCATCGCCGGATAGCCGAATACGGGCCGTCGCGAGAAAGTCGGAATGATGCTGGAGATAAAGCCGAGCGGCGGCACGAAGATCAGATACACCTCCGGGTGTCCGAAGAACCAGAAGAGATGCTGCCAGAGCACCACGTCGCCGCCCTCGCCGGGGTTGTAGAAATGCGTGCCGACGAGGCGGTCGAGAATCAGCGCAGTACTGCCAAGCATCACCGACGGCATCGCGAACAGCACCATGAACGACGTCACGAGCACGCTCCAGACGAAGAGCGGCATGCGGTTGAGCGTCATGCCCGGCGCGCGCATCTTGAAGATCGTGGTGATCAGCACGATAGCCTCGAGCAGCGCCGACAACTCGGTGAAGGTGATCATCTGCGCCCAGAAGTCGATGCGCTTGCCCGGCGAATAGTCCGGACCCGAGAGCGGCACATAGGCGAACCATCCGGCGTCGGGGCCGATGTCGAGTGCGAAGGCCACATACAGCATCAGTCCGCCGAACAGGAACACCCAGTACGCGTACGCGTTCATGCGCGGAAACGCGACGCTGCGCGCGCCGATCATCAGCGGCACGAGGTAGACGGCGACCGCCTGCATGACCGGCACGGCGAACAGGAACATCATCGTGGTGCCGTGCATCGTGAACAACTGGTTGTACATGTCGGGGCCGACGAGCCGGTTGCCCGGACGCGCGAGCTGCAGGCGCATCACCAGCGCGAGGATGCCGCCCGCGACGAAAAAGCCGAACGTCGTGGTCATGAAGCGGCGGCTGATCGTCTTGTGATTGATCGCGGCGAACACGCCCAGGAAGCCCGGCGGGTCGCGCCAGGTTGCTTCGAGCCTGTCGGCTTCCTGCGGGTCGGTTTGCGGTTCGTCGATCACGTCGAACCGGTCCGTCATCGAGGCATGATTCATCTGAGCGTCGCCATGTAGGCCAGCAGCGCGTGCAGTTCATCGGGCGCCAGCGGGTTGGGAGGCATCACGGTGCCGGGCTTGATGCGCTGTGCGTCGACGATCCAGCCGGCGAGGTGTCCTGGTGTATTCGGCAGCGTGCCGGCAGCCAGCGTCTGCCTGCTTGCAACATGAGTCAGGTCCGGCCCGAGCACCGCGTTCGCACCGATGCCCTGCACCGTGTGGCACATCGCGCAACTGTGCGTGAGGAAAATCTGCTCGCCGCGCGTTTCGAGTTCGTTCGACGGCGGCGGCGCATCCTGGCGCTGATGCGCGAGCCAGGCCGCGTATTTGTCGGGTGTCTCGGCGATCACGAGGAACGACATCAACGCATGTTCGTAACCGCAGAACTCGGCGCACTGGCCGCGGTACTCGCCCGCGTGGTCCGCGCGAAAACGGATCGTCGCGGTGCGGCCGGGAATCAGGTCTTTTTTGCCGTGCAGATTCGGCACCCAGAACGAGTGAATCACATCCGACGATTTAAGCGTGACGAGCACGGGCTGGCCGACCGGAATGTGCATCTCGTTGGCCGTAATGAACACGTTCGACGCTTGCGGGTCGTTGTACCGTATCTCCCACCACCATTGATGCGCGGTCACTTCGATCTGCACGGCATCGCGCATCGAAAGCCGCGCGAGCGCGCGGTCGGTCAGCACGTCGGCGAAAATCAGGCCGAACAGCAATACCGTCGATACGATCGTCGCGACGATGACCGCCCTTCTCAGGCCAGGTTCGGCGACCGCTTTCGGACCCACGGCGGAGTCCGCCTCCGTCGACATATCGGCGGGCGTTTCGCGCGTGCCTCGCGGCGCGCGCCACAGCGCCCAGAAGAAGGCGATCAGCACGGCGGCGAAGACTGCCGTGCAGACAATCACCGTCAGATTCAGCAGATCGAGGATGGTGCTCGCCTGGACACCGGCCGGTCGCAGCGCATCCTGCAATGGCGCGGCCCACGCCGACTGAACGGTTCCCGTTGCGGTTGCGATGGCGGCAGCGCCGGATAGCGGAAGAACGACTCGCGCAGTCATGTCAGTGCTCCGCGGCGGGCGGCACCGAAGAGCGCTTCGGCTCTTCCGGCGGGCGCCGTTGTTCGGGCTTGCCGGCCTGCAGACTGTCGCTGCGCGGCGGTTCGATATCGGAGCGCAACTGGCCGCTCATCGAACGGACGTAGGCCACGATTTGCCAGATCTGATCGTCGGAAACGTGGCCGCCGAACGCCGGCATGCCGTTCGGCCTGCCTTGCTTGATGGTCGTGAACACGCTGGCCGGGTCCGCGCCGTAAATCCACTTATCGTCCATCAGCGCCGGACCCGAATCGCCGCTGCCTTGCGCGTGACAACCACTGCAGTTGTACGCGCGAAACAGGCGCTTGCCTTGCGAGACCGCGTACGCGTTATTTTCATAGGGATTGCTAACGGTAGCGCTCACAGCGGCGGCCACGGGTTGAGTCGAGCTCGTCGTCACGGCGGAAGCGACCGGTTGTATCGAACTCATGGTCACCGCCGAAGCCGCCGATGCAGCCGGAGGCGGCGTGTGCAATTGCCGCTGCTCGCGTTCGCAGCCCGCGAGGCACGCGACGCTCGCGATCACGGCCGGCGCGATGAGCCAGAGCGCCCGAGGCATCTGTCGACGAAAGCGGGCGGCTGTCATCGCGCACTCTCCCTCGCAGCCGACGACACCGCGCGCGGCGCGTCCACGCGAACCACGTTGTAGTCCGTGAGAATCGCATCGATCTCCGCGTGCCGACGATCGAGCGCCGCTTGCAGTTCATCGCGCAACGCCGGCTTCGCGCGGTTCACGCCGACCGCCACCGAGAACTCGAACGGCAGCGCCGAGCCAGCCGGCGGGCGGGCTCGTTCGACCGTCAGCGACACAGCGGCGCGAGTCGCGAAGTACGCAAGCTGCGGACCCCAGCCAAGCGCGACGTCGATGCGGCCCGCCGCGATGTCGTTCACCATGCGCTCGCTTGCGGGACCGTCGCCGTAGACGGTATAGCCGGTCACGTTGTCGGTCGCGCCCGCACGCGCGAGCGCGTAAGCGGGCGGCGTCGCCGCGAGGTCGTCGCCGATCAGTTGCACGCCGATGCGGCGCTGCGACAGCGCACGCGGTTCAAAGCCGTCGAGTGGCGGGTCCGCCGCGCGTTGCACGAACACATAACTCGACCGATAGTAAGGCCGCGTCAGCAGCAGACGCTCAAAGCCGTCGGGCACGCCGATGAACACATCGCATAAGCCCGCGCCGACCGTCTTGCGCACGAACCCGCGGCGTTGCGGAAGCCACGCGTAAGTGAGGCGCAGATGCAGGTCGCTTGCGAGCACCTGCGCGATGTGGTTTTCGAAGCCGCTGCCGTCTTCTTTCGAATACGGCAGATTGTCGGGATCGGCGCAGACGCGCAGTTCGGTCGCGCCGGACGCGGCTTCGTCGACAGGTCGATGAGCGCATGCGCCAAGCGCAACGGCGAGCAAACCCAGCACACCGAAAATAACCGCACGCGGCAGCCCACCCAGACGCCGCGCAACACACATTTCAAGGAAGCGCGAACACATAGAGCGTGCCCCCCTTGGTCGTGCGCTGCGGCAGATCGCGCATCGCGTTGACGAAGCCCTTGGCTCCTGTGCCGTCGCGCGGATCCAGATTGTTCGAGACGATCGCGCCGGCCCATCCGCCGACGCCCGCGAGGATCGCGATGTATTCCTTGCCGTCCGGGCCGCGATACGCAACCGGCTGGCCGATGATCCCGGAGCCTGTCTTGAACTGCCACAAGAGCGCACCGCTGCGCGCGTCGACGGCTTTGAACCAGCCGTCCATCGTGCCGTAGAAAACGACGTCGCCGGCCGTGGCAAGCGCCCCGCTCCACACGGGAAAGTCTTCCTTGATCGACCACGCCTTCTTGCCCGCAATCGGGTCCCACGCGGAGAACTCGCCGCGATTGCCGCCGGGCCCGGCGTACATTTTCGTATCGACGCCCACGTACGGCGTACCCGCGATGTAGCTCGTCGCGTAAGCCTCGGCGTCCTCGCACAGATTCTGGTGGGGGATATACAGCAGGCCCGTGCGCGGCGACCACGCGGACGGCTGCCAGTCCTTGCCGCCAGGCGACACCGGACAGATGTTGCGCACCGAATGGCCGACCTTCGGTTCGGTTGCCGGGTTGTATTTCAACAGCCCCGTCCTGAGATCGACGCCCTCGCTCGTCGTGATATGAACAAACGGTTTCGCCGACAACACTTCGCCGGTCAACCGGTCGAGCATGTACACGTAGCCGTTGCGATCCGGATGCACGAGCACTTGCCTCGGCTTGCCGCCGACGGTGAGCGTCAGCAGCACGTTTTCGTTGACGCCGTCGTAGTCGTGCAGATCGTGCGGGCTCCATTGATAGAACCAGCGCGCCTGCCCCGTGTCGGGATCGCGCGCGAAAATGCCGGCCGTCCATTTGTTGTCGCCGGGACGCTGCTCGGGATTCCACGGGCCGGGGTTCGCGGTGCCGTAATAGATCAGGTTGGCGTCGGGGTCGTAGGAAATCCAGCCCCACACATTGCCGCCGCCGATCTTCCACGCACCGGACGGCCAGGTGCTCACGCCGAGGTCCTTGCCCTTGTCCTGTCCGTACCAGGGCTTGAACTGATCGCCGATCAGCACATCGCTGTCGGGTCCGGTGCTATACGCGCGCCAGACGATGCGGCCGGTCGCGGCGTCGAGCGCGGTCAGCCATCCGCGCACGCCGAGTTCGCCGCCGCTATTGCCGACCAGCACCTTGCCCTTGACGACGAGCGGCGCCATCGTCGTCGTTTCGCCGCGGCTGATGTCGCCGAGCCGCGTGCGCCACAATTCCTTGCCGCTTGCGGCATCGAGCGCGATGGTTTGTGCGTCGAGCGTGTTGATGAAGATTCGACCGTCCGCATACGCGGCGCCGCGGTTCACAACGTCGCAACATGCGACGCCCTGCGCGCTCGCGTTGGGCGCCGGATCGAACTGCCATTTGACGGGAGCGCCGGGTTTCGTCAGATCGAGCGCATACACGCGATTGGGATACGGCGTGACGATGAACATCGTATTCGACACGACGAGCGGCGCCGCTTCCTGGCCGCGCAGCACGCCGGTCGAGAAGGTGAACGCGGGCTTTAACCGGCTCACATTCGATGTGTTGATTTCAGCGAGTTCGCTGTAGCGCGTGTTCTGGTAATTCTTCGCCGCCATCGGCCAGTCGCCGTCGCTGGTCTGAGCGCAGGCCGTCGAACCATAGGCGAGCGACGCCGCCGCTAACGCCGCCATCAGGTTCCGTACCGGTCTGGCCCACGCCATGATGCGCTCCCGTTGCAAGGCACTCGAGGCGCATCCAGCAAAATTCGTGCATGAGGGTGAGATCGAAGCGGCAGCGGCGTGTGAGTCGAACTGGCGGCGTCGATCACGCTGCTTTAGTGGCAGCAATAGCAACTGGTCCCGGACTATTTTTCAACGCATACCGGGCTGAAATGTTGTGGCAGACTGGCCGCCGCTTAGCCGACCTTTTGACTGCTCGTCGACTTGGCCGACTCGAGCGCCAGGCGCCTGACGGCCTCGACCGCTGCCTCGAGCGGAGCTATCTCGTCGCGCAGCGCTTCGGCGTCGTCGCTGTGCGTCGCTTCGGCAAGCGAAAGCCGCTCGCGTACCAGCAGCAGTTCTTCTTCGAGGCGCCGCACAGCGGACCACAGCGCGTCTTCGGCGCCGGAGCGCTGGCGCGACTCGAGCGACATCGCGGAAAACGCATGCCCGGTATGGCAGCGATACCTCAGCGGATACCCTTCGCCGATACGCCAGATCACGCCGCCGCACTCCGGGCAGGTCAGGCTCGTTCGGTGGCCGATCCGCTCCATTTCCGCGGGCGAAGAATAGCCGGTCGCTGCAATCTTCAGTTCCAGCGCGGCGCGCTCGCTTTCGTCCATGTCGATGCGCCTCGGTGTGCGGTCTGTCAAGGCCCTGACGATGGCCGGACCGATGTCGTCAATCGGCGCGACCACGTCGGGGGGAACAGCTTTAAGCGCAGCGTCGGGCATGTCGGGCGCCGCGCAAGTCGACGGGTCCTGAACGATGGTGAAGCCGCCGCACGCGTGAATCGCCTTCAGTCCCGCCGCGCCGTCGTCCAGTTTGCCGGTCAGCACGACGCCGATCGCGCGAGCGCCATAATTGACCGCCGCCGAACGAAACAGCGGATCGGCGGCCGGGCGCGCGAAGTTTTCCTTGGGTCCGGTCGACAGCACCACCGTATCGTCGCGCAGCAACATGTGGCGGTCGGGTGGCGCGACGTAGATCGTGCCCTTCTCGATTGCTTCGCCGTCCGATGCATGGACTACCGGTAGCCGGCTGTCCGACGCAAGCAGATGTGGCAACTGGCTCGGCCACGTGCCGACGTGCATGACGATGAACACGCTCGCCGGAAGATCGGCCGGCAGCACGCCGACGATCTTCTTCAGCACCTGAAGGCCGCCGAGCGACGCTGCAACGACGACGATGTCCCGCCCATTCGAAATCTTTGCCATGAATGCCCTCCGCTGGAGAGGAGCAGCAAATGGCAAGCCTGTCGTCCGGCGCGCGCGGCCTTTTTGGCTGCGCACGCGCGCAATCGCCATCAGCTCAGCTTAAAACCAGTGTCATGACCGCCTGACGGATTGTCCTTGCCTCGATGATTCAACCCATTGCCTGCGGCACTACGGCTACGGGATTCGCCCGTTATCGCGTGCCGACTGTCAGCGCCCTGAAAAGCATCTGATGGTCGAACGGCTTCTGACAACGCTCGTACTGACGATACTCTCCATCGACGGCGTCCGCGCCATAACCGGTCACGAATACAAAGCGGATATTGCGCGACACAAGCGCATCTGCGACCCGGTATGACTTCTCGCCGTTCAGATCGACGTCGAGAACTGCGACGTCGACCTGCTCCTTGCCTTCTTCGATCATGGCCACCGCTTCCTGCGCGCCCGAGATGGGACCGACGACACTGGCTCCCGCGTCCTCGAGCGCACTCGACAGCGCCAGCGCAACCAGGTAGTCGTCTTCGACCACCATGACTCGCCGGCCCTGCAGCAATTTGGCGACACTGCCCATTTCTATCCCTCCTGCGAACCGCTGCGCACGCGTGGCGATGGCAGCGGTATCTCAATGTGACATGAGACGCCGTCGGTCTTGAACGCGAGTTCAGTCGTTGCATGCAGCGTGAACTTCAGCGCTTTCTCGATCAGCCGCCGGCCAAAGCCCGTTCTCGACGAGTCGGGCACTGAGCGCAGACCGCTCTCGGTCCAGTCGATCACGAGCGAGGCGGCACCGGACGCCGTATTGCGCACGTCCCATGTGACTTCGAGCCGCGCCTCGCAATCCTTGAGCGCGCCGTACTTGACGGCATTCGTCGCCAGTTCGTGCAACACCAGCGCGACCGTCTGCACGTTGCGGAATCCGAGCGGCACCGGCGGACCGGCCACGGCGATCCGCTCGCTGTCCGCGACCCCCAATGCCTCCAGTTCCAGCCGCACGATGTCGGTCAGATTGATGAGATCGCCGTTCGCTTCGCCGATAAGTCCCTGCAAACGTCCGAGCGCCGCGAGACGGCTGATGAACGTTTCGAGCGAGGGAGCGGCCGGAAGCGTCTGCTGTGCGATCGACTGGATGACAGCCAGCAGATTGCGGGTGCGATGCTGCAACTCGGCAATGAGGACACTCTGCCTTTCTTCAGCATGGACCATTCCCGTGACGTCGACGAACGCCACCACGACGCCGTCCGTTGCGCGGTCGCCGTTGCGGTACGGCGCGAGGCGGATCAGAAAGTGCGTCAGCCCGTCGTTGCTGCTCACGTGCCGTTCGCGCGGCGCATTGGTGCGAAAGACGGTCGCAATGTCCTTCTCGAGCCCCGGCAAATCGAGGCGGCTCGCGAGTTCGGTGATCGGCCGGCCGCGATCCGTCGGGCGAATGTGGAAGATGCCGTTCATCGCCGGCGTGAACGAACGGATCACCAGGTCGCGATCGAGAAACACGGTCGCAACCGACGTGCTTTCAAAGAGATTCTGCAGATCGGTGTTCGCCCGGTCGAGCGCTTCGATCTTGCCGTTCAGTTCGAGATTGACGGTATGCAGTTCCTCGTTCAGCGAAACGAGTTCTTCTTTCGACGCCTCCAGTTCTTCATTGGACGACTGCAGTTCCTCGTTGACCGAGACGAGTTCTTCGTTCGACGACTTCAGTTCCTCGAGCGCGGTTTCGTATTCCTCGATCATCGACTGCAAGCGTTCGCGCGTGTCGCGCAATTCTTTTTCGGCTTCGGCCACCGTGCCGTCGCGCGGCAACTGCGCGCGCGCGATGGCTTCTTCGCGGCTCAGACCCGGGCCTTGATCCGCGAACACGACGAGGTACATTCGCTCGTTCTGCGGGTTTCCGTTCAGCGGTTCGACCGTCAGACTGAGAATCTGCACGCGGCCGTCTTCTCCCTCGACCGCGACGCCATCGCGCGTCACCGCTCTGCCCGATTCGACCGCTTCGCGGAACACCGAGCGCAGGTCGAGGCCGAGACCCTTGCGCGCCATCGCAAAGAGCTGGCGCGACGGGACGCCGGGCGCGGCTTCCAGATACTTGCCGGTGCGGCTCGAAAAATAGACGACGTCGCCGTCGCGCGTGGCGAGCACATGCGGCGGCGTGAACCGCTCGAGCATGTGTGTATCGACCGTATGACGCATTGCGCCGCTGCCGAGCACGGGCCGGCCGGGCGCGAGCGCGGCCGGATGCCCGACGCGCAGCGCAGAGACGGTCATGGGCAAACGGATCTGCGGCGACACGTCGGCGCGACGGCGGAAGATCCGGTGCTTCTTCTCGACAGCCACGAACAGTTCGTCGAACTGACTGACGTTCTCCGACGTGCCGAGAAAAAGGTAGCCGCCCGGACGCAACGCATAGTGAAACGTCGGGATCACCTGGTTCTGCACGTCGGCGCCGAGATAGATCAGCAGGTTGCGGCACGACACGAGGTCGATACGCGAAAAAGGCGGGTCGCGAATCACGCTATGCGGCGAGAAAATGCAGAGATCGCGTACGTCCTTGGCCAGTACATAACTGCTGCCCTCGAGCCGGAAAAAGCGCTGCCGGCGTTCCTCGGAAACGCCGTCGAGCAGCGCTAACGGATAACGCGCCGCGCGTGCCACGGCGAGCGCGCCGTCGTCGATGTCGGTTGCGAAAATCTGCACGCGCGGCGTATCGGCCTGGCCGTCGAAATGCTCGCGCATCAGAATCGCGATCGAATAGACTTCTTCGCCGGTCGCACAACCGGGCACCCACACGCGAACCGTGTCGGCCGAACTGCGCCCCTCGAACAGCTTGGGAATCACGACGCTCGCGAGCGTCTCGAACGCCTGCGCATCGCGAAAGAAACTGGTCACGTTGATGAGCAGGTCGCGGAACAAAGCGGTGACTTCCTGCGAGTCCGTGGAGAGCCGCGCCACGTAGGCGTCGGGCGTGCCGATCTCGAGGACCTGCATGCGCCGCTGCACGCGGCGCACGAAAGTCTTGACCTTGTAGCCGCTGAAATCGTGTCCGACCTGGTTGCGCAAAATCGCATAGATCGCTTCGCGCGCCACGTCGAACTCCGACGTTTGAGCTTGCGCGGTCGCGTTTCCGGCCAGCCCGTCGAGCATGAAGGCGCCCGTTGCGAAGGTGGCGAGCTTTTCGCCCATCTGCCCGACCGGCACGGCGAAATCGACGAGTCCAGTGGCGATCGCACTGCCCGGCATGTCGGGATGCTGCGGGCCGAAGCCGTCCGCCGCCTGGGCGAGCGTCAGTCCACCGCGCTCCTTGATGGCCTTGATGCCCAGCGTTCCGTCCGAATCCCCGCCGGACAGCACGACGCCGGCAGACAGTTCGCCGAACTCCGCGGCGAGGCTGCTGAACAGAACGTCGATCAGCTTGCGTTCCCGCCGATGACTGTCCTGCGGCTGAACATGAAGCGCGCGTTTCTCGACGCTCAGCACGGCGTCGGTCGGTAACAGGTACACGTTATCGACTTCGATCTGCATGCCATCGGTAATGACATGCACCGGCAACGACGTAAATCGCGCGATGATTTCCGGAAGCAGGCTTTCGCGGTCCGGACTCAAATGCGTGACGATCACGAATGCAAGGCCGGGGGCTTGCGGCATGCCGCGGAAAAATCCTTCGAGTGCTTCGACAGCCCCCGCTGAAGCGCCCACGCCCACTACTGGAAAATTATTTGCTGGCATCATGACTTCTCCGCCAGCAGAGCGCGTTCCCGCGCACGGGCGCGCTGCTTGCGCTTGAGGCTCGCGGTGCCGTCGCTGTCGTCCGCAACCGCGCGGCCGGGGGTTCGTTCCTGAAGCAGGCGCAGGCCCGCGCGCACGACCTCGCTGGCCGTGCCATAACGGCCAGAGGCGATTTCTGTTTTGATAAACGAAGCGAGATGCTCCGTCAGGCTAATGCTTATTGCGTACTTGGCCGGCATGGCGTTTCGAATCGCGAGGGTGGTTGTTTATACTACCTTGCGATTCCCACCTGGCATGAATTTTTGCAGACGTTTCCGACTTGGCGGCGCTTGAACGCGGTTCTACGGCCCGAGCAAATTCCGCAGTCCCGATGCCGTCACCGGTCGCGAAAACCAGAAGCCTTGCGCCTCGTCGCAACCGAGCGCCTGCAATTGCGCCGCCTGCTCCGGTGTTTCGACGCCTTCGGCCGTGACGCGCAGCTCGAGCGCATGCGCCATCGCGATGATCGCGCCGACCAGCGCAAGACTTTGCGGATCGTTGCCCATGCGCGCGACGAACGAGCGGTCTATCTTCAGGCGGTTCAACGGAAAACGCGTCAAATACGCGAGGCTGGAATAGCCCGTGCCGAAGTCGTCGACGGCAATTTCGACGCCGAGTTCGCGTAATGCGTGCAAGGTTTCCAGCGCCTGGTCCACATCGCCGAGCAACGCGCCTTCGGTGATCTCCACTTCCAGGTAAGACGGATCGAGCGCGGCCTGGTCGAGCGCGTCGCGAATCGTGTCGAACAGGTCCGGCCGCCGGAACTGCTGCGGCGACACGTTGACCGCCACGCGCGGCAAGTTGCCGGTCAGCCGCAGCAGCCTGCCCGCTTCGCGGCACGCGGTGCGGATCACCCACTCGCCGATCTGCTCGATCAAGCCGGACTCTTCGGCGACCGGCACGAATTCCGCGGGGCTGATCATGCCGCGCTGCGGATGATTCCAGCGCAGCAGCGTTTCGACTTGCGCGATGCGTCCGTTGGCGAGCGTCACCTGCGGCTGATACACGAGGTGCAATTGCCGGCGCCCCAATGCTTCGCGCAGCATCGTCTCGATCTGGAAGCGACGCGCGGCCTGTCCTTCGAGCGCCGTCGAAAAACGCCGGACCGCATTGCCGTTCACCGCCGACGCCGCCGACAGCGCGACGCCCGCGCGCCGCATGAGCGTGGCCGCGTCGCCGCCGTCGTCCGGATACGCGGCGATGCCGATGCTCGCCGCGATGTTGAGCGCCGTGCCGCCATAGTCGATCGGCTCGGCGATGCGCGCGAGCGCCTCCGCGGCGAATGCGTCGGCGGCGGCGCCCGTTTCGTTGATCAGCAGCGCGAACTGCGTGCCGCCGATCGACGCGATCGTGCCGTCGTTGGGAAAAAGTCCGCGCAAGCGTTCGCCGACGATCTGCAGCACCAGTTCGGCCGCATGCAGGCCGAGCGCGTCGCGGAGCTTACGCAGATGATCGAGTTCGGCGATCAGCACGGTAAAGGAAGCGTGGCTGCGTGCGCAGCGTGAGATCGTCAGCTCGAGACGTTCGGTGAAGAGCGTCTGATTCGGCAGACGCGTGACGCCGTCGTGATGCGAGACGTACCAGAGGCGCGCCTCGGACTGCGCATAGCGCGTCATGTCGACGACCACGCCGACGTAACGCGCGTCGGACGCGTGGCAGGCTGTGGCGTCGGAACACGCAGGCAGCGGCGACAGCGCGAGTACGACGCGCACCGATGTGCCGCTGCGTCGCAGGTACGTCCATTCACCCTCGTAGCGCGCGCCGATTTCCGCGAGCGACGGCAGTTCGGCGCGGCGTCTCGCGAGTTCGGCGGGATCGTGCAGCGATTCGAAGCTGCGCCGGCCGATCAGTTCGTCGGCGCTCCATCCGGTCAGCTTTTCTAGCGCCGCGTTGACGAACTGAAAGGTGCCGCGCTCGTCGCAAATTAACATGCCGAAGGGAGCGGCGGTTAGTGCGGCGGCTAGTGCCGAGGCCGGCGCTTCTTGTGCAAGACGCGACTCGGCTTGCGTCCCGCCGGCGTGGGTCGTGTTCAAAACGCGGTGTCTGTGCGGTGACTACGACGCGCGCGGCAATGCCGCTTCGATGAATACCGCGCACAGCGCCTCCATGCCCTTCGCGTCTTCTTCGTCGAAGCGCGCGAGGACCGGGCTATCGACGTCCCATACGCCGATCAGCGTGCCGTCGGGCGCGACGAGCGGCACGACAACTTCCGATTGCGACGCCGAATCGCACGCGATGTGGCCGGGGAATTCGTGGACGTCGCGCACGATCTGCGTCTCGCGCGTTTGCGCGGCCGTGCCGCAGACGCCTTTGCCGAGCGCAATGCGCACGCACGCCGGCTTGCCCTGGAAAGGCCCGACCACCAGTTCGCGGCCGTCATGAAAGTAAAAGCCGGCCCAGTTCAGATCGCTCAACGAATGGAACACGAACGACGAGAAGTTGGCCGCGTTGGCGATCCAGTCGGTTTCGCCGGCGAGAAGCGCGCGCGCCTGCGCGACGAGTTCTTCGTATTGCGCGGCCTTGGGCAAGTGCGATGCGGAGGAGACTTCGAACATGACGGGTCCGTGATGAAGGCGGGAAACGATGCAACGTGGCGCTCCAGTGTAAAGCAAGCAGCTTGCTCGATCACTGGAATGCGGCCACTACGACTCGACGCCGACGATCACGCTCGACGCCTTGAAGATTCCCGTCGCCGCCTGGCCGACCGCGAGGCCGAGGCGCTCGACGCTCTCGTTGGTCACGATCGCGGCGATCTGCGCGCTGCCCGCGCCGATCGTTACTTCGGAATTCACCGCGCCGGTCGTCACGGCGGTCACCGTGCCCGCGATGCAATTGCGCGCCGACACCTGGTCCTTCGATACGTCGACCATCACGATCACCGACGATGCCTTCACCAGCGCAAACGCCTGCTTGCCCACGGCGAGCCCAAGCGTTTTAGCGCTGCCGTGCGTGATGATGGCGACGATGTCGAGGCCGTCGGCGGTTCGCAGCGTGACCTCGTCGTTGACGGCGCCGTGCGTGAGCTGAACTATTTCGCCTGCGAACTGATTGCGTGCGCTCGTTTTCATGTTGGGCTCCTTTGGAGTTTGGGAAGCGCTGATGTGTTGCTTTAGCTGGCGGTCAAGTGTAATGGAAGGCGCAACGCCGTATCATCGTGCCCTTGCAGTCTCCCTTGCACTCTCTTTGCCGAACTCATGTCTTTAGCCGTTCCTTTTCGCGTTGTGCGCGTTGTTTATTTTGGGCGCGTTGTGAGCGTTGTTCGTATGGTCCGCGTTGCCCGCATTGCACACGCGTTGCCGCATGCCTGGCGCCGTGTGGCGTCGTTCATGGCGCTCGCGTCGCTCGCGGCTCTGGCCGCTTGCAGCAATCCGTCCCAGACGCATGACGCGCGAATCGCCGCCGATAACCTCACGCTCTTTCCGCTCGCCGCCTACGACCAGAACGTCGATCACTGGCTCGAGCCCGACAGCGCCGGCTACGACAAGCCGTTCCTGAGCCCCGCCGATCAGCAGGCGCATTTCCAGGCGCTTTACGCCCGCTACTTCGGCACCGGGACGAGCGCGCCGTCGCCGTGGAACTCCGCGTATGTGACGATGCGCGTCTATCGCCAGCAAGGCGCGGATGTCGCCGCGCTGCAGCAGCGCCGCATCGCCCGCTTCGACAATACCGGCAAGAGCGGCGCGGGCATCGGTTATGGCGAGAACTTTCGTCCGCACGACAAGGCGTGGATCGACGCCATCGCGCGCAATATGAACGTCGCGCAGTTCACCGACGCGCCGGTCTACCAGCCGGCGCGGCGCGCGATCGCGACCACCAATCTGATGGTGCGCGAACTGCCGACCACCGACCCGTCGTTCTACGATCACCGTCTGGCCGGCGAAGGCTATCCGTTCGACAACCTGCAAATCTCCGCCGTGCGGCCGGGCACGCCGCTGTATGTGCTCGGTACGAGCGTCGACGGCGCATGGCATTACGTGCAGACGCCCGATGTGCAAGGCTGGGTGCGCAGCGACGGCGTCGGCATGGCGAGCGAGCGTTTCGTCGATAGCTGGCGCGCCGCGAGTGCGAAATCGCTCGGTGCGGTGATCGGTGCTTTTACGCCGGTGCGCGATAGCCGCGGCGTGTTCCGCTTCGAGGCGCCCGCAGGCACGCTGCTGCCGTTGGTGGCGGCGTCGGCGGATCGCGCGATGCGGGTTGGAAAGATGCGGGCTTCCGCGCCAGCGTCCGATGTGAGTTCGAACGACAATGAGACGGGCATGGACGCCAATGCCGCGCCTCCACCGCCGACACATCGCACGGTCCTCGTGCCCGCGCGCGGCGCGGAAGGCGAGGCGTTGATCCGCACGGCCGAACTCGACGACACGCAGATTGCGCCGATGCCGCTCGCCGCCACGCCGCGCCATCTCGCGACGCTGATGAAAGCGCTGATCGGCCGGCCTTATGGCTGGGGCAACAGCGGCCTCTACAACGATTGTTCGTCGGAACTGCAAAGCATCTTCGCGACCTTTGGCGTGTGGCTGCCGCGCCATTCGTCCACGCAGATGAGCGCCGGGCGCATGATCGATCTGTCCGCGTCGACGCCCGCGCAACGGCTTGACTATCTGGCCGCGCATGGCGTGCCGCTGCGCACGCTGATCTACATCGGCGGGCATGTGATGCTTTACATCGGCAATACGACTCGCAACGGCGTCACCGTGCCGGTGGTTTATCAGGACATCTGGGGATTGCGTCCGTCCGACAACAGCCGGCGCGCGGTGATCGGCGGCTCGGTGATTCTGCCGCTCCTCGAACACATTCCCGAGGACGCAACGCTGCAATCGCTCGCGGGCACGCCGACGTTCCAGATCAGCATACTCGGTGCGCCGACCGGCGCGTCGGCGCCTTCGCCGGGTTCCGCGCCGACGCCCGCCGCACCGGCTGATGAGGACAATCCGGCGGGCTAACGTCGTCTAACGATCCGTAGGACTAATAGCCGGGGCGCGTACGCGCGCACGTGCGTACGTGCGTACGTGCGCGAAATATTTTTTTCGGAGTGTCGATTCGGTGGCGACCCGTTCGTCGTAACGTTGAAAGGCTCGCTGAAACAGTCGGACTTTCAATCCACGAACCAGTTACTTCAAGGAGTCGCCGTCATGAGCAGCCCCGCTGTCAAACCGATCCCGGACGGGATGCACTCGCTCACGCCGTATCTGATTTGCGCCAACGCCGCCGAAGCCATCGCGTTTTATACAAAAGCCTTCAACGCCGTCGAGCAGTTCCGCTTGCCAGGGCCGGGCGGCAAGGTGATGCACGCGTGCCTGAAAATCGGCGATTCGATGCTGATGCTCACCGACGAATGGCCGGAGCACCAGGCGTTCGGCCCGAATCATCTGCAAGGCACGCCGGTGACGATTCACCACTATGTCGAAGATGTCGACGCAAGTTTTCAGCAAGCTGTCAATGCCGGCGCGACCGTGAAGATGCCGGTCACCGACATGTTCTGGGGCGACCGCTACGGCCAGTTGAAAGACCCGTTCGGGCATAGCTGGTCGCTGGCCACGCACAAGCGCGATCTGAGCAAGGAAGAGATCGAGCAGGCGATGGCGGCGATGAAGTAACGTCTTCTGCCGTTTGGCGACGATGGTCGCTGTGGGCCGTTATAAAGCCGGGCGCGCGCAAGCGTGCCCAACTTCGATGTCTCTGCAAAAACGGCCAGCGCGTCAATGAGTTGCGGAGATTGCGGGGTAGTTATGCACAGCCTTGCAAACAGAATCTGTGGGTAACTTTCCCCGCTGCAAACCACCCCTCTCTCAAGCCGCCCGCGCCATCGCATCGCCCTCTTCACCACCCAATGCATCGACGAGATCGCCCAGCATGCGCTCGAGCTCCGCGGTCATCAGCGTAAAGTCGGAATCGAACAGCTCGTCGTCGCCTTGAACGGTTGGGTCGCTTGCTTCCTTCAGCACGTCGAGCGGTGCAATGCGCTTGATCGTCAGCGAAGGCGTCAGCACGAACGACACGCGGTCCTTCCACGTCATCGCGAGCCGCATGCATTGCTTGCCCGCTTCGATGTGACGGCGCATATCTTCCGCGTCCAACGTATGGCCGACGTAACGGACCGTCGCGTTGCCTTCGGTCGGCGAGCGCAATTCGGTATCCTGATCGACGGTGAAGCCGCTCGGCCCCTCACCGGAAAGCAGCCACTCGGTCATGGCCGCGACCGGCGATTGCGTGACGCGCACCGTGCCAAGCGGCAACTGATCAATCGACTTCACGAGCAGGCCGCGCACTTCGTCGGCGACCGTCTGTGACGCCGCGTCGATCACCAGCCAGCCGTTGCGGCAATCGATCCACACGCGCGTATCGCGGCGAATGCTAAAGGCGCGCGGCAGCAGTTCGTCGGTGACCTGCTCCTTGAGTTCGCGCATCTGCTTGCGGCCAGGTTTGAAGCCCTGCTGCTCTTCGAGTTCGGCGGCACGCGCTTTCGTCACTTGCGTGACGACCGAAGCCGGCAGCAGCTTCTTCTCCGTGCGGAACGTGAGCAGCAACTGGCCGTTCAGCGCATAAACGAGCGAGTCGTTATCGCGCGGCGACGCCCAGCCTTGGCTTTGCATTTCGACGCTATTGCCGGGCGCGAACGCGTGCGGCACGAGCCACTTTTCCATTTGTTCCGCCGTGACGGACCACGGAGCGGGAAGACGGTGAAGCTGTAGGTTTTTGAACCACATAGGCGAGATGTCCGACGGGCAAAGCGCGTCATTCTATATGACGGCGCTGGTCAAGCAACTGCGGTGGCCAATTGGCCGATGTCCGCTGGGGCTTCATGAAAAGTCCGCAATGTGCTGCGTCGGTGGCCATTCGTCTGAGGCGCGGTCAAGCCGTAATCGTTTAATGGTTTTGCCGTAGTCGTCGAGGCCCGCGCTTCGCCGCTAAATCGCCTAGACTTTCCGATATGCGCGACGAAGACGGAGGCGGCCATGGCCGACGAAACCGCACCTTGGCAAATGGTCGAATACGAGGGCTTCGAGATTCACGTGGCGCTCATGCCAAAGAATGAGCCGGACGAAGGCAACGCGTCCTACGCGCCGCCGAACGAGGCGAATAACCGCTACACGTATGTCGGCTACGTCTGTCATCCGGGCGCGGACCCGTCGATTCCCGGTCACGCGGTCCCATTTCATGCGGACGGCGAGGAAAGCTTCGCCAGCAAGGACGACGCGCTGTACGAAGGCGTGCACGTGGGACGCAGCATTGTCGATGGCACGCATCCGGATTTGACCGTGCTGCCGCTGGTCACGGGCGGTGTTTGAGCGTCTGTCGTCAATCACCCGGCAACGGCACGCCGATCGGCACTAGCAAGCCAGCGTTGCCATCTTCCAGCAAGTCCCGCGGCCCGGTCGGGTAACCAGAACCGTGGAACGGAGACGCCGCTGGCAGGCGACGCAACTGCCGGACACTTATGCCGCACTCTGCTGAAACTGAATCCGATGCAGATGCGCGTACAACCCGTTCTGTGCCAGCAGTTCCCGATGACTGCCGCACTCGACGATATGCCCCGCCTCCATCACGAGGATGCGGTTCGCGCGCTCGATGGTGGACAGCCGGTGCGCGATGACGAGCGTGGTGCGGCCTTTCATCAGCGTTTCGAGCGCGGCCTGCACGTGGCGCTCGGACTCCGAATCCAGCGCCGACGTGGCTTCGTCGAGAATCAGGATCGGCGCGTCCTTGTAGATGGCGCGCGCGATCGCGAGACGCTGGCGCTGGCCGCCGGACAGCATCATGCCGTTGTCGCCGACGAGCGTGTCGATGCCGTTGGGCATCGCGTCGACCGTGTCCCACAGGTTGGCCGCGCGTAGCGCCGCGGTCACCCTGTCGCGATCGGCCGTCTGGCCGTAAGCGACGTTGTTGGCCACCGTGTCGTTGAAGAGCACGACGTCCTGGCTCACCATCGCGATCTGGCTGCGCAGCGCGTGCAGGTCGTACTCGGGAAGCGCGACGCCGTCGACGAGAATCTCGCCGCCGGTCGGATCGAAAAAGCGCGGCAGCAGGTTCACCAGCGTGGTCTTGCCGCTGCCCGACGGACCCGCGAGCGCGACCATTTCACCCGGCGCCACCTTGAACGAAACCTTGTCCAGCGTGTGGCGATTGTGCGTCGCGTTGGCGCTGTACATGAACGAGACGTCGCGGAACTCCACTTCGCCGCGCGCGCGCTCGAGCGGCTTGCCGCCGCCCGCTGGCTCCGCCGGTTCGTCGATCAGGCCGAAGATCAGCTCGGCCGCCGTCATGCCCCGCTGCAGCGGCTGGTTCACATCCATCAGATGCTTGAGCGGCGAGATGATCAGCAGCATTGACGTGACGAAGGCGACGAAGCCGCCGACCGTGGTCTGATCCGACGACGACTGCACCACCGCGATCGTGATCACGACGGCAAGCGCGATGGACGCGAGGAACTGCGTCAGCGGTTGAGCGAGTCCGCCCGAGACCGTCATGCGCATCGCGTAGCCGCGCAGACGCTTGCTCATCGACGAGAAGCGGTCCATCTCGTACTTCTCGCCGTTATGAACCTTGACGACCTTGTAGCCGCCCACGGTTTCCTCGACGATGTAGGACAGCTCGTTGGTCAGCAGTTGATGCTCGCGGTTCAGCCGCCGCAGCCGGCGATTGATCTTGCCGACTAGCCAGCCGATGCCCGGCAGCAGCACCGCGACGATCAGCGTGAGCCGCCAGTTCAGATAGAACAGATAGCCGAGCAGGAAGACGACCGTGAGCGAGTCGCGCACCAGCGTGACCAACACGCTCAACAGCACGTTGAGAATCTGGTTGACCTCGAAGACGATCGCGTTGATCACCGTGCTCGCGGTTTCGCGCTGAAAAAACGCGACGCTCGTGTGAATCATGCGGTCGAACATGCGCAGCCGCAGTTCGAGCAGGATCTTGTTGGAGACGTATGCGAGCAGATAACCGGACGCATATTGCGACACGCCTCGAATCAGCGCGAGGCCGATCACGGCGACGGGCACGAACCATTTCGCGTTATCGCTTGCATGCGCGCCGAAACCTTTGTCGAGCAGCGGCTTGAGCAACGCGGGAATGGCGGCGTCGGTGGCGGCGCTTGCGGCCATCGCGATAATGGCCCCGATGATCACCCACAAGAGCGGCTTGACGAACGGCCACAGGCGCCGGAAAACGACGGCGGGCGACGACGCTTCGCCTTCACCGATGGGTTTGCTTAACGTTGGCTTCGCGCTCAAGGAATCCTCTGGGAATGCGGAACGAGATTCGCGCCGGCGACCGGCTGCCCGCGGCGCGAAGATCGAAAAGCAGCATTGTAAACGGTTGGTGTGGACGCTCGGCCGACGTTTTTGGGGGGTTGCGCCGCTTGCCGAAGCATCGTATTGCCCGGGTATACTTGCGCGGCCCGTTGCGCCTCACCGCGCGATCCCTTGCGTCGCTCCGCCTTCACGCCACTCGCCATCACCACTTCAGGTATGCAAGAAACTACCCTCGGCGTCGCCATCATCACTAAAAACGCGGCGGCGCGGCTCGCCGAATGCCTGCGGTCCGTGGCCTTTGCGGACCAGATTGTCGTGATCGACGGCGGCAGCGTCGACGGCACTGCCGACATTGCCCGCGCGCACGGCGCCCAGGTGATCGAACAGACCGACTGGCCAGGCTTCGGCCCGCAAAAGAACCGCGCGGTGAACGCGCTCAACACCGCCTGGATTCTCTCGCTCGACGCCGACGAGATCGTTTCGCCGGAGCTCGCCGCGTCGATCCGCGCGGCGCTCGCGGCACCCGCCGCCGACGTCTATGCGGTAGACCGTTTGTCGAGTTTTTGCGGGCACTGGATTCATCACAGCGGCTGGTATCCGGACTGGATTCCGCGCCTCTTCAAGCGCGGCGCCGCGCGTTTCTCGGACGACCTCGTTCACGAACGGCTTGTCTTCGACACGCCCGCGCAACGCCTCACCGGCAAGCTGATGCACTACTCGTACGAGGACTTCGAGTCCGTGCTGCGCAAACTCGATGCCTATTCGAGCGCCGGCGCGCTGCAGCGTCATGCGGCGGGCCAGCGCGGCAGCTTCGGCAAGGCGCTTGGCCGCGGCGCGTGGGCCTTTGTGCGGACTTACCTGTTGCGCCGAGGCTTTCTGGACGGCCGCGCCGGCTTCATGATCGCGATGTTCAACGCGGAGACGGTGTACTACCGGTTTCTGAAGCTTGCGCGACTCGGGGAAGCGTCGCGCTCGAAGCCGGGCTCACAGCAACGCCCGTAGCAGCGACACACCCTTAATACACAATCTCGATCGCGCTGCCGGCGAACTGGCCGCGCAGATCGGCCAGCAATTCGTCGGTCGGCTTCACGCGCCAGGCGTCGCCAAGACGCATTTCGCCCTCGGCATTCTCGCTTCGATACACGATCTGAACCGCGAGCCCGTTCGGGATTTGCACCGGCTGACGCTGGCGTCCGTTGTCGCCGCCGTAGCCGCCACCGAAGCCGCCGCTACCGCCATTGCGCCCGCCGCCGTTGCCGCGCGCCGAAGCCGCGGGTGCCGGCGCCGCCTGCGGCTCATCCTTGCCCGCGCTATGCGCTTCGAGCACGCGCCGCAGCGCCAGCGCGTCGGCGTTGCCGTTCATCTTCACTTTCACGGCCTCTGCGTAACGGCAGCGTGCGCGGCCGAGGTCCATGACCGTATCCACCGTGAAGCGGATGCCGCCCGTGAACGCGTCGTTGCGCGCCTGGCCCTGCACGACCAGCAACTCGTCTTCCTTGAAGAGTTGCTTGTTCGCCTCGAAAGTCTCGTTGAACACCGTCACTTCGCATTGACCGGTGCCGTCGTCGAGCAGCGCGATCAGCATCTTGCCGCGCTGGGTCATCTGCGTGCGCAGCGACGCGATGATGCCCGCGACCAGCTTGTCGCGCCCTTCTTTCAATTCGCCGATCTTCTGCCGCACGAAGCGCCGCACTTCGTCCTTGTAGGCGTCGAACAGATGGCCCGACAGATAAAAGCCGAGTGCGGCCTTCTCTTCCTGGAGCTTCTTCTTTTCCGGCCACTCGGGTTCGTCGACGAGTTCGTGGCCTTGCGACGGCGCGTCGCCCATATCGAACAAACCGGCCTGCAACGCATTCGCGCTCGCCTGTTCGGCGGCTTCCATCGCGAGCGAAACGGACGCGATGAGTTGCGCGCGATTCTGATGCAAAGTATCGAACGCGCCGGCGCGAATCAGTGCTTCGACCGTGCGGCGATTAACCACGCGACGGTCGATCCGGTTGCAGAAATCGAAGATGTCGATAAACGGACCGTCTTCGCGCGCGCGCAAAATTTCTTCGATCGCATTCTGCCCGCTGCCCTTGATTGCGCCCAGGCCGTAGCGGATGGTTTTCGAGCGCTTGCCGTCAGGCTCCGCAACCGGTTCGAAACGATACGCCGACAGGTTGATGTCCGGCGGCAGCACCGTCATCTTGTTCGTGATGCAGTCTTCGAACAGGATCTTGACCTTGTCCGTGTCGTCCATCGCGAGCGACATATTCGCCGCCATGAATTCCGCCGGATGGTGCGCCTTCAGCCACGCGGTGTAATACGCGAGCAACGCATACGCGGCCGCGTGCGACTTGTTGAAGCCGTAGCCCGCGAACTTCTCCATCAAGTCGAAAATTTCGTCGGCCTTCTCGCCGGTCAGGCCATTCTTCGCGGCGCCCTGGCGGAACAACTCGCGATGCTGGGCCATTTCCTCGGCCTTCTTCTTGCCCATCGCGCGACGCAGCAAGTCTGCGCCGCCGAGCGAGTAGCCGCCGATGATCTGCGCCATCTGCATCACCTGCTCCTGGTAGACCATGATGCCGTAGGTCTCTTTCAGAACAGGTTCGACGCGCGGATCCGGATACTCGACCACTTCGCGCCCGTGCTTACGCGCGCAGAAACTCGGGATCAGGTCCATCGGGCCCGGACGATACAACGCGACGAGCGCGATGATGTCTTCGAAGCGGTCGGGCTGCGCGTCCTTCAGCATGCCCTGCATGCCGCGGCTTTCCAGCTGGAACACGGCGACCGTATTCGCTTTCTTGAGAATCGAAAACGACGCGGGATCGTCGAGCGGCACTTGCGCGAGCGACCAGTCTTTCTTCGACGGATCGAGACGGCGGATATAGCGCTCGGCCCAGTCGAGAATCGTGAGCGTGGTCAGGCCCAAGAAGTCGAACTTGACGAGGCCGACGGCTTCGACGTCGTCCTTGTCGTACTGGCTCACGACGCCGCTTTCGTCGCCCTGCGTGTACAGCGGGCAAAAGTCGGTCAGCTTGCCGGGCGCGATCAGCACGCCGCCCGCATGCATGCCGACGTTACGCGTGAGACCTTCGACGCGTTGCGCGAGCTCGAGCAACTGATGCACCTCGTCTTCGTTGTCGAAGCGCTCCTGCAAGAGCGGCTCTTCCTTCATCGCGTCGGCGATCGTGACGTGCTTGCCCGGCTTGAACGGAATCAGCTTGGCGATGCCGTCGGTGAACATATAGCCGAGATCGAGCACGCGGCCGATGTCGCGCACCGCCGCCTTCGCCGCCATCGTGCCGAAGGTCGCGATCTGCGAGACGGCGTCCGCGCCGTACTTTTCCTTCACGTACTGGATCACGCGGTCGCGGCCGTGCTGGCAGAAGTCGATGTCGAAGTCGGGCATCGACACACGTTCCGGGTTCAGGAAACGTTCGAACAGCAGGTTGTAGCGCAGCGGATCGAGGTCGGTCACGCCGAGCGCGTACGCGACGAGCGAGCCCGCGCCCGAACCCCGGCCCGGCCCCACCGGTACGCCGTTGTTCTTTGCCCAGTTGATGAAGTCCGCGACGATCAGGAAGTAGCCCGGAAAGCCCATCTTGATGATCGTGCCGCACTCGAATTCGAGCCGCTGGTAATACGTGTCGCGCTGCGCGGCGCGCTCGGCTTCATCGGGGTACAACTGCTCGAGACGCTTTTCCAGGCCCTCTTTCGACAGATGCACGAGGTAGTCGTCGAGCGACATGCCGTCGGGCGTCGGAAAGAGCGGCAGTTTCGGCTTGCCGAGTTCGAGTGTGAGATTGCAGCGCTTGGCGATCTCCACCGTATTGGCAAGCGCCGACGGAATGTCCGCGAACAGCGCGGTCATTTCGTCTTGCGTGCGGAAATACTGCTCGGGCGTAAAGCGCTTCTGACGCCGCGGATTCGCGAGAATGTCGCCTTCGGAAATACACACGCGCGCTTCGTGCGCGGTGAAGTCGTCGGGCGTCATGAACTGCATCGGGTGCGTGGCGACCACCGGCAGTTTCAGCGACGCCGCGAGCGCGACCGCCTGCTGCACGTACTGCTCGCCGCCCGGCTGACCGCAGCGCTGCAACTCGATGTAGAAGCCGCCCGGAAACACCTTCGCCCAGTGCAGCGCGTTGCGCTTGGCCGCCTCCTGATTGCCGGCGGCAAGCGCCAAGCCGATGTCGCCCTGCTGCGCGCCCGACAACGCGAGCAAGCCTTCGCCGAGGCCGGATTCCAACCAGCCGGCCTCGATTTCCGCGCGTCCGCGATACTGGTTCGTGAGCGAAGCCTTGCTTAGCAACTCGCACAGATTCAGATAGCCGCGCCGGTCTTTCACCAGTAGCAACAGGCGCGAAGGCTTGTCGCGGTCGTCGGGATTCGTGATCCAGACGTCGCAGCCGGCAATGGGTTTGACCCCTTTGCCGCGCGCTTCCTTGTAGAAACGAACGAGACCGAACGCGTTGCCGAGGTCGGTGAGAGCGAGCGCGCCCTGACCGTCTTTGGCGGCCGCCTTGACGACGTCGTCAAGACGCACGATGCCGTCGGCGATCGAGAATTCGGAGTGGACGCGGAGATGGACGAAGCGGGGATCTGACATGGGCGACATTGTAACCCCAGCCTCCCGGAGATTTCAGCCGCAAAACCGCGCGTTAGCCATCCGGCCTAAGACGCTGACGCGCGAGCCGCGGGCGTCGACAGTTTCCAGGCTTTTCTGCGCGTCGCTTTGTTCGCGCGGCGGCATCGTGCGGCGACATACAGGCGCGTAAGTTTGGCCGTGGTTTGCGCTAACGCAAGCGGCTGGCCGTTTGGCCGAATCGGGGAAAGCGCCGGCTTGAGGGATAATATGGGTTTCGCCTATCCGACGTGGCTGCGGCGCAAGGCATTCAAACGCTCTGACGCGTTCGAGTGCATCCAACAGGCTTTCGGGCTCGCGAGGCATGCGCGCCGCCCGCGGTCGCACCGCGCGCCCGCCTGGCCCCACGCCGCCACTTATTACCGCTGGACACCCATGAGTATCGTCAATCTCGCCGCGTATCATTTCGCGACCATCGAAGACACCGCCGCCTGGCGTCCGCACGTCACCGAGCGCTGCAATGCGCTCGGCTTGCGCGGCACTATTCTGCTCGCGCCCGAAGGCATCAACCTGTTCGTCGCGGGCACGCGCGAGAACACGGACGCCTTTATCGACTACATCCGTCACGATCCGCTGTTCGAAGGCAAGTTCGCGAACCTGCAGTTCAAGGAAAGTCTGTCGGACAAGCAGCCGTTCACGCGCATGCTCGTCAAGCTCAAGCGCGAAATCATCACGATGAAGAAGCCGGCCATTCGCCCGGAACTCGGCCGCGCGCCATTCGTCGACGCCTCCACGCTGAAGACATGGCTCGACCGCGGTCACGACGACCAGGGCCGTCCCGTCGTCATGCTCGACACGCGTAACGCCTTCGAAGTGGATGTCGGCACATTCGACAATGCGCTCGACTATCGCATCACCAAGTTCAGCGAATTCCCGGAAGTGATCGAGCAGAATCGCGCGGACCTGGAAGGCAAGACGGTCGTGTCGTTCTGCACGGGCGGCATTCGCTGCGAGAAGGCCGCGATCCATATGAAAGAGGTCGGCATCGAGCACGTGTATCAGCTCGAAGGCGGCATCCTCAAATATTTCGAGGAAGTGGGCGGCGCGCATTATCACGGCGACTGCTTCGTGTTCGATTACCGCACGGCCCTTAATCCGCAGCTCGAGCCGACCGCGACTGCGCAGTGCTTCGGCTGCCGTGCGGTGGTGACGCCCGAAGAGCAGAAATCGCCGATGTATGTGGCGGGCAAGACGTGTCCGCACTGCCATCCGGATAGCAAGGCGGCTCGCGCGGCTTAGGCGGCTTGGCGCGGCGGCGTTTTTCGCCGGCCGCTTCTCACCGCGCACGGAATCAATCTCCAACGCATCGATTCATGACCTATCGCGGACGCTTCGCGCCCTCGCCTACCGGACCACTGCACTTCGGCTCGCTGGTGAGCGCGCTCGCAAGCTGGCTCGACGCGCGCGCGCATCGCGGCGCATGGCTCCTTCGCGTCGAAGATATTGACGGCCCGCGCACGGTGCCGGGCTCCGCGCAGGACATTCTCGCCACACTCGAGCGCTTCGGCATGCGCACCGACGAGCCGCCCGTCTGGCAAAGCACCCGCATGGCGCGTTACAGCCAAGCGCTGGAACAGTTGAAGGCGGACGGCTTCGTCTATCCGTGCGGCTGTACGCGCAAGGAAATCGCCGACTCGCTGCTGCATGCGCATGCGCGCAACACGACGCTCGCCTATCCCGGCACGTGCCGCAACGGCCTGCACGGCAAGCCGGCGCGCGCGTGGCGGCTGCGCGTGCCGGACGGCGACGCGGCTGTCATCACATTCGAAGATCGCTGGCAGGGCAAGCAGACGCAGAATCTCGCCACTGAAGTGGGCGATTTCGTGCTGAGACGCGCGGACGACCAGTGGGCGTATCAACTGGCCGTGGTTGTCGACGACGCCGACGCGGGCATCACGCACATTGTGCGAGGCGCGGATCTGATGGATTCCACGGCGCGGCAGATTTACCTTCAGCAATGCCTCGGCGTGCCGACGCCCCGCTACCTGCATGTACCGGTAGTGACGAACGAGCACGGTGAAAAGCTGAGCAAGCAGAACGGAGCGACCGCGCTCGACTGCGACAAGCCGCTCGAAGCGCTGAATGCGGCGGCAACGCACCTGGGATTGAATCTGGCGGATGGCGGCGCGAGCGGCTCAGTGCACGCCACGCTGGATGATTTTTACGCCGCAGCTACTGCGGCATGGTCGAAGAAAATGCGCTTGGCGGTGTGATATGCGCTTGGCCGTGTCACGGCCAACTAACGCGCCTGGCAATGCGTGCGCGGCGGTCGAAACGGCTTCGCGCGAAGTCTTGACGGGGAGCCGCGGCCCGGACAAAACGGGAAGCACCGCAACAGCGTCAACTAGCTGGCGAGCCCGCACGACGAGCCCGCAACAACCAACCTTACGACGACGACTTCCGCGGCATGCCAAACCCGCCCAGCAACGCCGCGAGCGGCTGCTTCGAAGACGGCTTCTGCGGCGCGGACCCTGCGGCCTCGGCCTCTTCCACCTTGCGAACCGAAGCGGGCGACGGCTCGTAAGGCTTCAGGAAAAAATCGTCCACGGGCTGCGCGCGGTGATGATGCGGCCGGTCGTACGAACCCGACGGCGCACCCGAACGGCGGCGAGCGCCCCGCTCTTCACGACCCTCACGGCCCTCGCGACCTTCGCTGCGCTCACGGCGCGGCGCGCGCTCTTCGTGATGATGACGCACAGGCGTGTCCACGGTCAGACGCAGTACCTCGAGCGGACGCTTGATGAGCTTCTCGATGTCCGCCAGTTGCTTGCGCTCGTTCGGGCTGCACAGCGACAACGCGTCGCCGGAAGCGCCCGCGCGGCCCGTGCGGCCGATACGGTGCACATAGTCTTCCGCGTTGAACGGCAAGTCGAAGTTGATCACGGCCGGCAATTCGGCGATATCGAGACCGCGCGCGGCGACGTCCGTTGCGACCAGCGCCTCGATCTCGCCGCGCTTGAACGCGTCGAGCGCCTGCATACGCTCGTTCTGCGTTCGGTCGCCGTGAATCGCGGTCGCGACGACGCCGTCGCGCTCCAGGCTGCGCGCAAGACGGCTCGCGCCGATCTTGCTGTTGCAGAACACGATCACCTGCTTGAGGCTGCGCTCGCGGATCAACTGGACGACGGCGCCGGTCTTGTCGCCCTCGGCCACTTCATAGACGATCTGCGTGACATTGGTCGCCGTCGAGTTGCTGCGCGCGACTTCGATGGTTTGCGGATCGCGCAGATACGTGGCCGCGAGCTTCTTGATTTCGCCGGAGAATGTGGCCGAAAACAGCAGCGTCTGACGCTCTTTCGGCAGCAGATTCAGAATGCGCTGCAAGTCCGGCAGGAAGCCCATGTCGAGCATCCGGTCGGCTTCGTCGAGCACGAGGATCTGCACCTGACCCAGATTGGCGGTTTTCTGCTGCACGTGATCGAGCAGACGGCCCGGCGTGGCGATCAGAATTTCGACGCCGCGGCGCAACTGCTCGGACTGCGGGTTCATGTCCACGCCGCCGAACACCACGGCGCTGCGCAGCGCCGTGTGCTTCGCATACGACTGGACGTTCGCGGCAACCTGGTCGGCCAGTTCGCGGGTCGGCGTGAGGATCAGCGCGCGCACCGGATGGCGCGCGGGCGACGCGCTCGTGCTTGCCTGCGGCAACAGGCGCTGGATGATCGGCAGCGAAAAACTCGCGGTCTTGCCGGTGCCGGTTTGCGCGGCGCCCATGACGTCGCGGCCTGCCAGCACGACAGGAATGGCCTGCGCCTGAATCGGCGTGGGCGTGGTGTAGCCCGATTCCTTGACTGCTTTCAGGATGTCGGGCGCGAGACCGAATTGGTCAAAAGTCGCAGTGCTGGGCGTGACGGCTGTGTCGGACATGGTGGCTTTCGCTAAAAATGCGCTTGGCGCGTGCGCGCGGCAGCGGTCGGAACCGCAGAAGGCATCAGGATGAAGGCGGAGCCACGGCGTTCCGCACGGGACCCGTCGCTATTGCGGGAAAGGATGCGGCCGGCTCCGGCCGGCGGAAATACCCGCCGGAAAGGCCGGTATTGTAGCACTTCAGCAAAAACACTCATGGCGCATGCGGCGGCTTTCTGCTTGTGCGGCAAAGGCACGGCGCCGCATCCCGGCGCGCGCCGCCGTGCGCCTCGCCCGGCGAGCGTAGTGCGTTGAAACGACAGTCGCATGACAGAGCGGAAAAGCGGTTTTGCGGGACCGTGCTGCTGTCGTCGCAGCAGGTCCCGGCAGACGCAGCGTCGAGCAACACCTTGCCCGCCGCTATTCGGCCCATTTTGCGGCCGCTACAGGCAATCGCGTGCATTGCCGCTGCGCGCGCCGCCGTGAATCTGGCCGCCTCGCCAACTCTCATGCTTCGCCAACTCTTATGCCTCACCACGTCTCGCGCATCACCATCAGACGCAGTTCCGTCATGTCCTCGATCGCGTAACGCACGCCCTCGCGCCCGAGCCCCGAGTCCTTCACGCCGCCATAAGGCATGTTGTCGACGCGGAACGACGGCACGTCGTTGATCACGACGCCGCCCACTTCCAGTTCGTCCCACGCGCGGTGCGCGTGCGCGAGCGAATCGGTGAAGACGCCCGCCTGCAGGCCGAAGTCGCTGTCGTTGACGGTCGCGAGCGCCGCGCCGAAATCGTCGAAACGCTCCAGAATGGCGACCGGCCCGAACGCTTCCTTGCGATACAGGTCGGTGTCGCGCTTCACGCCTTCGAGCAGCGTCGCCTCGAACATCGCGCCTTCCACCTTTCCGCCCGCGACGATTTTCGCTCCCGCCTGCACCGCGCTTTCCATCCAGCCGGCGAGGCGCTTCGATTCCGATTCGGAGATCATCGGCCCGACGAAGGTCTTTTCGTCCTTCGGATCGCCCATCACCAGCGACTTGGTTTTGGCAATCAGCTTTTCGCGCAGCGCATCGTAGAGGCTCGCGTGCACGAGAATGCGCTGCACGCCGATACAGCTTTGCCCCGACTGATAGAACGCGCCGAACGCGAGCCGGTCGACCACGTAGTCGAGCTTGCCGCCCTGATCGCCGTCGACGATCGCGGCTGCGTTGCCGCCCAGTTCGAGAATCACCTTCTTCTTGCCGGCCTTTTTCTTCAGATCCCAGCCCACCGCCGGCGAGCCGGTGAACGACAGCAGCTTGAAGCGTTCGTCGGTGGTGAAGAGATCGGCGCCGTCGCGATGCGCGGGAAGAATCGAGAACGCGCCCTTCGGCAGGTCCGTTTCCGCAAGAATCTCACCCATGATCAGCGCGCCGACCGGCGTGCGGCTTGCCGGCTTCAGCACGAACGGCACGCCCGCGGCGATGGCCGGCGCGACCTTGTGCGCGGTCAGATTCAGCGGAAAATTAAACGGCGAGATAAACGAGCACGGGCCGATCGGCACGCGCTTTACATAGCCGTGATAGCCGTTCGCGCGCGGCGAAATCTGCAGATTCACGATCTCGCCGTCGATGCGCACGGCTTCCTCGGCCGCGACCTTGAACGTGTCGATTAGCCGCGTGACTTCGCCCTTCGAATCGTTGATCGGCTTGCCCGCCTCGATGCACAGCGCGAGCGCGAGTTCGTCGTAACGTTCGCGAAAGCGCTTCACGCAATGTTCCAGCACCGCCTGGCGCTTGAACGGCGGGAACGCGCGCAGTGCGGGCATTGCATCGACCGCGAAGCCGATCGCCTTGTCGATCGCGGCCGCATCGGCCATCGCGACGCGCGTCGCGACTTCGCCGCTGAATTTGTCGGTGACTTCGAGATCCGTATTCGCAGCCACCGCTTCGTTCGCGAGGTAGTACGGGTAGGTCTTGTTCAACATCACGCGTTCTCCTTCCGATAGATGACAGCGGCAACTCGGGCCTTCTTGCACGAGCACGAGCACGAGCCCGAGCCCGCGCCGCTCACAATTGCGCGGACAGCCGCTTGATCTCGCGGTTCAGCACGCGCTCGTTATCCGAATAGTCAATGGGCAGGTCGATCACATGCACGCCCGGCGTCGCGAAACACTCGCGCAGCAAGGGCGCGAACTGCTCCGCCGATTCAATGCGATGCCCCTTTGCGCCATAGCTCTGCGCATACGCGACGAAGTCCGGATTCGCCAGCGTCATGCCGTAGTCGGGGAAGTTCATGTTCTCCTGCTTCCAGCGGATCATGCCGAACGCGTCGTCGCGCAAGATCAGGATCACAAGATCGAGCTTCAGACGCACCGCCGTTTCGAGTTCCTGTGAGTTCATCATGAAGCCGCCGTCGCCGCACACGGCCATGACCTTGCGCTCCGGATGCACGATCTTGGTGGCGATGGCCGACGGCAAGCCCGCGCCCATCGAGGCCAGCGCGTTATCGAGCAACAGCGAATTCGGTTCGTGCGCGCGGTAATAGCGCGCGAACCAGATCTTGTACATGCCGTTGTCCAGACACACGATGCCGTCCACCGGCGTGGTCTCGTACACGTCGTTGACCACGCGCACCGGATACATCGGAAAGCGGTCGTCGTGCTGGCCTTTCACCAGATGCGCCTCGAAATGGTCCTTGATCTCCTTGAAGCGCGTGAAGTCCCAATGCTCCTGACGCTCCTTGAGGCTTTCCTTCAGTTGCCACACCGCGTTGGCGATGTCGCCGACCACCTCGATCTGCGGGAAGTACACCGTGTCCACTTCCGCGCCGAGGAAGTTCACGTGAATCACCGTTTTCTCGCCGGCCTCGCCGCTGCGCATGAAGAACGGCGGCTTCTCGATCACGTCATGCCCGACGTTGATGATGCAGTCGGCGTGATCGATCGCGCGATGCACGAAGTCGCCATCGGACAAGGTCGCGTTGCCGAGCCACATCGGATGCGATTCGTCGATCACGCCCTTGCCCATCTGCGTCGTGAAAAACGGAATGCCGGTCTGGTCGACGAATTCGCGCAGCATCTTCGTCGTGGTCTTGCGATTGCCGCCCGCGCCGATCATCAGCAACGGATGCTTCGCTTTCGTGATCGCCTCGACCGCGCGCGCGACCGCTTTTTCCTCCGCGACCGGACGCCGGCTGTAGCTCTTCGGAATCGGCTTGCCGTCGCCTTCCTCATGCGCGACGTCCTCGGGCAGTTCGAGATGCGTGGCGCCGGGGCGTTCTTCTTCCGCCTGCCGGACGGCTTCGCGCACGGCCGCCGGAATATTCGCGATCGACACGATCTGACGCGTGTATTTGGTGAGCGGCTCCATCATCCGCACGACGTCGACGATCTGAAAATGGCCCTGCTTGCTCGACTTGATCGGCTTCTGGCCGGTGACCATCAGCATCGGCATGCCGCCCAGTTGCGCGTAGGCGGCCGCGGTCACGAAGTTGGTGGCGCCGGGGCCGAGCGTCGCGAGACAGACGCCGGTGCGGCCCGTCAGGCGTCCATAGGTCGCGGCCATGAAGCCCGCCGCCTGTTCGTGACGTGTCAGGATCAAGCGGATTTTCGAGCGGCGCAGCGATTCTAGAAGATCGAGATTCTCTTCACCGGGGATGCCGAACACGTACTCGACACCTTCGGCTTCCAGCGATTTGACGAACAGGTCCGATGCTTTCATGGAGGGTCTCGCTTGATGGTACGGACGCGGACGTGAAGCCGGGCCGTGGGTGAGCGGAAACGGACTTTCGGAGACTCGGGGCGACTGTAAAAGACGGTGATGATCGCGACGACAGCAACCGTCGCGGCGACGCGCCGAAGGTCACGCCGGACAGCTTACTACTCAGGGGGAAATGATGCGCGCACGCTGGCAATGCTGCGTGGCTGAAGAAAGAAACAGGCGGCTTCGACGCGCCGCTCGATGATGTCGAGCGGGCGCGTTCGGTCGAAGCTCACCCTAAGCTCAGCGATTGAGCGTAATACAGTCGGACAAAACCGGCGTTGCGTCGTCGCCGGCCATGACGTCGTAGAGATCGGCGCGCGGGCCCTTGGTCCACCACGTATAGCTGCCGGCCTGATATTTCACGCCCGACGCCGCTATCGTGTTGACGAACAGCAGTTGCTTGCCCTTCACCGGCACGAGCGCGAAGCTCTGGCCATTGGCCGTGTTCCAGTAAGTGACGTGCAGAATCTTGCCGGTCGCGCACGTGTATTTGCGCGTCTGGCGGCTTTTGGCCTGAACCTCGTCGAGCTGCGAGGGCGCGGCGAACGTATAGCCGCAGATCGCCGCGAGGCTCACTGCAAGCAGCGTTTTTTTCATTGGATGCCCCGGTCGTTGCGGATCAAGGGTCGATGACATCGGCGCAGGCGTCGGTCGGTGCGGCGGCTACGTGTCCGACCACCGGCACGATCTTCAGCCCCGCCGACGCAATGCGGCACGGCGCGGCCGCGAGTCCGCAGCCCGTCAATCCGGCGCACAGCGCGAACAGCACGCCGAGAGAGCCAAGCGTGCGGACAGAGCCGGCCGCGGTGCGCCGCGTTGCCACGCGCGCCGCTTCGTAACTGGATTGCTGCGGGGATTCCTGCGACATACCTACCTCGACTTCAATGAACCCGCGATTCGTTCGATGGGCTCGGATCATTCACACCAGCTTTGCGGACATAAGCCCGGCGCACATCATCGCGCGGATTTCGCCGACACCGGACGCACCGCCGCCGCCGCCTCTTTCGCACGCGAGCGTGCTTCGCCGATGTTCTCGCCGGTCGCGAGCGCAACGCCCATGCGGCGCTTGACGAAACTCTCCGGCTTGCCGAAGAGACGCAAGTCCGCATTCGGCACGGCAAGCGCGGCGGCGACGCCTTCGAATGCAATGCCGGCCTCGTCGAGTCCGCCGTAAATCACGGCCGACGCACCCGGCGCACGCAACGACGTGTCCACCGGCAAACCGAGAATCGCGCGCGCGTGCAGTTCGAATTCCGAAAAGCGTTGCGAGCACAACGTGACGAGGCCTGTGTCGTGCGGACGCGGACTGACTTCCGAGAACCATACGTCATCGCCGCGCACGAAAAGTTCCACGCCGAAGAGTCCCCGCCCGCCGAGCGCGGCCGTGACCTTGTGCGCGACTTCGCGCGAACGCTCGAGCGCGAGCGGGCTCATCGGCTGCGGCTGCCACGATTCGACGTAATCGCCCGCGACCTGCACATGGCCGATCGGATCGCAGAAATACGTGGCGACCTCACCGTTCGACGGATCGACCGCGCGCACCGTCAACTGCGTGATCTCGTACTCGAAGTCGATAAAGCCTTCGACGATCACGCGCCCATGATTCACGCGGCCGCCGGCCATCGCGTATTGCCAGGCCGGTTCGACGTCCGCGTCGCTGCGCAGTACCGACTGCCCTTTACCCGACGACGACATGACCGGCTTCACCACGCACGGATAGCCCACTTTTGCGATGCCCGCGCGCAGTTCATCGAGCGAATCGGCGAATGCATACGGCGAGGTCGGCAAGCCCAGTTCCTCGGCGGCGAGGCGCCGGATGCCTTCGCGGTTCATCGTGAGTTGCGTGGCGCGCGCGGTCGGGATCACTTCGGCGATGCCGTCGCTTTCGACTGCGGCCAGCGCGTCTGTCGCGATCGCCTCGATTTCCGGCACGATCAGATGCGGACGCTCCTGTTCGACAAGTGCGCGCAGCGCGGCGCGGTCGGTCATGTCGATCACATGCGAGCGGTGCGCGACCTGATGCCCCGGCGCATTCGGATAACGGTCGACGGCGATCACTTCGACGCCCAGCCGTTGCAGCGCGATGATCACCTCCTTGCCGAGTTCGCCCGCGCCGAGCAGCATGACGCGCGTGGCGGATTCAGAAAGGGGCGTGCCGATCCGTTGGCCGATCTGCATGAGGTCTCCAGATAAAAGTCGGATGAGGGTGGGATTGGGTGGAACACGATGTTAACATGCGGACCCCTCGCCGCGGCTTGCTCGCGGCGCCCGGTTTTAATCCGCACGCGAAGCGCAACGGGTCGCTACATGACGCCGCACGGCGCGGCGCACGCAGGCAGCGCCTAGTCAGTTCGCGCCAATGTCCACGAGCGCGCCGCGCGCCGAGTGCGTTACCCTTACGCCTTTGCCAGTTTGAAGAGGAACGACGCCATGCAACCACGCTTGTCCACGCGACGTCTTGCGCGCATCGCCCCTTACGCGCGCACGGCCCTCGCCGCGTTGAGCGTCGCGGCGCTGCTCGGCGCATGCGCGATTCCGAAACATCCGGATTCGGAAGCAGCCGCGCCTGATCCGTTCAACCCCGCCGCGACGCAATTGCTCGATGACACGAGCTGGACGCTCACTGCATGGAAGCAGTCGGACGGCACGGCGCGCACGGTTCCGTTCGCGAACCTCGGCACGCCGATCACGCTGACGCTTTCGACCGCCGGAGGCCAGCGGCACGCGAGCGGCTTTTCCGGCTGTAACCGCTATATGGGCTCGTACGCGCTGAAGGACGGCAAGCTCTCGTTCGGCACACTCGGCGGCACGCGCATGGCCTGCGCGACGCCGGGCGGACAGATCGAAAGCACTTATCTGAACGCGCTCACGCATATCGCGCGAACCGGCGTGCAGATGCGCGCGCCGCAGCAGATGCAGCTCGTGCTCGACAACGGCGATACGCTGGTGTTCGAGCGCAGCGGCAGTAGTGACAAATAAGCGGGAAATAGTGGCGAAGCGAACGGCGCGTGAGTTCGAGTTGTCCGGCGCGCCGCCCGCTTTGCACGAGGACGCAGGCATACTTGCGTCCGCCTTCGAAGCGTTGCGCTTCGCCGGTTTAAACTCGACGGATTGCGTTTTTGCCAATCCGTCATTCGTCGATGTCTAGTATGCACACGGTAGTTTTCGGCTGGTTCGGCGGGTCGGCCGTCTGGTTCATTCCTCTCATCTGGCGGCTCATCAAGTCGATGTTGCCGGGCGGCGCGGGCTTGCGCGGCCCCGGCACGATCCGGCTATGGCTCGGCTTCGTCTCGGCGATGGTGGCGAGCTGCACGCTCGAGGCGTCGCTGATCGGCGCGGCCGGTATGAACGCGATCGGTCACGCGCTCGCGGCGGGCTTCGGCCATCTGCTCGGGCATATCGGCACGCCGCTCGCGGCGCTCGCGCTGTTGGTCGTGAGCCTGCCGTGGCTGATCGGCTTTCACTGGCGCGAGTTCCTCGCGTGGGCGGACGGCGCGTTCGGCCTCGGCCTCGCGTCGCGCGGTCTCGCGAAACGCGACGACGAAGCGCGCCGCCATCGCGCGCTCGACGACGGTGCGCCGCCGCACATCTCCAGTTCGATGAACACGATGGCGCCAAAAAGCAAGGGGCGCTACGCGCGGCCGACCGTGTGGCGGCCGCCTGTCAAGGGACGAGCTGCGGGTGGTGCGGCTGTCGGCGGTGCGGGTTCGGTGGCGGCTGGACCGGCTGCTGGCCGGGACGCGGGAGCGCGCGCGGCTGCGCAAGGGTGGCGTGGCGGGCAAGGTGTGACGCGCGGCCAGGTTGCGCCAGTTGAGCCGGTGTTGCGGACTGGTAGCGCGATGCCCGCTCGGCAGGCTTCGGGGCAGACGCCGGTGTCTGCGTCCGGTGCTGGGAAATCGGGTTGGTCGCCGGCTGAGCCGGTTGCGCCGGCTGGGTGGTTGCGGGAAGGGAGTCCGCGGTCGGGGGCGGGTGCGAAGGTCGGCGTTGGTGGTGTTGGTGGCGTCGGTGGTGTTGGTGGTGTTGGTGGCGTCGGTGGGGCTGCGTCGGTGGCCGTTGGCCGCGCGGCTCGCGAGCCTGCAAGCGGTGGATCGTTGCTTAGCGGAGCCGCCGCTGGTGTTTCAGGTTCAGGTGCGGGCGCGACTGCCGCCTACGGCGCGTCGGGCCTTGCCGCCCGCGCGGGAACAGCAGCCGGCGCGACGCCGGCTAGCGTGGACGTCACTGCACGTCCGCTAGCGAACCGAACTACCGCGCCGCTCAATCGCGCGGTATCGCCGGCGCAGGGGTTGTCGTCGGCTGCGCGCGTGGAGGATGCCGCGACGGCCTCGGGCATGCGCCGTCCGTCATCGACGGCGCCGGCCTTTACGAGGCCGATGGCCGCCGCTGAAAAAGTCACGCCGCCCGCCAGCGTCCAGGAGACGCTGCGCAGCATCGCGGAAAACGCCGCACGTTGGACGGATATGGCCGGCGTCAGCCTCGCGCGCAGTAGCGGCGCGGAAGGCGCGAAAATCGCGGGTGTGAACGTTGCGTCGAAGGGGCTGGCGGGCGCGGGTTTGGTGGGCGGGGCGAGCGAGGCGGCTTCGGGGGGCGGCGGAGTCGCTTTGGGAGGTAGCGGAGCTGCTGCAGATTCACAGGGCAGCGGAGTCGAAGCCACTTTGGCACGCGCCGGAGTCGAGGCTGCTTCACGAGGCACCAGCGTCGATGCCGGTTTGGTAGGTGGCGGAGCCGCGGCCGATTCACAAAGCAACGGAGTCGATGCCACTTTGGCACGCACCGGAGTCGACGCTGGTTCACCATGCGTCGAAGTCGACGCCGCTTTGGGACGTGCGCGAGTCGACGCGCCGTTCTCTGACGCGCACGCCCTTTCGCGCGACGCTGCGGAATCCGCATCCTCAACGAGCGATGCGTCGCATCAGCAGTCCGATCGCAGTGTCGAAGACGCTTCTATCGCGCCGACCGTTCAATCTCCGTCGGCAACGCCCGTAGAAACGTCGCTGAAAACGGCTGTCGAAACGCCGACTCGCGCGCCGTGGACTGAAACGCAGCCCTCTGCTGCGGCCAGCCCCGAGCCAGTCGTGCAATGGCCGATCGAACCGCCTGTCATTCAGACACCGGCTGGCGCACTGACCGACCAAGCTGTACCTTCCGCGCCCGCGTTGCAGCAGGCAGCGTCTATCACGCCAGCGACACAGCCCGCAGCAGAAGCGCCCGCGCGGACAGCAGTGGCTGAACCGTCATCTGCTTTTGCATCGACGGTCGCCCCGCCGGTTGCGCCAACGACGCACGTCGCCCCGCCGCTTGCTCGCACGCCGTTCGGAATCTTCGCGAGCCGGTTGCAGCAAACGGATGCGCCGTCGCAGACGCCGCCGTGGGAACATGAAGCACGTTCATCGACGGAAGAACGGGAAGAGGACGCGCAAGAAGACACGCGCGGTATAGCAAGCGCAAACGCGAGCACGGACACCAACCCCGACACGAACCCGGACCGCGATCCGCAACGCGAACTACCTGCTGCGCCGCCCGCGGACGACGCGCGGTTCATCGCATCTGACAACGGTTCGTGGACGCCGCACGCTGCAAGTGCAAGTGCAAGTGCAAGCAAAGACGCAGCGGCAGGCGCAGCCACGTCGCCGTCGTCGGCCGATAGCGACGCGCTCGCGTCCCCTGCTCTCTCGCACGTCGAACCGAGGCTCGCTGATGTCGACAGCCCGCAAGTAGCCGAGCTCGCCGCCGCGCCCGAGCAAACCATCGCACCGCCGACATCATCAAACGTCGTGCGCTTCCCGGGTCTCGCGACGCCGATGCAAGCGCAGACGGAGGCACATGCACCGACGCACGCCGCGCCGGTCCAGCACAATAGCTTCACTGCGCCGCCGCCCGCTGCACTCGTTCAGCCGACGCCTGGCCAAAGTCATGGCCTCTTGGCACCGCTCGCTCAAGCGAACGCTGAGCGCGAGCCGACGCCCGCCCAAAATCCGGGCCTCTTGGCATCGTCCGCTCAGGCTCACGCTCACGCTCAGGCTCAAGCTCAAGCGAACACCGAATTCCAGCCGACGCCGCCCCAAAACCCGAGCCTCTCCGCATCGCAGACTCAAGCGCCGGCCCAGCCAACCACCGAACCCCAACGCACGCCCCTGCGCGGCCACGGTCCAACCAACGGCTTTGAATTCCACGCGCCGGCTGCGTCGATGGTCGAACTGCCCACGCTCGACCTGCTCGCGCCCGCGGACACCCACATCGAACCGGTCTCCGAGGAAAAGCTCATCGAGACGGGCCTACTGATCGAGCAACGACTGCAGGAATTCAAGGTGCCGGTCACGGTGGTCGGCGCATCGGCCGGTCCCGTGATTACGCGCTTCGAAGTGGAACCTGCGCTCGGCGTGCGCGGCAGCCAGATCGTCGGTCTGATGAAGGACCTGTCGCGCGGTCTGGGGCTCACGTCGATCCGCGTCGTCGAAACGATTCCCGGCAAGACCTGCATGGGGCTCGAGTTGCCGAACGCGAAGCGCCAGACGATCCGCCTGTCCGAGATTCTCGAAGCGAGCGTCTATCAGAATTCGCACTCGCAACTGACGCTCGCGATGGGCAAGGACATCACCGGCCATCCGGTCGTCGCCGATCTCGCGAAAGCGCCGCACATGCTGGTCGCGGGCACGACGGGTTCGGGCAAGTCGGTCGCGATCAACGCGATGATCTGCTCGCTGCTCTTCAAGGCGACGCCCGAGGAAGTGCGCCTCATCATGATCGACCCGAAGATGCTCGAGCTGTCGGTCTACGAAGGCATTCCGCATCTGCTCGCGCCCGTCGTCACCGACATGAAGCTCGCCGCCAATGCGCTGAACTGGTGCGTCGGCGAAATGGAGAAGCGTTATCGGCTAATGTCCGCAGTCGGCGTGAGAAATCTCCCTGGCTTCAATCAGAAAATTCGCGACACCGAAGCGAAAGGCAAGAAGCTCGGCAATCCGTTTTCGCTGACGCCCGAAGCGCCCGAGCCGCTCGCGCCGCTGCCGCTGATCGTCGTCGTGATCGACGAGCTTGCGGACCTCATGATGGTGGCGGGCAAGAAGATCGAGGAACTGATCGCGCGGCTCGCGCAGAAGGCGCGCGCCGCCGGCATCCATCTGATTCTGGCGACGCAGCGGCCGTCCGTGGACGTCATCACCGGACTCATCAAGGCGAATATTCCGACGCGCGTCGCGTTCCAGGTGTCGTCGAAGATCGACTCGCGCACGATTCTCGACCAGATGGGCGCGGAGTCGCTGCTCGGCCAGGGCGACATGCTGTTCCTGCCGCCGGGCACGGGCTATCCGCAGCGCGTGCACGGCGCGTTCGTCGCCGACGAGGAAGTGCATGCGATCGTCGAGTATCTGAAGCAGTTCGGCGAGCCGCAATACGAGGAAGGCATTCTCGACGGCCCCGCGACCGACGGCGGCGCGGCGCAGGACCTGTTCGGCGACTCGCCGGATGCGGAAGCCGATCCGCTTTACGACGAAGCGGTCGCGTTCGTGGTGCGCACGCGGCGCGCGTCGATTTCGTCGGTACAGCGGCAGTTGCGCATCGGCTATAACCGCGCGGCGCGTCTTGTCGAACAGATGGAGACGGCCGGGCTCGTGTCGGCGATGGGCATCAACGGCAGCCGCGAAGTGCTCGCGCCCGGGCCGGCGGAATAGCGCGCAGACCGCCGGCAAATTGCCGGCAGCAGCCATGCGCGTGCATGACGCCGGTTAGCGGCGCCGCATGAACCACCAGCCACGAACAGGGGCCGCTCGAAGCGGCCCCTGTTCGTTCAACCTGCAGCCTCGCCTCCCTCACGACGGCGACACCAGCTTGAAGTCCACCGGCGAGCCGATCTCGATCCGCTTCGGATTCGCTTCCAGCAAACCGCTCTGCTGGTCGCGCCGGAACACATAGACGGTATCGCTGTTCTGATTGCCGACGATCAGCCACTTGCCGGTCGGATCAATTGCAAACTCGCGCGGCGACTTGCCGAGACTCGATTGACGCCCGATCTTCTTCAGATGTCCATTCGTCGGATCGACGGAGAAGATCACGATCTCGTTCGCATCGCCGCGATTGGTCGCGTAGAGAAAGCGCCCGTCCGGCGACAGATGAATCGCGGCCGCGCCTACCGCGCCCTTGAAGCCCGGCTCGGTCAGCGAGATGGTCTGGACCTGCGTGAGCTTGCCGTCGGCGTAATTGAACGTGCTGACGGTCGCGGCGAGTTCGCTCGTCAGGTACGCGTGCTTGCCGTCGGCGCCGAAAACCAGGTGCCGCGGGCCGGTGCCCGGCTTCTCCTGCGTGTAGCGCCAGTCGGTCGGACTGAACAGACCGCGGCTGCCGTCGGCCGTGTAGCGGTACGAGTACAGCTTGTCGGCGCCGAGATCCTGCGCGAAAAGATAGTGCCCGTCCGGAGAAAACACCGTCGAGTGCACGTGCGCGTTGTCCTGGCGCCCCTTGACCGGACCGCTGCCTTCATGATGCACGGTCAGCACCGACGCGCCGAGCTGCCCGTCAGCCTGCACCGGCAAAACGGAGAAGCTGCCGCCCGGATCGGCCGCGACCGAATAGTTCGCGGCGAGCAGATATTTGCCGTCCGGCGAGAGACTCAGGTAGCACGGGTCGTTGCCATCGGCGGAAACCTTGTTGAGAAAGGTCAACTGGCCGCTCGCGGCGTCGAAGCGAAACGCGCTGACGCCGCCGCGCTGGCTCGCCGGTCCGTTGTCGCCCGGCAGCTCGTTGACGGCGTAGACGAAGCGGCGGTCGCGGCTCACCACCAGGTACGACGGGTTCACCGTCTGCGCGACGGACACGCGTGTGGCGTCGCCCGTCTTCGTGTCGAAGCGATAGACGTACAAGCCTTCGCTCTTGCCGCCGGTGTAGGTGCCGACCAGCAGGTTATAGACGCCGTCGGCGGGAGCGGAACCGGCACCCGAACCGGCGTCTTGCGCGAACGCGGGCGAAGCGGCAATCGAGACCATGAGCGCGAAACCTTTTATGATCGAGCGGGCGGAGTGCATGGGAGACCACGCGCGCACGCGTCGTGAAGAATACCGGTCAGGAGCTGGCGCGGCAGGCACAGCGTCCCGGTGACGAAGAAGCATACGACCTCCTCTACGTGGGTTATGTGAGTAAAGCGGTTGTCATCGTGCCTCTGGTCTGCCGCGCCGAAGTCGAGCGTTATTCTTGTCGGGCAAGTATAAAAGCGTTGCAACGGATCATGCAGCGAAGCGGCCTGCCGTGTCGCCGCGGCGAATCGTCGGCGGCATGACGACTGCCTCGGTAGCAATTGCCCTGCCTCTCGGGGACGTTTTTAATCGCGTGTCACCACACTACGGAGTTTTCATGAACATCACATTGAGCCTGGGCCCGCTGGTTTCGCTGATCGCCGGCATTCTGATTCTCGTGATGCCGCGGCTGTTGAACTACATCGTCGCGTTGTATCTGATCATCATCGGGATCATTGGTATTTTTGGCGTGGGCTCGTCGCACTTCTGACCGGAGAAGCCGGGCGCAGGACGGCCCGGCTTTTCTCGTTGGCAAGAGACGTGGATGCAGCGGGAAAGGATGCCGTAGGGGGAGCAACGGCGCGCGAAGACGCACGCGCGCCGGCGCTACCGCACCGTTCATTGCCGCGCGCTAAGCGATAGATATCATGCGTTCAAACGGCACAGCGCATCCGGCCGCAGCCGGACGCCGACACCTGCGTCGCAGACGCGACTCAGCCGTTCGAAAGCTGTTCGAGGCGCCAGCGCCCCTGCAGCGACAACGCGCCGACGGCATAATGGCCGTCACCTTCCTGATAGCGCCGGAAGCAGGCGCGCTCGATCAGAAAGCTCGCGGCGGTCTGCATGCCATTGCGGCTCAGACCGAGGCGGCTATGATCGAGTGGCAGCATGGAATCGTCCGCGAGTTGGCTCGCGGCGGAGAGAATCGTGATGCAGTCGGATTTTGACGGATTCAGCATGGCTTTCGTCCTCCAAACGGCGTGTGCATGCGCGATGGGCAAGCCGGCTTCGCAAACCCGAAAGTTTTAGGCATCGGCTGGATTACTGATTGTAGGCAGCCATTTGACAATTACAACCCGCGTTTTGCCGCATTGTGTGCGGTGAACCAAACTGCAACCCGCAAGTCCGGAAGAAACCAGTGGGGCGCAGCCGAACTTGCCGCGCCCGCTACTCAAAACGATCAACGTACATTAGGTATCGAAACGCACGGCCATGCCCGCACTCATCGAAGACTATGCGCTCATCGGCGACGGCCACACGGCCGCGCTCGTCTCACGCGAAGGTTCCGTCGACTGGCTTTGCTGGCCGCGCTTCGACTCCGGCGCCTGCTTCGCCGCGCTGCTCGGCACGCCGGACCACGGCCGCTGGCTGATCTGTCCCGACACCGGCAGCGGCAGCGGCACCGAGACCGACGCCGACAGCGGCAGCGACACGCCACTGAAAATCACCCGCCGTTATCGCGGCGAAACGCTGATCCTCGAGACCGACTTCGAAACGCCCGAAGGCGCGGTCACGCTCGTCGACTTCATGCCGCCGGGCAACGGCTGGTCGGAGATGGTGCGCATCGTCGTCGGCAAGCGCGGCACCGTGCGCATGAAGATGGAACTGGTGCTGCGCTTCGACTACGGCTTTTCGATTCCGTGGGTCGACCGCCTGAAGCACGAGAGCGGGATTCGCGCGATCGTCGGTCCGGACAACGCGGTGCTGCGCACGCCCGTCGATCTGCGCGGCGAGAACATGAAGACGGTTGCCGAGTTCACCGTCAGCGAAGGCGAGCGCGTGCCGTTCTCGCTCGCGTACTCGGCCTCGCATCTGCGGCTGCCGCCCGCGCGCGATCCGCATACGGCGCTGGCCCGCACCGAGAATCACTGGCTCGAATGGTCGGCGCGCGGCACCATCGAAGGCAAATGGGCCGAGCCGATTCGCCGCTCGCTGATCACGCTGCGGGCGCTCGCCTACGAACCGACCGGCGGGATCGTCGCCGCGCCCACGACGTCGCTGCCGGAACAGCTCGGCGGCACGCGCAACTGGGACTACCGCTACTGCTGGCTGCGCGACGCGACGATCACGCTGCTCGCGCTGATGCGCGGCGGCTACTACGACGAGGCGCGCGCCTGGCGTACCTGGCTCGGCCGTGTAATGGCCGGCGCGCCCGACCAGTTGCAGATCATGTACGGGCTGGCCGGCGAGCGGCGCCTGACCGAATACGAGGTCGACTGGCTGCCCGGCTATTGCGGCGCGAAGCCGGTGCGGATCGGCAACAACGCGGTCGGACAGCTCCAACTCGACGTGTATGGTGAAGTCATGAACGCGCTGCATCTCGCGCGGGTCGGCGGCCTGCAGGCAGACGACACCGCGTGGAACGTGCAGTGCGCGCTGCTGCGTCACCTCGGCACGATCTGGCAGCAACCCGACGAAGGCATCTGGGAAACGCGCGGCGGCCGCCAGCATTTCACTTTCTCGAAGGTGATGGCGTGGGTCGCGTTCGACCGCGCGCTGGCATCGGCGGAAATGTTCAATCTCGAGGGGCCGCTCGACGAATGGCGCGCCACCCGCGCGCAGATTCACGCGGAAGTCTGCGACAAGGCGTGGAACGCTTCGCGCAATGCGTTTTCGCAGACCTACGGCAGCGATCAGCTCGACGCGAGCCTGCTGCTGCTGCCGCTCGTCGGCTTCTTGCCGCCGCACGATCCGCGCGTGAAAGGCACGGTCGAGGCGATCGAGCGCGACCTGATGCACGACGGCTTCGTGATGCGCTACCGCACCACCGAATTCGACGACGGCCTGCCGCCGGGGGAAGGCACGTTTCTGGCTTGTTCGTTCTGGATGGTGGATAACCTGGCGCTGCAAGGCCGCCTCGACGAAGCCATTGCCATGTACGAACGGCTGCTCGGCCTCTGTAACGACGTCGGGCTCCTCGCCGAGGAATACGATCCGGCGGCAAAGCGGCTCGTCGGCAACTTCCCGCAGGCGTTCTCGCATGTGGCGCTCGTCAACACGGGCCTGAACCTGATGAAGCACGAACAGGCGATGGCGCGCGCAACCGGGCAGCCGTCGCATAACGGCACGGAAGATGCTGAACTTAAGGCTGCTGCAAGCCCTGATGGCGGCGCAGCAGCATCGCCAGTAGCATGATTCGATGACATTTTTACGGATCGGCGCCGCCGGAATGCTGCATTGCACAAGTACCCTGCTTTCTATATGATCGAACTGTCTGTCGGCCTATAACCGATCTACCAACAACCAAGAATGGCCAGCCGCAACGCCACATGCGTGTTTGCGAAGCCCCATGCGAACCGCTTAAAACGGAGCACCCATGCTCTATCAACTGCACGAATTCCAGCGGGCTATGCTGAGCCCGCTCACCGCCTGGGCCCAGGCCGCGTCGAAATCGTTCGCGAACCCTGCTAGCCCGCTGGCTTACGTGCCCGGCGCTACCCGCCTCTCGGCCGGTTACGAACTGCTCTACCGGCTCGGCAAAGACTATGAGAAGCCGGAGTTCAACCTCCACCAGATCGTCAAGGACGGCCACAACATCCCGATCATCGAACAGACGATCGTCGAGAAGCCGTTCTGCCGCCTGCTGCGCTTCAAGCGTTTCGCCGACGACAGCGACGCCGTCACGCAACTGAAAGACGAGCCGGTCGTGCTGGTGTGCGCGCCGTTGTCGGGCCACCATGCCACGCTGCTGCGTGACACAGTGCGCACGCTGCTCCAGGACCATAAGGTTTACCTGACAGACTGGATCGACGCGCGCATGGTCCCGCTGGAAGACGGCGAGTTTCATCTGGACGATTACGTCGCCTACATTCAGGATTTCATCCGCCACATCGGCGCGAAGAATCTGCATGTGATCTCGGTGTGCCAGCCGACTGTGCCGGTGCTTGCCGCCATTTCGCTGATGGCGAGCCGCGGCGAAGAGACGCCGCGCACCATGACGATGATGGGCGGCCCCATCGACGCGCGCAAGAGCCCGACTTCGGTGAACTCGCTCGCCACGCAGCATTCGTACGAGTGGTTCGAAAACAACGTGATCTTCACGGTGCCGCCGAACTATCCGGGCGTGGGCCGCAAGGTCTACCCGGGCTTCCTGCAGCACACCGGCTTCGTCGCGATGAACCCGGAACGTCACGCGGCTTCGCATTGGGACTTCTATCAGAGCCTGTTGCGCGGCGACGAAGACGACGCCGAAGCGCATCGCCGCTTCTACGACGAGTACAACGCGGTGCTCGACATGGACGCCGACTATTACCTCGACACGATCCGCGTCGTGTTCCAGGAATTCAGTCTCGCCGAGGGCACGTGGGACGTGGCCGGCGAACGCGTGCGGCCGCAGGACATCACGAAGACGGCGCTCTTCACGATCGAGGGCGAGCTGGACGATATTTCCGGCGACGGCCAGACCTATGCCGCACACGAGCTGTGCACCGGCATTCCGGAGAAGCACAGGCGTCACTTCACGGCTGAGAAGTGCGGCCACTACGGTATTTTTTCGGGCCGCCGCTGGCGCACGATCATCTATCCGCAGTTGCGCGACTTCATCCTCGAGCACAACAAGGCGCCGAAGGTCGTGAAGGAAAAAGCCGAAGTCTGAACGCGGCTCACGCTATGCAGCATATGAAACGGCCTCCTGACGGAGGCCGTTTGCTTATGCGTGCATCTCGAGGCAATGCGGGTCTATCAAGTCCAAAGCAAGACGCCGCCCTACTTCCGCAACAGATACGCAAGCAGCAGTTCGGTGTTCATCTGAATCACTTCGCTGCGTTCGCCCGGACTGCTGAAATCGCGGCCAAGCGTGGCTTCGAGCGTGAAGCGGTTCGACACGATGTAGTAACCCATGCCCGAGAGCGTCACGTAGAAGCGCAGCGGATCGACGTTCGTGCGAAACAGACCCGCGCGCTGGCCTCGCTCGAGAATGCTGCCGAGCGTGGCGACGATCGGCGAAATCATTTCGCGGATGCGCGTGGACTTCTGCATATAACGCGCCTCGTGCAGATTTTCGTTGTTGACGAGGCGCAGCAGTTCGGGATGGTCGCGGTAGTAATCCCAGACAAAATGCGCGAGGCGCGTAACGGCTTCCACCGGCGCAATGCCGTTCAGCTCGAGCGTGCGCTCGGCTTCGTTGAGCGCGCTGAACGCGTGCTCGAGTACCGCCGTGAAAAGCTGCTCCTTGCTACCGAAGTAGTAATAGAGCATGCGCTCATTCGTCTCCGCGCGGCGGGCGATCTGATCGACGCGCGCGCCGAATAGCCCACCATTTGCGAACTCTTCGGCTGCCGCAAGCAGAATGCGGCGCCGGGTGCCTTCAGGATCTCTTTTGATTTTCGGCTGATTCATGGTGGCATGGTCTTCGTGAGCCGCGTTATCCGGATCGCACCGCCGGCCTCTCCTCGGGCCTTGCACCGACAGCACTGGACGGCTGGTTGGAGGGAAAACCCTTCTGCGGTCTTTCGAAAAAGGCGCTTCGATTATGGCACATGGATTGCGGATGGCAATTGGGGAAATCGGCGATAATGTGGTGCTTAGTTCAAGCTGTGCGGCCGCCCGCCGAGACGCGCTTGAGTCGCCTGCGAGTCCCCTGCCCGGCCTTGCTTCGCCCCACCTTGTGACCGTGACACTGATTAAAACACTCGCAGATCGCATCGAAGATCTGCTTCCCCAGACGCAATGCACCAAGTGCGGTTATCCGGCCTGCCGTCCGTATGCCGAGGCCGTCGCGTGCGGCGAAGCGAGCTACAACCAGTGCCCGCCGGGCGGTGCCGAAGGCGTCGCGCGGCTGGCCGCCCTGCTCGGCAAGCCGGTGATTCCGCTTAATCCCGCCAATGGCGTCGAACGGCCGCGGCCGCTCGCGGTCATCGACGAGCACATCTGCATTGGCTGCACATTGTGCATGCAGGCGTGTCCCGTCGACGCAATAGTTGGGGCACCGAAACACATGCATACGGTCGTCGCCGAGCTGTGCACGGGTTGCGACCTGTGCGTGCCGCCGTGTCCCGTCGATTGCATTTCGATGCAGCCCGTCACCGGCGAGGCGACCGGGTGGGACGCATGGAGCCAGCCGAAGGCCGACGCGGCGCGCGAACGTCACGAGCGACGCGACGCGCGTCTCGCGCAGGAACGCGAAGCCGCCGAAGCGCGTGTTGCGGCGCGACGAAGCAGCGCGGGCGCTGTTGGCACGGCTGTTGGTGAACCGCCGGCCAGTGCGCCGCCGGCGGGTGCGTCTGCGTCAGCACCTGCGGCATCGTCCGCACCTGCAACTGACGACGCCGAAGCGAAGAAGCGCGCGATCATCCAGGCCGCGCTCGAACGCGCGCGTAAGAAGAAGGAAGAACTGGCGGCCAAAGGCCAGGCGCCGTTGAACACCGAGCACGTCAGCGCGGACGTGCAGGCGCAAATCGACGCAGCGGAAGCGCGCCGACGCCGCCTTCGACTCGCCGACAACAACGACAACAACAACGCCGACACCGACACCGCCGCCGCGAACACGCCGCCAATCCCGGCCGGCACGCGCAATCCACGCTAACGCCAACTGCAACCGCCTCCGCCCACTCAGCCCGCCCAGCATGAACGCGAACAAACGCCGCGCCATCTACGAAACGCTTCAGAGCCTCAATCCGCATCCCACCACCGAACTGGAGTACACGACACCGTTCGAACTGCTGATTGCCGTGCTGCTGTCGGCGCAGGCCACGGACGTCTCGGTCAACAAGGCGATGCGCAAGATGTTTCCGGTCGCGAATACGCCGCAGAAGGTGCTCGAACTCGGCGAGGAAGGCGTCGCGAACTACATCAAGACGATCGGCCTGTACCGCAACAAGGCGAAGAACGTGATCGCGACTTGCCGCATCCTCATCGAGCAGTACGGCGGCGAGGTGCCCGAGGACCGCGAGGCGCTGGAAAGCCTGCCGGGCGTCGGACGCAAGACGGCGAATGTGATTCTGAATACGGCGTTCGGTCATCCGACCATCGCCGTCGACACGCACATCTTTCGGGTTGCGAATCGAACCGGGCTTGCTCCCGGCAAGGACGTCCGCGCGGTTGAAGCGGCGCTCGAAAAATTCACGCCCGACGAGTTCAAGAAGGACGCGCATCACTGGCTGATCCTGCACGGCCGCTATGTTTGCAAGGCGCGCCGGCCCGAGTGCTGGCATTGCGCGATCGAACCGCTGTGCGAGTTCCGGCCGAAGACGCCACCGCCCGATCTTTGAGCCGGCGCACGTTCAGCGAACCCACGCTCAGCGGACGCACGCTCAGCGGACCACGGCAGTGGCGCGTAAAATGATCGCTCGTGTGCGCTGCATGCTGTGCGCCGCATGCTTCTCCCACTCCCACTCCCCACTCAAGACACCCGTCCCACGATGTTCAATCCGAGCCGCGACGAAGTCCGTCAATTCTTCACCGAGACCTGGCGCAAGCAGCGCGAAGGCGCGATCCTGACGCCGCTCGAAGCGATGGCCGCCGACTGGATCGCCGAGCATCCCGAGTATCACGCGGAGCTGACCGATGCCGAGGCCGCCCAAGCGCAGGACTACTCGCCCGAGCGCGGACAGACCAATCCGTTCCTGCATCTGTCGATGCATCTGGCCATCAGCGAGCAGTTGTCGATCGATCAGCCGCCTGGCATCCGCGCGGCGCATGAGCGCCTTGCCGCGCGCCTCGGCTCCGCACACGACGCGCAGCACGCGATCATGGAGTGCCTCGGCGAAACCATCTGGGAAGCGCAGCGCACCGGCCTGCCGCCGGACACCGACGCGTATCTGCAACGGATCGAACGGCGCGCGACACGCGACTAACGCCGCACAGCGCGAACCTGAAACCTGTGCGCCAAAGCAAAACACCCCGCGAAAAGCGGGGTGTTTTGCAATCGATCGCTCAAACGGCGGCGCGCTTACTTCTTCTGCACCAGATCGCCCTTCAGCGATTCGACATAAGCGGCGATGTCTTTCATGTCCGATTGCGACAGGCTTTGCACCTGAGCCTGCATGATCGCGTTGTTGCGGCCCATGTGCGGGTTGCCGTTGCCCATTTGATACTGACGCAGCGCCCAGTAAACGTAATCGGCGTGCTGACCGGCGAGCTTCGGATACTCCGGGCTCACCGGCTTGTTCAGGTTCGGACCGTGGCATGCCGCGCAGTTGTGGCTCTCGGACAGCACCTTGCCGTTGCCGGCGTCGGCCGCGTGGGCGACGCTCGCTGCAACCAGACCGAATACTGCCGCCGACGCGCATGCAGCCTTGAACACCGTGTGGAGTGCCTGTTGGGGCTTATTCATGAATTCTCCTATCCCGCGAATTTAATAGCCGTGTGACTGGTTGGATAACCGCAGCCGGTCACTTGTCGGGATTGTTTTTCGATGAGGAATTTTGCGCCGCGTAGTAAGCAGCGATGTCGGCGATGTCCTGATCCGATAGCGACGCGGTGATCGCGTGCATCGTTTCGAAGTGGCGGTCGCCCTTCTTGTAGCCGCGCAGCGCGTTTTCGAGGTACGCCTGATTCTGGCCGCCTAGCATGGGCACGCGATACACCTCAGGATAAGCCGTGCGATATTCAGGGATACCGTGGCAGCCAATACACATCGCGACCTTGCCCTGGCCCGCTTTCGCGTTGCCGACGACATCCGCTGCCTGCGCACTGGCCGCATAGCCCGCGAGCACCGACAGCGCTGCGATCACGACGTGTTTGCCGACGAATTTGTTCATAGCATGTAACCTGGCTTGAGGGGAAACGGGCGCCCAAAAAGGCAACGGCCCGCGCCGTTTTTCTTATAGGGAGCCACGCAGGCCAAAAAAATCGGGCTAATTGTACCGCGACGCCGCGCCGAACGTCCACCGCGCGGGGCGCACGGGCCGGCGCGGCTGCCTGCGCACGGCGCCGAGCCGGGCTGCGTCACGTTTGCGCGGCCACGCGAAGCACCGCCCACAGCGCGGCTGCAACCTTACGCGAGGCGGTTTCAGGGCAACAGGGCTTCTGACTTATACTGGGTTTTTTCCCACGCCAGAGAGCACCTCGCCATGCGTTTCGAAGGCTCATCGCAGTACGTCGCCACCGACGACCTCAAGCTCGCGGTCAACGCCGCGATGACGCTCAAGCGCCCGTTGCTGATCAAAGGCGAGCCGGGCACCGGGAAAACCATGCTGGCCGAAGAAGTCGCCGCGGCGCTCGGCATGCCGCTTCTGCAGTGGCACATCAAGTCGACCACCAAGGCGCAGCAAGGCCTGTACGAATACGACGCGGTCTCGCGCCTGCGCGATTCCCAACTCGGCGACGAGCGCGTCAAGGACATCCGCAACTACATCGTCAAGGGCGTGCTCTGGCAGGCGTTCGAGTCGGACGAGCAAACCGTGCTGCTGATCGACGAGATCGACAAGGCCGACATCGAATTTCCGAACGACCTGCTGCGCGAACTCGACCGCATGGAGTTCTACGTGTACGAGACGCACGAGCTGATCCGCGCGAAGCAGCGTCCGCTCGTCATCATCACGTCGAACAACGAGAAAGAGTTGCCCGACGCGTTTTTGCGCCGCTGCTTTTTCCACTACATCAAGTTTCCCGATCCGGCCACGATGCAGCAGATCGTCGAGGTGCATTACCCCGGCATCAAGAAGGACCTGCTGGCCGCGGCCATGCAGAGCTTCTTCGAACTGCGCAACGTGGCGGGGCTGAAAAAGAAGCCGTCCACGTCGGAATTGCTCGACTGGCTCAAGCTGCTGCTCGCCGAAGACATTCCGCCCGAAGCGCTGCGCTCGTCGGATCAGAAGCAGATCATCCCGCCACTCGCCGGCGCGCTGCTGAAGAACGAGCAGGACGTGAGCCTCTTCGAGCGGCTCATTTTCATGAATCGCAATAACCGTTGAATCCCTATTGAGCGATATCGGGCGCTCCTGAGTGCTCGCGCCGCAGAGGACCCAGCATGCTGATCGACTTCTTCTACTCGCTGCGCGCCGCGAAGCTGCCCGTGTCGGTGAAGGAATACCTGACGCTGCTCGAGGCGCTCAAAGCCAACGTGATCGCGCCGTCGCTCGACGATTTCTACTACCTCGCGCGCATGACGCTCGTGAAGGACGAGCAGTATTTCGACAAGTTCGACCAGGCGTTCGGCGCGTATTTCAACGGCGTCGCCAAGGCTTCCGAGCTTGCCTTCGACGTCCCGCTCGACTGGCTGAAAAAGAAACTGCAACGCGATCTGTCGCCGGAAGAAAAAGCGCAGATCGAAGCGATGGGCGGCATCGACAAGCTGATGGAACGCCTGAAGCAGCTCTTCGACGAACAGAAAGAGCGGCACGAGGGCGGCAATAAATGGATCGGCACTGGCGGCACGTCGCCGTTCGGCAATGGCGGCTATAACCCGGAAGGCGTGCGCATCGGCGGCGACTCGGCGGGCAATCGCACGGCGGTCAAGGTCTGGGAAGCGCGCGCCTATCGCGATTACGACGATCAGGTGGAAATCGGCACGCGCAACATCAAGGTGGCGCTGCGCCGCTTGCGCCGCTTCGCGCGCGAAGGCGCGGCCGAAGAGCTCGACCTGCCCGACACGATCCGCAGCACCGCCGCGAACGCCGGCTGGCTCGACCTGAAGATGGTGCCCGAGCGGCACAACAAGGTGAAGGTGCTGATGCTGCTCGACGTCGGCGGCTCGATGGACGATCACATCAAGCGCACCGAGGAGCTCTTTTCCGCCGCGAAGGCCGAGTTCAAGCACCTCGAGTTTTATTACTTCCACAACTGCGTCTACGACTTCCTGTGGAAGAACAACCGCCGCCGTCACGCCGAGCGCACGCCGACGTGGGACGTGCTGCACAAGTTCACGTCCGACTACAAGCTGATCTTCGTCGGCGACGCGACCATGAGCCCTTACGAAGTGCTGCAACCGGGCGGCTCCGTCGAATACAACAACACCGAGGCCGGCGCCGTGTGGCTGCGCCGCCTCGCCGATCATTTCCCGCATCACGCGTGGCTCAATCCCGAACCGGAAGGCTTGTGGGCGTATCGCCAGTCGGTCAGCGCGATTCGCGACGTGCTCGGCCACCGCATGTATCCGCTCACGCTCGCGGGCCTCGAGTCCGCGATGCGCATGCTGAGCAAATAGACCCACCGAGACGCACCCGCCCCACCCGCCCCACTCTCAACGACAAGAAAGCATTGGCATGAACCGCTCGTCATCGCCTGAACTGGCCAACTCCGGCATCGCGCCGCGCCGCTTCAATCCGTTCGCCGACACCTCCCTATCGGCCATCGTCGCCGGCTTCGTCGCGATGATGACGGGCTACACGAGTTCGCTCGTGCTGATGTTTCAGGCGGGCCAGGCCGCGCACCTGAGCAACGCGCAGATTTCGTCGTGGATCTGGGCGTTGTCGATCGGCATGGCGGTTTGCACAATCGGGCTGTCGCTGCGCTTTCGCGCGCCGATCGTCATTGCATGGTCGACGCCCGGCGCGGCGCTGCTCGTCTCGTCGCTGCCGCATGTGCCTTACGCGGAGGCGATCGGCGCGTTTATCGTCTGCGCGTTGCTGCTGACCGTGGTCGGTCTGACAGGATGGTTCGATACGCTGATGAAGAAAATTCCGGCGGGCATCGCGTCGGCCTTGCTGGCGGGCATCCTGTTCGAGATCGGCATTGAGATATTTCGCGCCGCGCAGTTCCAGACCGCGCTCGTGCTGACGATGTTTCTGACCTATCTGATCGTCAAACGCGTCACGCCCCGCTATGCGATTCCGGCGACGCTGATCGCCGGCACCGTTGCCGCGGGCGCGTTCGGCCTGCTCGATTTCAGCCACTTTCAGATCGCGCTCGCGCATCCCGTGTTCACAATGCCGGCGTTTTCGGTGGCGGCGAGCATCAGCATCGGCATTCCGCTTTTCGTGGTCGCGATGGCTTCGCAGAACGTGCCCGGCATCGCCGTGCTGCGCGCGGACGGCTACACGACGCCCTCGGCGCCGCTGATTTCGACGACCGGCATCGCGTCGCTGCTGCTCGCGCCGTTCGGCTCACACGGCATCAATCTTGCCGCGATCACGGCGGCCATCTGCACCGGCCGCGAAGCGCACGAGAACCGCGACAAACGCTACACGGCCGCGGTCTGGTGCGGCATTTTCTATCTGATCGCCGGCATTTTCGGGGCGACGATCGCGGCGCTGTTCGCGGCGTTCCCGCGCGAGCTGGTCGTTTCCGTGGCGGCGCTGGCGCTGTTCGGCTCGATCATGAGCGGCCTGACCAACGCGATGCAGGACGCGAGGCAGCGCGAAGCGGCGCTCGTGACCTTCATGGTGACGGCGTCGGGACTGACGCTGCTGTCCATCGGCTCCGCGTTCTGGGGCCTGGTCGCGGGCGTGGTGACGCAGGTCGTGTTGAATGCGCGGCGTGCCTGACGCCAAGCGGCGGCAGGCGGCAGCACGCGGCGGCGCAAGCCGTGCGGCGCCGCGGCGCACGGTCGCTGAAATAGCCGTGAACGGATCGGCGGCGCACACTGTCAATACTGCATCAGGCGATCCGCCATAAAATAGAAGCATCCGGCAGCGTTTCCCGGCAACATCGGGTGAGCGTTGCAGCGTGACTCGCGGCCGCCGGCCTGAAGCGGTCTTTCAATCCGGCGGCGACTCATTCCCCCTGAACCACGGCGCATGCGCCCTGAAGGCACGAATATGACAACCGCACTCGATCAACTCAAGCAGTACACGACCGTCGTGGCCGATACCGGCGACTTCCAGCAGCTCGCGCAATACAAGCCGCAGGACGCGACCACCAATCCGTCGCTGATTCTGAAAGCCGTGCAGAAAGACGACTATCGTCCGCTGCTCGAAAAGACGGTGAAAGATCACGCGTCGAAGCCGATGGGCGCGATCATCGACCAGTTGCTGATCGCCTTCGGCACCGAGATCCTGAAGATCATCCCGGGCCGCGTGTCGACCGAAGTGGATGCGCGTCTTTCGTTCGACGTACAGGCCTCGATCGCCAAGGGCCGCGAACTGATCGCGCTGTACAAGGAGCACGGTATCGATCGCGAGCGCGTGCTGATCAAGCTGGCTTCCACGTGGGAAGGCGTGCGCGCCGCCGAAGTGCTGCAAAAGGAAGGCATCAACTGCAACATGACGCTGCTGTTCTCGCTCGCCCAGGCCGCGGCCTGTGCCGAAGCGGGCGCGAAGCTGATCTCGCCGTTCGTCGGACGCATTTACGACTGGTATAAGAAAAATGCCGGCAGCGCGTGGGACGAAGCGAAAGACGGCGGTGCGAACGACCCGGGCGTTCAGTCGGTGCGCCGCATTTACGGCTACTACAAGAAGTTCGGCTACAAGACCGAGGTGATGGGCGCGAGCTTCCGCACCACGGGGCAGATTCTGGAACTGGCCGGCTGCGATCTGCTGACCATCAGTCCGGATCTGCTGCAAAAGCTGCATGAAAGCACGGACAAGGTGGAGCGCAAGCTCTCGCCGGAAAGCTCGCAGGACGCCAATATCGAGCGAGTGCCGGTCGACGAATCGTCGTTCCGCTTCCTCGTCAACGATGAGGCGATGGCAACCGAAAAGCTGGCCGAAGGCATCCGCGCGTTTGCGGCGGACGCAGTCAAGCTGGAAAAGCTGATCGAAGCGCTGCGTTAAGGCGCTGGGCGGCAGACTCGCCGCCATCCATCGTGCGATTCAATCAGGCGGCCCCGAACCTTGCGGTTCGGGGCCGTTTGCTGTTTACGGCCGGTCGTTTTATCGGCTGATTCACTCGTTTTTTTGTGCAGCGCGGTGATCGTGCGAGTCGTCTTTTCCGCACGACACAAAGTCACAAACGCCCGAGCGCCGTTGCCTAAAATGGTCTGCACGCCCGCGGTTTCCGCAGTTTCCTTTGCCGTCTGGCAGCGCGGGCATTCACATCCTTATTTCTGGAGGCGACGATGGAAGTCCAACCGTACGTATTCTTCAACGGGCGTTGCGAAGAAGCGCTCGATTATTACCGCCAGCATCTGGGCGCCGAAGTCACGTTCATGATGCGTTTCAAGGACGCGCCGCCCGATCCGCAAAACACGCCGCGCCCCGGCGTCGAAGAAAAGATCATGCATGCGAACGTGCAGATGGGCTCGACTCAATGGATGGCGTCCGACGGCAACTGCGATCAGGACGCGAAGCCGATGAGCGGCTTCAGTCTGTCGCTGACCGCGGACGATACGGCGTCGGCGCAAAAGTACTTCAACGCGCTCGCCGACGGCGGCCAGATCGTCATGCCCTGGGGCGAAACGTTCTGGAGCAAGGGCTTCGGCATGGCCGTGGACCGCTTCGGTCTGATGTGGATGGTGACGCTGCCGCCGCATGAGTGAGCGGTGGTAGACCGCGGTGGGCGGCGGTGGGCGCTAGCGTCGGCCGCCATCGCCTAGGTCTTCTGCAGAATCCGCGAGTGCCGCTCGATGTTCCAGTTCGGCTCGGTCTCGAGGAGCGCCGCGCGTAAGCGCTCGATCTGTTCCGCGAGCCGCTGCCCGAGCCAATACGGTCCTTGCAGATCGGGCGGCAAGGCGAGCGCCGCGTTGCCGGTCGTCGGCGCGGGCGGTGAGCCGGGCGGCGACGCGTGCGCACTATCGGTCAACGCAGCGCCGCTTGCCGACGCACCACTCACCGGAATCCCGAAATGCGTCGCGCGGCCAAAGCGCAGGCCGCGCGCAATCGCCAGCAAAATCGTACGCACGGCCCGCACTTCCGCGCCGCATCGCTGCGCATACGCGGCGCGCGCGGCGGCGTCGGCCTGCATCAGCGGACCGGTCGCGAGCAGCTCCAGCGAACTGAGCACCGAGCGATGCAAGCGCTGAATCTCCTCGAGCTTCGCCTGCGGCACATCGATTTCCTTCGCCACCGAAGGCATCAGCGAGCGCAGTTGCACGAGCCGCCGGTTGATCTCGAGAAAGCGCTTGACCTGCTCTTCGTCGCCGATGGTTTCGCCTTCCAGCAAACGCGTATAGATGCGCGCGCATTCGCGCAGATTGGCCGCGATCCCGTAGCGCCAGGAATACGTCGCGTGCAGCGGCAACGCGAACGAAAAGGCGAGCGCGATCACGATGCCGATCAGCACGTTCAGCGTGCGCCACAGGCCGACGTCGATCACATTGTCGCCATGACCCGCGACGATGCACATGGTGATGGCCGTCAATAGGCCGATATATCCCGACGCGCCGATAGCGAACCACGCGCAGATCGCGGCGACGATCGACATCAGCACGTACGTCAGCGGCAACGAGCCGATGAGATTCTGCTGCACGATCAGCAGCAAGCCGATCGACGCGCCCAGCAGCGTACCTGCCGCGCGCTCCGCGGCCTTCTTGCGGATATTGCCGTGATGCTGCAATCCGCCGATCACGACCAGCAACGTCACCGACGACCAGATGCCGTGCGGAATGTCGATACCCGTGGTCGCGAGAATCGAGAACAGCATCGCCAGTCCCACGCGCAGACTGTGCAACACTTTTGCGTGCCGGTAGCGGTAATACGGCGACGTGACCGCGCGAACCATGCGGCTCACCGCCGAGCGGCGCGGAACGACGGTGCGGGAATCGGCAGAAGCCATGGCGGGAGCGGCGGCGCTTTCGAAGGTAGTTCCGCTATCCTGCCCTGGACTGCGCCGCAAATACAAACGCCCGCGGAGTTTCGTCCGCGGGCGCCTGGGTTAGGTTGCGTCGGGTCTTAGCTTTCCACGACGTCCAGATAATCTTCCGGACGCGTGCGGTCTTCGGCGCGCTGCATGCCGAACGCGCGCACCAGCAGGCTCACCACCACGGCCACGACCAGATTCACGATCAGCGACCACACCGCCGCATAGCCCGGAATCGCCATGCCGAAGAGGTGAATCGTGAAGATCGAGCCGGCGAGCTTCAGCGAAATCGCCATCCACGTACCCGTTGCGATGCCGACTGCCCAGCCGATCAGCAAGCCGCGATAGTCGAGCACGCGCGTGTACAGTCCGAGAACGATGGCCGGCAGCGTCTGGATGATCCAGATACCGCCGAGCAGCTGCAACTGGATCGCATACGTGAGCGGCAACGCCAGAATGAACGCGACCGCGCCGACCTTGACGATCAGCGAGACCAGCTTCGCGACGTTGGTCTCCTGCTCGTGCGTCATGTTGCGGTTCACGAACTCCTTGTGGATGTTGCGCGTGTACAGGTTCGCTGCCGCAATCGACATGATCGCCGCCGGCACCAGCGCGCCGATGCCGATCGCCGCGAACGCCACGCCGACGAACCACGACGGGAAGAAGTGCAGGAACAGCGCCGGCACCGCGAAGTTCGGGCCGAACGCCTTGAAGTACGGCGCGAATTCCGGCATGTCCTTCACGCCCGAAGCGAGCGCCATGAAGCCGAGCAGCGCGAGCAGGCCGAGCACCAGCGAGTAAGCCGGCAGCATCGCCATGTTGCGGCGGATCGTGTTGCCCGATTTCGACGACAGCACCGCCGTGATCGAGTGCGGATACAGGAACAGCGCGAGCGCCGAACCGACCGCGAGCGTCGCGTACGCGCTATAGCCGTTCAGACTCGACACGTCCGGCGCTTTCAGCAGCAGCTTGGCCGGCGGCACCGAGCCGAAGATGTGGCTGAAGCCGCCGAGTTGCGGCGGAATCACGATGATCGCGGCGAAGATCGTGATGTAGATCAGGACGTCCTTGACGACCGCGATCATCGCCGGCGCACGCAGGCCCGACGTGTACGTGTAGGCGGCAAGAATCGCGAAGGCGATGATCAGCGGCAGGTCGCCGACAAAGCCCTTCGTATCGAAGCCGAGCGCGCCGATCACCACTTCGATGCCGACCAGTTGCAGCGCGATGTACGGCATCGTCGCGACGATACCGGTCACCGCGATTGCGAGCGCGAGCATGCGGCTGCCGTAGCGAGCCGACACGAAGTCCGCCGACGTCACGTAGCCCTGGCGTTTCGCGATGCTCCACAACTTCGGAAACACGACGAACGCGAACGGATAGATCAGGATCGTGTACGGCAGCGCGAAAAAACCCGTTGCGCCCGCACCGAATACCAGCGCCGGCACGGCGATGAACGTATACGCGGTGTACAGGTCGCCGCCCAGCAGGAACCAGGTGACGATGGTGCCGAAGCGCCGGCCGCCCAGGCCCCACTCTTCGAGATGAGCGAGATCGCCGCGCCGCCAGTGCGCCGCGACGAAGCCGAGAATCGTGACCCCGATGAAAAACAGAACGAAGACGAAAGTTGCGATGGCGTTCATTATCGTGCGTCCCCTTGCGGACGGCCCGCCGAGCGCGTCTTGGTCTTGAAGTACACGATCGCCGTGATGACCGCGCTGATCAGCACCCAGAGGAGCTGATACCAGTAGAAGAACGGAAAATCGAACAGCACCGGTTCGACCTTGTTATACGACGGCACCCAGACCATGGCGATCCAGGGCAACAGCAACAACCAGAGCCAGTGCTTGCTGGCCTTGTTCGCGTCGGCGTCGTGAGCCATGACGTCTCCTCTTCCCTATTATTGAAATGTTGGCCCGTGTTCGACGGGTGGTGAACCCCCAAAGCGGAGAGCCGCCTCGCGGTAGCACGCCCGCGGAGGATCGCCCCGCATGGGACACGAGTGCCCCGAAAGCTTCGAAAGAGTATAGGAGCCGCGAACGTGCGGTCAAGCAGGGACGACCCCGAGGCGAAGGCGCGGGTGCTGGAGTGCGTGGGGTGGTGTTTTAGCGGAGGCGGATGGCGCTGCGGATTCCGGTGCGGAGGTGGAAACAACTGAAGCAGCCGACGCCGATGCACGGCGCCGTGGTCGAACGCTCGTGGTTTGCGCGGTTGCGCTGGTGGTTCTGGCGACCTTCCCGAATCGTCGAGCGAGTCCCGCGCCGCTTCGATGCGCGACGGATGGCGGGCCCGCAAAGTGTCGCTGGAATGCGACGGTTGGCTGGTTACGATGCCGGACCTTCGCGATCCGGCACTTCCCTGCGACTGGCCGGGATCAGATGGCGAACGACGCGCCCGTCTGTCCCGTCGACTCCTGCAGCCCCTTGATCCACTTGCGCGCCGGCAAGCCGAGCTCGGCTTCGATCAGCTTCGCGCGCGCTTGCAGCGCCGTGAACGGCACGTCGAGCGCGGGACCGGAGAACGCGATCGCGATGCGGTTGCCGTCGTGCACTTCGGGCAGCGCGACCACACGGCCGTCGAACGCTTCGTTCAGGCGTTTCATATTGCGCACGAAGCTCGGATGATCGCCGAACAGATTGACCGTGACCACGCCCGCATCCGTCAGACACGCGCGCGCCGCACGGTAAAAGCCGACGCTGTCGAGCACGGGACCGCGCGCCGTCGCATCGTAAATGTCGATCTGCAACGCGCCGATCGTGCCGTGGTTCGCGCGGTCGTTGACGAAGTCCCACGCGTCCGTCTCGTGCACGGTGAGGCGCGCGTCGTCTTGCGGCAGCTCGAACATCGTGCGCGCGGCGATTACGACGGCCGGGTTCACTTCGACCGCCTCGACCTTCGCGCGCTTCAGGAAGCGGTGCGCGAACTTGGTCAGCGCAGCGGCGCCGAGCCCGAGTTGCACGATGCGCTTCGGCGTTTGGATGAAGAGCAGCCACGCCATCATTTGCTGCGCGTATTCGAGCTCGATGTGGTCGGGCTTGCGCAGACGCATCGCGCCTTGCACCCATTCCGTGCCGAAGTGCAGATAGCGCACGCCGCCCTCTTCCGAGAACGTGACCGGCGCAAAGCGCGGCTTGCGCGGCGCTTCGATTTGCGGCGCGTCGTGGAGGTCGTCGCGCAGGTCGTTGTTATGCGACGCGCGATTCTTGTTGCGCGCCGTTGCGTGTTTGCCCGCGCCATCGGCGTTGCGATTGCGGAATGCACGCGCTTCAGCCGACGCGCGCTTGATGAGTTTCGTCATGTAAGGATGTCGCGCCACAGGCGCAATTTTTGATCGAACGAGAGCATAGCATTCGCGGGACTCGACGAAGGCAGCACGAGCGTCGTGTAACCCGCCGCGCCGATCACGGGCGCGAAGCGGCCGGCGGTCTTGCCGTTGAAGCAGACTTTGCGCAGCGTCGGCGAGTGCTCGCGCAGCGAAGCAAAGTCGTTCGGCTGCGCGTTGCGGATCGCCGCATCGAGACTGCCCTCGCGATGACATGCGGCGAGCACGTCCCACACGCCGATGCCGTGCGACAGGAGCCGCCGCAGCCGCTCTTCGTAAGCGAGTTCGGCGAGCGGCTCGTCGAGTATCGCGCCAAGCAGGCGCCAGAACTGATTGCGCGGATGCGCGTAGTACTGCGTCGCCGCAAGCGACGCCTCGCCGGGAAAGCTGCCGAGAATCAGCGTGTGCGTGTCGGCCGCGACGACGGGAGGAAAGCCGCGCAACATTCAGCGGCTCCGTTCGCCGGCCGCACGCGTCGCGGGATGCGCGCGCGAAGCCGTGTGCTCGAGCGGGCGGCCGTGTTCGCGCCAGCGCGGATGGCCTGCGTTAATCACGTCGGCCGCATCGGTGGCGTTCAAATCGGGACGGACCTCGCGCTCGCGCTTCGACAGCGCGGCGACATGCGCCCACAGCGCCGGCAAAAAACATTCGGTGACCATCAGCGGCGCGCCATGCCGCTCGAACACGGAGCGGCGCGCGACCAACGCATGCGGCGGCGTCCCGTCGACTTCGCGCGCGGCGAGCCGGTACAGCGGATGTCGCGCGGTCACGCGCCGGCTGACCAGCGCCGAACGCGCGACGCCGCTGTCGCTATACAACAGTTCGGCGAGCGGCCGCGTGCGCAAACGCCGCGTGGCCTGCCACACGCCGACGCTCGCGGCGAGAGGCGCGACGCTGTGCGCGGCGACGAACGGCACGGCATCGACCGACAACACGACCTCGCGCAACCACACCGGCGAGCGCATGCGAAGACCCAGCGCGGCGTGCTCGTCGGCCCACGGCAAGGCCACGCCTTCACGCGTGACGCGCACCGCGACCGCGCCGAGCGCGCGCAGATGCGCGGTCAACGAACCACCGCGGGTCAACCAGTCTTTCTGCGCAGCGCTAAAGCCAGGCAAGGGAGCGACGCGCCAGTGCGCGTCGGCGGCATCGAAACGGATAGACATGGATTCGGATTATAACGGCGCGCCTGTCGGACCATTCCCTAGCGCGCACGCGCATTTTCCGCCAATCAGCGATAACGGCCGCATAAGCATCAAACCGCTGAATCATGCCCTCGATTTCGGAAAGGTCCGATTCTCTGCCGACCGCGACGCACGATACAACCTCCGTGCTTTACGAACCGGCGATTCGCCCACTGTCGACGGGCTCGCCCCTGATCCGCAAACGAACGAGAGGACAAACATGAAAAAACTTCTGGCTGCCAGCGCCTGCGCAATGTCGGTACTGTTGATGGCAGGTTGCAGCGCGCCGCTGAACCGCGACACCGAGACGTCGTTGAACCGGGCCGCGGGCATCGAGGTCGCGCCCGTCGCGGACGGCGTCGCCGTCAAGCTGCCCGAGAAAGCGCTGTTCGACTTCGACAAGTCGGCAGTGCGCGCCGATGCGAGCGCGGTCGTCGACCGTTCCGCCGTGCTGCTCAAGCGCAGCAAGAAACCGATCATCGTCGAAGGTTATACGGACAATGTCGGCACGCTCGAATACAACCAGCAACTCTCGGAAGCGCGAGCGGTCGCCGTGGGTTACGCGCTTGTCGGACGCGGTGTGCCGATGGAGCGTGTCCGCACGAAGGGCAATGCGTACAACAATCCGATCGCGAGCAACGACACGCCGGAAGGACGCGCGCTTAACCGTCGCACGGAAATCGTCGTGCGCGGCGAGACGATGGAAACGTTGATGGGCAAGAAGTAAAGGCATCGTCTTCGGCCCGGCCGCCCGAAACCCGGAGCATCGCGCCGGGTCGCAAACCTCAAGCCGGATGCGCCCCACGCATCCGGCTCATTCCCCGACATACTCCCGCAGCGCTTGCGCGACATCAGCCAGCACTGCGTCCCACTGGTTCAACTCGCGCTGTCGGAAAAGGCGCATTGACGGATACCACGGACTATCGTCGCGCGCGACCATCCAGCGCCAATCCGTGAATGTGGGCACCAGCACCCAGACCGGCGTGCCGCACGCGCCCGCCAGATGTGCAACCGCCGTGTCCACCGTGATTACAAGATCCAGCGATTGAACGATCGCGAGCGTGTCCGCGAAGCCATGAATCTCAGGGCCGAACATATGTATCTCTATACCCTCTGGCCCAACCGCCGGGTCGTGTTGCACGTCGCCCTTCTGTAACGAAAACCAACGCACGCCAGGCTGATCGAGAAGCGCCCGCCATTGTCGAAGCGGAATCGACCGATAGCGATCGAGTTCATATCCAGGATTGCCTGCCCATACGATGCCCACGCGCTTTCTCAATGGCCGATGCGCCTGCCCGGTACTTAGCGCCTGCACTCGGTTACGCCAGAACTGCAGCTTCGCGGGCTCCGCTTGCAGGTACGCCGTGGCGAGCGGCAACATGCACAGTTCCAGGTCCATACGCGCGGGCATCTGCAGCATGCGGCACCAGTAGTCGTACGGACCAGGCGGCGCAGTGGTCCACGCGGCATGCACGCCGGCCGCGTGGCGCGCTACTTCGCCGAGCGGCTCGTCGACCCAGACGTCCACTTGCGCGCCTCGCCGATGCAGCCAGGCGGCCATGCGCAGAAACTGGATCTGATCGCCCAGTCCCTGTTCGCCGACCAGCAGAAACCGGCAGCCGAGCAACCGCTCGCCTTGCCACTGCGGATAAGCCGGCCGAACCAGGCTGTGGTTTTCGGGCAGTTCGTCATGCCAACGATACTGCTTCCAACCTTGCTCGAAATCGCCCGCGCGAAGCTGTGCCGCGGCGAGGTTGAACTGCATCAGCGCATTGCCGGGCATCAGGCGCGCGGCCTCCGCGCTATGCCTGTGCATCTGCTCGAACTCGCCCAGCATGTTGAGTGCAAATGATGCGTTGTGATGCAGCCAGCCGTCGTGCGGATCGACGCCGATGCCCTGCCTCGCGACGCTGAGCGCATCGGCAAAACGCTGCGCGCTGTTCAAAGCGAACGCGAGTTGACGAAGCGCCGCGGAATCGGCAGAACAACGTGCGCGCAGCGCGGGCAATAGCGCGTGGAGTTCCGGATCGCGCTGAGCTTTGGATAATGCCGCGATCAGCGCCGACGCGTCTGCAACGTTCGACGCGTCCAACGCCCAAGCACGCAGCCAAAAGTCCGCTGCCTCGGCATGCTGCTCTCGCTGCGTGCAGATTTCCGCGAGTGCGCGAACCGCATGATGCAGCGTCGGCTCGAAACTGAGCGCGCTCAGATAATGCCGGCGCGCCTCGCCGAGGCGTGCAGAAACCTTCAGGCAGTCCGCGAGATTCCGATGCAGACTGGCACTGCCGCCGCTCATGCCGAGCGCCCGATAATAGAACGCCTCGGCCGCAATCCGGTCGCCGCGCAGCGCCGCAAGCAGCCCGCGGTGCTCCCAGATGTCGGCTCGCTCCGGTGCGGCATTCAATGCGCGATCGAGTTGCTCGCAGGCTAGCTCGAGCGCGCCGTCGCGGAAAGACGCAAGACCGAGTTGATGCAATGCGTCGGCATCGTCTGACAGCTTCTGGCTCGGGGACGAACCCGCTGATGCTGGACTACTCATGACTGGCTCGCCATCAACCGTTCGCAACGGGATGCGCGACGGCGCCAGAAACGACGTTGCTTGCGTCCTCAGCCATCAGCGTTTGCAGACGCGCCGTCACGCGTTCGACCACCGGCGCCCATTGCCCAGGCTGCGGCTGCCTGAAAAGTTCCAGCGAGTCGTACCAGGCTTGCGTCTCCTCGTTGCCCCACGCCCAATGCGGCACGTGATCGAGCATGCCCAACACCGGCCGCCCGAGCGCGCCGCCGAGATGCAGCGGCGCGCTGTCGATCGTGACGAGCGCATCGAGCGCCATAAGGTGAGCTGCGACATCGTCGAAACCCGTCTGATAATCCGCCGTCATATCGAATACGCGATGCCCCTGCGCGGTCATCACAGCGACGTCGGCTGCGCGTCCTGGCGTAAGCGAATAGAACGCGACATCGGCGAGCGACAGCAGCGGCTCAAGCGCAGCGCGCGCAATCGAGCGCTTGTCATCGCGGCGATGCGTCGGGCTGCCCGCCCACACGAGGCCCACATGCAGCCGCGCTTGCGGCGCGTGCGCGCGAAGCCGCTCGCGCCAGAGCGCCGCCTTGCCCGGATCGGCGCGAAGATAGGCACCGCCGCGCACCTGCTCTGGCTGCAAATTCAAAACGAGCGGCAAGCTCATCATCGGCAGGCTGTAATCGGGCGCGCCGAGCGGGCCGTCCTCGATCGATACACAGTCCTCGTAGAAACGACCAAGCAGCGGTTGCAACGATTTGCGCACGCACAGCACGAGCCGCCTGCCCTCGGCGCGCACGCGTGCAGCGAGTTGCGGCACATAGCGGACCATGTGGATGTCATCGCCATTGCCCAGTTCGCTGTGCACCACGAGCGTCTTGCTCGCGAGCGTCTCGCCGCGCCGACGCGGACAGAGGCGCGCCATGACCGAAACGATGTTGTTCGGCTCGCGGTCGTCGCGCGCGAGGCGTGCCTCGAAACGCTTCCAGCCGCTTGTCCAGAAGCCGCGCCGCAGTTCGAGATCGGCGAGATCGACCGCGGGCGTCACCGCGTGGGGGTTCGCCGCGAGGGCTTGATGCAGCATGGCCTCGCTTTCCTCGTAGCGCGCCTGCTCGCACAGATAGAAGCCGATCGCGGCGAGTACGTCTGCGTTACCAGGCGAAGCGGCGTTAGCGGCGCGCATGGTCGCCTCGGCGGCCGCCGCGTCGTTGCATTGCCATTGCGCGTGACTGAGCTGCCAGGCCATTTCCGCATCAGCGGGATTGCGCGTCAGCATGTCGCGGGAAAGATGTTCGAGCGCGGCCCAGTCGCGCGCCTCGCGCAAAGCCAATGCAAGTTGCAAGGGCAACGCGGGGTCGACAGCGGCGTCGAGCGTATAAGCTTGCGCGAGCGCCACGCGCCGCTCGTCGCGCACACCGGGGCCGCTTAGCGCGCCAAGCGAAATAGCAAGCCACCACGGCCCGTGCGCATCCTCCGGTTCGCGCTGCCGATACGCGCGTAACATGTGCGCCGCCGCGGAATGCGCTCCGCAATCGTTGATGAGCCAGGCGGCCCATTCAAGCGTCGCGGTGGGCGGCTGCGCGGCGACTGCCAGCTCACTGTGATGCCGCGCGACTTCGCCGCGCCCGAGTGCGTCGGCGAACAACGCAACGCGGGCATGGCGCGCGCCGTTCTCGCCCGCTTGTGCTTGCGATGCGCTGTGATACGCCAGCTCGAAATTCCCCGCGCTCGCGTGCAGGTCGGCGTGCAATTGAGGTGTCACGCCCGCGGCGGCCAGCTCGGCGGCACGCGATATGGCGGGCTCGAAACCCTCTTCGCGCAGTATCGACCACAGAAGATGCACGGTCTCCAGACGCGTTGTCACATTGACCATAACGGCCGGGGCGGCCACAGCGGAATCGGACATAAAAATTTACAAGATGCCGCGCTGCGCAGGTGTATGCGCTTGAGTCACAAAACACATTCCACATTCGACGCGCGCGGCCAGGTACACAAAGCGGCCCGAAGGAACCAAGGTGGTTCTTCAAGCCTCCGGTTCGAAGCGCGATTCCCAAGATAATGCCGCGCGCGGCATCTCATAAACCAATCTCAATTTATGGTCGTTGATAAATTTTAGTTAGTTAACCATAATGAATTCCGCCCTGATCGAAGACGGCCGAGGGGCGTCCAGCAAATCAACAACTAGCAGCAGGGAGGCAGATTGAATACTACAAACGCGAAGGAAACATCTGACCGGATCGCGCATCTTGCGTCGGTCGTATTGCATCGTCCGGGCGCCACGCATATCGAGAAAGAGCTAGCCGGCTCGGCGCTCGCGCAGCACCACACGTCGAAGCAAAGCAGCGCGGCCATTGGCAGCCTCGCGGCAAAAGTGCTCGCCGATCACCACTCGAGTTTCGAGGCTAAGGAATTGGCCGGCAGTGTGCTTGCGCAAGTGCGGCATTTACACGCGCTGACACTGGAGCGTTAAAACACGCGCACGAATGAGAAGGCGAAAAAAATGCGCTGCCGAAGCAGCGCATTCCGAGTCGCGAGGACATAAAGCGTCTGCGCGACGCTATGCAATCATCGCCCAATCAGGCGGCATTCGCGCGCGCGAGCAACAACGTGTTGGTGCGCTTCACAAAGCTGGCCGGATCTTCGAGCGCGCCGCCTTCGGCGAGCAACGCCTGGTCGAACAGCAGGTGACACCAGTCGTCGAAGTTGGCGCTGTCCGCGTGCAAGCCCTTCACGAGAGCGTGTTCCGGATTCACTTCGAGAATCGGGTGGAACGACGGCGCCTGCTGACCCGCAGCCTTGAGCATGCGCTGCAGGTAGCCGCTCATTTCGCCTTCGTCGGCAACGAGGCACGACGGCGAATCGGTCAGGCGGAACGTGAGGCGCACGTCCTTGGCCTTGTCCTTCAACGCGTCCTTCATCTTCTCGACGAGCGGCTTGAGTTCTTCGCTGACCTTTTCCTGCGCCTGTTTTTCCTCGTCGTTCAGCGCGCCGAGATCGAGGTCGCCGCGCGCCACGCTTTGCAACGGCTTGCCGTCGAATTCGTTCAGGAACGACAGCATCCACTCGTCCACGCGGTCGGTCAGCAGCAGCACTTCCACGCCCTTCTTGCGGAACACTTCGAGGTGCGGGCTGTGCGTTGCCGCCTGCCAGGTGTCCGCAGTCACGTAGTAGATCTTCGACTGCTCGGGCTTCATGCGCGCCACGTAGTCGGCGAGCGACACGGTCTGCTCGGGCGTCTCCGTATGCGTGGAGGCAAAGCGCACGAGCTTGGCAATGCGCTCGCGATTCGCGAAGTCTTCGCCGATGCCTTCCTTCAGCACCTGGCCGAATTCCTTCCAGAAACCGCCGTACTTCTCGCGATCGGCTTCGTTCTCCGAGTTGGCCAACTCTTCGAGCATCGACAGCGCGCGCTTGGTCACGCCCTCGCGGATCGCCTTGACGTCACGGCTTTCCTGCAGAATTTCGCGCGATACGTTCAGCGGCAGATCGCTCGAATCGACCACGCCCTTCACGAAGCGCAGATACGAGGGCAGCAGTTGCTCGGCGTCGTCCATGATGAACACGCGCTTCACATACAGCTTGAGGCCGCCGCGATGATCGCGGTTCCACAGGTCGAACGGCGCGTGCGTCGGCACGTACAGCAATTGCGTGTACTCGCTGCGGCCTTCCACGCGGTTGTGCGTCCACGTCAGCGGGTCCTGGTGATCGTGCGACAGATGCTGATAGAACTGCTTGTACTGCTCGTCCGTGATGTCGTTCTTCGCGCGGGTCCACAGCGCGCTTGCCTGATTGACGGTCTCGTCTTCGTCCTTCGTGACCATCGCGCTCTTTTCGGCGTCCCACTCTTCCTTCTTCATCAGAATGGGCAGCGCGACGTGATCCGAATAGCGCTGAATGATCGACTTCAGCCGATGCGACGACAGCAGTTCATCCTCTTCCGCACGCAGATGCAGCGTGATGGTCGTGCCGCGCGCGGCGCGCTCGATCTGCTCGACGGCGAAGTCGCCCTCGCCCGCGCTTTCCCAGCGCACGCCTTCCGACGCCGGCAAGCCGGCGCGGCGCGTCTCGACGGTGATCTTGTCGGCAACGATAAAGCCCGAATAAAAGCCCACGCCGAACTGGCCGATCAGCGCCGCGTCTTTCTGCTGGTCGCCCGACAGCTTGCCGAAGAATTCCTTGGTGCCCGAGCGCGCGATCGTGCCGAGGTTCGCGATCGCCTCGTCGCGGCTCATGCCGATGCCGTTGTCGTCGATCGTGATGGTGCGCGCCTCTTTGTCGTACGACACGCGAATGCGCAGATTCGGATCGCTCTCGTACAACCCGCTGTTTTCAATGGCTTCGAAGCGCAGCTTGTCGGCCGCGTCGGACGCATTGGAAATCAGCTCGCGCAAAAAGATTTCCTTGTTGCTGTACAGCGAATGGATCATCAGGTGCAGAAGCTGTTCACTCGCTGAAAGCTCATGTTTCTGTGCCATGGTCGGACTTCCTCTCTGTTGCGAATCGGGTTTTTGCCAATCGGTTCTTGCGAATGCCGCCGGATTGTCCGCCTAAATAAGGACAATCCGCGCGGTTTCAAGAGGCGCGGCGCGCAACGCCGTCGAGATAGCGGCACAAAAATGTCGCCAGTTCGGGATCGCCGCAATTGGCAATGTTGAAGCGCATCCACGTGGTCGGCGATTGTTGCGGCGAAAAAAGGCTGCCGGGCGTGAGCAGAAAGCCGGCTTCGTGGCCGGCCGCGGCGAGTCCGTCGGCGTCGACTCCCGTGTCCGCCCACACGAACATGCCCGCCGTCGGCGTCAGAAAGAGCTTGAGGCCGGTCTTTTCCAGCATCCGCGCGGATTTTTCGCGCACGCCGTCGAGCCGCGCCCGCAGCCGCTCGACATGGCGCCGGTAGTGTCCTTCGGTCAGAATCTTGTACAGCACGCGCTCGTTCAACTCCGGACTCGTCATGCCGACCAGCATCTTCTGGTCGCTGACGGCCTTGGCCACCTCGGGCGCGCACGCAATAAAACCGACGCGCAGATTCGGCGCGAGCGTCTTCGAAAAACTGCCCAGGTAGATCACGCGCTTTAGCTGATCGAGGCTCGCGAGCCGCGTGCCCGTATAGCCCGGCGGGCATAGATCGCCGTAAATATCGTCCTCGACGACGATGAAGTCGTAAGCCTCCGCCAGTCGCAAAATGCGAAACGCCTGCGCGGCCGTCAGCGACGTGCCGGTCGGATTCTGCAGCACCGAGTTGATCACCAGCATCTTGGGCCGCCACGTTTGCACGAGCGATTCGAGCGCGTCGAGATCGGGGCCGTCCGGCGTGTACGGCATGCCGACGAGCCGCGCGCCCTGCGACGCAAAGCGCCCGAACATCTGGAACCACGCCGGATCGCCGACGATCACCGCGTCGCCCGCCTTCACATAAATGCGGGAGATCAGGTCGATTGCCTGCGTGACGCCGGACACCATCACGATCTGATCGGGCGACGCGCCGATCTCCAGTTCCTCGAGACGCGTCTGCAATTGCTGACGCAGCGGCAGAAAACCGAGCGGCGTGCCGATGCCGAGCATCTGCGCGCCGCTTTGCCGGCCGAGCGTGCGCAGCGCGTTGGTGATCAGCTCGCCGTCGAGCCAGCGCGCCGGCAGATAGCCGAGCCCCGGACTGCGCTCCGGGCGCGCGCCGGTGTGCAGCATGTTGCGCAGCAGCCAGACGACGTCGATGGTGGCCGGCGCGCTCGCGTGCGCGGCCGGGCGAATGTCCGCGACCGCCGCGCCTGGCGTGCCCGCCAATCGCTCGCGCACGAAGAAACCCGAGCCGCGCCGCGACTCCAGGTAACCCTGCGCGACGAGCCGCTCATACGCCTCGACCACGGTGAAGCGCGACACGCCTTTGTCGAGCGCGAGCTTGCGGATCGACGGCATGCGCATGCCGGGACGGAACACGCGCTCCTCGATGCGGCGGCGCGCCCACTGCACGAGCTGCTCGACAAGCGTCAGCGACGCCGTGTCGTGCGGGGCGGGAATCTGCGTAAGCGGGACGGACATGACGGGCTCCAACTGTACCGAACGGTATCGAATCGATTGTACCGTTACTGTGCAGGTCGTCGCCGGTACATTTGAGACAGAAAGTGGTCTGGCTGGCGGGGAGCGGCTGGCGGGCGGTGCGTGAGGCTGGGTGGCGATCAGCATACCGAAAGCGCCTGGCGGACCGTGCATCAGGTCGGGGATCCGCTCACCGCAACGTCATGGCGCGAGTCAGCAACCAGCAGACAGCACCGACGAGCGGGCAAGCAAGCAACCGAGCCAGCACGCACCTCAAACCACTAAAGCCAGCGCGAAATTCACCCGCGCAGCCCACGCAGCCCGCCCATCGCCGAACCCGCCGATGCGCCGCGCCCGCGAACGGTTATGCTTACGACCCCGGCGCGCGCGCAACCGGCACGCCGCAACCGGCACGCGGCGCAGGCCAGACCTACCGTAGAAACCCGTTTCCCGATCCGCAATGACCGCACATCCGCTACGTCTCGATCATCTCGTCGTTTCCGCCCGCACGCTCGACGAAGGCGTGCAGTACGTCGCCGACATCCTCGGGGTCGAACCGGCCGGCGGCGGCGCGCATCCGTTAATGCGCACGCACAACCGGCTGCTGAACCTGTGGGGCGGCGCGTATCTGGAAGTGATCGCCGTCGACCCGCATGCCGACGTCGCCCGCGAAGCCACGGAAACCGCCGCGCCCCGCCCGCGCCTCTTCGCGCTCGACGCCCCGGCGACCCACGCTCGCCTCGAAAATGGCCCGTATCTGTCGCATTGGGTTGCCCGCGTCGACCGGCCGAAGCATCTGCCGACGTGGCAAGCGCAATATCCGCAGCGCATTCCACCGATCGTGCCGCTCACGCGCGGCGACTTCGCGTGGGGCCTGTCGGTGCCGGAAGACGGCGCTTTCCCCGCCTGGCAAGGCGCCGGCGACGGCGTGCTGCCGTCGCTGATCCAGTGGGACACGGCGCGGCATCCGTCGACGGTATTGCCCGAGACCGGCATCGCGCTCAAAGCGCTCAAAGGCGTGCATCCGCAAGCCGATACGGTGGCGGCGCAATTGCAGTGGCTGGGCGCCGCGCATCTGATCGACGTGCAGGCGACCGACGGCCCCGCCGCGCTCGTCGCCGAATTTGAAACACCGAGCGGTCTACGGACCCTTAAATAAGCAGCGCGCGCGGGTCGCCGACTCGCGCGATAATCGAAGTTTTGACCGGTTCCAGAGACACCAGCAGAGGAGACCATGGACCAAAGCGACCTGAAAGCCCCCACGTGGCAATTGTCCGAACGCGCACGCAAGCTCACGAGCTCGGCGATCCGCGAGATTCTGAAGGTCACGGAACGGCCCGAAGTCATTTCGTTCGCGGGCGGCCTGCCCTCGCCGGCCACGTTCCCGGCTGAACGCATGCGCGAAGCGTCCGACCGCATTCTGCGCGACGCGCCCGCCGCCGCGCTCCAGTACAGCGCGACCGAAGGGTACGCGCCGCTGCGCGAATGGGTCGCGGCGCGCTATTCGGTGAACGGCGCACAGATCCGCGCCAGTCAGGTGCTGATCACGACCGGCTCGCAACAGGCGCTCGATCTGCTCGGCAAGGTGCTCGTGTGTCCGGAAAGCCCCGTGCTGGTCGAAACGCCTACGTATCTCGGCGCGCTGCAATCGTTCTCGATGTACGAGCCGCGCTACATCCAGGTGCCGACCGACGAACACGGGCTGATCCCCGAAGCACTCACGCCGGAGCTCACCGCCGGCGCGCGCCTGTTGTACGCACAACCGAATTTTCAGAATCCGACGGGCCGCCGCCTGCCGGTCGAGCGCCGCCGCGCGCTTGCCGCGTTCGCGAAAACCGCGCCGTTCCCGGTGATCGAAGACGACCCGTACGGTGCGCTCGATTACGCGGGCGAACCGCTGCCGACCATGCTGTCGATGGCGCCCGATCACATCGTCCACCTCGGTTCGTTCTCGAAGGTGCTGGCGCCGGGTCTGCGGGTCGGCTACATCATCGCGCCCGAAGAGCTGATCTTCAAACTCGTGCAGGCCAAACAGGCCACCGATCTGCATACGCCGAGCTTCACGCAGCGCATCGTCCATGAAGTGATCAAGGACGGCTTTCTGGACACGCATGTGCCGACCATTCGCGAGCTGTATCGCGACCAGTGCGCGGCCATGCTCAACTCGCTCGAGCGCTATATGCCCGAAGGCGTGACGTGGAATCGCCCGGAAGGCGGCATGTTCGTGTGGGTGAATCTGCCCGCGCAGATCGACAGCATGAAGCTGCTCGCGGAAGCCGTCGCGCAGAATGTCGCGTTCGTGCCGGGCGGTCCGTTCTTCGCGAACGAGGCGCAGCACAACACGCTGCGTCTGTCGTTCGTCACGGTGCCGCCGGCCAAGATCGACGAAGGCGTGGCGCGTCTCGCGGCGCTGATCCGCGCGAAGCTGTAAAGGCAAGCGGGCCATCGCCCGCTTTTGCGTTTTCGCCCGCTTCCGCTTCTTCCGTTTTTCACTACCGACCGAGGACAACATGGCTCAAACGAATGTGTACGACAAGCTCAAGGAACTGGGCATCGAACTGCCCAACGCCGGCGCGCCGGCCGCCGCTTATGTGATGAGCGCGCAAAGCGGCAATACGGTGTACCTGTCCGGCCACATCGCGAAGAAAGACGGCAAGGTGTGGGCGGGCAAGCTCGGCGCCGACATCGGCACTGAAGAAGGCAAAGTGGCCGCGCGCTCCATCGCCATCGATCTGCTTGCGACCCTGCACGCGCACGTGGGCGACCTGAACCGCGTCAAGCGCATCGTCAAGCTGATGAGTCTCGTCAACTCCACGCTCGACTTCACCGAGCAGCATCTGGTCACGAACGGCGCGTCCGAACTGATCGCCGACGTGTTCGGCGAGCGCGGCAAGCATGCGCGCTCGGCATTCGGCGTCGCGCAGATTCCGCTCGGCGCATGCGTCGAGATCGAGATGATCGCGGAAGTCGAGTAACGCGGCGTCGCATAAATTCACGCAGCGTTACGAGCGCGAGGCGCGGTTCGGCCGGGCGCTCGACAGAACGCGTCGCGAGGTGCCAGGCACCCGCGGCGCGTTTTGCATTTGTGGCGAGGTGGATCGTTCCGGCGGCAGCAGATAGAATCCGCGAACCATACCAACCGCAGGATCGACGGACCACGCCCGATGCCCGCCAACACAGTTCGTTTCAAGCAGGTCGACGTATTCACGTCAGTGCCGTTCAAAGGCAATCCGCTCGCCGTCGTGTTCGACGCCGACGCGCTCAGCGCCGCTCAGATGCAGGCGATCGCGCACTGGACCAATCTGTCCGAAACAACTTTTCTGTCGAAGCCGACCGATCCGGCCGCCGACTATCGCGTGCGCATCTTCACGACGCACGGCGAATTGCCCTTTGCCGGTCATCCGACGCTCGGCACCGCGCACGCGCTGCTCGAAAGCGGCTATCAGCCGAAGCAGCCAGGCAAGCTCATCCAGCAATGCGGCGTTGGGCTCGTCGAGTTGCAATCCGACAGCGAAGGTCCGGGCGAGGCGCACGGCGCGTGGGCGTTCGCCGCGCCGCCCGCGCGCGTCGTGCCGTTGCCCGAACAGCAGTACGCCGCGCTTTCCGCGGCGATGCGCAGCAACGCGATTGATTTCAGCGCCGCGCCGTCTGCCGTCGATAACGGCGCGCCGTGGCTCATCGTGCGAATGAATTCGGCGCGCGATTGTCTGGCGCTCGAGCCCGACGCGGCCGCGCTCGCGCACATCGTCCGCGCGGTCGGCGCACACGGCGTCGCTGCGTACGGTCCGCACGATGCCGGTGGCCCCGCCACCTTCGAAGTGCGTTGCCTGATGGTGGGCGGCGCGTTCGGCGTCGGCGAAGACCCTGTTACCGGCAGTGCCAATGCGGCGCTCGCGGGTCTGTTGAGCGCGCAGAATTTGCGGCCTGGCGTGAGCTATACCGCGCGCCAGGGCACCGCGCTCGGACGCGCCGGCCAGGTGTTCGTGCGCTACGACGACGCAAACGGCAAGACGTGGATCGGCGGATCGTCGGTGACGGTCGTCGACGGCACGTTCCGCATGCCGTGAGCGGCCCGTCGTTTGCTGGCATCCCGCGAGCCCTGCTAAAGCAATGGCGATGCCGCTGCAAGTCGATGACGATAAGCCGTACGCGACTCACCTCTTTTAGCCACGCTTAAGCACGTTTAGCCACAAAAAGCCGTTTGCCGCGCTCGCGCGATGCGGCACGGATAACCAAACCGCCCAAAAGATCACGCAGATACAAGCCGCCATGCCGGAGCGCCGAATCCCGATGGATCATCCGAATACAACGACCGCCAGCATCCGATCCCGCGCGTGCCCGGATTCGCGGGCCGCCCGGGCATGGAGCGGATTCGAAAGCGAACCTGAAAGCGAGCCTATAAGCAAACCTATAAGCGAAGCGCAAAACAGCCCGCAAAATAGCCCTTATACGGCCGCGGACCGCGCCCGCGTATACCCGATGCCGGGACCCTTCCTTAATCCAGTGGCATTAAGTAATATCGAAACGTACCCGGCCCGGTGCAGACGATCAGGCGCGAAACCACGCCGTTTCTTCTTGCGCAGCAGTTCCGGCAACTCCATGCAGCCACCCATGAAAACAGCGCAGTCCACGCTCGCGCGTTCGCAACCGGCCGGCAGCTGGGCACGGGCCGCCTGATGAGCAAACCCCGCTTCTCCGATCAGCGCGAAGCCCGAAGCCGCCGCGATCCCGCTGTATCGCGCCGTCGCGCGCTGCTTGCCATTCCCGCGCTCGGCGTGCTCGTCTTGATCCTGCTGTGGACTGTGATCTTCGCGCGTCTTTCGGTCGAAAAAGAAGCCACCAATCGCGAAGCGATGGCGTCTGCCGCAATTCTCTCAGCGGCGCTCGAGCAGCATACGATCAAGGCGATTCACCAGGTCGATCAGATCACGCGCTTCGTCAAATACGAGTTCGAGAAAACGCCGGGGCGTTTCGACCTTGCCAGCACGGTGGAAAAAGGCGTCGTGCAAAGCGAGACGCTCGTGCAGGTGTCGTTGATCGACGAGCACGGCCAACTCATCGCCAACACGGCCGAACTGAATCCCAAGCGTATCGATCTGTCGGATCGCGAGCACTTCAAGGTTCACGAGCACGAAAACGACGACCAGTTGTATATCAGCAAGCCCGTGCTCGGCCGCGTATCCGGCCACTGGACTTTGCAGATGACGCGGCGTCTGAATCATCCGGACGGCTCGTTCGCGGGGGTCGTGGTCGTGTCGGAAGACCCGAGCTATTTCACGAGCGACTTCTACAACAACGCGGCAATCGGCCGTGAAGGCGTGATCGCGGTGATCTCCGACAACGGCACCGTGCTCGCGCGGCGCACCGGCAGCGTCGTGAACGCGAGCGGCACGTTTTCGGCAAGCGGCTCGTATCCGACTTCGGAACACGTGTCGGGCACCTACGTCGATTCGCTCGATAACGTCACGCGCATCGTGTCGTACCGGCATATCGACGGCTATCCGCTCGGCGTGCTCGTGGGCCTCTCGCAAGCCGAGGAATTCGCCGATTACAACCACACGCGCAACGTCTATCTGCTGATGGCGGGTTTCATCTCGCTCGCCATGCTGAGCTTCTTCGCGGTCGCAACGGGTCTGATCGGCAAACTGCTCGGCCGCGAGCGCGAAATGACGCACCTGGTCGAATACGATCTGCTGACCGGCCTGCGCAATCGCTATTCGACCTTGCGCACCCTGCGCCAGGAAGTGGCGCAGCCGCACAACCTCGGCCATCTCGCGATTCTCTTTATCGACCTCGATAACTTCAAGACGGTCAACGACACGCTCGGCCACAACGCCGGCGATATCGTGCTGCAAATGACGGCCTCGCGTCTCGCCACGGCGGTCGCGGACGGCGGCACGTTGAGCCGCATCGGCGGCGACGAGTTCGTGGTCGTGATCAAGGGCGAGGACGTGGAAAAGCGCGCGGTGGCGCTTGCCGAAGCGGCCGCCGAGGCGTTCGCGAAACCGTTCGAAGTGCGCGGCAGTTCCTTCGTGCTTCATGCGAGCATCGGCATCGCGCTTTATTCGGTGGCGAACGAAAGCGAGATCGATCTGCTGAAAAAAGCCGACCTCGCGATGTACAGCGCGAAAGACGCGGGCAAGAACTGCTACCAGTTCTATTCGCCGCAACTCTCGCATCGCGCGGACCATCTGATGAAGTGGGAGCAGCAGTTGCGCGTGGCGCTCGCCGAAGGGCAACTCTTTCTCGCCTATCAGCCGAAGATCGATCTGACGCGCCGCTGCATCACCGGCTTCGAGGCGCTGGTGCGCTGGAATCATCCGCAGCACGGTCTGATTCCGGCCAACGAGTTCATTCCCGTCGCGGAGTCCACGGGACTAATCGTGCCGATCGGCGACTTCGTGATCGAGACCGCGTGCCGGCAACTCGCGGTCTGGCAGCAGCAAGGCTACGACACGCTGTCGCTCGCGGTGAACATTTCGGCGGTGCAGTTCTGGCGCGGCGATCTGTACGAGACGATCTCGCACGCCATCGAGGAAAGCGGCATTTCCGCGCGCCGCCTGGAACTCGAAATCACCGAGACGGCGATGATGGAGTATCCCGAACTCGTCTCCGAAAAAATCTTTGCGCTCAAGCGTCTCGGCGTGCGCATTGCACTCGATGACTTCGGCACCGGCTATTCGTCGCTCTCGTATCTGAACCGTTTTTCGGTGGACACGCTGAAGGTGGACCGCTCGTTCGTCCAGGCTATTCCGGGCGACCGCAGCGTCTGCGTGATGGTCACCGCGATCGTCAATCTGGCGCGCTCGCTCGGGCTCACGGTGGTGGTCGAAGGAACGGAAACCGAAGAGCAGATTGCATGGCTCGCCGCGCTCGGCCATATCGAAGCACAAGGTTTTCTGTTTTCGCGCCCCGTTCCGGTCGACGCGATTCCCGCGCTGCTCGAACGTTTCGGCGTGTGCGGCATGGCCGGCCGGCGCCCGGTTCAGGAAGCAAACAGCACGAGCACCAGCACGAACGGTTAGACAGGGTGCTGAAGGCGCGCGCCGAGGGCTTCATCTAACGCCGCGGCTTTGCAAGCCCATCCATACCGCGGCCGCGCAAAACCGGCTACATTCTCGCTGTATTGCGTTCTCGCGCGATGCCGTCGGACCGGCCGGCCGCGCGCAACATCAAAGGATCACAGGACGGGCGCCCGCCTCGCGGACGCCCGTGGCGCCATGCACACGATAACAAGCCACGAAGCTGCAAGACGAGGGGAGCGGGAACCGCTATGGACGCTGTTCAAGGTCGTGCTCGGCCTGTCGGCGTTGTCATGGGGCGGCCTCGCGCTAATGGCGCAGCTCGAGAATCACTACGTCGAGCGCGAGGCCCGGCTCTCGCGAGTCGCGTTCTCCGATCTGATCGCGCTTGCGTGGATGGTGCCGGGGCCGGTGGGCTGCAACGTTGCCGTGCAGCTCGGACACGCGCTGCGCGGACGTGCCGGCGCATGGGTCGCGGGGATTGCAAGCGTGCTGCCCTTCTTCATGCTGATGACGCTCTTCGCGATCTTTTACCGCACGCCGCTCGTGCGCACCTTCGCGTCGCAGACCTTGCTGAATCACTTTAGCGTGGTGCTCGCCACGCTGATCGGCATCACCTGGTACAAGCAGACGCGCGCGCTCGTGCGCGGCAAACTCGAATGGACGGCGGCAGTGGTCGGCTGCTTCGCGCTCTTCTATGCACACAGCCCGGCGGCTTATGTGCTGATGCTGAGCGCGGCCTTCGGCGCCGGCTGGGTGGTAAGCCCCGTGCGCAGCACGCGCTTTGTCGTGTCGTTCTCGCGAGGCGACTGGCAGATACTCGGCATGCTGTGCGTGTTCGTGCTGCTCTTCGCACTGCCGCTGCCGCATCGCTACGATCTCGCGCTGCTATGGCCGCGGCTCGCCGGCGCCGGCATGACGCTCTTCGGCGGCGGCTTTTCCGCGTTGCCGGTGCTCAAGACGCTGTTCGTCACGCCGACCATCGGCGTCTCCGACAACGACTTCACGCTGGCTTTTTCGTTGTCGCCGATCTCGCCCGGACCGCTGCTGAACGTGGTGCCGTTCTTCGGCTATCTCGTCGACGGCTGGGCGGGCGCGCTGCTCGCCACGCTCGCGCTGTTCGTGCCGTCGGGATGCCTCGTCGTGCTGGCGCAGCGGCATCTGCATCAGTTGAAAATGAATCCGCGATTCGAGCATGGCATGCGGATTCTGCGCGCCGTCACCACGGCGTTCCTCGCGGTGGCCGTGCTGCGAATCGCCGGACATGTGCCGCTGCAACCGGTCTATCTGCTGACCGCCGTGTTCTCGGCGATGTGCTTCGCGAAGCTCAAGCTGCCCGTGTATGCGGTGTACGGCACCGTGGCGATTGCGTGCGGACTATGGCTTGCGTATGGCGCGTGGGCTTAGCGCGATCAGAATCCGCGTGACAGCACCGCGAAGCCGACCGTCACGACACCGAGCACGATGTTGATCAGCACGAGACGCCGGATCGTGCCGACCGCCTGCGCGCCGTCAGGCCACTTCTGCGCCTGCACTGCGCGGCGAATGCGCGGAAATACGGCGAACCGGATATGCCCGAAGATCAGCATCATGACGATGCCGAGGCCGGCCATTGCATGCAACGGCCAGGTGGCGTGACCGCCGCCGAATTGCATCAGCAGGAAACCGCCCGTCAGCAGAATGACGAGCACCGAAGCCGCCACCCAATTGAAGAAGTGGCCAAACACCGATTCCCACAACGGCAAGCGCAATTGCGGCGAGAGATCGGCTATGGCGGGGCGCAAGCAGAAGTGCGCGAAGATCATCCCGCCCACCCACACCGCGACTGCGAGCAGATGTAGAAAGAGCGCGAGTTCGATAGCCTTGTTCATGTTGTATTCCTCTCCGACGACGCCACACCGCTTATGCCGAATGATATGAGCAGCGGCTATTGAGCGCGTTCGACCGCACGCCCTGCGTGCAGTTCCAAAACGCCCGTGGCTTGCGTCGTTTTTCTTGTTGTTATTGCAGCGCGGCTGATGTCTCGACGAAGTACCGCGACCTGCTACTTCGCTGGTACTTCGACTCGATACCGCGACGCCGCCCCCGAATTTGCCGCGCGCTGTACTGCAATGCGCTGTACTGCAATGACTTGCACGGCCAGCGCCTTGCATGCTAGCAGACGTCGGCCGCTTTCAACATGAATCTTCGTCAGGCAACCGGCACCGGACGCATGCCTTCGAGCTTGAGCTTGCTCTCCGGCGCACGGCCCTTGCGTGCCCGCTTGCCGACATGCGCGGCGAGCGCGGCGCCGCTCAGCTTTTCTTCGTCCAGCCGACCGCCGCGGCGCGCGCCGATCAGCATCACGCCGGCCGCGTTGATGGCGAGCGCCTGCACCAGCGTTTCCTTGTCGTCGAGCGCCATCAGCGTGACGCCGCGGCCGCCGCCCGACAGCGTCTTCATTTCGTCGATGCCGAACACCAGCAGGCGACCCGCCGACGACAGACACGCAACCTGCGTCGCGTCCGGCAGCATCGGCATGGGCGCGAGCGGCGCGGCGCCTGCGTCGATCGTCATGAACGACTTGCCCGCCTTCACGCGGCTCACCATGTCGCCGACCTTCGCGATGAAGCCGAAGCCGTTGCTCGATGCGAGCAGCAACGCCTGATCCGCCGAAGCCGCGTAGTAATGCATCAGATGGCTGCCCGACTCCATTTCGATCAGCGACGTGACCGGCACGCCGTCGCCGCGGCCGCCCGGCAGCGACGCCACCGCGACCGAATAGACGCGCCCGTTGCTGCCCCAGGCGATGAGCGTGTCCGGCGTGCGGCACTGGAACGCCGCGTAGAGACTGTCGCCGGCCTTGAACGTGAAGCCCGCCGTGTCGAGGCCGTGCCCCTTCAGCGCGCGCACCCAGCCCTTTTGCGAGACCACGACCGTGACCGGTTCGTCGACCACGCGGGCTTCGTACGTCGCGCGCTTTTCCTGCTGGATCAGCGTGCGACGCTCGTCGCCGTATTGCTTCGCGTCGGCTTCGACTTCCTTGATGAGCAGACGCTTCATCGCCGATTCGCTGCCGAGCAGTTCTTCGAGCTTCGCCTTCTCGTCGCGCAGTTCCGCGAGTTCCTTCTCGATCTTGATCTTCTCGAGCCGCGCCAACTGACGCAGCCGGATTTCGAGGATGTCTTCGGCCTGCCGGTCGGACAAGCCAAAGGCGGCCATCAATGCGACCTTCGGTTCGTCGGACTCGCGAATGATGCGGATCACTTCGTCGATATTCAGGAAGACGATCATCCGCCCTTCGAGGATGTGAATCCGGTCGTCGACCTTCGTCAAACGATGACGCGTGCGGCGCGTGACGGTGGCGAAACGGAACGCGATCCACTCGTGCAGGATTTCGCTCAAGCCCTTCTGACGCGGCCGGCCGTCGCCGCCCACCATCACCATATTCAGCGACGCGTTCGACTCGAGACTCGTATGCGCGAGCAGCGTGTTGACGAACTCCGTCTGATCGATGCGGCTCGACTTCGGCTCGAATACGAGGCGCACGGGCGCGTCCTTGCCCGACTCGTCGCGCACTGCGTCGAGCAGGCCGAGCATGGTCTGCTTGCCCTGCAACTGTTCGGGCGTGAGCGCTTTCTTGCCGAGCTTGATCTTCGGATTGGTCTGCTCCTCGATTTCCTCGAGCACCTTCTGCGCGGCCGTGTTCGGCGGCAATTCGGTGATGACCAGTTGCCACTGGCCGCGTGCGAGGTCCTCGATCTTCCAGCGGGCACGCACCTTCAGACTGCCGCGGCCCGTTTCATACGCCGCCGAGATTTCCGCTTCGCTCGAAATGATCTGGCCGCCGCCTGGGAAGTCCGGCCCCGGCACATGCTCCATCAACTCCGCGTGCGTGATCTTCGGATTGCGGATCATCGCGACCGTGGCAGCCGCGACTTCGCGCAGGTTGTGCGACGGAATTTCAGTCGCGAGACCGACCGCGATGCCCGACGCGCCGTTCAGCAAAACGAACGGCAGACGCGCGGGCAACAGCCGCGGCTCGTCGAACTCGCCGTCGTAGTTCTTCATGAAGTCGACGGTGCCCTGGTCGATTTCGGCGAGCAGCAGCTTCGCGATCGGCGTCAGGCGCGCTTCGGTGTACCGCATCGCCGCCGCGCCGTCGCCGTCGCGAGAGCCGAAGTTGCCCTGGCCGTCGATCAGCGGATAGCGCATCGAAAAATCCTGCGCGAGACGCACGAGCGCGTCGTACGCCGACTGGTCGCCGTGCGGGTGATACTTACCGAGCACGTCGCCGACCACGCGCGCCGACTTCACCGGCTTGGCGTTGTCGGACAGACCCATGTCGTTCATCGCGAACAGGATGCGGCGTTGCACCGGCTTCTGGCCGTCGCAGACATCCGGCAGCGCGCGGCCCTTGACCACGCTCACCGCATAGTCGAGATACGCGCGCTCCGCGTAATTGCCGAGCGTCAGGAAGTCGCCTTCGGGCGGCGGCGGCTCGGTGAAAAGGTCGAGAGTGTTATCGTCGTCCATCTAGAATCCGTATCGTGTTTGGCGTGAGGTTTCGTGCGGGAGCGCTGGCTTGCACCGCTCAGATATCCGCTTCGACTTCATTGCCCTTTTCTTCGAGCCAGTTGCGGCGCGACGCCGCTTCGCCCTTGCCCATCAGCATGGTCATGCGCGCGACCGTGGCGTCGTAGTCGAGCTCGCCGAGCGCCACCGGCGTGAGACGCCGCGTGTCCGGGTTCATCGTCGTATCCCACAGTTGTTCGGCGCTCATTTCACCCAGCCCCTTGAAGCGGCTGATCGACCATTGCGTGTCGCGCACGCCGTCCTTGCGCAGCTTGTCGAGAATCGCCTCGAGCTCGCCTTGGTCGAGTGCGTACAGCTTCTGCGCGGGCTTCTTGCCGCGCGCGGGTGCGTCGACGCGAAAGAGCGGCGGACGCGCGATGCACACATGACCGCGTTCGATCAGCTGCGGGAAGTGCTTGAAGAACAGCGTGAGCAGCAACACCTGGATGTGCGAGCCGTCCACGTCCGCGTCCGACAGAATGCAGATCTTGCCGTAGCGCAGATTCGACAGATCGATCTTGTCGTCGGGGCTGTGCGGATCGACGCCGATCGCCACCGAAATGTCGTGCACCTCGTTGTTCGCAAAGAGACGGTCGCGCTCGGTTTCCCACGTGTTCAGCACCTTGCCGCGCAGCGGCAGGATCGCCTGGAACTCCTTGTCGCGGCCCATTTTCGCCGAGCCGCCCGCCGAATCGCCCTCGACGAGGAACAACTCGTTGCGGCCGATTTCCGTCGATTCGCAATCGGTCAGCTTGCCGGGCAGCACGGCCACGCCCGAACTCTTGCGCTTCTCGACCTTTTGCCCGGCACGCGTGCGCGCCTGCGCCTGCTTGATGACGAGGTCCGCGAGCTTCTTGCCGTGCTCGACGTGCTGGTTGAGCCACAATTCCAGCGCGGGACGCGCGAACGACGACACGAGCTTCACCGCGTCGCGGCTATTCAGACGCTCCTTGATTTGCCCCTGGAACTGCGGGTCCAACACTTTCGCCGACAGCACGAACGACACGCGCGCGAACACGTCTTCGGCGAGCAGCTTCACGCCCTTCGGCTGCAGGTTGTGCAACTCGACGAAACTCTTGACCGCCTGGAACAAGCCTTCGCGCAAGCCGGATTCGTGCGTGCCGCCCGCGGGCGTCGGAATCAGATTGACGTACGACTCACGCGTGAGCGGCCCTTCCTCGCTCCACGCGACGACCCACGCCGCGCCCTCGCCTTCGGCAAACGTCTCTTCGTTCGCGCGCGAGTTTTCGGCGTAACGCTCGCCTTCGAAAAGCGGAATCAGCAGGTCGCTGCCGCTCATGCCTTCGAGCAGATAGCCGCGCAAGCCGTCTTCGTATTTCCAGCTTTGCTGTTCCCCGGTTCGCTCGTTGACGAGTGTGACTTCGACGCCCGGCAACAAGACCGCTTTCGAGCGCAGCAGACGCTGCAGTTCGCCGAGCGGCAGATTCGGCGAATCGAAGTACTTCGGATTCGCCCATGCGGTCACGCGCGTGCCCGACTTCTTTTCGCCCCTGGCTGCGGCGCGCACTTCGAGCGGTTTGGCGACGTCGCCGTTGGCGAAGCTGAGCGCGGCGACCTTACCGTCACGCCATACGGTGACGTCGAGGCGCGTGGACAGCGCGTTGGTGACCGACACGCCGACGCCGTGCAGGCCGCCCGAAAACGTGTACGCGCCGCCAGCGGCTTTATCGAATTTGCCGCCCGCGTGCAGGCGCGTGAACACGATTTCGACGACCGGCACGCCTTCTTCCGGATGCAGGCCGAAGGGGATGCCGCGGCCGTCGTCTTCGACCGACACCGAATGATCCGCGTGCAGCGTGACCGTGATTTGCCGGCCGTAGCCGCCGAGGGCTTCGTCCGACGCGTTGTCGATGACTTCCTGAATGATGTGCAGCGGATTCTCGGTGCGGGTATACATGCCGGGCCGTTGCTTGACCGGCTCGAGACCCTTCAACACCTTGATCGACGCTTCGCTATACGCGGCGTTTGGCTTTTTCGTGGACATGGTTGACTCGGGTGCGTCGGTTCATCGTTGTCCACAGGTCCGGTTGATAAGTCCGTGGACAATGCGTTGAGTTTTCAAAAAAAGCGAAACGAAACAACGTGGTTAGGTGGGATGCCCGCGATGCGGGCAAGCTGTTTGTCGCATGGGTTGCGCTCGTTCGCCGCGTGATGAGCGCGCGGCGTTCGTGCGCATTTACAGCATTCCCCTGATTGGGCGCTGCATCGCGGCCCAGCGCCACCGCTGCTGAAAACGCCGGGGATGCCTTGTTCGCGGGGTATTTTACTGATTTCGAACCTGGCGGCAATTCACGGCGCACACGATTGGCCATTCGGACAAGGCGCGGTCCACACGCAAGCGAAAGCGCCGACGACGAAAGACGCCGGCGCTTGCCGCCTCATTTGCGACGGTTTTCGAGTTCGTCCCAGCGCTCGAGCGCGGCCAGCAGTTCTTCGTCGATGGCGGCATAGCGTTCGGAAAGACGCGTGCCTTCCTGTGGGTCCTTCGCGAAGATCGAGCCTTCTTCAAGCTGGGCGCCGATGGTTTTCTGCTCGGCCTCCAGCGCGGCGATTTTCTGCGGCAGTGCTTCCAGTTCGCGCTGCTCCTTGAACGACAGCTTCGCCGCGCGCTGCGGATTGCGGCCGGCTGTGTTGTCGTTGCCGGAGGCGTCTTTGGCTGTGTCTTTATTGGCGTCTTTAGCCGCGTCTTTCGTTGTGTCCTTAGTTGTGTCCTTAGCCGCGTCCCTGCTCGCCTCTTTCTGCGCTTCCTGCGCCAACTGCTGCGAGCGCTCGCTTTGCAACTGCCAGTCGGTGAAGCCGCCCACATACTCGCGCCACTTGCCGCCGCCCTCCGACGCGATCACCGACGTCGCGACGTTATCCAGAAACGCGCGGTCGTGGCTCACCAGTAGCACGGTGCCGTCATAGTCCGTGAGCAGTTCTTCAAGCAGTTCGAGCGTGGGAATATCGAGGTCGTTGGTCGGCTCGTCGAGCACCAGCACGTTGGCCGGCCGCGCGAAGAGACGCGCGAGCAGCAGCCGGTTGCGCTCGCCGCCCGACAGCGACTTGACCGGCGAACGCGCGCGCTCCGGTGCGAACAGAAAGTCGCCAAGATAGCTCATGACGTGCTTTTTCTGACCGTTGACCTCGACCCATTCGCTGCCGGGGCTGATGGTGTCGGCGAGACTTTTGTCCAGGTCCAGTTGCGCGCGCATCTGGTCGAAATACGCGACTTGCAGATTGGTGCCGACGCGCACCGTGCCCTCGTCCGGCTTCAATTCGCCGAGGATGATCTTCAGCAGCGTGGTCTTGCCCGCGCCGTTCGGACCGACAAAGCCGATCTTGTCGCCGCGCATGACGGTCCCGGTGAAGCGGTCGATCACCGTGCGCGAGCCGTAGCGCTTCGTGACATCCGTCAGTTCCGCGACGATCTTGCCCGACTTCTCGCCCTGGCCGACGTCGAGCTTGACGTTGCCTTGCACGTTGCGGCGTTCGGCGCGCTGGTTGCGCATTTCGACGAGCCGCGCGATGCGGCCGACGCTGCGCGTGCGGCGTGCCTCGACACCCTTGCGAATCCACACTTCTTCCTGTGCGAGCAGCTTGTCGGCCTTTTCGTTTTCGACGCGCTCGATTTCCAGTTGCTGCGCCTTGCGCGTCTGATAAGCCGAAAAGTTGCCCGGATACGACAGCAGACGCCCGCGATCCAGTTCCACGATGCGCGTGGCGACGCGGTCGAGAAACGCGCGGTCGTGGGTGATGAAGAGGAGCGCCGCGCGCTGCGACACGAGCAGATCTTCCAACCAGCGGATGCCGTCGAAATCCAGGTGGTTGGTCGGCTCGTCGAGCAGCAGCACGTCCGGCTGCACGACTAGCGCACGAGCCAGCGCCACGCGCTTTTGCATGCCGCCCGACAGCGAACCCACGCGCGCCTCGCCGTTCAGGCCGATCTGCTGCAGCGTGGTGGCGACGCGCGTGCTCCAGTTCCAGGCGTTCGTGGTGTCCAGCGACGATTGCAGCGTGTTCATGCGCGCCATCAGCGCGTCGTGCTGCGCGCCTTCCGGTTCATCCGCGAGCTGGTTGGCGACCGCGTCGTATTCGTCGAGCAGCGCGCGGGCGTGCGTGAGGCCGGCCGCGACCGCTTCGAAGACGGTGTCGTCGGTATCGAACTCCGGCTCCTGCGGCACGTACACCGTGGTCAGACTCTGCTGGCGCGTGACGAGGCCGTCGTCGGGCTTCGCCAGATCGGCGACGATTTTCAGCAGCGACGACTTGCCCGCGCCGTTGCGGCCGATCAGACCGACCCGCTCGCCCGGTTCGAGAGAGAAGTCCGCGTGATCGAGCAACGCGACGTGACCGAACGCCAGTTGCGCTCCGGTAATGGTGTAAAGCGACATGGGAAATTGGAGAAGACAGCGAGGATTCGGAACTGCTCATTGTACCGGGCGCGCGAGCGGGTGCCTGTATGCCGGAAGATATAGGACGAACGCGCCGTGTTGCGATGCCCGGCGTCGACGGTCGGGTCGGGTGGCTTGCGTCGGCTTGCATCGGCTCGCTCTTGTCCGCTTTTATCCGCGTGCGAGCCGTGCGAACGCGAGCATGAAGCGGCTGCCGGGCGATGCCGATGCGCGCCCGGCCATTTGCGATCCGGCGGCGCGCGCTATTTCACGTGCACGGTGATGGTCTTGCTGAGTCCGGGACCATAGGAACGGTGCGCGCCGTCGCCGAATTGCAGCGTCAGCGTATGGTCGCCCGGCGGCAGTGTCAGGTCCGTTTCCGTCTGACCCTTGCCGAAGTGCAGCGATTTGTCGTTGGCGGGAATCACCTCGCCTTTCGGCAGCGGCTTGCCGTCCACCAGCAGATGATGATGGCCCGTGCCGTCCGTCATCGTGCCGGCCGGGGCGATCTTCATGCCGTCGACGGCGAATACCACGTGGACGGGATTGCTGACGGTCGCGCCGTCCGTCGGCTGCACGAAGGACACGCTTGCCGCCTGCGCCGCGCCCGACGCCGCCAGCAATCCAGCCAGTGCCGCGCCGCTCAACCATCTGGTTTTGAACATCGTTTTCTCCTTGTTAGAAACGTGAGCCACGCACGATGCGCAGCGCCGCTGCGAGTCAGCAGCATACACGCGGTGCGTGATGGAGCTTGTGCGTGCCTGCGTCAAATCCGATTGCCGATGCCGTTGACGAATTCCGGTAATATGCGGCTCTCCGCGGATGCCCGAAAAAGGGGCAGACTGCGCGGGATCATTGCATTGAAGAGAGAAGAGTACGTCGTGAGCGAAGTAACGGAAGTGACTGAGTACAAGAGCTGGGTTTGCCTGATTTGCGGCTGGATCTATAACGAAGAAGAAGGTTTGCCCGAAGAAGGCATCGCGCCCGGCACCCGCTTTGCCGCGATTCCCGAGGACTGGCGCTGCCCGCTGTGCGACGTCGGCAAGGCGGAGTTTGCGGTGGTGGAGTTTTGAGGTTGGGCGTGACGTCGTTTCCGACGGTTTTGCTATACTCTTGCCCTCGCTTGCATGGCTGAAAACGCAAGCGCTTGCGGCGTCATTTCGGCGCGGCAATCACAGATCAGGGGTCCGGTCCGCCCCGTTGTAGCTATCCGCTCCCTGTAGTTCAATGGATAGAACAAGTGCCTCCTAAGCGCTAGATGCAGGTTCGATTCCTGCCAGGGGGACCAACGAGATCCACAGCCGCTACTACGTGTGCCGAAAGTTGCTAGTTGCGAAGCAACGCTGCGCCAAAACGCGAGAACAGATGCGCCTGCCAAGGGCGCATCAAAACGCAAAATCGGCGAAATCATCAACCTCCTGAAACCAACGTCGCTCCCAGATCGAGTGCCGCTCTTTCTTTAGATGACGCCGCGGGTTGCCGCACATCCAGCAACTGCAGGGCGTGGGTGTATCGATCAGGCGGCCAAGCTGGACCTCGGTCTTGTGCGGCGCTCCGGCCCACCAATCCCTTCGTTTACGTTTGAGTCGCGCCCGGTCAGCCCGGCGCCGCGCTGTATTTGCCATTTCACACCTCAATTTCGATAGCTGAATGTGCGAAAGCCCGCTCGCGGCGGGCTAGGGTGGCAGTAGTCGGCTCTCTCGCTCGGGACTCAGCTTATGCGAGCGGCGCGCGACGAGTGGGCTGCGGACAGGTTGATCGCAATCCGTCGATGTGCTCGTTCAGATTTGCGGGAATCTTTTGCCACATCGGGTCAAGCACGAAGTCGATTCCCTCTCGCCGGGCTTGCTTGGCAGCCGGCACGAAGTCGGCATCGCCCGCCATAAGCACAATCTGATCGACTTGCTTCTTGAAAGCAAGCGACGAGACGTCGACTCCGATTCGCATGTCGACGCCCTTCTGGCGGATATCGATTGTGACGTCGTCCTCCCGGAGGTCAGCCATCTGAATCTTGCCAGCGAGCAGTTCTATCACCTTGTGCGGTTTGATCGTCCATTGCGTGTGGGCCGATAGATGTCCCAGGCGAAGCGCGACCTTGCGTTTGGCGCGCAACTCCTCGTGTAGTGCCAGGCGAAACTGTGCCTCTGCGGACTTCCCGAAATCGACAGCCTTTTTGCTGACCGGGTTGTGCATCTTCTTGTCGAGCGGCGGACAGTCGTAAAAGAAGATGCGATACAACTCGCGCCGGTCTTCTCGATGCGATCGGCCTTGCGATCCGTTCGCGGGATTGGTCACCGCTTTGCGCGCCTGCTTTGGTGTGAGATGGGCACAGGCCCATCGGTGTGCGCATTCGGCTGCACGGCCGGCATTGTGAGCGTTGTGCGGTTCAATCGCCCGAAAGCGTTTCACAAAATATGCGCCATCGATCAGAATCGCCGTTGGCATGTGTACCTTTTTATTGTCGGTGAAAAGCAAAAAGCCCGAGGGCTCGGCACGTTGCTGGATGGATGCAACGGCTTACTGCCAAGGGCTCAATGGACAAATAGTAGCAACCTTACTACCGACTGGCAACTACCACCCGCTTCCCATCACCCGCAAGTCCCCGTCGCCCCCTACCACCTCCCCCGCACATCATCCACCAGCGGCACAACCGCAAGCGTCAGCAGCACGATCGCAAGCGGCAGCGTCGACACAAAGCCCATGTGCTTGAACCCGACGGCCCCCGCCAACCCGCCCGCAACAAACGAAAGCAGCAGCGACCCCACCAGAATCAGCTTCTCGCGATCCGCCTGCACAGCAGGCTCCTGGCCCGCAGCCGGCGCCGCATTCCAGTAGATCATCTTGCCGAGTTCGATACCGATGTCCGTGACGAGACCGGTCACGTGCGTCGTGCGGATTTCCGCGCGCGAAATCTTCGTGATCATCGCGTTCTGCAAGCCCATGACGAAACACAGCATGCAGACGGTCGCCGGCACAAACAGCACGCGATGATGTTCGAGATTCGACCCGACGAACCCGAAACAAAGCAGCAGGACCGCTTCGATGGCGAGCGGCGTCGCATAGACACTGCGCAGGCGCCTCCGACGCCCCCAGTTGATCAGCACCGCCGAGGTCGCCGCGCCCATCAGAAAAGCAAGCAGCGAACTGAGCCCCGCGACGAAGAGGCTCGCGTCGCCGAGCGCGGCATTATCCGCGAGCGACGACACGATCCCGGACATGTGCGACGTATATTGGCCGACGGCGAGAAAACCCCCGGCATTGGCCGCGCCCGCGACGAATGCCAGCGATCGTCCCAGACGCCGATTCGTTGCATCGGTCCGTTCGGGCGCCGTAAAGCCGCGCAAATAGTTGATGGGCATGCTGGAAACTCACTTCGGTCACGTAGACGGAACGACCGGCGAGCGCCTCGCCGCGGAGAATCCTGGCATCGACCAAAAACCGCAGCCCGCAGCGCCACGTCGCCCCGCTCCCCGCTAACCCCGCTTCGGACTATCCAGCCCGCGAACCACCGCCGGCCGGGCGACGAACGCCGCCAGCGCGCGCTGAACGTTGGGAAAATCCTGAATCGCGACGAGCTCGCCGGCTTCATAGAAACCGATCAGATTGCGCACCCACGGAAACGTCGCAATATCCGCAATCGAGTACTGATCGCCGAGAATCCACTCACGTCCTTCCAGACGCTGCTCCAGCACGCCGAGCAGGCGCTTCGATTCGGCGACGTAGCGATCGCGCGGACGCTTGTCCTCGTACTCCTTGCCGGCGAATTTGTGGAAGAAGCCGAGCTGGCCGAACATCGGACCGATGCCGCCCATCTGGAACATGACCCACTGAATGGCCTCGTAACGGCCGGCGGCGTCCTGCGGAATCAACTGCCCGGTCTTGTCCGCGAGATAGATCAGGATCGCGCCGGATTCGAAGAGCGGCAGCGGCTTGCCGTCCGGCCCGTTCGGATCGATGATCGCCGGAATCTTGTTGTTCGGGTTGAGCGACATGAACTCGGGCGTCAACTGATCGTTGGTGTCGAAGCGCACCAGATGCGGCTCATACGGCAAGCCGGTTTCCTCGAGCATGATCGACACTTTCACGCCGTTGGGCGTCGGCAACGAATAGAGCTGCAGGCGCTCGGGATGCGCGGCGGGCCATTTCTTCGTGATCGGGAATGCGGACAGATCTGTCATGTGATGGTGTAGCCCTGTGCGGGAATGGCGGATGAAAACGGTATCGGGACGATCGACAGAGCCAGTTCGGCGGCATGGCGGCACGGCCGGCGCTGATACGGCGCTCAGCACGCAATGCGTAATGCGCGGCCTCAATGCATCGTCCCGATCCGGCGACGGCCAAATATAAACCGAGTCGCCGCAACGTGTGCGGAAGCCGGCAGGCCCCCGACGTCAGCCGACGCTCACCACAAATCTTTCGTCGCGCTGCCCGCGCGCACGTTATAGCCCTCGCGCCACAGCGCGGCGCCCACCGTCACCAGCAGCGACCTGTGCCCGGCGTCGAGCTGCTCCCACGTCGACGCGAGCCAGGCCGCGAAATTCGCGCAGGTTTCCTCGAGGTCGACGGGCGCTTTGCCCTCCAGATACTGGCGTTCGAACATCGAAAGGACTTTTTCCGGTGTCATTGGCGCGGCCTCCATGTTGGATGCATTCAGTCTAAAGGCGACGCAGCCTGCGCGGCGCGCTCGGCGCGCCAAAGCCGGGTTACTCCCAGGCCGGACCTGCGCTGCAACGAGAAAAGGCGCCGAGGCGCCCTTTCGTCAAACCGCATCACACACGATTACGGGTTGTTGCGCTTGGCTTCGTCCCTGGCGTCCTTGGCGTCTTCCTTTGCGTCGCCGTAGCTCTGCTGAACCTTGCCCGCGCCCTGCTGGAGATCGCCCTTGAGTTCCTTGCCGGGGTTATCGGTTGCCTTGCCCACGGCTTCGTTGATCTTGCCCTTCACCTGTTCGCCTACCCCTTTTACCTGGTCCTTGTTCATCTTCGACTCCGGTTGAAAGCAATGCCGACGCGATATTGCGCCAGTAACCGGGTCGAGCAACGGCCATGCCCGCCGTTCTTCGGACTGAAACGGCCACGCATAAGCGGGCGGAATGCCCGCGCGCCGCCAACCACAGGAATATTTTTCGCGGAAGTCCTAAAGTTTCCCTTCAGCCGGCCGTAATAGCGGCCATGGAGGAGCCATGGACCGCACACCCATCAACCTGTCGGCATCGTCGAAAGCCGCGCTGATCGACGGCGACATCACGCACATCGCGCGTGTCATGCGACTGTCGCTGCAAGGCGACCTCGCCGGACCGATCCTGGCGCCGGCCTACTGGCGCGAGCGCCTCTACAAGCTGCTCGACACGGGCAGCCTCACGCACCCGCAGCTCTGCGCAGTCGACAGCCTCCTGCTCCAACTCGACCAGTTCGAGGCCGAGCCGCCCGTCCCGTGGGACGAACTCGCGCCCGCGACCGCGGCGCTCTTTCCGCCGACGCACGAATCCGGCGCGGGGCACCCCGTCTAGCCGCCGCTTCATCGCGCTTGCCTCACGCGGCCCGGCCTAGCGCAGCCGGCCTGACCCGGCCCGCCGCGCGAACGACGGCGATGCGCCGTCGCCGACGACCTTCTCGCCCTAAAAAAACGGCCGCGAACCATGCCGCGGCCTGAACACGTCGCAACGCAGGGACTTCGCGTCACGCTGCTAGCGTACACATCCAACCGTGACAAGCGCATTTCGCCGCCGACGTTCCGGCGCGCCACATCGCGCCCCAAAATTCCTGGACAGGCGGTTATCGAACGGTCAAAATGTCCGCCAAAATTCCCAGCGAAGAACACATGACACGCGACATGACCCTGGCGACGAGCCACGACCTGCTTACCCAAGCGTTGCAGGTCTATAGCCAGGCCGAAATCGCGGCACGCTGCGGAAAAAACGTTCGAACCATTCGCCGCTGGAAGACCGATCAGAGTTGCCCGCGCATTGCGCAAGCGGCGTTGCGTGAAATGCTGCGAACGAAATCACCCAGCGGGCTCGCGCAAGGCGCGCCGGCTTTTCGCTTCATCGATCTCTTTGCCGGCATCGGCGGGATTCGGCGCGGCTTTGAAGCACATGGCGGTCAGTGCGTCTTCACGAGCGAATGGAACGAGTTCTCGAAGAAGACGTATCAGCAGAATCATCGCGACGCCGACGACGCGCATCAGTTCGTCGGCGACATCGTTTCGTTCGCGGAAGATGAGATTCCGCCGCACGACGTGCTGCTCGCCGGCTTTCCATGCCAGCCGTTCAGCATCGCGGGCGTGAGCAAGAAGAATTCGCTCGGCCGCCCGCATGGTTTCGAATGCACGACGCAAGGCACGCTCTTCTATGACGTCGCACGCATCATCGATGCAAAACGTCCGGCCGCGTTCGTGCTCGAGAACGTCAAGAACCTCATGTCGCACGATAAGGGCAATACGTTTCGAACGATTCTCGAAGTATTGCGCGACGAGTTGAAATACGACGTGCACTATAAGGTCATCGACGGGCAGCATTTCACGCCGCAGCATCGCGAGCGAATCGTGATTATCGGATTCCGTTCGGATACCGAATTTTCTTTCGACGATCTGCGCTTGCCCGCAACCGGGCCGCGCCTCGCGTCGATCCTGCACAAGACCGACGGCAGCGAGCCGCTGCTGCCGCATGACGGCGAGCGTTTCTTCGATCACGTTCAGCGCAAGGTTCAGCCGAAATACACGTTGACGCCGAATCTGTGGGCGTACTTGCAGGCTTACGCCGATAAACATCGCGCCGCTGGCAACGGCTTCGGCTTTGGGCTCGTGACACCCGCGAGCGTCACACGCACGTTGTCGGCCCGCTATCACAAGGACGGCTCCGAGATTCTTCTCGCGCAAGGCCAGGGCGAGCGGCCGCGCCGCTTGACGCCGCGCGAGTGCGCCCGTCTGATGGGTTTTCCCGACGACTTCGTGATTCCCGTGAGCGACACGCAGGCGTATCGTCAGTTCGGCAACAGCGTGGTGGTGCCGGTCATGCAGGAAGTGGCGCGCATCATGGCGCCGCATATCGGTGCGCTGCTCGGGCAAGACGTTCAAGCGAAGCGCGCAAAAGTAGCACTGCGCGCATAGTCGCTTGCACACACGCGGTCCTGTCGCGTAGTCGGCGTGGACAGAACCGCGTGGCCGCAAGACTCGTCCGTAAACTCAGCTTGCCGGCTGCGTCGCGGCCTCGTGAATCAGCGCCGCGACCTCCGTGGGCCGCGAAGCGAGCGACGCGTGACTAGCCGCAAGCGTCACGATCTTTCTTGCGTTGAGCCGCGCGGACATCATCTTCTGGTTCTCCGGATGAATCATTCGGTCGTCGCTCGAGATCTGATACCACGATGGTTTCTGCGCCCATGCCGCCGAAGTGATTGGGTCTCCGAACGTTCCCGCTAACGGCGCCTTCTGCGTGACGGCCATGACAAGCGCCTCATCGGCGCTCAGGTCCTGACAGAAGCTTTGATGGAATTTCTCCGGCTTGATCCACAGGTAACCGTCGCTGTCCGGCTCGAGATTGGCGGCGGCCTCTGGCGGACGCTGCTGCGTGATGCCGCCGGGACTCTCCCCCGTATCCGGCGCGAACGCCGCGATATACACGAGCCCCGTCACATTCGGATGATTGCCCGCCTGCGTGATGACCGCGCCTCCATACGAATGACCGACCAGCAAGACCGGTCCGCCGATCTGGGCGATCATCTTGCTGGTTCGTTCGACGTCGTCAGCAAGGGAAGTCAGCGGCAATTCAACGGCGCGAATCGATTCGTGACCTTGACGCGCAAGCTCGACGATGACTTTGCTCCAATGGGCGGCTCCTCCCCAAAAACCGTGGACCAGCAAGATCGCAGGCTGATTGCTCATGACAGCACTCCTGTTGTTCGATTCGTAATGGCTCTGCGCTCACCACGGCATTGATCGTCTCCGAAGTTTGCACGCGACGTGTCAACCGCTGTCGCAAAGACAGCGGTGAAAACATCATAGGTCCAATGAAACGGAACAACGAGAAAGTTTATCGGCGTGCGGAGACGTCGAGCGCGGACCCAGCGATCGTGTCCAGATGCGCCCGCAGAACATCGATGAAATGCCGGCTCAGCAACGATGGCGCAGTGTGCGCGGGCATCGCCATGCGCACCGGCACATCGATCGTCGGCTCGAAAGGTTTCACCAGTAACTGACCGGCATAGGTGCTCGCCACATACGGATTGACGATTGCCACGCCAATGCCCGCGCTCACGAGCGCACAGATGGTGATGGACGACGTGGTCTGGATCGCAAAGTCGACCGGCATATCGTGCGCAGCCAGCACCGCCTTGATCGCGATGGTCAGGTCGTCCATCTCTCCAAGCGAGAGCAAGGGCTCGCCGCGCAGCGCCTCCACATGAACCGTGGACTGATCTTTCAACCGATGACCAGGCGGCAGCACGCATACGGCCGGCACCGTCTTGATGATCTCGGTCTCGAAGTCGAGTTCGTCGAGCTTGCCGGTAGTCAGTATCAGATCGAACAGATCCTGACGCAGCAGATCGGTCAATTGCGGCGTAGCGGCCGTCTGCAAGTTCAGATACGTTTGCGGAAAACGCGAGCGGAACTCGCGGATGACCTGCGGCAAAAGGCCGCTGCCGAGCGTCGGCGTGCAGCCGATATGCAGTGCGCCCGTACCCGAATTGCGCAGAATCGAGACCACGGACTCGATGTTCTCCAGACCGTTGAAATGCTTCTGCACCGTCTTGTACAGCAGTTGTCCTTCGCTTGTCGGTCTCAACCTGCCGTGGTGCATCTCGAACAGTTTCAGGCCCGAAGAGCTTTGCAGTTCAGCGAGGCGGCGACTGACGGACGGCTGAGTCGTATTGAGCGCCGCAGCGGCGCCGGTCGTCGTACCCATCTGCATGACGGCGCGGAACGCCTGAATCTGCTGGAAGTTCAATGGCCGCGTCATGTAGAGGAAATCCAATCGACTAGGACGGCTGACTATACCAAACGCGAATAGCCGTACCGCAAAAATGAATTGTCCGGCGTCGCCGAGCGGCGATATTCTTCTGCCACTCTTCGCGCCGGCATGAACCGTCGGCGCTTTGCCTGCACTCTTTAGCCCTGGCCGCTCATGATCGCCTCGCCGCTTTGCATTGCCGACCGCCCTGGCCACCGCGCACGAACCCTTCGGCGCACCTGTCCTATCCAGCGGCTACGCGGCGGCGAGCAGCATCATTTCTTCGGCTATTACAACAAGAGCGCGTGGGATCGCACGGGCCGCTATCTGCTCGGCAATGAGGTCGCAATGATGGATGCGCCGCTTACGCCGGACTTGCGGGCCAACGTCGGGTACTTCGACCTTAAGGATGGCGAAATTTTTCATGCGATCGACACAACCACCGCCTGGAACTGGCAAATGGGCTGCCAGTTGCAGTGGCTCGACGGCGAGCCCGGCCGCAAATTAATTTACAACACACGTACCGACGATATGTCGGCGCGTTACCCAGGTTTCGGCGCGAATGTTTTCGACATCGACAGCGGGAAAAAGACGGCGCTTTCAATGCCCGTTTATGTATGCGCACCCGATAGCCGTTATGCGCTTTGCGTCGATTACCGGCGCCTCTATGTGACGCACGAAACGATAGGCTACGTGGAGCATGGCGGTCCATTCACGTTAGCACTCGCGCCCGCAGACGACGGCATCCATCGCCTCGATCTCGCAACCGGCGAGACTGCATTGATTGTCAGCTATGACGACTTGCGCGAGTTCCACCCGGTTGCGTCGATGGAGCGCGCGATCCACTGGGTAAGCCACATCGAGATCAATCCTGCGTCGTCGCGCATGCTGTTTTTGCACCGCTGGACAGAGCGCACCGCCGACGAAACGTGCTTCCTGCACCGGCTGATTACGATGAACGCCGACGGCTCCGGCATGCGCCTGCTCGAATGCTCGGACCATCCGCTGCCGCAACTGGCGGATGATTTCGATCCGTCCGCAGTCGGCACGTTCGACTACGAGAAGTCCGAATACCAGATCTCGCACCCGTTGTGGCAAGACGATGCGCACATCGTCGCATGGAGCCCGCACGCCGGCAGCATTCACTATCATCTGTATGAAGACGCCGACGACGGCCAGGTGGAAGCGATCGGCCGCGATCTGCTGACCGAGAACGGGCATATGAGCTTTTCGCCGGTCGACACGCGCTGGCTGTTATCCGACACCTACCCCGACTCGCGGACCAACACACGCATTCTGTTTATCTACGACATGCGTGAAGGCGTGCGCTATGAGATCGGCGAATTCCATGCACCGCCGGAGCTTAAAAAAGAAAACCGCTGCGACTTGCACCCGCGCTGGAATCGCGACGGTCTCGCCGTCTGCATCGATTCCGTTCACGAGGGTGAACGCCAGATGTATGTGATCGACGTTTCGCAGATTACCGGCGCACGTTGAAGCAAAATAATGAAGACCGTGGAGACAACGATGAAACGAGAGTACTTCGCCCGCGCCATCGTCACCGTTGCAATTGCAACATCGAGCGCGCTTCAGCTTCATGGCGTGAAGGCGGCGGAACCCGCGCTCACGGGCACGCTTCTGAAAGTAAGCGAAGACAAAGTGATTACCATTGGCTACCGCGATGCGTCGGTTCCGTTCTCCTACTACGACGCGAATCAAAAGCCGATCGGCTACTCGATCGACGTCGCGAATCTGGTTATCGAGCGCATCAGAAAAGATCTGAAACTTCCGGACCTGAAGGTCCGCACTATTCCGATCACTTCACAGAACCGCTTGTCGCTGCTTCAGAACGGCACGATCGACTTCGAATGCACGAGCACGACGAACAACGCCGAGCGCGCACGGCAAGTGTCCTTTTCAAACAGCTTCTTCATTATCGGCACGCGTCTGCTCGTCAACACGAAGTCGGGCATCAAGGACTTCGACGATCTGAAAGACAAAACCGTCGTGGTCGGCGCGGGCACTACTTCGGAAAAGAGCCTGCGCAAGATGAATGTCGAGAAGTCGATGAACATGGACATCATCAGCGCGAAGGATCACGCCGAATCGTTTCTTATGCTGACCACGGGCCGCGCGAAAGCCATGATGATGGATGACGCGTTGCTCGCCGGCGAACGCGCCAAAACGCGCAATCCCAATGACTATGAAATTGTCGGCACGCCGCAGAGCTACGAGGCGTACGGCTGCATGCTGCGCAAGAACGACGCGCCGATGAAAGCCATCATGGACGCCGCGATCGCCGACGCCCAGAAGTCCGGCCTGGCCGCGAAGATGTACACGCGCTGGTTCGAGCAGCCCATTCCGCCAAAGCAACTCAATCTCGGTGTACCGCTGTCGCCGCGAATGAAGACTCTGTTCGCCAACCCCGGCGACAAGCCGACATCGTGAGCCGCGTCGCAGGCTAGAGGTATTCAATGGATTACAGATGGCACTGGGGCGTGCTGCTGCAGCCGGTCGCGACCGGCGAGCCCGCCACTTATCTGGACTGGCTCTTCTCCGGACTCGTGAATACCGTCGAATTGACCTTGCTTGCCTTCTCGGTTGCACTTGCAATGGGCACCGTATTCGGCGTCATGCGCACCTTGCCGAACCGCGCGGCAAATGCGGCGAGTGCGGCCTATGTTTCAATCTTTCGCGGCGTACCGCTGATCGTGCAGTTCTTCATCTGGTTCTTCGTCGTGCCAGAAGTACTGCCCACCGCTGCCGGAGACTGGTTCAAGAGCCTGCCCTCTCATCCGCAGTTTCTGATTGCGTCGGTTGTATCGCTCGGCGTGTACACGGGTTCGCGAATCTGTGAGCAAGTGCGCGCGGGCATACAGGCGCGACCCGTGGGACAGTTCCATGCGGCGTTCGCACTCGGGCTCACGCGAGCCCAGGCCTATCGCCATGTTCTGTTGCCTGTCGCGTTTCGCACGATACTCGGCCCGCTGACATCCGAGTTCCTGATCATATCCAAGAACTCTGCTGTGGCTTCCACGATCGGTTTGCTCGAACTGTCGGGCCAGGCGCGGCAACTCGTGGACTACACCGCGCAGCCGTATGAATCGTTTATCTGCGTGACGCTTGCCTATATGGCACTCAACTTCGCGATTCTGCGCGGCATGCGCTGGATTCGCCGGCGCACTGCGCTGCACGGAATGATCGGGAGTTGATATGTTCGAGATGGACTGGCAAGCGCTCATCGACTCGAGAGGCGTGTTGCTCTCAGGCATGCAGGTCACATTGCAGATTACCGTTGTCGCGATTCTCGTCGGTCTCGCCTGGGGCACGGTACTCGCGATATTCAGTTTGTCGGCGAATCGCGCACTGCGGCTCTTTACGCAAACCTATGTATCGCTATTCCGATCGATTCCGCTCGTCATGCTGTTGTTGTGGTTCTACCTGATCGTGCCGCAACTGCTGAAGGCGCTGTTGAATCTTCCGTCCACGGTCGACTTGCGGCTCGTTTCTGCACTGACTGCTTATTCGTTACTCGAGGCGGCGTTCTTCTGCGAAATCATTCGCGCGGGCATCGCCGGCTTGCCGAGCGGCCAGCTTCAGGCGGGATACGCACTCGGCATGACATCCATGCAGACGCTGCGTTATGTGATTCTGCCGCAGGCGTTTCGCGCGATGGTGCCGCTTGCGCTTACACAGTGCATCGTCATCTTTCAGGACACGTCGCTCGTCTATGTCATCGCGCTGGGCGATTTCTTCAGGCGCCTGACGGCAATCGGCGAACGCGACGGCACCATCGTCCCCGTGCTGATCGTGGCGGGCGTGGCTTACTGGGCGATCACCACGTTGATGATCGCGATCACTCATTGCGTTCGCACGAGGCTCGCAAAATGATTGCATTGAAAGACGTTTCTAAACGGCATGGACACGCGCCGTCACGATGAGTACCAGCCACGACACGCAATTGCGCATGTTCGTCGCCGTCGCGAAGTTCCATTCGCTGCGCGCGGCGGCTGAAGCGGTCGGCATCACGCAGCCGGCCTTGAGCCGGCATATTCAGTCGCTCGAATCGAAACTCGGCCACGCGCTATTCAGGCGGCATGGTCGCGGAATGCAACTGACGTCGGATGGTGAAGCGTTATTTCGGGCGGTAGAGCCGCTTCTCGACGCGCTGGACCAGTCGGTTTCGCACGCCACCGCGCATGGGCCCGGCTGGGGCCTGTCGCTGCGCATTGCCACCGTGGACACACTGGTTGGACACTTCGTACCGAGCCTCGGCCGCGAACTGTTGCGAGTCTATCCGCAGACGCGTCTGTCTTTGCAATGCAGCACTTCCAGTAGCGTCGTTGAAATGGTTTTGCGCGGCACGGCCGATCTCGGCCTGGCTTATTCCACCGAGTTGAGCACGACCGACCTTCAAAGCGTCGAGCTTCACGAAGAACGTCTCGCGCTTTACCACAGCGCGCGGACTGATGTCAGCCGCGAAGCCATGTCGCGTTTGTCGGAGTTGAAGCTGGTGCTGCCGCCTCGTCACTTCGGCGTGCGGCGCTATGTGGAGCGCGTGCTCGGTTGTGCGATACAGCCGTCGATAGAATGCGACTCGCTCGAGTTGTCATTGCGAATGGCGTCGGTTAGCGGAGCGATTGCGCTATTGCCAGAACATGTCCCAGAGGACTTAATGGCATCGTGTGAGTTAAATCGCATAATTCTCGCGGACATTCCCGCTCGACGGCTGGTCGCTTTCTGGCGCGCTCAAACCAGAAGATGTGTGGTACTCGAGACGGCCATTGAAATCGCCAGGCGAACCCGAGCCAGCGAACGATAACTGCACGTTAATCCAGAATTATTTCTGGGACGATGGCGCCGTGCGTTCGCCACGGCCATAATCGCAAAGGCGTTGGGCAGCATCAACGCAAACTTCAAATACCTCCTGACCCGTTACACAACAAAGGGCACTGCGAAAGGGCACTGCCAACAAATCGCCTGAATCGTCAAACAGTTTTGACAATTAGTCATGCATACCTTCAAACGGTGAGGACACGATGAAGAACCATCAACTTCGCGCGCTCGTCGCCATTGCAGACGCCGGCAGCGTTCGCGGCGCAGCCAGGGCATTGGGATTGTCGCCCTCCGCCATCACGCAGGCGCTGAAAGATCTCGAAGACCGCGTCAACGCGCCTTTGATCGTGCGCGCATCGTCAGGGGCGACGTTGACGGAATGCGGCAATACGCTGCTCCCTCATGCAAGACTTATCGTGTCGCAAGTAGAGCGCGCGCATGGCGCTTTGAATGAGATGCGCGGCGAGCCGTGCGGAAAGCTGTCGCTCGCGATCACGCCGTGGATAGCTTTATGTTTTCTTCCCGAGATATTCATTCAGTTCCGCAAGCTGATGCCGAATGTGCAACTCGAGATGTTCGAAGGCCTCATGTCGATCGCCTATCCGCGTTTGCGCGATGGCAGCGTCGAAGTATTCGTGGGCCAGCAGGCTCCCGATACGGTCAACACGGAATTCAATTTCCGCCCGCTCTTGTCGTGCGGCCTGACCGTGGTCGCGCGGCGTGGACATCCACTCGCGCAGTCCCGCTCTCTTGCGGATCTGATGGATGCCGATTGGCTGGTGTGCCTCGACTCGGATATGGAGTGCCGGCTCTCGAAGAAAATGTTCTATCGCAATGGCTTGCCGGAACCGCGTAACGTTCACTACATGCATTCATTGATGGTGGCCGCATCGGTACTGCAAAGAACCGACGCGGTGAGTATCTTCCCGTGGCCACTCGCCGAACTGTGTGTGACGCGCTTCAAGTTCTGCGCGTTCCCGCTGAGAGAAGAACTCGAAGATACATCCATTGGAATCGTTTCGCGCCTCGGCCATCCTCAAAGCGCGGCGGCAAATTGCCTTATCGACATACTTCTGGAGACCATCCGCGATAGCGACAACACAGGAAGCGTAGAAGCAAAGCGGGTTCTGCAATCGACTGAGCGGCTGTTCTAATTCGCGCCATTGTCGTGCAACGCCGGCGGCTGTACTCGGCTTTGCGCTTCACCGCCGGCTCATCATAACGATTAGCGAATCGGCTTGCCGTCGCGTGTGATGAGAACCGCCGTCTCAGCGCTATATGTCGCGTGCACGCTGTCGCCTACCGCGATCTTGTCGAGGGGTACGTTCGGGGCAATTTGCAGCAGCATACTGCGCGAGGGTCCGCGCAATACGACCTGGCGATTCTTGCGGTCGATGCTTTGCACGGTCGCGACCACGTCGACCTTGCGCAGCTTCACGGCCATGCTGTGCGATATGGGCCTGGCGGATTCTTCTTCGACTCGCGAGCGCACGCCCTTGGCCGCCACCTTTTCCGCCGACAACAACAGCGCGCTTTTGTATTGGACCTGTATCTCGTCGCCGACCTTGAGCAGCCTGATATCGGCCACCTCGGGATCGACCTCCATCACTACTATCTCGCCGTGCGATCCCTGCACGGTAATACGGTTCATCTGCGCGTCGATATTGACGATACGGCTGGTGAGCCACGCGACCATTTGCGCACCCGGTGCGCTTGCCGGTGCAGGTGTCCGATCGTCTTGCGCGCGACTTGCTGCCGGATAGCCCAGCAATAATGCCGCGGCAAAGGCGAGGTTTAACATACTCGACGATTGCGCTGTAAGTGCACGCATAACTTGCTCCGATTTCAATTTCATAATGAGTAGGTGTGGTGGGCAGTCCTCGACAACATCAGCGCTTTAATTAACCGGTCGCCTGTTGACTGCCAGCAGCGAACGTATCGCGAGCCCATGCACGCTGTGAAGCAACATAATGCTGAACGCGTTAATCGCTTCCGAACAACACAGCAAGGAGCCGGGCGCTCCATTCCGCATACGCACGCGCGTCGCCGCAACAGATCCATATCGCTTTCAATGAACCGCGTTCGCTTTTGCTTTACGCGTACGCCATTCCGCTTCTTCCGCCGACGGTTCGCTTGCATTAACTTTCCAACACGTTGCAGCGAGTAACGAACCCCGAGCCGCCACTTACCAAGGTCTGAGTGGTGGACTTTCGCGGCCGCTAAGGCGGCCGCCTTTTTTTCAGCAGGAGCGCCCATGAAGAAAATCGTTTCCACTCTGTTGTTCTGCATGATTAGCGCGGCGTCGACATCCTGGGCACAAACCCCGGCGAATAAAACATCGCCGGGTACAAGCGATCAGATCGTGCAGATGCACGAGCGCATTTCCGCGGCTAATCACGTATATGACGGCAAAGTGGCCGCCGCCAAGCGCGTGTATATGCGGCAGAAAGCGGCCGCAGCGAAAGAGCGCGACGCCGCCGTCGCCGCTGCTCGCGACGGTGTTCCCGCAGACGCCGCTCAATAGGCGGTCTTATTGGCGCGGCCGGAGAACGCGCGTTCCGGCACGCGATGTAAAGACGATCCAGCACTGCTAACGCAGCAAGAAGAGAGGCGTCGACTATGAACCGGGATAACGAGGCAACAGATAGACACGCAAAGGACACACATGCAAAAGAGGAGGCAGCAAAACGCAGAAGACTGACTGCGTCGAGTCTCGACGCCATCATGACACCAGGTGTGCGCTATACCTGCGTTGCGCTCGCGAATCAGTTGAATAGCAGCACTCGGCAAATCAAGGCTTCGCTGAGTCAGCTCGTCGACGCCGGCACGGTCCGCCATATACAGGAGGCCCGCACCGGCATTTACTGGGTGCCGACAAGCGACGAGAGGAAGAGCTTCGAGCAAAGACGCATGGCGCGCAGAGTGCTCCTCGGCCATACGCTCGAAGGTTATGACGCGGGTCTGCACAGCTTGCAAAGCCTGTGCATGCTGGTACGTCGATCCTGACGACGCCACCGCTCTTCTACAATACGCGCGCGGTGCAAGCGATTTTGCGTAAACTGCCGGATGCCGGCATACGCCGGCTTGCCTGCGCGCGGTTTCAATGGAATCCCGGCGTCGCCCGAAGTGGCGCGCATCGTGCTCCAGCGTAGGCAACGCTGCTTATCGCACCGCTTCAGGAGCCATCGCATGAATCGACACAAGCGCCTTTCCTGCACGCCGACTTGTTCGGGCTGCGCAAACTCGCCGCGCTAGCATGGTCGATATCGTCGACAGCGCCACGCGCAGCCGCATGATGTCCGGCATTCGCGGCCGCAATACGAAGCCCGAGGTGCTGATTCGCAGCCTGCTGCATCGGCAGGGCTTTCGCTTTCGCCTGAATGCGCGCGACTTGCCGGGGCGCCCCGACATCGTGCTGCCTCGCTACCGCGCCGTCGTGCTCGTGCATGGCTGCTTCTGGCATGGTCACGACTGCCCTCTTTTCAAATGGCCGCAGACGCGCCCCGAGTTCTGGCGCGAGAAGATCGGCCGTAACCGCGCGAACGACGACAAGGTGCGCGCCGCGCTGCTCGCGGCCGGCTGGCGCGTCGGCGTCGTGTGGGAATGCGCGTTGCGCGGCGCGAATCGCGACATCGAGGGCGTGCTGACGCGTCTCGTCGAATGGCTGAAGAGCGACGCGCCGAGCTTCGAAGAACGCGCCTGAAAGCGCCCTTGCCCACCGCCTGCTACGCGCGGTTTGGCGAGCGAACCGAAAGCCCTCGGTGATACACTCGACTGGCTAACCCGAAGCGACTTAAGCCCGCCGGCCATCACGCCGGCACGGCACTCACGGTGCTCGCTTCGGCCATCAAACCCGCCAGCAAGGGAGGCACACAATGGCTGATTTCCGTCTGTGGTCCGACGATTTTCCCAATAGCGGCTTCATGCCGAAGGCGCACGAATACGACGACAAGGCATTCGGCGTCGACGGCGAAAACATCTCGCCCGCGCTGCAATGGGAAGGCGCGCCGGCCGACACACAAAGCTTCGCGCTCACCGTGCACGATCCCGACGCGCCAACGGGCAGCGGCTTCTGGCACTGGGTCGTGGTCAACATTCCCGCGGACGCACGCTCGTTGCCGCGCAACGCCGGCAAGGCCGACGGCTCGCTGCTGCCGCAAGGCGCGCTGCAGGTGCGCAACGATTACGGCACGGTCGGCTTCGGCGGTGCCGCGCCGCCGCGCGGCGACAGAACGCATCGCTATATTTTCCGGCTGCATGCGCTGAAGGTGCCGCATCTGCCCATCACCGCCGAGACCACCAACGCGGTCGCGCGCTTCATGACTCATCTGAACGAGATCGACTCGACGACGCACACCGGGCTCTACGAGCTCAAATAGCGGCGAGCTGCGGACGATGCCGCGACGCACGCCATCATATTGAGCGGCGCGGCATCGGCGCAGCGCGCGCGAACCTTTCGCGAAAGCAGCCATAAGTCGCGACCCGCCGCGCTTTCGTGCGGAACGCTGAAGGCAACTCGAACAACCGATGCACGCACAACCATCCCGCAACGGCGGGACCCTACCGCCGGATGCCGCGGACACGCTCGCTCCTGACAGCGCGCGGCCGTCCAATAACGAACCCGGTCTGCCCACGCCGCAACGCTATTGGGCGATGCTCGTCATCGCTCTTGCGCTGACGCTTGCGGTGCTCGACAGCGCGATTGCCAATGTCGCGCTGCCCACCATCGCGCGGAACTTGCAGGCGAGCGCGGCCGGCTCCATCTGGATCGTCAACGCGTATCAACTCGCCATCACCATTTCGCTGCTGCCGCTTGCGTCGCTTGGCGACCGCATCGGCTATCGGCGCATCTATCTGGCCGGGCTGATTCTGTTTACGGTGGCGTCGTTCGGTTGCGCGCTCTCGACCTCGCTGCCGACGCTCGCGATTGCTCGCGTCGTGCAGGGCTTCGGCGCGGCGGGCGTCATGAGCGTGAACACGGCGCTCGTGCGCATGATCTATCCGCCGACGCAACTCGGACGCGGCGTCTCGATCAATGCGATGGTGGTTGCGGTGTCGTCGGCAGTCGGACCCACGGTCGCTTCCGGCGTGCTCGCGGTCGCTCCGTGGCCGTGGCTGTTTGCGATCAACGTGCCGATCGGCATTGCGGCAATTATCGGCGGCTTCAAGGCGCTGCCGATGAACCGCGGCCACGATTCCCCGTACGACCTGTTGAGCGCGGTGATGAACGCGTTCGTATTCGGCCTGCTGATTTTCGCCGTCGACGGACTCGGCCACGGCGAACGGCTCGGCTATGTCGTCGTGGAACTGATCGGCGCGGTGGTGATCGGCTACTTCTTCGTGCGCCGTCAGTTGAGCCGCCCCGCGCCGCTGCTGCCGATCGATTTGCTGAGGATTCCGATCTTCGCGCTGTCGATCGGCACGTCGGTGTGTTCGTTCTGCGCGCAGATGCTCGCGTTCGTGTCGCTGCCGTTCATGTTGCAGGACATGCTCGGTTTCTCGCAGGTCGACACCGGTCTGCTGATGACGCCGTGGCCCGCGATCATTATCATTGCCGCGCCGATTGCCGGCGTGCTGTCCGACAAGGTCTCGTCGGGCTGGCTCGGCGGCGTCGGGCTCGCCGCGATGACGGTCGGCCTGCTCCTGCTCGCCACACTCGGGCCGCATCCGGACGCCTGGCAGATCGCGTGGCGCATGGCGTTGTGCGGCGCGGGCTTCGGCATCTTCCAGTCGCCCAATAACCGCACGATGCTGTCGTCCGCGCCACGCGAACGCAGCGGCGGCGCAAGCGGCATGCTCGGCACTGCGCGCCTGACCGGGCAGACGCTCGGCGCGGCGCTCGTCGCGCTGATCTTCGGCGTCGCGCCGCACAGCGGGCCGGTCATCGCGCTTTATGTTGCCGCGGGTTTTTCCGCCGTGGCCGCCGTGGTCAGCACAATGCGCGTGATGCAGCGGGTCAATACGCGCGCCGCGTAACGACGCCACGCATCCGACAAACGACGCAGATGCAAAAAGGGCGCGCATCGCATGATGTGCGCCCTTTCTCTACCCTGCTCCAACGCTTCCTTCCAGGCTCTCACTTCGACGTGATCAGCTTCGCGCGGCTTCTAACAAACGCAAAGAAACCGCGCAGCCGCCCACAACTCCTAGGACGACGACGACGCCGTCACGTCAGCGAGCTTTACCGCTTTGGCCGTCACCGAAGACGCGGTCGCCACGGGGGGGAGGGGCGGCCAGGAACGTATCGCGCCACACGGACAGGTTGTTCTCGCGCATCGGCGCCATCATGTCGGCGTGACGCGCCTGCCGCTCGGCAAGCGGCATCGACAGCGCGCGTTCGAGCGCCTCGGCCATTTGCGAGAGATCGAACGGATTGACGACGAGCGCGCCCGGCAATTGTTCGGCCGCGCCCGCGAACTGCGACAGCACGAGCACGCCAGGATCGGCCGGGTCCTGCGACGCGACGTATTCCTTCGCGACGAGATTCATGCCATCGCGCAGCGGCGTCACATAGCCGACCTGCGATTGACGGAACAGCGCCATCAGAAGATTGCGCTCGTATTTGCGGTTCAGGTACTGGATCGGCGTCCAGTCGAGCTGCGCGAAGCGTCCGTTGATGCGGCCGGCCTCGCCTTCCAGCGTCTGACGAATCCGCTGATAGGTTTGCACGTCGGAGCGCGTCGGCGGCGCGATCTGCACCAGCGACACGCGCCCGTGCCATCCCGGCGCATTCAGCAGCAGGCGTTCGAACGCCTGAAAGCGCTCGACAAGCCCCTTCGAATAATCGAGGCGATCGACGCTCATGATCAGCTTGCGTCCGCGCATGCCGTCGCGCAGGCTGCGCACCGGCTTTCGGTCGGTGAACTGCTCGGCGGCCTTCGCGATCGCATCGGGATAGATGCCGATCGGATACGCAGCGACCTTCAGGAAGCGGTTATACGCGTGAACCATGCCGTCTTCGCTCGAGGTGCCGTGATGACCGCGCTCGATGAAATCGACAAACGACTGGCGATCCGCCTCCGTCTGAAAGCCGATTACGTCGTAGCTGCACATTGCCTTGACGAGTTCCTCGTGCGGCGGAATCGTGCGCAACACCTCGGGAACCGGAAACGGAATATGCAGGAAGAAGCCGATCGGATTCTTCACGCCGAGATCGCGCAGGCAGCGCGCGAACGGCAGCAGATGATAGTCGTGAACCCAGATGATGTCGTCGGGCCGCAGCAGCTCTTTCAACTGCTTCGCGAGCGTCGCATTGACGCGCTGGTAACCCGCGTATTCCTGCCGATCGTAGCGCGAGAGGTCGTTGCGATAGTGGAACGTGGGCCACAGCGTCGCATTCGAAAAACCGCGGTAGTACTGGTCGTAGTCGCGCTTGGTCAGGCCGACCGTCGCATACGTGACGTTGCCCTGCTTCTCGATTACCGGCGCCGACGGTTCGCTCACCGTCTCGCCGCTCCAGCCGAACCAGACTCCGCCGGTTTCCTTCAACGCGTCCAGCACGCCGATCGCCAGGCCACCCGCTGCGGGCCGGCCCTCCTGGGTCGGCGCGACACGATTCGATACCACGATCAGTCTGCTCATTGGTGCTCCACCTAGTTCAGTTGTTTCGTTGCATGCGGACATGTGCGGCAGGATTGCACGCAAGTCGCGTGCCGTTTCGGTGCAAATGGGAAATAAAAATGTGTGCAAATGTGACAAACGAGCACAAACCCGCGCCGCCATGATGCGGCGAAGGAGTTTCTTCCGTTTCGTCACATGAAAGTGGAAACGTCTTGCTCGGGCTGGAAGCTCGGGCTGCCGAGCAGTCTTATGCGTCCTGCTCAGAGCCCAGGTCGCGCTGGTAGTCGAGGCCTTCCTGACGCACGCCGCCCTGGTTGTATTCCCCGTCAGGCGGCGCGTCGGGGGCGACGCGATTCTGCGCGGACGGATCGTGATGCGGCGCGGACGAGGCCGCAGCGGCCGCGGCGGCCGAAGCGTCCGGAACGGGTCCGGACGAAGCCGGCGGTGGAGCGCTCTTGTCCGCAGAACGGCTGTCGCGCTTGGAATGGCGCGCGGAACGCCGCAGCGCTGGATGTCTCATGATCGATGCCTCCGGGCAAAGCCGCGCCGCCTGGCAGCGGCGGCATCAACACAGTCTAGGAGCGACGACATTGAATTGCCGGTAAATCATGCGTCGCATTTGTAACATGTACACAAATTTGCTGCGCCCGCCAAGGCGCGAACGGCAAGGAATTCAGAGTTGCAGAGAGATTGGCGGACGCCGACTGGCCTGCGGAGTTTGCGTGGGCTGCGGAGGCGGGTCGCCAATCGGCGGCTCCACAGGTTCGATCGGTTCGGGATCCGGATTGGGCACCGTATCCGGCTCGCCCGGACTCGGCGGCTCGATCGGCTCCGGTCGATGCGCGTGCTGGCGAAGCGGCAGCGCGGGAGCGGCAGCGTAGTGCGGCATGTCAGTGGTCCTCGCTATGCATTTGTGTTGACTGCAGCAAGGGCTGTGCCGTTCGACGCCGCGCTCCCGACGGGAAGCGGCGGGTGGAAGCGGCGCGTGGACTTTATGCGCCGGACGTTAAGCGTCCGCGCCGCCGAGCGCACGCGATTCATCGGCGGCATCGCCGTCTTCGCGCGCGTCGTTGCCGTATTCCACGAGGCGGTTGTACAGCGTCTTCAGGCTGATGCCGAGAATTTCCGCGGCGCGCGTCTTCACGCCGCCGCACTGCTCGAGCGTGGCCAGAATCAACTGACGGTCGGCTTCGGCGAGCGACGTGCCGAACGGAATCGTGATCGCCGTGCCCGCGGCCGGCTTCGACAACGTGATCTGCAACGGCACGGTCGCGGTGCTGTCCGAGTCCGTGCCCGACATGATGTGCGCCCGCTGCACGTAGTTCTTCAGCTCGCGCACATTGCCCGGCCACGGATATGACAGCAGCATCTCCTTCACCGCGGGCGGGAAATGCTTCTTCGTGCCGTGCCGCTCGTTCAGTTCCTCGAGGAACGCTTGCGCGAGCAGTTCGACGTCCTTGCCCCGGTCGCGTAGCGGCGGCAGGCTGATCGGAAACACGTTCAACCGATGGTAGAGGTCGAGCCGCAGCTTTCCTTCCAGCACCGCCTGCTCCGGATCGCGGTTGGTCGCGGCGATCAGCCGCACGTCGGTTTCGATTTCCTTCGTCGTGCCGACCCGCATGAACATGCCGGTTTCCAGCACGCGCAGCAGCTTGACCTGCAATTCGATCGGCATTTCGGTGATTTCGTCGAGAAACAGCGTGCCGCCGTTCGCGCGCTCGAAATAACCCTTGTGCTGACGATCCGCGCCCGTGAACGAGCCGCGCTCGTGGCCGAACATTTCCGACTCGATCAGATTCGGCGAAATCGCGCCGCAGTTCACCGCCAGAAACGCATGCTTGCGACGCAGGCTGAGCTCGTGCAGCGTCTGCGCGGCGACTTCCTTGCCGGTGCCTGATTCGCCGACCAGCATGACCGAAGCCGCCGTCGGCGCGACGCGGCCGATCTGGTCGTAGACCTCCTGCATGGCCGGCGAATTGCCGAGCATCAGACCGAAGCGGCCCATGCGGCGCAGTTCGCCGCGCAAGGTGCCGATTTCGGCCTTCAGGTCGCCGGCGCGCGGCAGGCGCGACAGAATCGCCTTCACGCGCTGCATGTTGATGGGCTTCACCAGGTAGTCGGTGGCGCCCATTTTCAGCGCGTTCACCGCCGACTCGACCGTGGCGTGGCCGGTAATCACGATCACTTCCACGCCGGAGCGCGGATCGAGATCTTCGAACAGTTCGACCCCGCTGCCGTCCGGCAGCTTGAGATCGGTAAAGACAACGTCCGGCATCTGCCGGACCAGTTGAATGCGCGCTTCGCGCAGATCGCCCGCGGTGGCGGTGGTCAGACCGTCTTCCCCGATGATGGCGGAAAGCGCCTCGCGGGTACTTGCGTCGTCATCGACAATCAGTACATGTGGCATCGCGTCTCGAAAGCCTGCAAGCGTGGGAGGAACAGCATGCGGCGAGCATGCTGAAAAAGCGCCGACGACCTCGCGCGGGTGGCGGGCATACCTGTCTCAAAGTGAGCGTACGCCAACTTCCGACAGCGCTTGGTCACCGATTCCATTCAATATTGCAACAATACACGCATAAATCGCGACGTGATCGGCACTATTGTTCTGTATTTACCTATTATACGGCTTTATAGAGACAATTTAACAGTCCCGGAGACACGCCGCATGCCCGGCGGATCGGCGGCGGCGCGCGGCGGGAAAGCAGCCTAGCTGCTGTGCGGGAACGGCCACGCGTCGGGGTGAGAGGAGCCGTTCGGCCCATGCGCGCCCGGACCGGCGGAGGCCGGCGAGCCCGCGCCGGACTGCGCGGAAGAAGCGGACGACGAGGACGCCGCCGACGGCGTGACGACCGCGCCGCCCTCGTCTTCCCAGCGGTTCAACTCGCGCCCGGTGGTGGATTGCGCCGCGCGGCTGCGCTGGACATAGCGCACCGCGAGGTAGCCGCCGAGCGCCATCAGCGCGCCGAAAATACCAATTTTGGGTCGAGCCATCATGAACTCCTTGTGGTCGTTTTGTGATCGTTAGATGCAGAGAGGCAGAGAGTGCAAACCGCCGCGCCGCGCAGCCGGCCGCAGCGGACGCCGCGGACGCCGAACCCGCGCCTAGCGCGCGCTCAGCACGCCCAAGACGAAGCCGACGCCAGCCGCAATGGCGACGGAACTCCACGGGTTCTGCCGCACGTAGCGTTCCGTGTTGACGGTTGCGAAGCGATAGCGCCGCTGCGCGTTTTCCTGCGCGTCGCCGAGCGCGGATTGCAGCGTCTCGACATGGGTGCCGAGCTTCTGGCGCAGCGCGCCGACGCCCTCGCCCGGCACATTGGCGGCAAGCCGCAGCATTTCTTCCGAATCCTTCAGCAGCACCCGCAGATCCTGGACGATCTTCTGGCCGCCGAGTGCGAGCTGTTGCGTCGTGTCAGTCATCTTTCACTCCTCGTCTGGTTCAGCGCCCGCGCGGACCGCGGCGTCCGCGGCCTGAGCGCACGCGTGCCGGGGGCAAGCTGCAATGCATGTGCCCGGTAACTTTGCGGGTTCGCGGGCGCGGCCGGCGCGCGCCACGCGCAGTTTCGACCGACTCGCCGCGATGCGCGGCCGATCGCCTTCACATAGATTGCAGGAAGCGCTGTCAAAGTGGTTAAATCGACCTTTGTGAGATAGAACTTCGGTCGTCTCGTTCCCAGGCCTGCGCGCCGCACCAACGAACTCATTTGCACAGGACTTCCCCGTTTATGGCGTCAATCGATCTGGCCTCGCCCACTGTGTCCGCCGGCGGCAGCGCTTCCGCACAGGCAAAGCAGCGCGTCGCGGACGGCGTCGCGGGACTGAAATCGTACGGCCTGCTGTACGGTTCGTCCCCGGTGATGCTCGACCTGTACGAGCAGATCGAGCGCGTCGCGAGCACCGACGCGACCGCGCTGATCATCGGCGAATCGGGCACCGGCAAGGAGCTGATCGCCCGCACGATTCACGATCAAAGCAGCCGCAGGGAGGCGCCGTTTGTCGCCGTGAATTGCGGCGCGATTCCCGACGAGCTCATCGAGGCCGAACTGTTCGGCCACGAAAAAGGCAGCTTCACCGGCGCGGTCCAAGGGCGCGTCGGCTACTTCGAGCATGCGAACGGCGGCACGCTGTTTCTCGACGAAGTCACCGAAATGGCGCCCGTGCGTCAGGTGAAACTTCTGCGCGCGCTCGAGACCGGCACGTTCTATCGCGTGGGCGGCAACGAGCTGATCAGCGGCAACGTGCGCGTGATCGCCGCGACCAATCGCGACCCGGCCGTCGCGGTCAAGGAAAACGGTCTGCGCGAGGATCTGATGTACCGGCTCGCGGTGTTTCCGTTGCGCGCGCCGCCGCTGCGCGAACGCGAGAACGACCGCGAACTGCTCGCGCAACACTTTCTTGCGCAGCTCAATCAGCAGGAAGGCACCAGCAAGAGCTTCAGCAAACGCTCGATCGAAACGCTGCGCACGTGGTCGTGGCCAGGCAACGTGCGCGAGCTGAAGAACGCGGTGTACCGCGCGTTCATTCTCGCGGAGAAAACGGTCGAGTTGCCGCACCCGCACCTCGCGTCGAAAGTGAAGCGGCCCGTGACGCAAGGCGACGCGATGAGCGTATGGATCGGCACGCCGCTCGCCGACGCGCAAAAGCAGATCATTCTCGGCACGCTGAAGTACTGCGGCGGCGACAAGCGGCGTGCGGCAAAAGCGCTCGGCGTGAGCCTCAAAACGCTCTACAACCGCTTGAGCGCATATGGCGACGAAAGTACCGACGAAGACACCGAACAGTAGACGCGCTTCAGCAGAAGTTTCCTCATCAAACAGTTCGCACCGCCAATCAAACCGGTCTGCAGTCTGAGCAGAAACCGGTTTGGTGCGCACCATGTTTTGCAATTGCTTGCACTTTCCCTCTGCCATTTACAAAACGCATCCTGCAAAATGCAGCAGCCCATTTTCGACGATGGGACGACATGCCGCCGGCTCGCCGTTGCCTTCGCACGCGAGCCGGAGCACTTGCAAGAGTAGAGACAGGGATGCAAAAGAAAATGCTGTGCGCCGGGTGCCTGGAACCAGGCTTGAAACCGCGCTTGAAAGTGCGCCGCCAACCAGAAGCGAGGCGCGGATGGGGTAACGCAACGGTCCTCGTTGCGTTGAGCCTGGCGCTCGCGTCGGCGCTCTCGGGCTGCAGTTCGTTCTACACAGAAGGCGCCACCGCCGGCGCGGGTATCGCCGGCGCCGCGCTCGCGGCGAAGGTCACGAGCAACGCCGCGGTCGCGACCGGCATCGGTCTCGGCGCAGTGGCCGCGGCGCGAGCGGGCGTGCAGTACTCCGAGCGCGTGGTCCACCGGAATACGCAGGACGGCATCGCGAAGATCGCCGGGCCGCTCGAAGTCGGCGCGATCGCACCGTGGAGCGTCACGCATTCCATGCCGATCGAAGACGACGAACACGGCCGCGTCACGGTCAGCCGCACGATCAGCGCGGGCGCGCTCGACTGCAAGGAAATCGTCTTCTCGGTCGACCACATCGCGACGAAAAACGTGCCGGCCAGCAGCGCGTTCTACGTGGCCTCCATCTGCCGCGACGGCGAAAACTGGAAATGGGCGTCGGCCGAACCCGCCACCGAACGCTGGGGCGCATTGCAATGACCGCGCGTGCGTTTCCGGCCGCTCAGCGGCTGCATCGCGCGAGTCTGACGGCGCTCGCCGGCGTGCTATGTCTCAGTGCGACGCTGCTCACGAGCGGTTGCTCGTCGATCGGCGCGGCGAGCGGCGCAGCCGCCGGCGTCGCGTCGGGCCTCGTCACGTCGAATCCGGCGGTGGGCATCGGCGTCGGTATCGCGGTGCAAGCCGCCACCGACGAAGCCATCGGCCGCTACATGCGCAGCATGCACAGCGACCAGCAGAATCTGATCGCGGCTTTGGCCGGCGCGATGCCCGTCGGCGAAACGCGTCCGTGGTCCGTCAAACATACGCTGCCCATCGAGAACGGCCACGGCCAGGTGCGCGTCACGCGCGCGTTCGGCTCGGCGCTCGCGCTATGCAAGGAGTTCGTGTTCTCGGTGCAGGACGGCGACGGACCGAACGCACGCGAAGACTGGTACACGGCAAGCGCGTGTCAGCAGGAGAAAGGCTGGAAATGGGCGTCCGCGGAACCGGCCGTGGAGCGCTGGGGCAATCTGCAATAAAACGAATCGCACCGCATAACGAAAAACGGCAGGGTCTCCCCTGCCGTTTTCATTGAACAGTACTGCACGTGAGCGCCGCGGTGCTCACGACTCCACGTCTTCCAGACTGAAGATTTCGGTCTGGTCGTTGTAGGAAAAAATCTCGCCGTAGCGCCCCCAGTTGATGACCGCGTCGAGCGTTTCTTCGGCGGCGCTGTCGGACAGAAAATCCTCCAGTTCCTGCTCGAAGCGCACACGCGGCGCACGATGGCCCGGCCGCTCGTTCAGCACCTTCTTGATTCGCGCGGCGAGTGGCACATGCCGCAGTAGATGCTCGGCGAACATCATCTTGCGCTCCTGCGTGCCGAATTCGGCGAACACGCGCGCGGGCGGCGTCAGGAAAATATCGCCTTCGCGGACGTCGGCGAAACCGAGGTGCTGAAGCACTTCCGCGACCGGGAACAGGTCGTCCACTTCGAGATGCAGCGAACGCGCGATTTCCGGCATGTCCGCGCGGCCGTGATACGGCGCGGCGGCGAGCGTCTCGATCAGACCGGCCATCAGGTTGGTCGACACGTGCGGCAACCAGCTATGCAGCTCGAGGCCCTTCCGCGTTTTCTCGTCGGTCTGACGCGCGGTCATCTTCGCGTAGATCTCATCCACCAGACGCCGGAACGCCGGATCGAGACGATTGCGCGGATGCTTGAACGGCACCTTGATCTCGGCGATCACGCGGCCAGGATTGGACGACAACACGAGAATCCGGTCGCACATGAACACCGCTTCCTCGATGTTGTGCGTGACGATCAGCACCGCCTTGATCGGCATGCGGCCTTGCGTCCACAAGTCGAGCAGGTCGGTACGCAGCGTCTCGGCGGTCAGCACGTCGAGCGCGGAAAACGGCTCGTCCATCAGAAGCAGTGTGGGGTCGACCACCAGCGCGCGCGCAAAGCCGACGCGCTGGCGCATGCCGCCGGACAACTCGCGCGGATACGCGTTCTCGAAGCCGTCGAGGCCGATCAGGTCGATCGCGGCGAGCGCGCGTTCGCGCCGCTCGCGCGCGGCCACGCCTTGCGCCTCGAGCCCGGCTTCCACGTTTTGCAGCACGGTCAGCCACGGGAACAGCGCGAAGGTCTGGAACACCATCGCGACGCCCTTCGCGGGACCGTCGAGCGGCTTGCCCATGTATGTGACTTCGCCGTCGGTCGGCTCGATCAGACCGGCGATGATGCGCAGCAGCGTCGACTTGCCCGAGCCCGAACGCCCGAGCAGACCGACGATCTCGCCTTCGCGCAGCGACAGGTGGCGTCGTCGAGAACCAGCAGTTCGCCTTGCGACTTGTTGAAACCGCGGCACACGTCCTTGACGCGCAGGATTTCTTCGCCGAGACGCGGTGGCTTCGGCGGCGTCTGGATCGGCGCGGCGGTCGTGGCAGCTTTAGGATTTTGCATCGCGTTATGCCTTCAATTCTCAGGAAAACACCGGGCCGCGCAGGTTTGTCGTGCACCGCGGCAGGCCAGGCGCGTAGCGTCAGGGCCTCAGAGCTTCACGGCCTCAGGGCCTCAGTCCAGCCGCAGCTTCGCTTCGGCGTAGGCGTACATCGGACGCCACAGCAGGCGGTTGAACAGCGTCACGAATAGCGACATCACGGCGATGCCGACGATGATCTTCGGATAATCGCCCGCCGCCGTGGACTGCGCGATATAGGCGCCGAGCCCGTGCGCGGCCACCTTCGTGTCGCCCCACTGCACGAATTCCGCGACGATGCTCGCGTTCCACGCGCCGCCCGACGCGGTGATCGCGCCCGTCACGTAGTACGGAAAGATGCCCGGCAAAATGGCCTGACGCCACCACTGCCAGCCGCGGATATGGAAATTCTTGGCCGCCTCGCGATAGTCGTTCGGATACGAAGTCGCGCCGGCAATCACGTTGAACAGGATATACCACTGCGTGCCGAGCACGATCAGCGGCGAGAGCCAGACATCCGGGTTCAGGTTGAAGCGCACGATCACGATCACGAAGACCGGAAACAGCAGATTCGCCGGGAACGCGGCCAGAAACTGCGCGAGCGGCTGAATCTTCTCGGCGAGCGCCGGCCGCAGGCCGATCAGCACGCCGACCGGCACCCAGACCACCGACGCCAGCGCGATCAGCACCACAACCCGCAGCAGCGTGATCAGCCCGAGCACGAACACGTGGCCGACTTCATCGAGCGATACGCCGGTGCGCACGTAGATGAACACGCGATACACCACATAAACAGTGGCGACCAGCACGAGCGCGCCCCACACGATGTCGCCGATGCGCGAGCTCTTCTGGATCTGCGGAATCGGAAAGCGCGGCGCCTGCAGCGCGGGCAAGCGGAACGGCACGCGCGCGGCCTTCGCGAACATCCAGCCGAGCGGCACCAGCAAGCGGTGAATCAGCCGCGTGCGGCGAATCAGATCGAGCAGCCACGACTCGGGCGCGTCGCCCGAACTGGTGGTCTCCATGCGGAACTTGTCGGCCCACGCCACCAGCGGACGGAACAGCAACTGGTCGTAGGCGAGAATCACGACCGTCATCGCGAGGATCACCCAGCCGATCGCATGCAGGTTCTTGACGACGATCGCCTGCGCGAGATACGCGCCGATGCCGGGCAGCGTGATCGTGTTATTGCCGACCGTGATCGCCTCCGATGCGACCACGAAGAACCAGCCGCCCGACATCGACATCATCATGTTCCAGATGAGGCCGGGCATCGAGAACGGCACTTCGAGTTTCCAGAAGCGCTGCCATGACGTCAGATGAAAACCGCGCGAGACTTCATCGAGATCGCGCGGCACCGTGCGCAGCGACTGATAGAAGCTGAACGTCATGTTCCACGCCTGGCTCGTGAAGATCGCAAAGATCGCCGCGAGTTCGGCGCCGAGCACGCGGCCCGGAAAGAGCGCGAGAAAGAACGTGACCGTGAACGAGATATAGCCGAGCACCGGCACCGACTGCAGGATGTCGAGAATCGGCACCAGCACGAGTCCGGCGCGGCGGCTCTTCGCGGCCAGCGTGCCGTAGGCGAGCGTGAAGATCAGCGACGCGACCATCGCCGCGAGCATGCGCAATGTGGTGCGCATTGCGTACTCGGGCAGATTCGCCGGATCGAGCGAGATCGCCTGGGTCTTCAGCGTCGACATCGGCGCGAGCGTCTCGTGAAAGCCGATCGCCGCCATCGCGATGATGCAGATGATGAGCGGAAACGCGACGAAGTCCCAGCGGTTGGGCAGCACGCGCCATGCCGACGCGTTGGCGGTGCGCTTCAGGTTGAAGCTGAAATCCATCAGACCGGCTCCTCGTTAATACAGGCGTTCGAATGCGCGAAGGAGGCCGCGGCTGCCGCGCGGCGGTCTGAAGTTCGGTCCGGAAAGCGGAAATCAGGCATGGCAAAACGCGTGTGCGCGGTAAATCGTTAGCGTACGAGACAGGTGGACCGGCAACGGAAGCGCCGATGGGCAAGCCGCCCCCGAACCGCAATCGTCAAGCCTGAGTCCTGTCGCCGCAGGCGCCGCCCGTAGGCTGGCGAGCTTTCCTTTGTTTTGGACGGCACGACACTACACCATCCTATGTTTCAGGCACAACCTTTGACGGCAAATCCGGCAACTTGCTGCGCCCCGCCTGACAACGGCCCGGCAATGGCCTGACAGTGGCCTTCCGCGAAGCTTCCGTGAAGACCGCGAGCCTCGTTGCGCGTCTCGTCGCGCGTGGCCTATTGCCGCTCCCGGCATCAAGAAAACGGCGCGATTGCCGTTAAGAGCCTGATGGGTGCAGCCCATCTGGATTCATTGCCGCGATAAGGGTGCCGTCTGGCCCCATGACGGTTAGAATCCACTAAAGATGCGCCCGTATGGATGGTTTTATCCCGGCCCGCGCGGCGCAACCCCGAGCGAAACGCTGGGCGAAACGGCGCCGCGGCGCTGCCACGAATAAGCTAGTTGCATGTCTCAGCCAGACGGATCAGAGGGTCGATGAACAGGACAACCTTGCGCCAGGCAACCGGCCCGATCGGCTTCGTGCTGATCGTACTGGCTTGCTGGTTCGTGGCCGGCATGGTCGCGGACCGGATGGTACAGCAAGAGCTCAACGCGGCGTTGCACGCGCAGCGTCAGATGGCCGCCTCGATCGTCGACAACATGGCGGAGGTGATCGCAAGCGACCTCGCGATGTCGCGAGCCATTCCCGCAACCATGGCCGAAATGGACGTGGTCCAGAACGCGCTGGTGCAATCCCGGAATTATGCCGCGAACGGCGAGACGACGGAACCCACGCTGCGCGCCGCGTTGCTAAAAGACCCGCATCTTGGCGCGGTCAGCACCTTCCTGCACCGGGCACAGGGCTTCTCCGGGCTCGATCAGGTATGGCTCGTGAATGCCAACGGCATCTGCGTGGCCTCGAGCGATGTCTCCGGCGATCCGCAGAGGCGGCGCGCCTCGTTCGTCGGCGTCGACATGCGGGTGCGCGCGTATCTGACCAACGCGCTGCTCGGCGCGTTCTCCGAAACCTATGGCGTGGGCCGCACGAGCGGCGAACCCGGCATCTTCATCGCGGTGCCCGTCTATGCGGACGGCGAACTCGCGGGCGCGGTCGTCGCCAAGGTCGGCATCGCGCGGCTGCGCCACTGGGTCGCGCATGCCGGCACCTTCGTCGCCGACGATAACGGCGTCATCATCATGGCGCACGACAGCAAGCTCGAAGGCCACGCGTTGCCCGATTCGCGCGTGACGAAGATGAGCGTCGCCGAGCGCACCGTGACCTATCGCCGCGACGCGTTCCCGGACATCCAGATTCGCGTCGACAACGAAGTGCGTGAGCAGGCGCCGTGGGTCTCGGCGACCGTCGCCGGGCAACTGTTCGGCTCGGCCGGCCGCCTGGGGCCGTCGCTGTATCAGACTCGTGGCGGCCTGAACTCGGGGCTCTCCGCGCATCTGGTCGAGCCGCTCTCGGCCTGGCCGGAGCTGTTGCGCAACCATAAGCGCGATCATCTGCTGGTGTTTCTGACGCTGGCGGGTACCGTGGCGCTCGCGTGGGTGATCACCGTGTCGTACGTGCGCGAGCGGCGCCATCATCGGGCCACGCGCGATCTCGCCGAGCAGTTGCAGTCGGCCAATACGCTGCTTTCGGCGGAGGCGCGTCACGACGCGTTGACGGGCGCGCTGTCGCGCCGCTACTTCCTCGATCTGCTGCGTCACGAGATCGATCGCGCGCACCTCGGCAACCAGCCGCTGTGCATGGCGATTGCCGACCTCGATCACTTCAAGCAGATCAACGACCGCTTCGGCCATGCCGCCGGCGACCGCGCGCTCGAGCATTTCGTCGAGACCTGCCGCGCCGAACTGCGCGGCGCCGATGCGATCGGCCGGCTCGGCGGCGAGGAGTTCGGTGTGCTGCTGCCCGGAACCGATCTCGCGGGCGGCCGCGAAGTGGTCGAGCGCCTGCGCTTGCGTCTGAAAGCGGTGCCGTCGGCGAAACTGCCTGCGTCCGTTACGCTCAGCGTGAGCATCGGCATCACGGAGTTGTCCGTCGACGACCTCCCCGAGCGGATCATGAGCCGCGCCGACATGGCGCTCTATGCCGCCAAGACCGGCGGGCGCGACCGCACCGAAGCGCTGCCGCCCGACGACACCGCCCCGCCCGCCCGCACGGTCGCAAGCGTCTGGTGACGGCGAGTCCGCTCCTTGACGCGAGGCAAGCCGAGGCTTCGAGCCTTCCGCAAGCAAGCAGGTATGATCGACACTGACCTCGAGTTGTCGCTACCGCTTTAACGGGAGATTCGCATGAAGGGAAATCTGGTCATTGTTTGCCGCGATCAGGATGCTGACGCGTTCGACCATCTGCTGGCTGAGTACGGCGCGTTCCAGACGCGGCTGTCGTCGACCGCGTGGTATCTGAAGCTCGATGTCGCGCCGGAAGTCATTCAGGAAGAGATACTCGGCCGCCTCGGCAAGTACACGACCCACTATATTTTCGAAGCCGAAACCGTGACGTGGAATACGGTGGATAGCGAAGCCGCGAACGCGCTGAATACGTTGTTTTCGGATTAGCTCGCGAGCGGGAAGCAGTTGTGGTCGCGGTCGCAGTAATGACCTGGGATGACCTCGGCGGCGGACCACACCAGCCCACGACAAAACCAGGCGCGACGCAACGCCGCGCCTGCAACTCAAATCACCAGACACTGCTCTCCGACGCCGCCCTCGCCTGAGGCACCGCGGAAAACGGGAAGCTCATCAAGACGCGCAAGCCGCGGCCGTCGTGGTTGCCGATCTGCCACTCGCCGCCCGCGCGCCGTACCAGCCGCTCGACAATCGCAAGCCCAAGACCGCTGTGGCCATTGCCGCCGCGCGCGGGATCGAGCCGCACGAAAGGCCGGCTTGCGTTGACGAGGTCCTGCGCGGCGATGCCCTTGCCGTTATCGCTCACCGACAACGTGAAGCCTTCCGCCGTGCGCGCAGTGGCGACGACGATAGGCGGCGCTCCGTACGCATGCGCGTTGTCGAGCAGGTTCGACAGAATCCGGTCGAGCGTGGCGGCGGGCAGCATGAAGCCGGGGCCGGCTCGCAGATCGGTCTGCACCGCAGGCGCGCCCGAGGCCACCGCGCGATAGCTGCGCACGACGCGTTCACATTGCGCGTCGACCTCGACGGCTTCGCTGCGATCCGCGCCGTCGTGCGCGAACACCAGGAATTGTTCGACGATGTGCGTCATCGAATCGACGTCGCGCACGACGCCGTCGCGCATCTTCGCTTCGTCCATCATTTCGGCGCGCAGACGCAAGCGCGCAAGCGGCGTCTTCAGATCGTGCGCGACACCCGCGAGCATCACCGCGCGGTCGTTCTCGGTGCGCGCGACTTCCTGCACCATCTGGTTAAAGCCATGCGTCAATTGCCTGAGCTCGCGCGGTCCGCGCTCGGGCACGGGCGGCACCGGCAGGCCACGGCCGAAGCGCGCCACCGCCTGGGCGAGCGAGCGCAACGGCTGCTGCAACGCCCATGCGGCGAACAGCGCCGCCATCACCGCGAACGAGAAGATGATGACGAGCCACAGCACCGTTCGGTCGAGCGAGCGCGGTGGCCGCAGCGGCTGCACCGGCACGACGATCCAGCTACGGTCCCTGGGCGCGCGCACCCACAGCGTGGGCGGCGCTCCCGGCAAGCCGACGCGCACCTGCGTGCCGGACGGCATGCGGTCGCGCGCGTCTTCGATAAACCGTTCGAGCGGCGGCGGCAGATTCGATGTCTCGGGCGGCACTTCGGGGCTCGCCGGATCGACCAGCTTTACGCGCGACGGCAGCGGCTGATCGGGATTGCGGGCCACGTGCTGACGCACCGCGTCGACGAGGAACGTGGCTTCTTCGACGGCATAGCGGGTTTGCAGCTGGCTGCGCTCGAGGCGCATGAGCGCATACCACGCGAAATGCGACAGCAGCAGCACCGCGACGACCAGCAAGGCCAGCCGTCCGAACAACGAATCAATGGGCCGGCGCATTCTGATCGCCGTCGGGCACGAACACGTAGCCGCGCCCGCGCACTGTCTGAATGAAGCGCGGCGTGGACGGGTCCGTTTCGAGAATGCGCCGCAGACGCCACACCTGCACGTCGATACCGCGGTCGGTGCCGTCGTATTCGGGACCGTGCAGCAGCTCGAGCAGACGCTCGCGCGTCAGCGTGCGCATGGGATGGTTCACGAAGATTTTCAGCAACGCGAACTCGCTGCCCGACAGCGTGAGCGGCTTGTCTTCCTGATGCAGCGTGCGCGACTGGAAGTCGAGCGTGAAGCGGCCGAAGCTGAACGGCTCGCGCTGTTCGGGCGCGGCCGCCGAAGGCAGCGTGCGCCGCCGGCGCAACACCGCCTGCACGCGTGCGAGCAGCTCGCGCGGATTGAACGGCTTGCCGAGATAGTCGTCCGCGCCGAGTTCGAGACCGACGATCCGGTCGACGTCGTCCGCACGCGCGGTCAGCATGATGACCGGGATATCGTCGCCCGACGCGCGCAGCTTGCGCAATGCAGTGAGCCCGTCCACGCCCGGCATCATCAGGTCGAGCACGATCAGGTCGGGACGCTCGCGTTCGAGCCTGCGCTCGAGCGAGCCCGCGTCGTGCAGCACCGAGACTTCGATGCCCTGACGGGCCAGATAGTCGCGCAGCAGATCGCGCAGTTCGACGTCGTCGTCGACAACAAGTATTTGAGTAGCCATGGAATGAAGTTTAACGCGCGGCAGCAGCGGTTTTCGATTTCACAGAGGCCTCAAGGGTTACCGGGTGTTACGGTGAAAGCTGCACGTAATGGCCCGTAACAGCGGCGCGAAGGCGCGTAACACAGCGCCGGATGCAGTTCTCTACGCTGTGTCTTACCGAATGCAGGCCGTCAACTGGATCGGATGCATCGTCGGCTATTCCATTACAAGGAGCCTTACATGTCCACCAAAAAAATCTCGCGCGCCCTCGCCGTTGCCGCCACCGCTCTCGCCATCGGCGCGGGCGCTGCTTATGCCGCCCAACCCGCTCATGAGGCCCACGGCGGTCCGGGCGGATGGCACGGTCACTTCATGAAAGAGCTCACGCAACTACATGATCAGTTGAAGCTGAACGCGGATCAGGAAAAGCAGTGGCAAGCCGCACTCGACACGATGAAGCAAGGCCATGAAGCGATGCGCGCGAACCACGAGCAGATGAAGAACCAGTTCAAGGCCGCGCAGCAGCAGCAGATTCTGGATCTGAACGCGATGGCTTCCGCTCATCAGCAGATCGAGCAGAAGGACGCGCAGTTGCGCCAGCAAACCACGGACGCCTGGCTCAAGTTCTATAACGGCCTGAACGACCAGCAGAAGACGACCGTCAGCACGGCGCTGAAGCAGCGCTTTGCGAAGATGGAGTCGCGTCACGAGAAGATGCGCGAGCGTTGGCAGCAGCATCATGGCGCGGCGTCGGCGCCGGCTGCGAGCCAGTAAGCGGCGCGGCCGCCGCGCTGCAAAGCGCGGCGGCTTCGCAGAAACAGAAACGCCACGGAGCGCAGTTCAAAAACTCCGTGGCGTTTTCCATATATACATATAGCGGCGCGCGTGTGCATTCCCGCTGAAACTGAGCTTGCAGCACGCGCCCTTTGTGCCGTCCTGGTTGCGCCCTCAACCAACTCCGCGTTGAGCGGCGCAACAACTGCCCTGCTTCAGCTATCGAGCCGCCCAAGGTCGAACAGCAGCACTTCTGCGTGGTCGCCCTTTTCCAGCGTCACCGTGTCCGTATCGCTGAGCTTCGCGGCATCGCCCGCTTGCAGCGCCTCGCCGTTCACCGTCAGCGAGCCGCGCGCGACGTGCACGTACACGAGCCGTCCCGCGGGCACCGCGAAGCTGGCCGTCTCCGCGCCGTCGATCAAGCCCGCGTAAATCGACGCGTCCGCGTGGATCGTCACCGAGCCGTCGCGGCCGTCGGGCGATGCGACGACGCGCAGGCGGCCGCGCTTGTCGGCGGCGTCGAAGCGCTTTTCCTCGTAGCCCGGCTGATCGCCCGCGCGTTGCGGAATCACCCAGATCTGCAACAGATGCGCCTCTTCGTCCGGCGACGCGTTGAACTCGCTATGCATCACGCCCGTGCCGGCGCTCATGCGCTGCACGTCGCCGGGACGGATTGTCGAGCCGTTGCCCATGCTGTCGCGGTGCGCAAGCGCGCCTTCGAGCACGTACGTGACGATCTCCATGTCGCGGTGCCCGTGCGTGCCGAAGCCCTGTCCACCCGCGATGCGGTCTTCGTTGATCACGCGCAGCGGCCCGAAGTGGACGTGCTCGGGATCGCGATAATCGGCAAACGAAAAGCTGTGATACGAGTCGAGCCAGCCGTGGTTGGCGTGGCCACGCTCGTCGGAGCGGCGAATCTCGATCATGACGTACTCCCGGTGAAATTGGCGATGGCGAGAATGTATGGGCTCGCCGCCCGATCCACAATCGGGCGCGGGCGCACCGGATCGTTTCGCAAATCCGCTTAATCGAAGTTGGCGAAGCGAGCCGCGCGCATCGAACCGTCGTCTACCGCTTTCGCAACGCGCCGCGCGAATGCGTCGCGCATACGCAACGGCCTTCATGCGACGCCGGCGCGGCGGGCATTGCGCACTGGCGCCGCGCCCCTGTTCGGGTAAAATACCGCGCTTTTCAACGCATAGGGTGGCCGAAGGCTCGCCTGGCAAAGGCTTGCGAAGGCTCGGCAAAGGCCTGGCAAGGCCGGACACCACGCGGAAAACCGCGGCGGCGCGACAATTTTGACCGCCTAGAATAGCGACGGCCGGCCACGAGCCGAGGCGACGGCCGGCCACGAGCCGGCTTCGTCGGGATCGGACACCACGACGATCAGTTTGACCCAGGAGAAACATGAAGAAGCTCGCACTGTGCGTAGCGCTCGCCGTCATGGCCACCGGCGCCATGGCAAAAGAATGGAAAACCGTACGCATCGGGGTTGACGCCAGTTATCCGCCGTTCGAATCGAAGGCGGCCAGCGGCCAGGTCGTCGGGTTCGACGTCGACGTGACCAAGGCGCTGTGCGCGCGAATGAACGTCAAATGCGTGTGGGTGGAGCAGGATTTCGACGGCATCATCCCGGCATTGAAGGGCAAGAAGTTCGACGCGATCGTGTCGTCGCTGACCATCACGGACAAGCGCCGCGAGCAGATCGACTTCTCCGACAAGCTCTTCGACGCCCCCGCGCGCATGATCGCCAAAGCCGGCTCGCCGCTGCTGCCAACGGCTGAATCGCTGAAGGGCAAGCGCGTCGGCGTCGAGCAGGGCACGACCCAGGAAGCGTACGCCAAGGCGTATTGGGAGCCGAAGGGCGTGACCGTGGTGCCCTATCAGAACCAGGATCAGGTCTACGCCGATCTCACGTCCGGCCGGCTCGACGCCGCGTTGCAGGACGAAATCCAGGCCGACGCCGGTTTCCTGAAGACGCCGCGCGGCAAGGGCTTCGCGTGGGCGGGCCCGGAAGTGAAGGACCCGAAGACCATCGGCGAAGGCACGGCCATCGGTCTGCGCAAGGACGATGCCGAACTGAAGGCGATGTTCAACAAGGCGCTCGCGCAGATTCATCAGGACGGCACGTTCACGAAGCTCGAAAAGCAGTACTTCGACGTCGAGATCTATCCGGCACACTGAGCACGCACCGGGCACGGTGGGGGCGCTGCCTTTGGGCACCAGCGCCGCTCCCATCAGATGCAGTAATCGCAGCAATGAAAAGACTCGGGCTCGCCCGCATGGGCGCTCGCGAGGCTTCGTAATACAGTCGGTCTAGTTTCAAAGAGAGTCGAAAAGCGCGCTGCAGGACCGGCAACGGCCATGCAGTCATGATTTGCACAGCGGTGCGCTGTGCGCCGCGGATCACGGCGAGCCACGCTCGCGGTACATGCGGCGCCAGGCCGCCCGCGTCTTTCGCGGTGTGCCGCAAGCGCATCGTCAAGGACCCCCTATGTTCCTTCAAGGCTACGGCCCGCTGCTTCTCAACGGCACCTGGCAAACCGTCAAGCTGGCGGTGTTGTCACTGGCGCTCGCTTTCTTGCTGGGCCTTCTCGGCGCGGCGGCGAAACTGTCGAAGAACCGCTTCTCGCACGGCGCCGGGACCGTCTATACGACGCTCGTGCGCGGCGTGCCCGACCTCGTGCTCATGCTGCTGCTTTTCTACAGCATCCAGATCTGGCTCAACAATCTGACCGACCTGCTCGGCTGGGACCAGATCGACATCGACCCGTTCGTGGCCGGCGTCGCGGTGCTCGGCTTCATTTACGGCGCGTACTTCACCGAAACCTTCCGCGGCGCCTTTCTCGCGGTGCCGCGCGGTCAGCTCGAAGCCGGCGCGGCCTACGGCATGACGAGCTGGCAGGTGTTCGCGCGCATCATGTTCCCGCAGATGATGCGCTTCGCGCTGCCCGGCATCGGCAATAACTGGCAGGTGATGGTGAAGGCCACGGCGCTCGTGTCGATCATCGGACTCGCTGACGTAGTCAAGGCTTCGCAAGATGCGGGCAAGGGCACGTTGCGGTTCTTCTTCTTCACCCTGCTTGCGGGGGCGATCTATCTCGTCATCACCACAGTGTCGAACTTCGTGCTGATGTACCTCGAAAAGCGTTACTCGACCGGCGTGCGAAAGGCGGATCTATGATCGAGATCATTCAGGAATACTGGCGCAATTATCTCTACACGGACGGCTACCGCTTCACGGGTCTCGCGATCACGCTGTGGCTGCTGGTGGTGTCGATCGGACTCGGCTTCTGCCTGTCGATCCCGCTTGCGGTGGCGCGCGTCTCGAAGAGGAAATGGCTCGCCGGTCTCGTGTGGCTCTACACGTACATCTTCCGCGGCACGCCGCTTTATGTGCAGTTGCTGCTGTGCTACACGGGCTTGTACAGCCTCGAAGTCATCCGCAATCACGAGCTGACCAACGCGTTCTTCCGCGACGGCATGCATTGCACGCTGCTCGCCTTCACGCTGAACACCTGCGCGTACACCACCGAGATTTTCGCGGGCGCGATCAAGGCCACGCCGTACGGCGAAATCGAAGCGGCGCGCGCGTATGGCATGTCGTCGTTCACGCTGTACCGGCGCGTGATTTTGCCGTCGGCGCTGCGCCGCGCGCTGCCGTACTACAGCAACGAAGTCATTCTGATGCTGCACGCCACGACCGTCGCCTTCACCGCGACCGTGCCGGACATTCTGAAGATCGCGCGCGACGTGAACTCGGCGACGTATCAGTCGTTCAACGCGTTCGGCATTGCCGCCCTGCTCTATCTGTGCATTTCTTTCGCGCTCGTGTGGCTGTTCCGCCGCGCCGAGCGCCGCTGGCTCGCTTACCTGCGGCCGCAAGGCAAATAAGCGGGCACACGCCCCGCGGTTAAGCACGCCCAAGGACCCCGATGAACAACACGAAGCAAAAGCTTTTCGTCGACGAACTTCATAAACAGTACGGCGATAACGAAGTCCTCAAAGGCGTTTCGCTGAAGGCGAACGCCGGCGACGTCATCAGCGTGATCGGCTCGTCCGGTTCGGGCAAGAGCACGATGCTCCGCTGCATCAACTTTCTCGAACAGCCGAACGCCGGCCGCATCTTCGTGGACGGCGAAGAAGTGCGCACGCAAAAGAACAACCAGGGCGCGCTGCGCGTGTCCGACCCGAAACAGTTGCAGCGCGTGCGCACCAAACTGTCGATGGTGTTTCAGCACTTCAACTTGTGGTCGCATATGAACGTGCTCGAGAACATCATCGAGGCGCCCGTGCATGTGCTCGGCCTAAAGCGCAAGGAAGCCGAAGACCGCGCGCGCGAATATCTCGAGAAAGTGGGCCTCGCGCCGCGTCTCGAGAAGCAGTATCCGTCGCATCTGTCGGGCGGTCAGCAGCAGCGCGTGGCGATCGCGCGCGCATTGGCGATGCATCCCGACGTGATGTTGTTCGACGAACCGACTTCCGCGCTCGATCCCGAACTCGTCGGCGAAGTGCTCAAGGTCATGCAGACGCTCGCCGAGGAAGGCCGCACCATGATCGTCGTCACGCACGAAATGGCGTTTGCGCGCAACGTGTCGAACCACGTGATGTTCCTGCACCAGGGGCGCGTCGAAGAAGAAGGCCGCCCCGACGAGGTGTTCAAAAACACGCGCAGTGAGCGCCTGAAGCAGTTCCTGTCCGGCAGTCTGAAATAGCAATGCGGTAGTAAAACATATCGCACAGCCTGGTATTTGAGATTTGGCGATGACTCATCGCAACGCCTCATGACCGGGCTGTAGTCGAAGTACTTTTTACAAGGCGCTTACGAGCGCCTTTTTTGTTTCGGTCACCTGTGTAATCCGCGCTTTTCGGCCGCGAAACCGTCGCGTGGACGCCTCCCAACGCGTCTTTTCGCCCCTACCCTGCCGTATCCGAAGCGTCAATAGTGGCAATCCTTAATCTTGCCCCCGCTGATCCGTGATTCCCTTGTCGCATAAGGGCTTTAGCCGTTTTGACACAGGCGGCAATGGGTCTTTGCCCACATCGGTATTGCAATTTGGAGACACAGGTCAACGCCGGTACTAATTTCTTCTCACACTCAAGTGTATTTTTGATAAATTAGTAACCAAAGTAGCAAAACTAAGTTCATTAAAAGTAGTTTTACTTCAAAGCACAGAGGAGAACCGGTCGGCGAGGGATCGGCATGACGACCAGACAGCCCCAAGGCTGCACGTCAGGATAGGAGACCAATCCGCCCGCTAATCTCCCTGGTACCGATTTCTGTTCGGCGCAACTCGCGTCCGAACACCATTCGCAGTACTGGGTTTCACTTTTTGACAGGGTATGGAGGAGAAGATGAAGAAAGCTTTGCTCGCCGCTGCGCTGATGTCGGCCGGGGTTGTTGCACATGCCCAAAGCAGCGTAACGCTGTATGGCCGCCTGGACGCAGGTCTCGAATACATCAGCGGCCTGCCGAACGCCAACTATACCGGTTCAACCTCGCGCTTTCGCGCGGAAAGTGGTGACTGGGGCACGAGCCTGTGGGGCATGAAGGGCGTCGAGGACATCGGCGGCGGCAATAAGGTCCTGTTCCAGTTGGAAGGCTCGTTCAACACGATGAACGGTCAGGGTCCTGGCGGCGGCGGTCTCTTCAATCGCTGGGCAACGGTCGGTCTGTCGAACAGCGCATACGGTACGTTGACGATGGGCCGCATGCTCTTCATCTCGAACGGCGTGTGGGACTTCGACCCGTTCGGTCAGTCGAACTGGTCGTCGGCGTCGCTGGTGCGTGGCCGCAACTGGCCGCAATCGAGCAACAACATCGCTTACCAGTCGCCGAAGTTCTACGGCTTTGACGTGTACGGTCAGTACGCGCTGTCGAACGCGACGAACTGGAACGGTAACGGCACGACGCCGCAAGGCCGCGAAGCCGGTCTGCAAGTGACGTACACCTCGTCGCTGTTCCAGTTGCGCGGCATGTACGACGAAATCCGCAACAACACCAACGGCAACTTCACGGACCCGTTCACGGCATCGCGCGAGTACACGGCTGCGTTCAACGTGTTCCTCGGTCAGTTCAAGATCCAGGGCGCGTATCAGGCAGTGCGCACGTCCGCGGCTGCCAGCGCGGTAAACGCTGCGCCGACCTCGCTCGATCACGAATGGGGCGGTGTGACGTGGCAAGCCACGCCGGCTGCAGCACTGATCGCGGCTGTGTATCACGTGAACGCGAACAAGGGCGGCGGCAACGCAACGATCTACACGATCGGCGGTTCGTACAACCTGTCCAAGCGCACGCTGCTGGACATCCAGGTCGCGACCGTGCGTAACAGCAAGTCGGCTAACTTCGGTCTGGATGCGAACAACGCAGGCCGTGGCGGCAACATCACCGCTTCGGACGGCACGGTCTCGTACAACGAGAACCCGCTGCCGGGCCACAGCCAGACCGGCGTGTACGCAGGCATTCAACACTCGTTCTAATCGAACGGTGTTCCCCGAAGGCGGCGCCTTCGGGGCTTAGAAGTTCTTCAAGAGAATCTTTTTCACGCTGCTGCGAGAGGCGCGTATCGGTGCGATGTCCGAAAGGGTATCGCACCGTTTTTTATTGGCGCGAAGGCTTCGCGAGTTCTGTCGACGTTGCGCAAAGTTTCCTGCTGGCGCCGGCGCACCGCTTCGGTGCGCGAGCGGCTTAGACGGCCGCTTCGTTTTCTTCGCCGGTACGGATGCGAATCACGCGCTCCACGTCCGCGACGAAAATCTTGCCGTCGCCGATCTTGCCCGTGCGCGCCGCGCCGATGATCGCGTCGATCACCTGGTCGCACTGGTTATCCGCGACGACGACCTCGATCTTCACCTTCGGCAGAAAGTCGACCACATACTCTGCACCACGATAGAGCTCGGTATGGCCTTTCTGCCGGCCGAATCCTTTGACCTCGGTGACGGTCAGGCCCGTGAGACCGACTTCAGCGAGCGCCTCGCGCACTTCGTCGAGTTTGAACGGTTTGATGACTGCGGTGATGCGCTTCATGGCGAACCTCGTCTCGTGACTGGAAGAGTGAAAGGGAAATGGATGATTTTTATTCTACGCCGCGCCGGATGCCTTGCGGCAGTCCGGCGTGCGTCGCAATGCCCGCGGCTCCGATTCATTCCACCGGTTCGGTGTAGCGCGACGTGATCGGATAGCGCCAGTCGCGGCCGAACGCGCGATGCGTGACGCGAATGCCGATCGGCGCCTGGCGGCGCTTGTACTCGTTGATCTTGATGAGGCGCGTGACGCGCTTCACGTCTTCAACCGCGTAACCCGCGGCGATGATTTCGGCGAGCGAGCGGTCCTCTTCCATGTACATGCGCATGATCGCGTCGAGCACGTCATAGGGCGGCAAGCTGTCCTGGTCGGTCTGGTTCTCGCGCAATTCCGCGGACGGCGCGCGCGTCAGAATGCGCTCGGGAATCACGTTCTGCGTGCCGAAGGCCGTGGCCTGATTGCGGTAGTGGCACAGCCGATAAACGAGCGTCTTCGCGATGTCCTTGATCACCGCAAAGCCGCCCGCCATGTCGCCGTAGAGGGTGCAGTAGCCCACCGCCATCTCGCTCTTGTTGCCGGTCGTGAGGACGATCGAGCCGAACTTGTTCGACAGCGCCATCAAGAGCGTGCCGCGGATGCGGGCCTGGATGTTTTCCTCGGTGGCGTCTTCCGGGCGTCCTTCGAATTCTTGCGCGAGCGAACTGCGGAACGCGTCGAACATCGGCGCGATCGCGATTTCGTCGTAGCGGACGCCGACGCGGCGCGCCATCTCGGCGGCGTCGGTGGTGGAGATGTCGGCCGTGTAGCGCGAGGGCATCATCACCGCGCGCACCCGATCCGCGCCGAGCGCGTCGCACGCGACCGCCAGCACGAGCGCCGAATCGACGCCGCCCGAGAGGCCAATCAGTGCGCCTGGGAAACCGTTCTTGTTGACGTAGTCGCGCACGCCCATCACGAGTGCCGCGTAGACCTGTGCCTCCAACGAAAGCTCGGGCGCGATTGCTGGGTTGGCGCCGGTTGCGCCGCTGAAGAGCTGCGCGTCGTTGGCCTTCGCTTCACCGCCATGACCGCGCAACGGCACCGCGTTTTCAAACTCCACAAAGGCCGTCGCTTCCTCGAACTGCGGCATCTTCGCGACCAGTTCGCCTTGCGCGTCGAGCACGAACGAGCCGCCGTCGAACACCAGTTCGTCCTGCGCGCCGACCATGTTCACATAGACCATCGGCAGTCCCGTCTCGCGAATCCGCGCACGCAGGATGTCGAAGCGCACCGCTTCCTTGTTCAGGTGAAACGGCGAGCCGTTCGGGATCAGCAGCACTTGCGCGCCCGCGGCTTTCGCCATTTGCGCGGCCGACGCATGCCACGCGTCTTCGCAGATCACCACGCCGTACTTCACGCCGTCGAGTTCGAAGACGAACGGCTGCGCGTCGGACGCGAAGTAGCGCTTCTCGTCGAACACTTCCGTATTGGGCAAATCCTGCTTGCGATACGTGCCGGCGATCCGGCCGTCCACCACCAGCGACGCCGCGTTGAACGTGTCGACCGGCGGCACGCCGCGCTGGATCGGCGCGTTTGCATTACCATGACCACTCGCCGCGCTGTTGGCAACACTGTCAGCAGCGTCGCGCAACGGATGACCGACGATCACATGCAAGCCGGCGAACTGCTTGAGTTGTTGCGCGAGGTCCGCCAACGCAGCAGCGCTTGCGGTATAAAACGCGGGGCGCAGCAGCAGATCTTCGGGCGGATAGCCGGACAGCGCGAGTTCGGGCGCGACCAGCAGCTTCGCGCCGGCGCTGTGCGCGTCACGCGCGGCGGCGACGATCTTCGCGACGTTGCCGGCGAAGTCGCCGACGGTGACATTGATTTGAGCAAGAGCGATTCGTGTCTTCATGGCAGGATCGACGGGCAAGCGAAAGGCTTGCGGAGGGCTTGCAAATAAAGCGGCTTGTTGTGGGCTCGACGGAACGGACAACTCGGATAAACGAACGACGCAGTACGTGCTTGACGCACCGCGTCGCTCATTGGGACAGTCACACAGATTGAATCAGGAACGCTTTGATTATCGCACGGGCATTCTGGCGTCGCCCTCCGAGGTGGACGCCGCCGAATGGAACGCCCTCCTCGCGCAGCAGACGCAACCCACGCCGTTTCTGCGGCATGAGTTCCTGAGCGCGCTGCACGCGACCCGTTGCGCAGTCGCGGACACCGGCTGGGCGCCGCAATTCGTCACGCTGACCGACCCGCTCACGGGCAAGCTCGCCGCGGCCGCGCCGGTTTATCTGAAGGGCCACTCATACGGCGAGTACGTGTTCGACTGGGCCTGGGCCGACGCCTATAAGCGCAACGGCTTGCCCTACTACCCGAAGCTGCTGTGCGCCGTGCCGTTCACGCCGGTGCAAGGCAACCGCCTGCTCGCCGCCGATTCGCACGCGTTGCGCCACCTTGCTGCGACGTTGATGGCGTTCGCCGAGCAGGCCGACGTGTCGTCGCTGCATGTGCTCTTTCCGACCGAAACCGAAGCCAACGCGCTCACCGAGATGGGCATGATGCAGCGCGAAGGCGTGCAGTTTCACTGGTTGAACGACGGCTATCGCGACTTCGACGATTTTCTTTCGACGCTCGAACAGAAGAAGCGCAAGAACATCCGCGCGGAACGCCGCAAAGTCCACGACGCCGGCATCACGATGCGCCGTATTCGCGGCGAAGACATTCAGGACGCGGACTGGCGCTTCTTCAGCAAGTGCTATCGGCAGACTTATCGCGAGCACTTTTCGACGCCGTATCTGAACCTCGATTTTTTCCGCATGATCGGCGCGTCGATGCCGGAGAATCTGCTGCTCGTGATCGCCGAGTACGAAGGCAAGCCGATCGCGAGTTCGCTCGTCGTGTATCAGCGCGATGCGAAAACCGGCGGCACGCTGTACGGCCGTTACTGGGGCGCGCTCGAACATGTGCCCTGTCTGCACTTCGAGACCGCGTACTATCAGCCGCTCGAGTTCTGCATCGAAGAAAAGCTCGGGGCCTTTGAAGGCGGCGCGCAAGGCGAACACAAAATGGCGCGCGGCTTCCTGCCCACAGTGACGCGCTCGGCGCACTGGCTCGCGCATCCCGCTTTCGCCGATGCGGTCGGCCACTTCCTCGACAACGAAAAGAACAGCATCCACGCTTATGTGGACGAGCTGCGCGAACACAATCCGTTCAAAGGCTGACGCGTCCGTGGCGTGGTTTCTCTATCTGCTCGAATGTTCGGACGGCAGCGTCTACACCGGCATCGCCACCGACGTCGACGCGCGTTTCGAAAAGCACGTCAGCGGCGCGGGCGCGCGCTATACACGTTCGCGCAAGCCGGTGCGCGTGCTGGCATCGTTCGAACTGGCGGATCGTTCGAGCGCGTCGCGCGCCGAGTATTGGGTGAAGCGCTTGACGCCCGCGCAGAAGCGGACGCTGGCGGCGGGTGGGCGGACGCTCGAGTCGGTGATGCCGGAGCCTGAGCCGGCTCTGGATGATGATGAAGTCGAAGGCGACGCGGCGTGAACGGCGTGCGTTCGCTGAGCAGTTGGCGGTGACTGTGCCACCGTCAGCCACGCTTCATTAACGCCCAATCACCCCCGCGCTTCGCGCATCCGCTCCGTCAGCAAGCGCTGCATCAACGCAAGCTCGCCCACTGCATCCGCTTCGAGCGATGTCAAACGCTCGCGCGCCGGCAGTTCATGCCGTAGCGGCACGATCGCGCGATTCAGCGACGCCTCGATGTCCGCGCTCACCGCCTCCACCCACGCGCGAAGCTCGGCGTGCACATCGTGAGCTTCACGCCGGTTCGCGCTCAAGCGCAACTGCGTCGCCGTGCCCGCCATCTTGCGCAGCACGCTCAGCACCGTCAGCGTGACCGTGTCGACCATCGAGTGCTCCAGCTTTTCGAGGCGAATCCGCGCGATCGCCTCTTCGGCGTTATTGCTGCCGAGGCCCGCCGCCCTGCGCAGGCGCTCCATATCCTTTTCCGTGCGACGCGGCGATTCGAGCGCGGCAAGCAGATACGCCAGATTGGCGCGCACGGCGTCGCCGAGATACGCGCGGTAATCGGTTTTCTCGCGCGTCGGCCATAGATAGAACGTGGCGAACAGCGCGAGCACGCAGCCGAGCACATTGTTGCCGAGCCGCGTGAGCGCATACGCGATCTCGCTCGCGCCGGGCGTCGCGAAGTCGGCCACGAGCACGAACGTCGGCGTGAGGAACAACACGAACAAGCTGTAGCTGACGGGGCGCAAGGCCATCGTCGCCATCACCAGCGGAAAGACCGCGAGCGAAATGCCGAGCGGCGAATGAATCGCATAGCCGATGCCCGCCGCCAGCACGCCGCCGACAATGCTGCCCGCCGCGCGCTCGATGCTGCGCGGCCAGGTCGCGGCAATCGAAGGTTGCAAGATCAGCAGCGTCGCCATGGTCGCCCAATAGCCGAACGGCAAGCCGAGCACGCGGATCACGACAAAGCCCGCGGTCGTCGTCACGCCGACGCGCGCCGCATGGCGCAAGCCGACCGACTCCAGCGACAGGTTTGCCTTCAGCGTCGACCAGACCCGCGCCAACGTGATCGCGACACTCCCTAAGAAATGCGGCGGCGCCTGTACCGGCGTGAAGTCGACGAGTTCGAAGTCGGACTTCAGCTTGACCGGCTCCATCAGCGCGGTTTCAAGACGCCGCGCGAGCCGGCGCAAGCGCAACTGCAATTTCACGAGATGCGTCCAGCGCGCTTCGTTTGCATCGGCGCCGATGTTGCGCAGCGTCTCGCCCAGCGCCGTGAGAAGACGCGCCGCGCGTCTGATGTGGCGAGCGTGGTGTTCGTCGCCGGGCATTTTTTCGCACGCGCCGGAGACGGCGATCAGATACGCGAACAACGCCTCGCCTTCCGTCAGCAAGCCGAGCAGCGCGTCGTAGGTCTCGCGCGCGGCGGTTCGCGTCGGCGGCACGCGCGCCAGCGCCTTGCGCGAGCGCTCGAGCGCCGCGCGCGCATCGGCGCGAAACTGCGCGGCATGCGTCGCCCATTCGCGCGGCGTGCTGCGCTGCTGCAGCAGACGCGCGCTGTCGAACGCAATGTCCGCGAGCCGCAGATACACCGTGCGTAACGAAGCGCGGCTTGCGCCAAACGGCTGAATGCGCCACACGGTCAGGCTCAACGCGACCGCGAACAGGCAGCCGATCAGATAGACGCCGAGAAACGCGAGCCCTTCGCGGACGTCGTGCATCGGCCGGTCGACCATCACGACGCAGGCGGTCGCGGCGAGAATCGTCACTTGCGAGGTCGCCGCGCCCCAGATGCGGCCGAACGCGCCAAGGCTCGTGAAGACGAGGACTGCGAGCGCGGCAACCACCGTGCCGCTCGCCGACGCGAAAGCGGTGAGCCCGCCGCATGCGGTGGAGAGCAGCGCGAAGCCCATCATCGATGCAAAGCGGGCGCGGTTTGAACCGGCGGCATCGGCGAGACAGGTCCAGAACGCGCCGATCGCGGCCCACGCGAAGACCGGATCGTGCAGCAAGTTGCCGAGCGCGAGCATCGCCGTCGATGCGCACGCGGCGCGCAAGCCTTCGGAGAGACTGGCCTCGCTGGCGGAGAACGACACCATCCACACCGGCCGCTTGCGATAGATCGCCGTGGCGATCGCATACAGCCGATTCGACCAGCGAGGCAAGGGACGCGGCGTGTTGGACTTGCGGTTCGTCATCCGGACAGTGGGCTCCTGAGGCGGCGTGTGGCTGGGCAATGGCAGATTGGGCCGCGGTCGGGACAATCCGACGCGGTCACAAATCATAAGGGTTTATACCTGGATATAAAAATGGCTTCGGTTCATCCGCGCGATGCAGTTGGGCTATACGAGCGTGCCTCGGCTGCAATTGCAATAAAAAACCGCGCGGCCCGTTCCGGCTCGCGCGGTTTTGTGCACCTGGCTGGCGTCTGGCGTCTTACTTGGCGGGCCGATGATTCGATCTCATCGGCGCGCCAGAGCCATTTACTTCTTGTAGTTCGCCACGCCTTCGCTGATTTCCTTGTGCGCGGCTTCCATGTCGGCCCAGCCTTCGACCTTCACCCACTTGCCCTTCTCCAGCGCCTTGTATTGCTCGAAGAAGTGCTTGATCTGGTCCTTGAGGTAGGCCGGCACGTCGTCGATCGACTTCAGGCTTGCGGTCATCGGGCAGATCTTGTCGTGCGGCACGGCAATCAGCTTCGCGTCCACGCCCGATTCGTCGGTCATTTGCAGCATGCCGAGCGCGCGGGCGCGAACCACCGAGCCTGCCAGCAGCGGGAACGGCGTGATCACCAGCACGTCGACCGGGTCGCCGTCGCCCGACAGCGTTTGCGGAATGAAGCCGTAGTTGGCCGGATAGCGCATGCCGGTGCTGATGAAACGGTCGACGACGAGCAGGCCCAGGTCCTTGTCGGCTTCGTACTTCACCGGGTCGCTTTGCGCCGGGATTTCGATGATGACGTTGAAATCTTGCGGAAGGTCTTTCCCTGCGGGGACGTTATTGAAGCTCATGAGCGCTCTCTGGTCAGATGGAATTCGGAGCACGGCATGCGGCGCGTGGCCCGAGGCGATGCATGATGAAAACTCGCCCCGAACGCGAGCGCTGCGGCCGGACAGTGCGGAATGCGCCATTATAGCCAATCGGCCGATGGCATCCGTCGGCGGATCGGCGCGATAATCATCAGGCGTCGCTCGATTGTGCCTCTCGTTTATGAACACCGCGTAACGGCGTTCGTTCAGCGTTCCGTCGAACTTCTGTGGAACGTGCGCCGGTTGCGGACATGTCAAGGAGTCTGCATGGAAGAAGCCCGACACTTCATCGGCGGCGAGTGGGCCGCTGCTTCAGGCGGCGAGACCATCGCCGTGCTCGATCCCTCGGACGGCCAGCCGTTCACGCAACTCGCGCGCGGCACAGCGGCGGACATCGACGCCGCCGTTCACGCCGCGCGCCGCGCGTTCGAAGGTGCATGGGGCGCGGCGAGCGCGGCCGAACGCGGACGCGTGCTGTACCGGCTGTCGATGCTCGTCGCCGCGCATCAGGAAGAACTGGCGCAGCTCGAAGCACGCGATACCGGCAAGCCGCTCAAGCAGGCGCGCGCCGATTCGGCTGCGCTCGTGCGCTACTTCGAGTTCTACGCGGGCGCGGCCGACAAGCTGCATGGCGAGACGCTGCCCTACCAGGCCGGCTACACGGTAATGACGATCCGCGAGCCGCACGGCGTGACCGGCCACATCGTGCCGTGGAATTATCCGATGCAGATTTTCGGGCGCAGCGTGGGCGCGGCGCTCGCGGCGGGCAATGCGTGCGTCGTCAAACCCGCCGAAGACGCGTGCCTTTCGGTGCTGCGCGTCGCCGAACTGGCGGCCGAAGCGGGCCTGCCCGCAGGCGCGCTCAATGTCGTCACCGGTTATGGACACGACGCGGGAGCGGCGCTCGCGCGTCATCCGGGTATCGATCATATTTCGTTCACCGGCTCGCCCGAAACCGGCAAGCTCGTCACGCAAATGGCCGCCGAGAACCACGTGCCCGTCACGCTCGAGCTGGGCGGCAAGTCCCCGCAAATCGTTTTCGCCGATGCGGACCTCGACGCCGCGCTGCCCGTGCTCGTTTCGGCGATCGTGCAGAACGCCGGGCAAACCTGTTCGGCGGGCAGCCGCGTGCTGATCGACCGCGCGATTTACGAGCCGCTGCTCGACCGGCTGAGCGGCGCGTTCAACGCGCTGCGCGTCGGTCCGTCGCATGCGGATCTGGATTGCGGCCCGCTCATCAACGCGAAACAGCAGCAACGCGTGTGGGACTTTCTGTCCGACGCGCAGCATGACGGCATCGCGATGGCCGCGCACGGCGAAGTGATTCCCGAGGCGCCGGAAAGCGGCTTCTATCAGGCGCCCACGTTGTTGCGCGACGTGCCCGCGAGCCACCGCCTTGCCCGCGACGAAGTGTTCGGCCCCGTGCTCGCCGCCATGTCCTTCAGCGACGAAGACGAAGCGCTCGCGCTCGCCAACGGCACGCAATACGGCCTGGTGGCCGGCATCTGGACACGCGACGGCGCGCGGCAGATGCGTCTCGCGCGACGTCTGCGCTCGGGCCAGGTGTTCATCAACAACTACGGCGCGGGCGGCGGCGTCGAGTTGCCGTTCGGCGGCGTCAAGCATTCGGGCCACGGACGCGAGAAAGGATTCGAGGCGCTGTATGGCTTTACGGTGCTGAAGACGATTGCGATCCGGCACGGCTAGTTCGTGTCTCTGCATGCCCCGACTTACGCATCAACATCTACGACAAACAATGGAGACATCATGCGGTTGACAGGTAAAACGGCCATCGTCACGGGTGGCGGCTCGGGTTTCGGCGAAGGCATCGCGAAGACCTACGCACGCGAGGGCGCGAACGTCGTCGTCAACGATCTCAACGGCCCTTCTGCCGAGCGCGTCGCGAGCGAAATTGCGCTGGCGGGCGGCAAGGCGATTGCCGTGGCGGGCAACGTCGCGCAACGCGAGGACTGGCAAAAGCTGCGCGAGGCGGCGCTCGAAGACTTCGGCAGCGTGCAGATCGTCGTCAACAATGCGGGCACCACGCATCGCAACAAGCCGGTGCTCGAAGTGACCGAAGCCGAGTTCGACCGCGTGTACGCGGTGAACGTCAAGAGCATCTACTGGAGCGTGCAGGAGTTGGTGCCGTACTTCCGCGAGCAAGGCGGCGGCAGCTTCATCAATATCGCGTCGACGGCGGGCGTGCGGCCGCGCCCTGGACTCGTCTGGTACAACGGCAGCAAGGGCGCGGTGATCATCGCGAGCAAGTCGCTGGCGGTGGAACTCGGGCCGGACCGCATCCGCGTGAATTGCGTGAATCCGGTGATCGGCGAAACGGCTTTGCTGTCCGAATTCATGGGCGTCGAAGATACGCCTGAGAACCGCAAGCGCTTTCTCGCGGGCATTCCGCTCGGACGCTTTTCGACGCCGCAGGACATTGCGAACGCCGCGCTCTATCTGGCTTCGGACGAAGCGGAGTTCATCACCGGCGTGTGTCTGGAAGTGGATGGCGGGCGCTGCGTGTAGTCGTGGCTCTGGCGTTGGGTTTGGCGTTGGTGGCGTTGCCCTGAGCAAGCGCCGTTCACATACGGCGCTTGCCGGGCTCAGTGTTTTCCCCCGGTATCTAATTGACGTGCGAGCCGCGCCGCACGGCTAGAATCGATCGACGCGGCACTTCAATTCCACAAGAAAAGAGGAGACACCATGGCTAGTCCCGCAGATCCGCTCCACCATCCCGGCGCGGGAGCGCCGCCTTCCACTTTCGAAGAGGCGACCTATCGCAAGGTCAACTGGCGGCTCGCGCCGCTTCTGATGCTCTGCTACGTGGTCGCGTATCTCGACCGCGTGAACGTTGGCTTCGCGAAGCTGCAAATGACGAGCGACCTCGGCCTGAGCGATGCGGTTTATGGCTTTGGCGCAGGCATTTTCTTTGTCGGCTACTTTTTCTTCGAGATCCCAAGCAATGTGATTTTGCACAAGGTGGGCGCGCGCGTGTGGATTGCGCGGATCATGGTGTCGTGGGGCGTGATCTCCATGCTGACCATGTTCGTCACCACGCCGACCATGTTCTACGTGATGCGCTTTCTGCTCGGTATTGCCGAAGCGGGTTTCTTTCCCGGCATCATTCTGTATCTCACCTACTGGTATCCGTCGCATCGGCGTGGACGCATGACGACGTGGTTCATGACGGCGATTGCGCTCTCGGGAGTGATCGGCGGGCCGGTGTCGGGCTATATCCTGAAGACGTTCAATGGCGTGAACGGTTGGCACGGCTGGCAGTGGCTGTTTCTGCTCGAAGGGCTGCCGTCGGTGCTGGTGGGCATTCTGGTTTTCGTCGCACTCGACGATCGTATTTCGAAGGCCAAGTGGCTGACCGACGAAGAAAAGGAACTGCTGCAGCGCCACGTTTCCGCGGAAGAAGCGACCAAGCACGACATGCCGATTCGCCAGGTGCTGACGAGCGGCCGCGTGCTGATGCTTAGCCTCACTTACTTTTCGTTCGTGATGGGTTTGTATGGCGTGAGCTTCTGGCTGCCGACGATCATTAAGGCGACCGGCGTGACGGATGCGTTCGCGATCGGCCTGCTCTCCGCGATTCCGTTCGCGGCGGCGGTGGTGGCGATGGTGCTGGTTGCGCGCAGCGCGGACCGCATGCGCGAGCGTCGCTGGCATATTGCGTTGCCGGCATTTGCGGGGGCGGTTGGACTGGTGCTTTCGGTGGTGTACACGCACAACACGGTGCTCGCGATGGCTTCTCTCACGCTTGCGACGATGGGCATTCTCACTACGTTGCCGCTGTTCTGGAGTTTGCCGACGGCGATTCTTGCGGGAACGGGTGCCGCGGCCGGGATTGCGATGATTAATTCGATTGGCAATCTTGCGGGGTTTTTGAGTCCGTATGCGGTGGGGTGGTTGAAGCAGGCGACTGCGGCTAATGATTCGGGGATGTATATGCTCGCGGCGTTTCTGGTTCTTGGGGGACTGCTGGCGATTAGTGTGCCCGCGAGGATGGTTAATCGGTGAGTGGTTGAGTGATGGGACAAGCCTCGGCGGTTATGTGCCGCTGGGGCTTTATGCTGTTACAAAACGCGATGTCGTCGAGTTCACGGTATTGCCCCCGACGAACCATAGGTCTCTGTACGTTTACCTTGGTTTATACGCTTTCGAGGGCGCACATGAGATACGGCAAAGAGTTTTTCGACCGGCAACTTCGCTTTGCGCGCGTGGTCGCTGCGCTGGCAGCGATACCGTTGGAGCAAGCACTTCTCGACTATACAAACTTGTACGTGCGCTTCGGGCTGGGCCGAGCGTTCGATCAGGACCACCCGACGTGGCGCCGATATATACAAGGATTAAGCCAAACCACGCACGCGAGCGACTGGACATATAGCTTTTATCTCGCCCATGCGCAGGCAGGCAGAGAGACGCCGTTGGTGGCGACATTCGGCTGCTTTTCGTATGCAACACCGGATAGCCAATCCATACGCTTGCACTTTCAGAACACCGATACCGCGACCGTCTCGCCGTTGAGCATTGATCGGCTGCCGATGCGGCTTTCCGAACTTCGGGCGCTATTCGATCACGTACGCAGATACGAACCAGAGGCCGAAAGCGTACTCGGGACTTCGTGGCTCTATAACCTCCGGGCCTATCAGCGACTCTTTCCGGAAGCGTATATCGCAAGCGCTACGGTTGCGGACAACCGCTTTCGTAACATGTCCTTATGGGGCCAATTTCTCGACCGCAACGGAGGATTGAAAGTTGGCTTTACTGAGGACTTTTTGCGCAGGCTTTCGAAGACAACGACAGTGAGAGAACTCGCATCCTGCTTTCCGCTTCAAGCATTGGCTGTCAGCGCGCCGATCACTCAATTTCATACGTTCTACGACAGCGCAATGTGATCGTCACCGACCGCGTCAACGTTGTCATCGAAATCGGCGAGCCCAACGGTAGCCTCATCTCGCGAATCGCCAATCACGCCCATGAGCCACGTGCGCAGCGCCACCACCTTCGCGCAGTTGGCGAGATCATGCGGCGAGACGAGATAAAACGCGCGGTCGGTTATGACCGACTTGCCAAACGGCGCGATAAGGCGGCCGGCGCGCAAGTCGTCCTCCACGTAAGCACGCCGCCCGATGCACACGCCGTGACCCTCTACCGCGGCTTGCACGGCCATCAGCGCGAGATCGAAAGTCAGCCGCGCGCCCCCGCGCAAATTGGTTGGCAGCTTGGCCGCGTCGAGCCAGATGCTCCAATCGTTGCTTGTCACGCCGCTCACCTGCAATAGCGTGTGATGAGCGAGATTGTCGACGCTCGTGAGTGGATGACTGCCCGTCAGCAGTTTTGGACTGCATACCGGGAAGATCTCGTCGTCCATCAGCCGGTCAACGCGCAGCCCTTTCCATTCGCCGCTGCCGTAACGAATTGCCGCGTCCGCGCCACCGGCCACGAAATGGATCAAGTCAGTCGAAGCGCTCAAGCGAATATCGATATCGGGATGCTTAAGACGAAATGACCCCAAGCGTGGCAGCAGCCATTTAGATGCGAACGTGGCAAGCGTGGAAATGGTGAGCGTGCTCTTGTTGGAGCCTTCGAGCAGTTGCTCGGTGGAGAAGCGTAACTGCTCAAACGCGAGGCTCACTCCCTGCAAATAGACCTGCCCCGACGCAGTCAATTCGAGGCGCTCCTTGAAGCGATGAAACAGGCGGATGCCCAGTTCATCCTCGAGACGCCGTATCTGATGGCTAACCGCCGTCTGCGTCACATTCAGTTCGGCGGCCGCCTTGGTGAAGCTCATATGACGCGCGACACGTTCGAATACTTTCAAGCCGTTCAGTGAGGGAAGTTTTCCCGCCAATGCATTGCACCGTGTATAGCAAACCTGTAGACAGACCACGCTCGTTAAGCGGTCGATTCGGCGTCTCGCTGCCGTCATGACAATTTCTCATATCGTAGCAGGCAAGATGTCGTTTGCCAGGAGACCAGCTTGTTGCGATGCTTCGCGCTCGATCTCGCCGCAACAGAAGGACCTAACTCATGAAACTCTATTTCGCCGCCAATGCGTGCTCTCTGTCGCCGCATATCGTTCTGCGCGAACTCGGCCTGCCGTTCGAACTGGTCCGCGTCAACAACAAGACGAAGCAGACGTCCGAGGGCCGCAGTTTCCTCGACGTGAATCCGAAGGGCTATGTCGCCGCGCTCGTACTCGACAACGGCGAAGTGCTCACCGAAGGCCCGGCGATTCTTCAGTACCTGGCGGACCTGAAACCGGAGAAGATGCTCGCGCCGGCGAACGGCACCTGGGAACGTGTGCGACTCCAGGAAACGCTGAACTTCATCACGTCGGAAATTCACGCTGGCTGCGCCCCGCTGTTTAGCAGCGAGATTCCTGAGGGCGTGAAGGACGTCGTCAAAGAGAAGTTCTATAAGCGCCTCGACAATCTCGACGCCACGCTTTCGCGCAAAGACTACTTGCACGACGAGTTCGGCGTGGCCGACGCCTATCTGTACACGGTGCTGTCGTGGCTGCCGGTATTTTCAATAGACATCAAGCGCTGGCCGGCACTCGCACGCTTTCAGGACCGCATTGGCGCACGCCCTTCAACTCGAGCCGCGTTGGCAGCCGAGGAAGCCGTGCCCGCGGTCTAAAGCTCAAAGCCTCCGGTACTGGCGTCCCCGCAAACACTACCTACCGGCAATTCCAACTCCCCACACGCCATCCACTCACCTCGCCCGCAACGCATCCACAACATTCATCCGCGACGCGCGCAACGCGGGCAAAAAGCCGCCGACCAGCCCCATCGTCACCGAGAACGCCAATGTCTTCCCGACAATCGCGGGCGTCAGGATGAAGCGGAATGACAGGTCCGCGAAGGTCTGGAAGTTGGTTGTCGAGAACGACGCGAACTGCATGAACGCTGCGCAGCCAAGCCCCGCCAGTCCGCCGACGAGCCCCAGCAGCATCGCTTCGATGAGGAACGCCGCGAGCACGTTCGCGCGCTTGAAGCCGAGCGCGCGCAACGTGCCGATCTCCGCCACGCGATTCGCCACGGACGCATACATCGTGATCATCGCGCCGATCATCGCGGCAATGGAAAAGATGGCCGACAGCGTGAAGCCGAGTATGTTGAGGAACGTCGACAGCGCCTTCGACTGGTCGCTGTAAAAAGTCCGCTCGCGTTTCGCGTCGTCGGCGAGGCGGGGGTCGACGTCGATATCGCTCCTGAAGCGCTCGAACTGATCGCTCTCTGAAAGCCGCACGACCATCGACGAATAACTCGTCCGGCGAAACGCCTGCATTAGCTGATCGGCATCGCCCCAGATCTCTGAATCGAAGCCGCTGCCGCCTGCGTCGAAGGTGCCGACCACGGTCCACTCGCGCTGCGCGAAACGCAAGTGCTCGCCGGGCTGCGTGCGCGCGAAGCCCTTCGCAATGCTGCTGCCGACCACGATCTCCGACGAACCCGGCGTGAAGAAGCGCCCCGATGCGAGCCGCACCTGCGGCCGCAGGCCGATGCCCGCCTGCGACACACCGCGGATCACCACGTTCGACGGCTTGCCCGAGCCGATTTTCGCTAGCGAGATCAGCACGACCGACTCTTTCGACGCGAGCCTTCGTCCGTCGCCGCCGATCGCGACGGCCGGATGCATCTCGATCACGTTGGCCTGATTGCGGTCGATCGCGCTCTGCACTTCCGTCTCCGCGCCCTTGCGGATCACGACGACGTTGTCCTCTTCGCCCGTCGAGACGAGCGTTTTCTTCAGGCCCGCGTCGAGCATCAGCACCGTCGAGAACACGAATACGACGAGCGCGAGTCCGCCCGCCGTGAGCGCCGTCGTCAGGCGACGGGTCCACAGGTTGCGAGCAATATATGAAAGCGGAATGGCCACGATGCGCTACCCGATGGCCCGCAGGCCTTCGACGATCCGCACGCGCGCCGCCTGGATCGCCGGAATGATCGCCGCCGCCACGCCGACGACACCCGCACACGCCGCCTGCAACAGCACGGTGTCACGTGACACGTGGAAGACGGGGAATACACCGCCCGTCGCCTGCCGGAAGATACTGGCGGCGGGCGGCGTCAGCAGCATGCCGAGCCCGCCGCCCGCGATGCACAGCGTCAACGACTCGCCGAACATCAGCAGCGCGAGAAAGCCCGGTCCGAAACCGAGCGCCTTCAGCGTCGCGTATTCGACGGTGCGCTCGCGAGCGCTCATCGCCATCGCATTCGCCATCACGGCCATGATGATGACGATCACCACATACGACACGACGCGGATCGCCGCGATGATCTGATTCGACATCGCGACGAAGCCGAGCTGGAACGCCTGCTCCGTTTCGGTCAGCGTTTCTGCGAGGGAGTTTTTGAACACGTCGTCGACGTTGCGCGAGATCGCGGCGGCCTCCTCGGGAACAGCAATGCCCAGCACGTAGACACCGACCTGATCCGCGCGCCGCCCCGGCATTTTGCGCACCGATTCGTTCAGATAGTCCCAATGAAAAATGAGTTGCCGCGTGATGGTGGATTCGTCGCGGCCGTCCATGATGCCGCGCACGACAAACTCCCAGGTGCCCGGATAGATCGTGCCTTTGATGGGGATGACGTCGCCGACCTTGAAGCCGAACTGCGTCGCGAGTTGCCGGCCGACGAGACAGCCCTTGCGGTCGCGTACGTAATCGCTGCGCTGTTGAGCGGGCACGATCAACTCGGGATAGAGGTCCAGATAGTTGTCCGACACGGCGAACTGCGCGAAGAAGTTCTTCGGCTCGCGATACACGCCGCCGAACCAGCTCGAGCGCGCGACCAGCGTCACGCCTTCCACGCCGCGAATGCGGTTCTCGTAGCTGAGCGGCAGCGAGAACGTGAGCGAAATGGCGTTGCGCGTGACGAGGCGCGCGTTCGATGCGGCCGCGGCGCCCGCATACCACGCATCGACTACCGTATTGAGGAGCCCGTATGCGAGCACCGCGATGGTGAGCCCGAGCACCGTCAACGCAGTGCGCAGCTTGTGACGCAGCGCGTTGCGCGTAATCAGCTTCAGCGCGTGCATGACAGGCTGCCGTCGCGCCGATCAGCGTGTGTCGCCATCGGTCAGCTCCCCTTTGTCCAGATGCACGAGCGCATTCGCGGCGCCTGCGGCATGCGCGTCGTGCGTGACCATGATGATGGTCTTGCCCAGTTCGCGATTCAGACGTTGCAGCATCGCGAGGACTTCTTCCGCCGATGTGCGATCGAGGTCGCCGGTCGGTTCGTCGGCGACGATCAGCGTCGGATCGGTGATGACTGCGCGGGCAATCGCGACGCGCTGCTGCTGTCCGCCCGACAGCTCCGACGGATAGTGATGCGCGCGGTTCGCGAGATTGACCATCTCGAGCACCAGCTCGACGCGCTCGCGCCGCTCCTTGCGCGTGAGTCTCGTGAGCATCAGCGGCAACTCGATGTTCTCGAACGCCGTCAGCACCGGCATCAGGTTGTAGAACTGGAAGATAAAGCCGACGTTGGCCGCGCGCCAGTCGGCCAGCGCCGCTTCCGACAGTTGCGTGATGTCGAGCCCGCCCACGCGCAGCACGCCGCCATCGGGCCGGTCGATGCCCGCAATCAGGTTGAGCAGCGTGCTCTTGCCTGAGCCCGACGGCCCCATCAATGCGATGAAGTCGCCTTCTTCTATCGAAAGCGTGATGTTCGACAGCACCGGCACCGTCTGCACGCCGCGCCGGTACGACTTCACGAGGTGCGATATCTCGACGAGCGGCGCAGCGCCATTCGCGCGGTTCATAGCTTGCTGCCCGCTCATGTTATGGCTTCGCCACGTTGACTTTCGCGCCGTCCGTCAACTGCGCGTCGGGCGCACGCACCAGCACGTCGCCAGCGCGCACGCCGTCGAGTGCGATCAGGTCGCCGAGTTTCGCGCCCGTCGTGACCGGCACCTGATGCACGGTCTCGTCCTTGACGACGAAGACGACGCTGCGTCCGTCGCGCTGAACGACGGCAGCCGGCTGCGCCGCGACGACGGGCCGCCGGTCCTGCGGCGGCACCGGTTTGGACAGGAAAGCGATCTTTGCGCTCATGTCCGGCAGCACGCGTGGGTCGCGATCGACGAAGCGCACCTTGACGAGCACCGTCGCCTTCGAGCGGTCGACGGTCGGCACGATACGCGATACGCGGCCCGCGAGACGCAGTTCGGGGAGCGCGTCGAGCTGGATCTCGCAAGGCGCGTCGACGGCGATCTTCGCGATGTTCGACTCCGCGACATCCGCCTCGACTTCGAGCGTGTCCATGTCGGCGATGGTGACGACGGCCCCTTTGCTGTCGGACGCCTGAGAAAACGGCGTGATGTTGTCGCCGACGTTCGCATGCTTCTCGATCACCACGCCGTTGAACGGCGCGCGAATCACCGTCTGATCGACAGCGACCTGTGCGGCCTGCGCGTTCGCCTGCGCCGACACGATGGCCGCGCGGCTGTTGTCGATCGACGCCTGCGCCTTGTCGTAGCGCGCGAGATCGGCGTCGTACTGCGTCGCGGGCATCGCGCCGCTCGGCACCAGAATCTTAGAGCGGCGCAGGTTGAGTTCAGCGTTTTTCAGTTCGGCGACCTGCAGCGCGAGGTTCGCTTGTGCGACCTTCACCTGCGCCCTCGCCTGCGCCAGCGACGCCTCGACGTCCGCACTTTCCAGCCTGGCGATGACTTCATCCTTTTTCACATGCGTGCCTTCGAGCACCCCGAGCCATTCGAGCCGCCCTTGTGCCTTCGACGCCAGGGCCGCCTTGCGTTGCGGCACGACGTAGCCCGTCGCGTTCAGCAAGGTGTAGCTCTGCGACGGATAAGCGGAGACGACGGACGTGGTTTGCACGGTGCGCGGGCTGGCGAAGCGCAAGCCGGCCACGAGCGCGCCCACGACGATCAGCGCGGCCACCCCGTAGCCGGTCCAGTTGCGCCGACGGCGTGCGGTCACCGGCGCGCGGTCGATTTTGAGTCGTTTGAGATCGTGTTCAGCCAATTTTTTTATCGGTTCGCCGGGCAGCGCTCCTGCTGCCCCGGCTACTCGCGCTATGGACGGGGAGTCAGTATAGCGCTGCGTCTGGTGTGGCAGCCTGCGGGTGGGGGACGGCGGCTCAAAACGACGATGCGCTGCGCGGCGGAGAAAGACTACGCGCCGCATTTCCCCTTCGGATGGCCGCTGCCTATCATTCTTTAGAAGGCCGAAGTGGCGGCATTGACTCGCGGATAACGTAGGAAGAATCTGCGCCCGATGCAGGCTCTCACGCGCCGCATCCTGCGGCGCCTGCTGCGATGACGGCTTGCCACTGGCCGGCATCGTCGCGAGTCAAGTGGAGGTCCGCAATGAAATTCATTGTGCAGTGGAAGGGGCTACCGACGGCACAGCAATCGGCGATCGAACGTTTCATGAAGACGGGAGGCGCGCTGCCGCCCGATGGGATCACGATGCTCGGCCGTTGGCACGCAATCGGCGAGTTGAGCGGGTGCGCGATCGTCGAGGCCGACAGCACGGCCCCCCTGGCGGCGTGGGTGCTGCAGTTTGGCGATATCTTTACGTTCACCATTTCGCCCGCTGTCACCGACGACGAACTCGGGAAGGCGTTGGCGGCGTTTCAGGCGGGGAGGTAAGGCTGGCGGAACAGGGGCGTTAATCAGAATACCGATGCGCTTCTGTTTTTGTGTTCCAGGCTAGGGTCGGGCGCTGCCGATCGTCGTGCCCTCCACTCCACTCGGCCGTAGAATTGCTTAGCCCCTGCAACGAGGGGTGCAAGGCGCTGATTTGGGTCGAGCTTGACGCAGTCACGCAAAGCCGCTGCTATCCAGCACGCATCGACAGTGACCAGTCACCCTGTGCAATGTCTCCCCCAACCAAACTTCCATCGCTAACCGTCGGCTACGGAACGACACTTCCCCGCTCTCCGCACTGGCATACAACCCCACCCAGCCGCCAGTAAAGGCACACCGTTCCATGGCACGGTCGATGCATAAACGACGCCGTCAAGAGTCGTCTATTGACCAACATCGGGCCGTACGAGGTGCGTCATGTCCAGTGCTCAGCAACAAGCCAGTCGCGGAACCCACCACGGCTTGCACGTCTTCTCCTGGCTGCGCGCCTTAAGGCTGATTTTCGGCGCGCCCAAAGCGTATTTGCCTTACGTGCTTCCGTGGCTGCTGGGAAGTCTCACTGTCGCGTTCTGCTATCTCGTCGTGCAAGGCGTGCTCAGGCAACAACTGCTGGTGCCGCCCGTGGCCACGCCGCCGTCTCTCGCCGAACGCGGCTACACATCCAGTTTCCTCGCCGAAAAGATCATGTCCGAGATGCGGGTGATCGGGCGCGATGCCGGTTCCATTCCCCACGACGCGCTGACCGCGAGCGAAGCGCAGCCCGACATCCAGATTCCCGGACAGGACCTGTCCTATGCGACGACCGTGCGCTTTCTAAAAGAGGTCGTCGACCGGAAGGATGTGGTCGTTCATATCGGCATCACAAAGCTCGGCGATGCCGCGGATTCCTACATGGCTCACGTGCAGATCGAAGGCGGCGTGTTTCAGTCGCGCCAGGCCGAGGTGCCGTTCGCGGGACGCGACATCGACAGATTCGTGCGCGACATTGCCTCGCAGGCGATGCGGCTTGCCGAGCCGAACATACTGGCCAGCCATCTGTTCACCGAAGTGCAGAAAACGAAATGCTCGCTTGCGCAATGCAATTACAGCGAGATCGTCGGCATCTACGATGAAGTGCTTGCGCTGCCCGCTTCGAAGCAGAGCGAATGGGCCGAGGCAGGCAAGGCGTGGCTGCTCGTGAGCCAGGGCCTCGCGAAAGACGCCGAAGCGCAGAGCCGCGAGGCGCTGCGCCGCTATGAGGGCTCGGCGATTCTGCGGGCCAGTCTTGGGATTGCGCTCGAGCAGCAGCACCGAATCGACGACGCGCTGGAACAACTCCAGGCCGGCGCAAAAAAATCATCGCGCACCGCCGAGAACCTGCGTCTCTTGGGCGACGTCATGTTGCACGCGCATCGTTATCCGGAAGCACTGAAGGCTTTCAGGGAAGCCGATCGTATGCAGCCGGACTCGGTCAACACGTTGCACGACTGGGGTGAGGCGCTTATCGCGGTCGGGCGTCACAACGATGCGATTGCGAAGTTCTCTCAGGCCGTATCGCTTCGGCCGGATCTCGCGCCGTCGTATGCGGGATGGGGCCGTGCGCTCGAGCTAAGTGGCGAGATGAGCGAAGCGGCGCGCCGGTATGCGCAGGCATCGAAACTCGACAAGGATGTGCTCTCGCCGCACGAAGACCGTATCGCGCGGCTTAGCAAGGAGTATCAGGCGGTCACGCGTTCCGACAAGCCGGCTTCGGATGCGACGAGCCGCCCACGTTTAAATCAGCCCGCAAGACGTCAGCTTGAGGCAACACAAAACCCGATCGCGATGCTGACGGCTTAGTGCAAAGGCATCCTCTTCAGCAGTATCACGTAGCAGGCACGGAGACAGTAGATGAACAGCTTCGACGATGCGTTCAGGGCTCTGATCGGAAGCGAAGGAGGATATTCCTTCCATCCCGCGGACCCGGGCGGCGAAACGATGTGGGGCGTGACGGCACGCGTGGCGCGTAGCTCCGGTTATGCCGGCGCGATGAAGGACCTGCCGCTTGAAACCGCCAGGCAGATCGCCAAGGAAAAATACTGGGACCCGCTGCATCTGGATGAACTCGATCCGCGGGTCGCCTTCCAGATATTCGATGCGAACTATAACGGCGGTCTCGTCGTGTTGTGGATGCAGAAGGCGTCCGGCGCTCAGGAAGACGGCAAGTTCGGCCCGGACACGCTGGACGCCGTCAAGAGCGCGGACCCGATGAGGTTTGTCCTGCGATTCGTGGCGTATCGGCTGCGGTATCTGCGAAACCTGCATACGTGGCCCACTTTCAGCCGCGGATGGACGGACCGTCTGGCAACCAACCTTCTCCTTGGAGCGGCATGATGGACTGGTCAAAAGTAGCGTCGAGCATCGGCAGCACGGCCCCTTTGCTTGCGGGCCTGATAGGCGGCCCGAGAGGGTTGGGCGTGACGGCCGCCGCCGCCATCATCTCGCATACGCTTGGCATACCCAACGATCCGCACGCGATCGAAACCGCGCTAAACGACCCGACGGCACTCGACAAGCTCAGGCAGGCCGAGCGCGCCAACGCGGTGCAGTTGCAGCAGTTGATGGTGACTGCGGCGCAGGCTCATCTTGCGCATGAGACCGACATGGCACGCATCCAGGCCGGTGATCGGGCCGACGCGCGCGCGATGGGGATTGCCAACAAGGATTGGGTGCCCAAGGCGCTCGCGATGGTGGTGACCGGCGGCTTCTTCGGCATCCTGCTGCTGATGGCCCTGAAGGAATTGCCTCACGAGAACCGCGATCTGGTGAACGTGGTGATCGGCGCGCTCGGCACGGCGTGGATCAGCATCATCGGCTATTACTTCGGTACGTCGGCGGGTTCGATGAGAAAGACCGAACTGCTAGCGAAGCCGAGTGTGCCGATCACCGCGGATAGTGCTGTTATGTCGAGGGAACCGGCGGCGGCGCCTCATCCGCATGCTGGGGGGAGTGCGCCGCATGGCGAGATGTTTCCGGCGTTTGCGCCGGGGGGACAGGGGCCGGTTTTTACTGGTGGAGCGTGAGGCGAAGGTGCGATGGTTGGTGTGTGCGGTTAGGAGTTGCGCTGGCGCGTGCGGTGAGAGGAAACGTGATACGCGGTTATCGATGTGGGAATGGCGGGAAGTGGGTAGGCGGCTGGCCAACGACAATGCCGAATGTTGGCAAAGGCAAAGAGGGCCGGCCGCCGTGGGTCACGGATGGATGGCAGTTGAAGTTTGGAAGCCGCCGTTGATGTGGTGCGGGGTCGAACGGACGTTGAGGGGCGCATCGAGCAGAGCGCGTTGGACGCAGGTCGCCGCCAGGAACGGTCATTCGACTTCGAGGAGAGGATCACTGACAATTGTCTCGTCTCGATCGGATACTATGATCGGGGACGCCATCCATTTGATCGTCGCACACAGTCGATCAAGCCAAGTTATCAGTCAAGAATCGGAGAGACCCTGCAAAATTGGCGTCCACTTTACGTTAGATTCCATGGAGTCCCTGATCGTGCAACACGAACAGTCCTTTGCCGACATGTTTAATGCCTTTATGCGGTATAGGGCGCTGGAGTACGGATGCCGATTTCACTCATTTTCGCTTGACGGGCAAGATCGTGATATGGGAGCCGACTATGTGCTCACTGACTCAGATCGCTTCGCGATGGTCGAGTTTAAGTACTCACAAGGCGACTTGGTAAGTGAGAAATGCAAGCCCCGGCGCCTAACCCTCTGCCAACAGCTATTGCATCGCGACGACATGCGCGCCCTGCACGATAGATGTCACTTTATTTCTTGGACGGAGGGCGATTCGCGAGCAGTTAAGACCAATATCTATCGAAATGAAATCTGTACACAGGCGGTTTTTGGTAGCGCTTGTGGCTTGCCTGCGCTGAATCCAACTTCAGCAACGCGCGCTCCAGCCAGTGGGTTCGCAAAAGACTTCTTTGGAAAAAATGGTGGGAAATCTCTTTCACTCGCCGAGTTCGAGTCTTATGTCGCGTGGGTTCTGACAAAAACAAGCGCCGCCACGAGTTCAACTATAGAGTTGGTCGCGCATAACCCGACATCCAGTGATCTGGCGCTCATACGACTTAACTCCATCGCAGAGGCACAGCAATGGGTGCAAGCCCACGTTAAACTCCCTCCGCCTAGAAACAGCTACGGTAATGGATATGAAATCTAACCCTGCACTCGACCGGACAGCCCGACAGCGGCCTTCCTCCGCCGTTGGACGCCCTCCGTGTCTTCCGCACTCCGCCTGCCGCTTAGTTGCACGTTCGGCATCTCTTAAGCACCGTAGCCGTCCCTATGAATTCAAAAGAATCCGTACCCGATACTCAACACAAGAACCCGGACAATGACCCAAGAGGGCCATATGTACTTTCAGATGTCACGTCGTCATTTGATCGGCCAACATTGCAATACGAATGGCATGGTCACTTGCCCCCACAAGGTCGATCTTGGCGCTTCACAAGAGAGCGTGCAGTCGCTTTAGAGGCCGATGGGCGAATCGCATTCTCGGGAGGTGGCCTGCCTCGACTCAAGCGTTACTTGAGCGAGGCGGCATCGAAGAAAAGCCAAGAACCTGAACTAAAGGCTTCATTTCGGCTTGAAATAATCGTTCGAACGGCAATGAAGGCAATTGCGTCAGAGATCGCCGAGAACCCCAAGTGCCTGCGTGACGTTGAGTGGAGAGACTTAGAGCGAGTCATGCGGGAGGTTTTCGAGCGGCTTGGATTCCGAACTGAATTAACTCGACCGGGGAAAGATGGCGGTTTTGATCTTCGACTTGAAAGCGATGAGTGCGGCAAAATCAAGGTCTTCTTGGTTGAGGTGAAGCACTGGCTCGCGAGCGGGAAGAAACCAGGAAGCAAAGTGCTATCGTCCATGGTCGATGTGGTAGCCAAAGCAGGGGACAACACCAAGGGACTGCTTGTCTCTTCTTCGGGGTTCACTGGGGACGTCCTGAGTGGACGAACCGAAATAGAGCAGCACACCGTCAAGATTGCTGGTCAGAACAAAATTGTCTCTTTGTGTCAGAACTATATTGAAAGCGTCGAAGGAATCTGGCTCCCGACCACAGAGCTATCGGAAATGCTTCTCGAAGGTTCGAGCTAGCCATGTCTTGCTGCATGCGATAACGGACCTACGCAAAAAGCCGCGCAGGCCTGTGAATTTAAACGTCCAACGTCCGCTTCCCCAAACAGCCAATGCCCGCTTTGGGGTCGGTTGCCGCCGATCGCGTCGGGCGGTAACCGGCCGGGAAGGGACGCTTGCTCGACGGAGCTATATGGCTGAAACTCATCGCGTTTCGGTCACATCTCGCCATGTTACGATCCGCAGCAATTCAAACGAGCGTACGAGGGCGGGCGGCCGTGGCTGAGAAGAAAACGGATGAAAAAAATTTTAAGGAAAAGAAAGGTTGGAAGGACAACCTATTGTCCTCCAGCGTGCCGATGGAATTTGAAGTATCCAAACTGTTAGCGAAGCATGGCTTTTCCACCAGTGCCGATTATTCCTATACCCGGCACGGCGCGCAGGGAAGAGATGACTTCTCGGTTGACCTTCACGCGTCAATCTACCTGCCGTATCGCAGGCCGAACGAGATCACAACAGAATTCCAGCTGTTGATAGAGTGCAAGCATCGGCATCGCAACAACAAATGGTTGTTTTTTCCGGACCCAAACCTCGGCGACTTCTCATCGTTTACCTTGGGCCATACGCTACGGGTTGTAGACGATTTCGCGCCCGTGATGCTGCATACCCAGCCCTCTACCGCTTTCGACAACAAGGAAGAGCTCTGTATCAAGGGTGTCGAGATCGATCTGAGCAACGGAACAGTGCATGACGCAGAAATAAGAAGAGGCCTAGCCCAACTGCAATACGCTCTGCCGCGCCTAGTAACAGAAGCAATCGAGTGGAATTTGGGCATGCACCCGGAAGAGTGTTACCCCTTCCTCTACTGCCCGATCTTGCTGACGACATCGGAAATACTGGTCGCAAAACCAGACACGACAATCGCAAGTGTGGAGAATGCAAACACGCTAACGGACCTTGCAACTCCTGCCCCTTGGGTGGTGGTCTATTGCGAGCAGACGCAGGACTTCCAGCGGCATCGGCAGGTCGCCTGCGAGCCACTGTCCGGACTGGTCGAGTCAGGTGCCACTGACTGGATAGACGCGGTGCGGAAGAGCGCAGGAGTTCACGATTACGGTCTTCCGTCTGCGGCATGTGAGGAACTGACCGACGGATACTCACGCGGAAGACTCAGCAAATACTTTGGGCAGTTCATCGTCTGCTCATTGCCACACTTCGAGTCACTGCTAGGCAAGCTGAAGACGGTCGCCAGCAAGACGGACAAGACGCGAAAGGAATTGTGGGTCAAATCGCCAGCAGAACGATCGGTATGATGAGGTCGGCCGCCTTAAGACAGGCGGAGCAAAGGGTGGACAGGTGTTTGGGCTCGCCCCCTCCGCCATTTTCTCGCAGAAATGCGACTTTACGCGTCTAGTACGCCTGCTACGAAAGGGTAGACGAGCGGTTACTTTGAAGAGGCTTCTCCATGCCTCTCATGCCATTCGCCGATAGCTTGTCGAAACGCTTCGCCGTGAGAAGTAGAGCCGTTATGAAGCATCGCGCTTGCAAATTTGGCAAACCCTTCGAGCACATCGAGTGGATCGGCGCTCGGCTCTCGGTCAGTGCCTTTTGCACCTTCCTCACGCATCGCCCGAAAGATTCCTTGGGACAGGAAGACGTTAGCATCCTCTTCCGTCACTGCCGCTCGCAGGTTGTGCGCTAGGCGATTGCGGATCTTGTTCAAGTGCCGGATGCCGCCAGTAATCATGTCAATCACTGGGGCATCCGACTTTAGCAAGTTCGCCTTTTGTGCAAAGGTTAAGCGGGCTTCATCGAGATCGCCGAGAGCAGGATTTGCGTGTTGAAGGTACTCCGTGAGGTAGTGCTCGAGATATAGATGCGCGCGAAGAATGCGTCCAATACTGTCAGTGTCTTGATTCCAGCGTTCCTTCATCGCGTCGTAATCCGCTTCCATTGCAGCGAACGCTTTCTCACGACCGCCCATAAGTTCAAGGGCGCGCGTGGCAATGAACTCGATCTCGTTTGGGGGACTCGTTTCAGTCATGACCGTCTCCTTGTATCTGTTTTGCTGTGCGATATGCACTAGTGGATGCGCTGACGGAGTTCGACTCACGCGGGCTATTCGCATCGACAGTGCTGAAATTCACGCCAAATGTCTGCGGTGAGCGCGGCGAACCACCATGCGGCGTCATTGCGCTGCGAGAGGCGTTCTGATGCTAGCGACAGCAGCGCCGCGTGACAATGTCTCATATCGGGGAGACTTCGGATCTGCGTCGATGTTGCCTGAGTGACTGAAATGGGTCGACACGGGAAATTTGCGGCGAGGCCGAACTGGTGATGCTTGACACCTAGCGGTCCCCACGTCATTTCGAGGGATACGGAATGTCGAGCGCCTGAGCGATCAGGTCGAAACCCTTGTTGCCCTTGTACGCCTCGATGTCGAGGCCGCGCAGCATGACCTTCTCCCATCCGCCGCTCGTGCGATGGTGCGCGCGGATGAACTCTGGGGTCAGCACGTAGAACTCCGGTTCCGCCGCGCCCTTGATCGCCGCGTGCTTCTTCGCCTTCGAGAGGTAATAGCCCACGTTCAGGAAGGCCACCACGAGGAAGTCGAACGCGTCGATCGACCGCCCCTTGACAGGAAACCCGCGATCGCAATCGGTCGCGTAGCGGCTCTTCACCTGCACGCGCAACTGCCGGGGTGCCTTGCGCGGGTCCGGGTGGATGCAGATCAGGTCGTAGCCCTCGTTCATCGGCGGGGCCTTGTACGTGAGAACGTTCCTGCGCAGCAAGTGGCCCATCACGAGGTACTCGGCGCTCAACGAGATGGCCGGGAAGCGGGCGGCGGCGCGCCGTCCTTCCTCGCCTTCTGGCATTTCATCTGCGATATTCGCTTCGCTCACCGCGCTACTCCTGCACGTGCAGCTTGTGGAATAGCTCGGCCATCGCTTGCCGGTACGCCTCGATGTCTTTCTCCGCGGCGTCAGGATGGGCGTGCTGCACCATGTAACCGGCCATCATGCGCGTGATCATGTTCGCCTCGGTCCTGACCCACTCTGCGAGTTCGACGACGGGCGCATAGTCGGCGGCGCTGTTCGTATCAGGCGACGGCCAGCCGTGGTGCATGAACCAGCGGTGCATGAGTTCGTTGCGCCGCTCGATGAGGGTGTTGAACCGGTCCTCGAGATCGGCGGCGATTTGTCCCCGACCGGAGAGCGCTTTAACCACATTCGCGGTCGCGGTCCAATATTTTTGCTCGTCGATCATGCCGCCCGTCGCCTCGCGATAGGCTTCGTCGGTGGTCATCCTGAAACCCTCGTGAATCGACACGAAGGCCGCCTCGAACATCTGCATTGCGATTACCGCGCGTCCGATCGCCGCGTAAGCCTGCTCCATGAGATCCTAACTCTGTACCTGAAAGTAAAGGTAGCCTGCGCATCGCAAATCAGTGTCCATATTCCTTAGCAAGCCAAGCTGGGAGATTGTCAATCCGTTTGTGTTTTGCGTAAAACTGATACTCGTGGAGCAACTGCTTTATTGATGCGAGGAACGCTCTCCGATCATGTTCCATCCATGCGGGTGCGTCTGCGACCGATTCTTCTAGCAAGGCGTCGAGCGTGTAAGGATCGCCTTCCTCAAAACGACGCCTCGTCTCCGCAGCATGCGTTTGCACAATCTGAAGCTGCTCGTTCAGTTTCAAGAATTCCGGATCGGACGGGTTGATTGGCGTATGCGCTTTTGTCCACTGCCCCATTGCGTCATTCACGGCGTGAACGCGCTTCTGCAGTTCGTCGAAAAGACGATTGAAGCACGGCATAGACAGATCTCGGAGCGTGATGCGGTGGAACGGGTCAAGACTATTGTCGATATCCGCCTGCTTGACGCCGAGTGATTGGAGCAGACTCCGCAGCCGTTGAAGAAGCTCCTGCGTGTCCCCTTTCGGGATAGGACCGGCCCAGCGTCCAGCACGAGACATCAACTGCACCGATATGTCAGCGAATAGCTGGCTTGCCAGCTTTAGCTGATCGAGCAGCCGATCAGCCTCTTCGATCTTTTCATCGAGTTTTTTGGTACGTGCCTCAAATCCGAAACCTTTGATGAACTCAAAGTGGTTGATGTTCGCGATCAGCAAAATCAGGATGCCGGTGGAGAGACAAGCTATTGCCGCGGACACCTTGTCCTGTGCGGCGATCCAAAGGCCAACAGCGATCGAGACTGCACCGAATAGGTTGCCGATAACGGTTCTGAGTTTTTCCATGCTTGTCGTTGGTCGGTGAATAGGTCGGCGCGCCGTTTTTCAACGTGAGCCGCGCCTATTATCACCGAAAGACAGGCTTAGCCGATTAAGCGAAGTGCCGACGACTCGTCGTACCGGGCGCCTAGCCGAACGGCCGTTGCGTCCCAGAAGCTGCCGTCGACTTACTTCATGCTTGAAGCGCGGTTCAGGGTCGATCTCGCCCCCTCCCCACCCCCCATTTAACATTCCGAAGCATTCCCCCAACTCCCCCAAATTCAAGACAGTCCCACTCCCCTATAATCACCAAGTCGCCGGAAAACACCCGGCGACCAGGTTTGACAGCCTGAACGTTGAAACCCGCACGCCTGCCCAGGCAGGCCGTGCGTCTACTGCTGCACGTCTATAATTCAATGGGCGGGCCGTGGTGGGGGAGCCGCAAGGCTCGCCGGTTATGGTTTCAACGCCGGTCTGTCAACCCTACTTCGTGCCCGCTCACCCTTCCTCAAAAAAGCGCGTGTCCGGGCGATCCAAAGCAGCACCAGGGAGATCGCACCATGACCAAGCCCATCAAGAACCACACACCTTCGCGCCCACCCGTCGACGCACTCCAGTACGAAAAACTCGCCCTATCCGCGTTCGATCTCTGCGACCGGCAGGTAGCTCAACTGGACACCTTGATCACACTTGCGTCGTCGATAGTTAGAAATCCTGCCGTTTCGCGCGACGAAAGACAGCGCCGTCAAAAGCTCATCGAACTGTTGCTCGACACAGCAGAGCAGTATCAGCAGGAACTCGAATGCGACCGCGAGTTGTTCCAGGTGATCGCACTCGATGCGAAGGGCGTCCCGCGCAGCCGCATCACCGCGCAGCATGCGACGAAGCTGCTCGCCGAAGCATCGCAGAGAGCAAAAGCCTCTTCGACCGCCGCCGACGGAAGCGCATCGCGCGGCAAAAACGCGTCCACGAAACGCGCCGCCTCCGTGACCGCAAACATCACGCAACCACCCGCAGCCGCACCACACTAAGTAACGGCCGCAACCCGCGCAAACCACAAACCAACCGCACAAGCAACAAAAAGCAAAATGCCAAAAAAATGGCCGCAGCAGCCGCTGCGGCCATCACCCTAAAACGCAAAACCCAACTCAAACAATATTCATAGCCAACGCACTTTCCCGATAATGCAGGCTCGCCTTTTCCGCATCGCCAAGCTGCTCATGCAGACGAGCCAACGCGCGATGCGACCGGATCTTCAGCGTCTCGTTATCGGCCAGCTTCAGCGCGCGCTCCAGGAACGACTGCGCCTTGCCCCACAACTGCTGATGCAGACACAGTCGCCCCAACGCGAACAACAAGTCGGCATCGTCCGGACGATCCTTCTGCCAGCCCTCGGCCTTCTGAATCAGCGGCAACGCGTCGCCACCCGCCGTATCCGGATAACGACGCAACAAGCGCGCGTCCCAATTCTGCGCGAGCGCTTCCTCGACAATCTTGCGCGCTTCCTGCGGACGATTCAGCGCAACCAGCAATTCGGCGGCGAGATCGGCGAGACGCGGCGAATGGCGCTCGGTCGGCGTCAGCGAATTCCATAGTTCGAGCAGCGCATCGGCGTTATGCCGACGATCGCGCAGCAGATTCTCCGCCGCGAGTTGCCGCAAACGGACGGCCACCGCCGGATGAATCGCCTCGCGCTTTTCCAGCGTCTTGACGAGCTTGAGCACTTCGCCCCAGTTCTTCAATTGCTGTTGCGCGCGCAACATGATCTGCTGCGCGTGAATGCGCCGCCCGCCCTGCGATTGCATTTCCTTGAGCGCGGCCAACGCGCCGTCGGCGTCGCGGCCGTCGGCGCGCATGTCGGCGGTGGCCATCAGACGCGCGTCCTGCCAGTCGGCCTCGTCGATCTGCGCGAGCCATTCGTCGCGCCGCGCATATTCATGCATGCGATGCGCCGCCGCCGCCGCGATCAGGCCGGCCGCGCCCTTGTTGTCGCCATTCGCGAGCGCGTCTTTCGCGGCCTTTTCCGCGCGCGAAAAACGCCCCGCATACAGATTGCCGATCGCGTCACGCAGCGCGGCGTGCGCCTTCGCGACACGCGAGCGCGCGCGATACGCGGCCACGCGCTGCGGCATGCGCCAGATATTGCGCACGATGCGCAACAACGCGTACAGCAGAATGAACAGCACCACGAGCCCGACCACGAACAGATTCAGCGACATGTCGATGCGGTACGGCGGATACACCAGCAGCACCTGTCCCATGTCGAAGCGCCCGACCACCGCCAGCACGACCGCGATGGTGAACAGCAACGCGAGCCATAGAAGTCCCCGGATCGCCATGATTAACCTCGGCTCCGGTATTGATTGACCGCCTGCAGACTCGTGTTCAGATTCGGCAATTCGACGGCGGCCGAACCGGCTTCCACCTGCTTGACGAGATCGGCCACGTTTTGCGTTTTCTTCGACGACGCATCGAAGTAGCGCGTCAGCGCCGTTTGCGCCGCCTGCAGGTCGGACTTGAGCGTGGTCTGGTTGCGCGACAACAGCGCGAGCCGCGCGGACAACAGACGCAGCTTCACGTTCTCACGCACGAAGTAGCCCTGATCGGGCGCGACCATCATCGCGTCCGCGTTGTCGATGCGGCGCACCTGCACGAGACTCGTCAACTGCTGGCCGATGCCGGTCGTCACCTCGCGCCACCACACTTTCCAGCGCGGCTCGCCAGTGGCCGCCGCGACCTTTGCCGTGTCGGCCCACGTCGCCGCTTGCGGCGTCGCATGCGCGATCGGCGCCTCGCCGGAAAGCGGCAGACTGTCGATCTGATCGACCGCGTTGTCGAGCTTGATCGCGAGACCGGTGAGGTCGGTGGAAGGCGCGGCCTTCAGCTTGTCGATGTCCTGCGCAATCGCCTTGCGCACCGCAACCGCCTGCGTGCTGTCCGACGCGGCGAGCCGCGTGTCGGCGCTTTGCAGCGCGAAGAGCGCAAGCTGCGTGTTGCCGGTCAACTGCAACTGCTGGCTCGCGGCCGACAGCATCTGACCCACTTCGGCGAGCGTCCAGTCGTCGCGATTGCGCGCGAGATCCGCGTATTGCTGTTGCAGCGCCTGCTGCCCGGCCTGCGCGTCGGCGAGCTTGCCTTCCAGTTGCGCGACCTGCGAGTCCGACTGACGCACCGTCGCGAGCGCCTGCTCGGTCTTGATGCGCAATTCGTTGGCTTGCGTGTCGTTCGCCTGCTGACGTTGCGTAAGCTGCTGCTCGGTGCGCTCCAGCTTGCGGTTGAGCGCATAGCCGCCCACGCCCGCGGCGCAAGCCAGAACCACGACGACAAACCACAACAGCGGTCCGCTCGCGCTGCGGCGCTTTTGCGCTTCGTAGGGCGTGAAGGGTTGGTTCGGCGGCAAGCTTGCGGTCGCGGCCGGCTGGGGTGAAGCGTTCGTGGATGCGTTCGTTTCAGTCATGCGTGATTGAGCCGGTGAATGAGCCGGATTGGACGATACCGGTTGAACTACGGTCGGCAGGGCGGCGAGCAAGGCTTGGGCGATGCGCTCGTCGCCCGCGCCGGACACCGTAATCCTATCAAAACCCAATGCCCGCGCGGTCTGCGCGATACGGGGATGCGGCGCGACGATCGGCGCGCGCTTGAGCTGCGCGATTTCGTCGGCGGTGAGATGTTCTTGCGCGAGTTCGTGCAAGTTGCGCACGCCTTCGGAACTCGTCAGAAGCCATGCGTGCGGTTCGCCCGCCAGCAGTCGATGCACGCGCGCCCACGCCGCGATAGACGGCTCGGGCACGAGGCGCCGATACGCGGCGACCGTTTCGACTTCGGCGCCGGCTTCGCGCAGGCGGTCGGCGAGCCACTCGCGGCCGCCGTCGCCGCGCACGATCAGCACGCGCTTGCCTTCGAGATTCGCCTCGCCGAGCGCCGCGTCGATCGCGGCGAAGAGGCCTTCGGAATCAAAGCGGCCGTTGTCTTCGTCGGCGTCCGACGCCGGGCTGATGACCTGGTGCGCCGGCGCATTCACGCCGTGACGCGCGAGCGCGCGCACACTGCCCGGCCCGACCACGCCGACCGGCAATGCATGCGGCCAGATCGCGCCGCTTCGGGCGAACGCGTGATCGATTGCGTTCGGCGACACGAATACGACGAGCGCATAACGTTCGAGCGAGCCGAGCGCGGCGCGCAACGGCGCGTCGTCTTCGACGGGGGCGATGTCGATCAGCGGAAAGTCGAGCGTGACGGCACCGGCCGCGGCAAGCCGCTCAATCAGTTCGTTCGACTGACCGGCCGGTCGCGTAATGACGACCGTGAACGCCGCCTTGCCGGCAGCCGGCGATGACGCCGACGCGTTGCCCGATGTGTCGGTATGGGCGGCCATCAGTCGCCGGATACCGCGCTGTTCGCCGCGCCGTTGCCGGACGATGCCGCGGCGCCATCCACGGCGCTCGCCGTGCTCAACGCACGGACGATGTCCATCGCGCCTTGCTGTTCGAGCGCGTTCGCCACTTCGCGGCCCAATGCGATGGCGCGCTCGGTGGTCGGCGCGGGGGCCGACGCCTGCGCGCTCAGCACGCGTTGACCGTCGGGCGTGGCGACGATGCCGCGCAGATGCAGCGCGCCGTCATGCCATGTCGCGTACGCGGCGAGCGGCACTTCGCAACTGCCGCCGAGCACGCGCGACACCATGCGTTCCGCCTCGACGGCCGCAGCCGTGTGTTCGTGATGCAGCGGCGCGAGCCACGCCGCGAGTTCCGCGCGGTCGGAGCGAATCTCGATGCCGAGTGCGCCCTGCCCGGCGGCGGGCAAGCTGTCTTCCGGATCGAGCAGCGCGCGGATGCGGCCTTCGAGACCGAGGCGCTTCAACCCCGCCGCCGCGAGAATGATCGCCGCGTAATCGCCGCGGTCGAGCTTGGCGAGACGCGTGTCCAGATTGCCGCGCAGCGGCCGCACTTCGAGATGCGGATAGCGCATGCGCAGCATCGCTTCGCGGCGCAGGCTCGAGGTGCCGACCACGGCGCCGGCCGGCAGCGCGGCGAGCGAGTCGTAATCGTTCGAGACGAGCGCGTCGCGCGGGTCTTCACGCTCCATGATCGTGGATAGTGCAAAGCCCGCGGGCAATTCCATCGGCACGTCTTTCAGCGAATGCACGGCGAGGTCGGCGCGGCCATCGGCGAGCGCGGCTTCCAGTTCCTTGACGAAGAGGCCCTTACCACCCACCTTCGACAGCGTACGATCGAGAATCTGATCGCCCCGTGTCGTCATTCCGAGGATTTTTACGTCGCAAGATGGATATAATTTGTGCAGCGCACATCGCACATGCTCCGCCTGCCACATCGCAAGGCGGCTCTCTCGCGAAGCAATCACAAGCGTGTGGGGTGGCGCGGCAAACGTCTCGGTGTTCATTAGCTTGTCGATTGAATGACGGGATGGAATAACAAGGAATGTTAGCACGCGCTCCTGCGTTCTCCCCCTCGGTTCGCCCGCCTGCCGCCCTTACGGATCAAGGCTCGAGTAGAGGTCGAAGGGGCGCCGTGCCGACGCGGTATCGATGGAGGAGACGGGCGTCGCGCCATGCGCGGCTGTCCAGCGCGTTGTGCGTGCGAAATGCGTGCGACTTGCGGCTGTGGCGCGTTTGACTTCGCAGCAAGCTCTTCACGCACGGTCGTTCGCGCATCGCGGCGCCGCATGCGCGATGATTCAATGCGGCGCAACATGCGCCGTATGCGGACCTCGCCGCGCGCGGCCATCCTCTCCGGCGTATCGCCATCGGTGCATACCGCTTCATGCAGTTCACGTTGCCGTTTCAGTGCAGTTCGAGTTCCGCAGTAGCAGTTCATCACTTAATAGACCCTGGCTTCCCTGAGGAAACCCATCGTGACGTCTTCCGGATCGGCGCGCTCCGCCCGCCGCAACACTGCATCGCCCAACGCTTCCACTGCCGACGTCGACGCGTCGACGGCTTCCGCCTCGTCCGCCGCGGACGCACACGCCACGCAACCGGCCAAAGCCAAAGGCGCGACGACTGGCGCTAAGCCTGCGAAAGCCGCGAAGGCCGCCACCGCCGCGAACGCCGCCAAAGCCATCAAGGCCGAGAAAACCTCCGTGCCCGTCAAAGCGGAAAAGACCGTGAAGACATCGAAGGCTGGCAAAGCGAACGAGGCCGCCTCCGCGATGAAGAACGGCAAAGCGAACGCGAAGGCGAAGAACAAAGCCGACGCCAACGACAAAGACAAAGACAAAGACAACGCGGCGAACCTGCAAGCCGTGTCCTCGGAAAGCATCGTCATCGCCGCGCCGAAAACCAACGGCCGCACGCGCGACGACAAGGATCATCCGCTCTTCCAGGACATCCGCTATCTCGGCCGCCTGCTCGGCGACGTGCTGCGCGAACAGGAAGGCGACGCGGTGTTCGACGTCGTCGAAACGATCCGGCAGACGGCCGTGCGTTTTCGTCGCGAGGACGATAACGCCGCCGCGCAAACGCTCGACAAGAAACTGCGCTCGCTGAGCCCTGAGCAAACGGTCAGCGTGGTGCGCGCGTTCAGCTACTTCTCGCACCTCGCGAATATCGCCGAGGACCGTCACCGCAACCGCCGCCATCGTATTCACGCGCTGGCGGGCTCGGCTCCGCAGCCGGGCAGCATCGCCTATGCGCTGGAGCGGCTCGTCGAAGCGGGCGCCGCAGCAACGCCGGTGTTGCAGCAGTTTTTCAACAACGCGCTGATCGTGCCCGTCCTCACCGCGCACCCGACTGAAGTGCAGCGCAAGAGCATTCTCGATGCGGAGCACGACGTCGCGCGCCTGCTCGCCGAACGCGACCAGCAGTTGACCGACCGCGAACGCGCGCACAACGAAACGATGCTGCGCGCACGCGTCACGTCGCTATGGCAAACGCGCATGCTGCGCGACTCGCGGCTGACCGTCGCGGACGAAATCGAGAACGCGCTGTCGTACTACCGCGCGACCTTCCTTGAGGAAATTCCCGCGCTCTACGCCGATGTCGAAGAAGCGCTGAAGGAGCACGGTCTCGAAGCGCGCCTGCCGCCGTTCTTCCAGATGGGTAGCTGGATCGGCGGCGATCGCGACGGCAATCCGAACGTCACGGCCGAAACGCTCGAGCACGCGATCTCGCGCCAGGCCGAGGTCATCTTCGAACACTATCTGGAGCAGGTGCACAAGCTCGGCGCGGAACTGTCGGTGTCGAATCTGCTCGCCGGCGCGAGCGACGAACTCAAAGCGCTTGCGGAAAGCTCGCCGGACCGTTCGCCGCATCGCACGGACGAGCCGTACCGGCGCGCGCTGATCGGCATGTACACGCGACTCGCGGCAAGCGCGCGCGTGCGTCTCGGCGAAGGCAGCGTGCCGCTGCGCAGCGCGGGACGCGGCGCGGCGCCGATTCGCGCCACGCCTTATGACGACGCCGCCGAATTCGCGCGCGACCTGCATGTGCTGATCGATTCGCTCGCCGAACATCACGGTGCGCCGCTCGCCGCGCCGCGTCTCGCGCCGCTGGCGCGCGCGGCCGAAGTGTTCGGCTTCCACCTTGCAAGCATCGACTTGCGTCAGAGCTCGGACATCCACGAAGCAGTGATCGCGGAGCTGTTCAAGCGCGCGGGCGTCCACGACGACTACGCGGCGCTCGAAGAAAGCGAGAAGCTCGACGTGCTGCTCACGGAACTCGCGCAGCCGCGTCCGTTGCGCCTGCCGTATGCCGACTACTCGGACCTCGTGAAAAGCGAACTCGGCGTGCTGGAGCAAGCCCGCGTCACGCGCGAGAAATTCGGTGCGCGCGCGGTGCGCAACTACATCATTTCGCACACGGAGACGGTCAGCGATCTCGTCGAAGTGATGCTGCTGCAAAAAGAAACCGGCCTGCTGCAAGGGCGGCTCGGTGACGCGAACGATCCGGCCAAAGCGGCGCTGATGGTGATTCCGCTCTTCGAGACGATTCCCGACTTGCGCAACGCGCCGCACATCATGCGCGATCTGCTTGCGCTGCCGGGCGTCGATTCGATCATCGAACATCAGGGCAACGAGCAGGAAGTGATGCTCGGCTATTCGGACAGCAACAAGGACGGCGGCTTCCTCACGTCGAACTGGGAGTTGTACCGCGCCGAACTCGCGCTCGTGTCGCTCTTTAACGAACGCGCCATCACGCTGCGCCTTTTCCACGGACGCGGCGGCACCGTCGGCCGTGGCGGCGGCCCGACCTATCAGGCGATTCTGTCGCAGCCGCCTGGCACCGTCGACGGCCAGATCCGTTTGACCGAGCAAGGCGAAGTGATCGCGAGCAAGTTCGGCAACCCGGACATCGGCCGGCGCAATCTGGAAACGGTGGTGGCGGCGACGCTCGAAGCGTCGCTGCTGCCGCACGGCAATGCGCCCGCCGAACTGCCTGCATTCGAGCAAACGATGCAGCAATTGTCCGACGCGGCGATGGCGTCGTATCGCGCGCTCGTGTACGAAACGCCCGGCTTCAAGGAGTATTTCTTCGAGTCGACGCCGATCTCGGAGATCGCGGAGCTGAACATCGGCAGCCGTCCGGCGTCGCGCAAATTGCAAGACCCGAAGCAACGCAAGATCGAAGATTTGCGCGCGATTCCGTGGGGCTTTTCGTGGGGCCAATGCCGGCTGCTGCTGACGGGCTGGTACGGCTTCGGCAGCGCGGTCGCCGCGTTTCTCGACGGCGCGCCGAGCGACGCCGAACGTGGGCGCCGTCTTGCGCTGCTCAAGAAGATGCACAAGAGCTGGCCGTTCTTCTCGACGCTGCTGTCGAACATGGACATGGTGCTCGCCAAGACCGACCTCGCGGTGGCCTCGCGCTACGCGGCGCTGGTGTCCGACAAGAAGCTGCGCAAGCATGTGTTCGAGCGGATCGTCGCGGAATGGGAGCGCACCTCGAAGGTGTTGTCGGAGATCACCGGCAAGAGCGAGCGGCTCGCGGAAAATCCGCTGCTCGCGCGCTCGATCAAGAACCGTTTTCCGTATCTCGATCCGCTCAATCACTTGCAGGTGGAATTGCTCAAACGCCATCGCTCGGGCGATACCAACGCGCGCGTGCGGCGCGGGATTCATTTGACGATCAACGGGATTGCGGCGGGCCTGCGGAATACGGGCTGAAGGTGCGCGGCGACGTTTGAGAATTGAGAACGTTGCTGCCGTGCGGTTGAAATAAAGCCGGGCGTCGATCGATTGTGGTCGCGTCCGGCTTTAGTTTTTTCTGCAAGCGATCGTGCCGCGCTTAACTCGCGTCGATCATCAACGCATCGAGCTTGAACGAGCCATCTTCCTTTACGTCGAAGTACTGCCGCACCTCATCCGGCGAACCGCGCCACAGCGACTGAATCGCCACGACACGCGGCTCCGGCGTGCGCATGCGCGCGATCCACGAACTGAATTCGAGGTCGATACGCCAGCGCTCGCGAATCGACGCCTTGAAGCCCGCGGCTTCGAACATCGCGATCCATTCGTCGGCGCGGTAATCGCGAATGTGCGAACCGTCGCGCAACAGTTCGATTGCCTGAATGTGCGTATCGAGCAGCGGATGATCGATGCCCGCAATGTCGATGAACAGCACCCTGCCGCCCGGCTTCAGCACGCGCCGCACTTCGGCAAGCGCGGGCGCCACGTCGTGCCAGTGATGCGCGCTCATGCGGCTCACGACCCAGTCGAAGGTGTGATCGCCGAACGGCAGTTTTTCGGCGGCGCCTTGCTGCGTGCGGATATTCGCGAGACCGCGCTCCTTCGCCGCGCTTTCGACGATCGCGAGCATCGGCGCGGCGATGTCGTAGGCGACCACCTCTTGCGCATGCGGCGCGACGGCGAAGCTCGCGTGGCCCGCGCCGCAACCCATGTCCAGCACCGTCGCGCCCGGCGTCGCGGCGACCGCTTCGGCCAGCGTGCGCAGATCGGCGCCGGTGGCATGCGTCGGACTCGTCAAATAAGCGGCGGCGGTCGAGCCAAAGGCGTCGGCGACCTGATCGTGATGCTTCATGGATAGCTCCGGTTGTCAGCGTGGGATGTCGTGTCGTGTGAATCCGCGTGTAGCGCGCGGGCAGCGCGGCCTGCCGTTCGAGTCGCTACGCCGCTACAATAGAGCCCGCCGTGTACCGGTACAAGTTAAGCAATTATTCTGGTATCTATAACACCACCCCGCCACCCTCCTCACGCTCAGCAAGAACCGAATGACCCCGCCCTCTTCCGCCGACCAGCCGCCGCCGCTCGACGCCACGCCCGCCCGCGCGCTCGGCGACTTTATCCGCGCGCATCGCGAACGGCTGTCGCCGCAAGCGGTCGGCCTGCCGCCCGGCCCGCGCCGCCGCACGCCGGGCTTGCGCCGCGAGGAAGTCGCGCAACTGTGCGGCGTGAGTCCGACCTGGTACACGTGGATCGAGCAAGGCCGTCCGGTTTCCGCTTCCGCCGATGCGCTCGCGCGCATTGCCGTCGCGTTGCAACTGTCGCGCGCCGAGCGCGCGTATCTGTTCGAACTGGCGGCGCAGCGCGATCCGGCCGAACCCGATCCGGCCGCCGCCGACGCGCCCGCCACGCTGCTCGAAACCGTGCAACTGGTGAACGCGCCGGCCTACGTGCTGGACCGTCAATGGAATGCGCTGGCGTGGAACGAGCGCGCGGCGGAGCTTTTCGTCGGCTGGCTCGACGGCGCGCACGACCGCAATCTGCTGCGCTATACGTTCACGGAAGCGGCGGCGCGCGAACTGATCGTCGATTGGGAAACGCGCGCGCGGCGGCTTGCGGCTGAGTTTCGCGCGGATTCGATCCGTCATCTGAACGATGCGCCCACGCGCGCGCTGATCGATTCGCTGACCGCCGCAAGCGACGCGTTCGCGCGCTTCTGGGCGTCGCAGGACGTCGGCGGCCGCGAAGGTGGACGGCGCGAATTCAACCATCCGCGCGACGGGCGGCTCGTCTACGATCAGATCACGTTCAAGCCTGCGCATCGCGAGGATTTGAAGCTGGTGGTGCTGGTGCGGGAGTGAGCGGTTGTGGTTGCAGCGCGTTGCATGACGTTGCGTCGCCCGGCGGCTTCAGCTCCTATGAATGGCGAGCATCAGGCCGTTCAATCGTCGGCCAGGCCTCGCGCCAGTGTTAAAATCGCTGTCTTTCTTCGCTTCGGCGACGCTGCGCGCGGTCATGCCGCGTGCACTGCGCCGTCAGCCTTATCGCCGCTCGCTCAACCGCCAGGTAAGCACCGACTAAGCGCCACTTTAACCGCCGCATAACTGCCCAACACCATGACGTCCCAACTGCACAAAAAAGGCGAAGCCTGGTCGGCTCGCTTCTCGGAGCCGATGTCGGAGCTCGTCAAACGCTACACGTCGTCGGTTTTCTTCGACAAGCGTCTGGCGCTCGTCGACATCGAAGGGTCGCTTGCGCACGCCTCGATGCTGGCCGCGCAAAAGATCATCGCCGCCGACGACCTCGCCGCGATCCAACGCGGCATGGCGCAGATCAAGGGCGAAATCGAGCGCGGCGAGTTCGAGTGGCAACTCGACCTGGAAGACGTGCACCTGAACATCGAGGCGCGTCTGACCGCGCTGATCGGCGACGCCGGCAAGCGCCTGCACACGGGCCGCTCGCGTAACGACCAGGTCGCGACCGACATCCGCTTGTGGCTGCGCGGCGAGATCGACCGCATCGGCGGATTGCTGACGGAACTGCGCACCGCGCTGCTCGACATGGCGGAGAAAAACGCGTCGACCATCATGCCCGGCTTCACGCACTTGCAGGTCGCGCAGCCGGTCACGTTCGGCCATCATCTGCTCGCCTACGTCGAAATGTTTTCGCGCGACGCCGAGCGCATGCTCGACTGCCGCAAGCGCGTGAACCGCCTGCCGCTCGGCGCGGCGGCGCTCGCGGGCACGAGCTATCCGATCGACCGTCACGCGGTCGCGAAAACGCTCGGCTTCGACGGCATCTGCGCGAACTCGCTGGATGCCGTCTCCGACCGCGACTTCGCGATCGAATTCACGGCGGCGTCGGCGCTCGTGATGACGCACATCTCGCGCTTCTCAGAAGAACTCGTGCTGTGGATGAGCCCGCGCGTCGGCTTCATCGATCTGGCCGACCGCTTCTGCACCGGTTCGTCGATCATGCCGCAGAAGAAGAACCCGGACGTGCCCGAACTCGCGCGCGGCAAGACCGGCCGCGTGAACGGCCATCTGATGGCGCTGCTCACGCTGATGAAAGGCCAGCCGCTCGCTTACAACAAGGACAATCAGGAAGACAAGGAACCGCTGTTCGATACCGTCGATACGGTGGCCGACACGCTGCGCATCTTCGCTGAAATGGTCGCGGGCATTTCGGTGAAGCCGCAAGCGATGCGCGACGCCGCGTTGCAAGGCTTCTCGACGGCAACCGATCTCGCCGACTATCTGGTCAAGCGCGGCCTGGCGTTTCGCGACGCGCACGAAGCCGTTGCGCTCGCCGTGCGGATCTGCGCGGATCGCGGCATCGACCTCGCGGATCTCACGCTCGAGGAAATGCGCGCCGAGTTGCCGAACGTCGCGCATCTGATCGGCGACGACGTGTTCTCGTATCTCACGCTCGAAGGCTCGGTCGCGAGCCGCAATCATCCGGGCGGCACGGCGCCGGAGCAGGTGCTGGCGGCGGTTCAGGCGGCACGGCAAGCGTTGAAGTAAAACGCGGAGCGCGCCGTTCTGCGGCGCGCAAATGCATGGCAGATTGCGAAGGCGAACTCGTTAGCGAGTTCGCCTTTTTTATGCGCGCGTGCGTGCTCAGCAAGGGCGAACGCGGATTGAAACCGCGCGGTTTTTGACTACCATCGAAACAGGTTCCGCTCTCTTTCGTGGTTCATCATGCTTACCCGCACGCGCTTCCTTCATCTTCTGACTGAATGCGGCGCTTGCCGCGGTTCGTCATCATGGCCAACGCGGCGCGGCACGGCGCTCGCGGCGTTGCTCGCACTCGCCGCCGCCGGCTGCACGATCACGCCGCCGCCCCGCGCGGTCGTCCCGACGCCGCCCGCCGCGGTCAACAGCGCGACGCTCGATCAATATCGCGAGGCCGTCGCGCGGCGCATCGTCGAGCGCAATCCTTCGTATGTGCTGCGCGGCAAGCCTCAGGCGATGCTGCGCTCGCTCGTCGTGGTGTCCTTCACCGTCGATCGCAACGGGCATGTGGTGGACTCGTCGGTGTATCGCACGAATGGCGACGACGAAGCCGAAGGCACCGCGCTCGCCAGCTTGCGGCGCGCGTCGCCGCTGCCGTTGCCGCCGGGCAAGCTGCTGAACGGCCGCGGCCAGCTCGAACTGTTCGAAGACTGGCTTTTCAACGACGACGGCAAGTTCCAGTTGCGCGAGCTCGCCTCGCCACAGGCGCTGACCATCGACTGAACGCGGCCTGGCCGATCGGCCAGCCGCCTTGCTGCGCAAGCGCCGCGCTCGCTATAATTTTCCGATTCCCTCGCCGGAGCACTCCGGCACGGCTCAGGCCGCCCGCTCATCCGCGGGCGTGCTAGCAGCCGATCCTGGCGGCGCCGCGCCATCCGCGCGCGCCGTGCAAGCGCTTTGTGCTTGATGTCGTGGCGTGCTGTGGCGTGTGTTGCACGCGGTGCGGCGCGAGCCTCTATCATCGACACGAGCGCGCCACCACCTCAACAAAGATGCCGACTTATCTTGCCGCTGTCCGCGACTGACCGCGGTCGACCGCGCCGCTGCCAGGCGCACGCAAGCCGGCATCACGAAACATGGAGACCCTGCATGTCCACATCGCCGATTTCCGCGGCCGAGCCCAATGCGGCCGGGCAGACCAACAGTGCGCGGATCATCTTCGCGAGCTTCATCGGCACCGCGATCGAGTTCTACGATTTCTATGTCTATGCGACCGCCGCGGCGCTCGTCATCGGCCCGGTGTTTTTCCCGCACGGCTCGGCGACGGCGCAGGCGTTGTCCGCCTTCGTCACGTTCGGCATTGCCTTCGTCGCGAGGCCAATCGGCTCGTTCCTGTTCGGGCATTTCGGCGACCGCATCGGCCGCAAGTCGACGCTCGTCGCCTCGCTGCTCGTGATGGGCGTGTCCACGACGCTGATCGGCTTCGTGCCGGGCTACGACTCGATCGGCAGCCTTGCGCCGATCCTGCTGTGCATCTTGCGCTTCGGCCAGGGCATCGGCCTCGGCGGAGAATGGGGCGGCGCGGCGCTGCTCGCCACCGAAAACGCGCCGGCCGGCAAGCGCGGCTGGTTCGGCATGTTCCCGCAACTCGGGCCGTCGATCGGCTTTCTCGCGTCGAATGGCCTCTTCTTCGCGCTCGCGATGTCGCTCACCGACGAGCAGTTCCGTAGCTGGGGCTGGCGCGTGCCGTTCCTCGTCAGCGCGGTGCTGGTGGCGCTCGGCCTTTACGTGCGTCTGAAGATCGCCGAGACGCCGGCCTTCCAGGCCGCCATCGAGCGGCAGGAGCGCGTGAAGGTGCCGATCGCCACGCTGCTCTCGCGGCATTGGCTGCCCACCTTGCTCGGCGCGCTCGCGATGGTGGTCTGCTACACGCTGTTCTACAACGCGACGACGTTCTCGCTGTCGTATGGCGTGTCGGTGCTGCACATTCCGCGGCAGACGTTCCTCGGGCTGCTGTGCGTCGCCGTTGTGTTCATGGCGCTCGCCACGCCGCTGTCGGCATGGGCAAGCGACCGCTATGGCCGCAAGCCGGTGCTGATCGTCGGCATCGTCGCGGCTGTGTTGTCGGGCTTCACGATGGCGCCGCTTCTCGGCAGCGGACAAACGTCGCTCGTGCTGCTGTTCCTCGTGATCGAACTGTTCCTGATGGGCGTGACCTTCGCGCCGATGGGCGCGCTCCTGCCCGAGCTTTTCCCGACCAACGTGCGTTATACCGGCGCGGGCGTGTCGTATAACCTTGGCGGGATTCTGGGCGCGTCGGTGGCGCCGTACATCGCGCAAATGCTGGCCGCGCGCGGCGGCTTGCCGTGGGTCGGCGCGTATGTGTCGATTGCCGCGGCCGTCAGCATGATCGGCGTGCTGTGCATGCGCGAAACGCGCGACTCGCGGATGATGTGACGCGAGCGGCCCGCGAGGCGGCGAGCCTGGGCGGCTGATCGCTCAGGCGGCTGCCTTCCGGCGCTTTGCTTTGCTTCGCTGGGTGAATCCTCTGTCTTGCGCGTCTTTTTGACTTGCCTATACTCGAATTCAAATAACCCCATCGCAAGCAGGGAGGCCCGCATGAATTTCCATCTTCACAATGCGGATGTCGTGATGATCATCGCGCTCGCGCTTCTGTGTTCGTTGCTGCTCGCGCTGCGCTTCAAGCCGGCCAGTTGGAAAGGCATTGTCGTCGAGGCGCTGGCGGCGAACGCGGCTGCCATTACGGCCGTGCTCGCGTTCGAAATGCTAATTGCCTGACGGTCCGCCGCGCTCTTGCCTGAGGGTGCTTCGCGACGGGCCGCCCGTTGAGTCGGCTCAGCGGTCTCAACGGTAGTAATAGCCGTGATGGTGGTAATAGCCGCCACCGCCACCGCCGTAGTAATAGCCCGGCGCCGGAGCGACGATGCAGCCGCCCAGCATGCTTGCGAGCACGGTGCCGGCGATCAGGGTGAGGATCAAGCGTTTCATGTCGTTCTCCGTCGAATCAGATTATTCGAGCTCAAGCCCCGAATGACTCGATTGAACACGACGCGCGCCTGCCTGAACGTTGCCAGTTGTAAGGGAAGATCACGCCGGTGTTACAGGTTCGCCGACGCCGGCGGCCTTTGCGAAGCGCTTTCAACCAAGCGCCGACATTCTCGAAACAACCGACGAAAACACCGCCTATACTGACTTGCATGTGCCAAGCGCCGACGCCGCCTTGCAGGCGTTGCGCGGCGGCTTGGCAAAGATGAGAGCGAGCCCGCCGCCACACGGCTCGCAACCGGCCCATGTGGGCGCATTGGTGGCACGAACCGGCACGAACCGGCGCGAGCCCCACGCGCAACCGGCGTGACGGCCAACGAAAAGCGACAGATTTAACAACCGTGTAATGCGGCAACACGGCGTGTAATCCGCATCCTCTTCGCCCGACGTTCCCCGACGCGGGCGTTTCAGGGCGTCACGTGACAGGGCCGGTTCGCATAGGCACTCTGCGCGTGACGCCCTTTTCTTTTGAGCAAACGATTGCGCGGGCAAAGCCAACTGCGCTCAAGCCGCCGCCGAGCCCTGTTGTGCGGCGAGAGTCTGCGTTGGCCGACGAATGGAATAGTCTTTGCTGAACCGGGCAAAGGCCGTCCAGCGGATTAACAACGGCGTCCTGCAGCGCTCGCCTTACAACATGCCTTTTCACTCTATTTCAGCAGGCTTTCATACGTTTTAGAGCCATCCGCGGGCTTTATACTTTCCCCTTTGCCTCCCAGATACTCATGCCACGAGCGCAACCTCTTCTTTCTTCCGGGATTCTGCGTCGAGGCAAGCGCCTTTGGCGTCAATACGGCATTTTCTGGCTCGGCGCGATCGCGGTCGGACTCGTCGCGGTGCTTTACGCGCGGCTGATCGACTGGGGTTATGACGAATTCCGCGCGGTGCAGCGCGAGCATGTGTGGGCGCCGCTCATCATCACGCCCGCCGTGGCCGCGCTCGCCGTGTGGCTGACGCGCAAGTTCTTCCGCGGCGCCGAGGGCAGCGGCATCCCGCAGGTGATCGCCACGCTTCATGCGAAGCCCGGCGAATATGGCGCGCGGCTGCTGTCGTTTCGCATCCTGCTCGGCAAGATCGCCGTGTCGTTTCTGGCGATTCTCGGCGGCTTCACGATCGGCCGCGAAGGTCCGACGGTGCAAGTGGGCGCGGCGCTCATGTTCAATCTGCGCAGGCTTTATCCGCGCTCGAATGCGCTGATCGAGCGGCAACTCGTGCTGGCCGGCGCGGCGGCGGGTTTGTCGGCGGCTTTCAATACGCCGCTTGCGGGCATCGTGTTCGCCATCGAGGAACTGACGCGCAGTTTCGAAGCGCGCGCGAGCGGCGTGCTGATTACGGCGATCATCATCGCCGGCGTGATTGCGCTCGGCCTGAACGGCAACTACACGTACTTCGGCACGATTCAGATCGGCGCGCACTTTCCGAACCTGCTTGCGCTCGCGGTGCTGCTGACGGCCATCGTCACCGGCATTGCGGGCGGCGTGTTCGGCTGGCTGCTGCTGAACACCGCGCGCTGGATTCCCGCGCCGCTGCGCCGCTTGCACGGCGAGCGGCCCGTCGTGTTCGCGGCGTTGTGCGGCCTGGTGATAGCGGTGGTCGGCATCGTGTCGGGCGGCACCACGTTCGGCAGCGGCTACGCGGAAGCGCGCGGCCTGCTCGACGGACATGAACAGCTCTCCGTGTTCTATCCGTTTCTCAAGATGATCTCGATGGTCGGCTCGTACCTGCCCGGCATTCCGGGCGGCATCTTCGCGCCGTCGCTGTCGATTGGCGCGGGCTTCGGCAATCTGCTGCACATGGTGTTCGGCTCGATGCAACTGCCGATGCTGATCGCGCTCGCGATGGTCGGCTATCTCGCGGCTGTGACGCAATCGCCGATCACGTCGTTTGTCATCGTGATGGAGATGATCAACGGCCACGCGCTCGTGATTTCGCTGATGGCCACCGCGCTGATCGCGAGCCGCGTGTCGCGCATGTTCGCCCCGGCGCTTTATGAGGCGCTTTCGGAGCGCTATCTGGCGCCGCTGCCCCGTCCGGCGCCCGCTCCGGTGCCGGAGGTGCCGGAAGTGGATGCGCCGGAGGCGGCGGCGGAGGCGAGCGGTGCTGAGGGTTCTGGTGAGGCGTCGGGGGATGCTTCGGCCGATGCGTCGATTAATGCGGCCGGTGAGGCGCCCGGCAAACACACCGACTAAAGACGGCCCGGCCTCGGGTTCCCGGTAAGCGGCGTTCGCGCGTCGCTTCATTCGCGACGCGCGTCGACATGCGCGCTGCCGCTGCGTCCCTATCTGCGCCACGCAGACACCAACGACCCGATCGGCACCCACACGCCACGCGTCTGCCGCCGCCAACTCAACGATCCCAGACCGAAGCCATCGCCTTGGCAGTCGGCTCCATCATCTCTGCGCAATCCATCTTGACCTGGAGCACCTGGACGTCAGTCGCCAGCAAATAAGCTGACGGCGCCCCCCAAGTCTGCTCGTCAAAAGCACGACTTCCTTAGACTCCCCCTAACAAATTTGCAAACAATGCACTCGATTTTAGGACTGGTCCGATAAGCCCGTACAGGTAATTACTCAATAATTCGTCTGCCCTTTTGGGAACCTTAGCGGCTCAACCTCGCGATCCGGCAGCCAAGACCAAAAAGTCGCCGGCGCGGACGCATGTTCAGGTCCGATGCGCTATGTGTCGTTCATCAACCTACCTCGGTCACCACCCTGGAGTACCACTTCAATGAAAAAAATCGCATTCCCCCTGATCGTCGCGGCAATGGGTCTCGTTGCTTCAGCAGCGCACGCTGCACCCGCAAGCAACGGCGGCGTCCTGACCATCAACGGTCAACTGACGGCGAACACCTGCACCGTCAGCGGCAATGGTCAAGGCACCAACTTCACGGTCACGCTGCCGACGCTGGCTGCCTCGGCACTGTCCGCAGCAGGTGCGACGGCAGGCTCGACGGGTTTCAATATTGCGCTGACCGCATGCACGCCGTCCACGGGTAACGTGCACACGTTCTGGGAATACGGCTCGAATACGCTGGCCGACGGCAACCTGCTGAACAACGGCACCGCCACCAAGGTTGAAGTCCAGCTGGTCGACTACAACGGCACGCGTAAGGTCCTCGACGTGAGCAAGGCCGACGGCGCGCAAAACGCACAAAACGTCGCGATCACGAGCGGCGCGGCAAGCCTGCAGTACGCGGCGCAATACGTGTCCCCGGCCGGTGGCGCGACCGCTGGCACCGTGACGACCAATGTCACGTACTCGATGATCTATCAGTAATCAACATGCTCCGAACGACGAAGCTGCATTACGTCGTTCTTTAGCATGACTAAGCACACGCAGCGTTATCCGCGCCGCGTGTCGCTACAGCCGATGAGGCCTGTACGCGATTGCTTATCTGTCCTTTCAGGCATTGACTCGCTGTGGGAGCGCCGATGTCCTGGCGCGCGGCGCCGCGAGATCTTCGCGGCGCCATTTCACCGAAGTCCGTTTTTCAGGTTGAGCGTTATGAATATCCGCAAACTCCTTGGCAGCGCAATGACCGCCAGCGTGCTCGCACTGGGCGCACTGCTGCCCTTCTCGGCGCATGCTTCTGTCGTCATTGCCGGTACGCGTGTTGTCTATAACGCGACGGACAGCGAAGTCACGCTGAAGCTCTCGAATGTCGGTAAGTCCCCCGCCCTCGCGCAGGTGTGGCTCGACAAGGGCGACCCGAAAGTCGACCCCAGCAAGCTCGATCTCCCTTTCGTGCTGACGCCGCCGCTTGCTCGCATCGATCCGGACAAGTCGCAGACCATCCGCATTGCCTATACCGGTGAAGCGATGCCCAGCGACCGCGAAACCCTTCTGTGGTTCAACTTGCTGGAAGTCCCACCCAAGCCCGCAGCGGCAGAGGTTGGAGCGAACTATGTGCAGCTCGCGTTCCGCTCGCGCCTGAAATTCTTCTTCCGTCCGGCCGGCCTGCAAGGCAAGGCCGACGACGCACCGGCCAAGCTCGTATGGCGCCTCGGCACGCATGACGGCAAGCCGGCCCTGCTGGTCTCGAATCCCACGCCGTACCACGTCACGATCATTGAGGCCCTCGTCGGCGAAGGCCCGAATCCGGCGAAGTTCGACGAAGGCGGCATGGTCGATCCTGGGGGCGAGCTTGCGCTGCCGCTGTCGGCTACCCCTGCTGCCGGCAAGGTCTCATTCACGACGCTCAACGACTACGGCGGCCCCATGAAACACGAGGCGACGCTGCAATAAAGCCGTGGCCTGCCAGAGTGCGGGCGAAACGGATCGACGCTGCGAAGGAATCCGAACTTTCGTCAGCCGGACGGGGTGCGTCGGGTCGAAATGACCCCGGCGCGCAAACAGGATCAATTGTCGCGGTCAGAGGGTGCGTGCCGATGTCTTGACAATCGGCTGGGCACCCTGCTGCCCGCGATTCCGGCACCACCATGAACAATAGCAATTCCAAATCAAGTTCCCGGCGCGCTCAGGCCGAACCGTTATCCTTGAGCCGGGCCAGCATGGCCGTGCTGCTGGCATTCACCGCCGCGCACGCGCATGCCGATGGCCTGTCAAACGGAAAGACCCCTCCGTCGCTGGCGCCCCTGCTTCCCGCGGAAGCCGGGCGCACGCCGCAATCGCTGCCCGACGCGACGATGACGCCCGCGCCGGACTCCACGGATGCCGCAGCGGGCGCCGTCAAAGTCGCGCAAGCCGGAGCATCGCCGGGCGTGGAGGCGGGCCGTCACCCCGCTTCGCTCGATAGCGGAGCCGTCAACACCGCGCATGCGGCGATGGCCTCGCGGCTCGCGCCCAGCGAGATCACCGCCTCCACTTCCACTTCCGCCGCCGCGCCCCAGGCCGTCGAGTTCAACTCGCAGTTCCTGACCGGCAGCGGCGCGGCGAACGTCGATATTTCGCGGTTCGACCAGGGCAACGTCGCGTTGCCGGGACACTACCGGGCGGCGCTCTATGTGAACGGTGTCTGGATTGGCGTAGCCGACGTCAACCTGCGTGAACTGAACGGCCAGAAACGCAACGTCCAGCCGACGTTCGACCGCGACCTGCTTACGCGCGCGGGCGTGGACCTGACGCGTCTCACCGACGCTGCACGCGCCAAGCTCGACAGCGCAGCGAATCAAGGCGCCGCGGCGCTGCTGCCGGACCTAATCCCGCAAGCGACGGCGAGTTTCGACGCGGGCGAGCAGCGCCTCGACGTGACCATTCCGCAGGCCATGATGAGCCGCAACGCACGCGGCTGGGTCGACCCCAAGTTCTGGGACGACGGCGTGCCGGCCGCAACGCTCCAGTACAACGCCAACCTGTATCACACGAACGGCAGCGGCCTGTCGACCACGCAGGGCTACCTGGGCATCAACGCGGGCGTGAACGTGGGCGCATGGCGCTTCCGTTATAACGGCAACGTCACGAGCGGCAACATGTCGGGCACGCATCTGCAAAGCATGCAGACGTACTTGCAACGCTCGTTCGAACCCATCAAGAGCCAGTTGACGATCGGCGATTCGTACACCGACGGTACGATCTTCGACAGCTTCGGTGTGCGCGGCGTCCAGCTCGCCACCGACGACCGCATGTATCCCGAGTCGCAGCGCGGCTATGCGCCGACCGTGCGTGGCATCGCGAACAGCAATGCGAAGGTCGAGGTCAAGCAGAATGGCAACATCATCTACACGACCACGGTCGCGCCGGGGCCGTTCGAGATCAACGATCTTTATCCCACTGGCTATGGCGGCGACCTTCAGGTTGTCGTGACCGAAGCCGATGGCAGCCAGCATGCGTCGGCGGTTCCGTATGCGGCGCCGGTGAACGCGCTGCGCGAGGGTCGCTGGCGCTATAGCGCGGCGCTCGGACAGTACCGCAACACGAGTCTGCGGAACCATCCGGTCGTGTTCCAGGCCGGCGTGCAGCATGGCCTGAACAATTTCGTCACGTTGTATGGCGGGACGATCGTCGCCGAGAATTACATTTCCGGCGCCGTCGGCGCTGCGCTGGACACGCCGATTGGCGCGTTCGCGGCCGACCTGACGCAGGCCAACTCGAACTTCAAGAACATTCCGGGCCGCAACGGACAAAGTTTGCGGATTTCGTATTCGCGCGTCATCGCGCCTACGGACACGAGCGTCACGCTCGCCGCTTATCGCTACTCGACCAGCGGCTTCCTGGATGTGCAGGACGCGATGAATCTGCGCGACCTGGCGCTGCGCGGCATCCCGAATACGAACGGCGGCATCCAAAAAGGACGGCTTCAGCTCACGCTGAACCAGAACCTGAAGTCCTGGGGCTCCGTCTACGCTTCCGGCTACACGCAGAACTACTGGAACAAGCCGAATCGCGATACGTCGTTCCAGGTTGGCTACAACACGAACGTCGGCCGCGTCGGAGTGGGTGTGTCGGCGTCGCGGGAACTCGACATCAACACCACGCGCTGGAACAACCGCGTGATGCTGAACCTCAACATTCCGCTCGACATCGGTTCGAAAGTCGCCAACACGACGACGAGCTTCGCCCACGACTCGCGCGACAACAGCAATCAGATTCAGGAAGCGTTCACGGGCGCAGCCGGCGTCGACAACGAGTTCAATTACGGCGTCTCGACGGGCTACGACTCGTCGAGCGGCAACGGCGGCAGCATCAACGCGAATGCGGGCTATCTGAGCCGGTACGCGCAGGTGCGCGGCAACGCCGGTTATTCGGGCGGCTACACGCAGGCCGGCGCAGGACTCTCCGGCACGATCGTCGCCTATCCGGGCGGCGTGGTGCTCTCGCCGCAGACCGGCGACATACTCGCGGTCATCGAAGCGAAGGACGCCGTGGGCGCGCGTGTTGCCACCGCGCCAGGCGTGCGCGTCGATGACAACGGACTCGCTGTCGTGGCCGGCATGCAGCCGTACTCGCTGAACACGGTCGAGATCGACACCAAGGGCCTGCCGATGGGCGTCGATCTGAAGAGCACCGAACAGCACTTTGCGCCGACAGCGGGTGCCGTCGTGCGCGTGAAGTTCGACACCGAGAATCGCGGCCAGGCGACGTTGCTGCGCCTCCGCCGTCCGAGCGGCGATCCGGTGCCGTTCGGCGCCGACGTGCTCGACGACAAGGGCAACAACGTCGGCACCGTTACGCAGGGTAGCCGCGCGATGTTCTACACGAAGGCAGTCACAGGCGAGTTGCTCGTCAAGTGGGGCCAGGGCGTTGGACAGTCGTGCAAGATCAGCTACGGACTGCCCGTCGCGCAAAGAGACAAGCCGGCGGCAACGGTGTTCTCGGAAAGCGTCTGCCAGTAAATCAGCGACCTGCGCTCGGGGGTCCCTTTCGCCCGTTCGTCCCTTTGCCAGGCGCTACGCGATCGCCTGGGACCTTCAGTCCAATGCTGCAGCGAAGAAAAGCGCCGCGCCGGGTTGAAGGTCGCAACAGAGCAACGTCGTCTGCGCGATGCACAGCGACACAATTTTGAAGGCTACTTCCATGAACAATTGCAGACTTTCTACGGATCGGTCCGGGCTTAGGCAGTTACTGACGCTTTGCCTTGTAGCGGTCTTTTGGCTGATCGCGTCCCCGCAAGCCAGGGCCGACTCGTGTTCCGGCGTTAGCGGCACCACGTATCCGATTAATCTTCCTTCGGCAGTTACTGTGCCTCGCGATACGCCGGTAGGTACTGTCATTACCGGCTGGACGGTAAGTAGCGGCAATTACATCGGCATGTGGTCCTGTACATTTGTCTCTGGACAGTGGTGGGGTACCTTCGGCAAACCCATGCTTAGTTCGACGGGTACTACCACAAGCTATCAAGGACAGACGTACACGGTTTATTCGACGGGCTATCCCGGCATCGGCATGATTATCGGGTTCTCCGATGGTGAATCGTCTTGTGGTGGCTACTATTACGAGGGAGACATTGGGCAAAACAACGGCTCCTACTACGGTGCCGGCTGCTCTGTAGGAACCAGCACCAACGTCGGCGCGCAGGTGCAAGTCGCGCTTGTCAAGACCGGCCAGCCAAGCGCCGGCATGTTATCCGGGCTAACGATCGCCCAAGCTTTACCCGGCGCAACCTACGCGGCCAGCGCCCGTACCGCTGCTGTCACTTACCCGGCTTACACTGTGTCGTTCACGACGCCCCCAGTCCAGATAATAAACGCCTCGTGCACGACTCCCGACGTCTCCATACCGCTCGGCACGTTTCCCACGACAGGCTTCACTGCGATCGGCCGAACGACCACTACCGCCAACTTCAGCATCAGTCTGAACAACTGCCCCGCCGGCATGAATTCGATCAAATACCGGATCGATCCGACGACGACCGTGCTGAACAGTTCGCAGTCGGTGGTGGCGCTCGACAGCACTTCGTCGGCCACAGGCGTCGGCGTGCAACTGCTCAACAGCGCCGGCTCGGCCGCGTTCCCGCTCAGCAGTCTGCAGACGTTCAGCGGCTATAGCTCGAGCACGGGCGGCAGTTATACGATTCCGCTGGCCGCACGTTACTACCAGACGAGCGCCACGGTTACGCCTGGTCCGGCCAATACGTCAATGACCGTGACCATGCAATATCAGTGATTCCGCAGGCAGACAGGCGCGGCAACGCCGACGCAACGAACCGGACCTATGCAACGGTCCGGCTCATTGCACGTTTTGCAGCGACTCGACGCCCCGCAGGGCCGCATTTGCCAAACGACGCAGCGGCCCCTTCCATCCTCAAATTGAACAACCCGACCATGCGAAAGATTTTGATGCTCCTGGCCGCTTCCGCCGTGATCGCCGCGATGGGCGCGGGGTCCGCCGGGTCCGCCCTCGCGGCGGACGCGAACCTGAAGTTCACCGGTCTGATCACGCAGCCGTCCTGCACCGTGGATAGCTCGACGGCCAATCAGACCATCAGTCTGGGCAGCGCGCCGATCATGAATTTTCCGGCGATCGGAAGCACCGGCAACCCGACCGCATTCACTCTGAATCTCGTGAATTGCTCGCCGGGCACGGCGGTGACGATGTCGGTAGCGGGAACGATAGATACGGTTGCGAGCGTGTTGCAGAACACCGGTACTGCCACGCAGGTGGGCGTGCAGATTCTGAAGGCGGCCAGCGTGGGCGCGACGACGGGTACGCCCGTCACGCTCAACAGTACGAGTTCGCTCGGCACGGTCGACAACACCAATACGATGACGGTTCCGTTCGTCGCGCAGTTCTACCGGCTCGGTACTTTGACGGCCGGCTCCGTGACGACAACCGCAACGGTCAACTTCACGTACAACTGATCGGCTGCGTCAGTCGATCAGGTCGATCAGATGGATCAGCAGGCGCCGCATCGACCGGCGCCGCTCTGCCTTGTGAATATCGGCCGGATGGCGCGCGAGCCGCGCGCCAGTTCCTGCAAACCCGTCAGGTCTGCGGGATCTCGATCTTGACCTCGAGCACCTCGAGGTCGTCCTGACGCTCGAGGCTCACGCGGATGTCGTCATCCGAGATCCTCACGTACTTCGAAATCACGGCCACCAGTTCGCGTTGCAACGCAGGCAGATAATCGGCGGGAGCATGACCGCCGGCGCGCTCGTGCGCGATGATCAACTGCAGGCGTTCCTTCGCTACCGACGCGGATTTCTTCTTCTCGCCCAGCAAAAACGAAAGAATCGACATAACGTGCGCTCCCCTTACTTGGTGCCGAAGAGGCGCTGCAGCAGCCCGGGCTTCTGGTAATCGGTAAAGCGAAGCGATTTCTGCTCGCCGAGAAAACGCGATACGACGTCTTTGTAGGCTTCCGCCACGTCGGTGCCGTCGAGGTGCACGGCCGGCAGGCCCTGGTTCGACGCGTGCAGCACCGCTTCCGATTCCGGAATCACGCCGATCAGGTCAATACGCAAGATTTCCTGGATGTCCGTCAACGACAGCATCTCGCCTTCGCTCACACGCTTCGGGTTGTAGCGCGTGATGAGGAGATGCTCCTTGATCGGCTCCTTGCCTTCAATTGCACGCTTGGTTTTCGACGACAGAATGCCGAGGATGCGGTCCGAGTCACGCACCGACGACACTTCCGGGTTCGTCACGATCAGCGCTTCGTCGGCGAAATGCATGGCGAGCAGCGCGCCCGATTCGATACCGGCCGGCGAGTCGCACACGATGAACTCGAAGTCCATCGCGATCAGATCGTTGATGACCTTCTCGACGCCTTCCATGGTCAGCGCGTCTTTGTCACGCGTCTGCGAAGCCGGCAGGATAAAGAGGTTCTCGCACTTCTTGTCCTTGATCAGCGCCTGGTTCAGATTCGCTTCGCCCTGAATCACGTTGATCAGGTCGTACACGACGCGGCGCTCGCAGCCCATGATGAGATCGAGATTGCGCAGGCCGACGTCGAAGTCGATCACGGCGGTCTTGCTGCCCCGCAACGCGAGGGCCGATGCAAAACTCGCGCTCGTGGTCGTCTTGCCCACGCCACCCTTGCCCGATGTCACCACAATGATTTTTGCCATTACCCTTACCTTGTGTTCGTCAAATTCGTCAATTATGTGCGGCCATATTTCGAGCAGAACGCCGCGCGCCGCAAAGCTCCAGGACGGCGCGATTCACAGCGTGCTTTCCGCGTTCAAGTGAGCCGCAATGGTTCGATCATCAACTTTTCTTCTTCGAGCCAGATCTGCACCGGTTTGCCGAGTACATCGGCCGGCAGCGGGTTCTCTGTCGTTCGATAGATGCCCGCGATCGAGATCAGTTCCGGTTCGAGACACGTACAGAAAATGCGCGCGTCGTGGTTGCCCTGCACGCCGGCAAGCGCGCGGCCGCGCAACGGCGCATAGATATGGATATTGCCTTCCGCGATGACTTCCGCGCCGTAGCTGACCAGCCCGAGCACCACGAGATCGCCCTTTGCGTAGATGCGCTGGCCGGAACGCAGCGGCTTTTCGACCACCATCGTTTGCGAAGACGTGGCAAGACGCACCGGCTCGGCGGCGGGCGCAGGTTCGAGCGATGCGCTTGCCGTCGCGCCCGATGCTGCGTTCGTGGCTGCCGTGCTTGCTGCGCTTGCTGCGTTTACCGTGCTTGCTGCGCCGTTCGCGGCTTCGCCCGAATCCGCCGTGGACGTGCTCGCCGATTCTTCGTCAGCGGGCTTCGCGGCCGCGCCGCGGCGGTCGCGCGCTTCGAGGAGCGGCAACGCCGATTCCGTCGCCCACGACTGCTGCGTGTCAGCGACCACGCCGACCGGACGCATGCGCACGCTGTCGAGCAGTTGCGCGATCTCGGCGAGCGGCACGCGCTCGTTTTCCGCGAGACGGCGCACGTCGATCGCGACGACGTCGTTAGCGAAAAATTCGGGGGTCGCCTCGAAGCGCCGGGTCAGCTCGGCACGCATGGCATCGAGGTCGGTTGTCTTGACCACAAAGAGGAGCGTGTCGACGGAACCGCTGCGAAGTTCGAAAAAGGGCGATTTCTTGGGCGACATAGCGTTCGGCAAAAAATTTTGCGTATTTTACAGGCGTCCACGCGTGCGGCGAGATTTTTTGCCCGCGCGCGCGGCGCTATGCGCGTGTTGTGCATGTTGCGCGAGCAGAAACGATCACGCCGCGCCGCGCAAGAACGGGCGAGGCAGGACATCTGTGGAGATACGGCTGCGGATGCGAGCAGGGAAGCAACAGAACGCGCAACGGAAACGCACAACAGAACCGCGCAAGGGATCCGGAACGGGCGGCAAACTGCTGCGCCGCTCGGCGGATCACGAGTCAACTGCGGGTGACGTGGACGGCACGTGGCGAACCAGCAGGCTTTCGACCTGTTCCGGCGCGCGCGTGACGCGCCGATGTTCGCCGGTCGGTCCGAAACCGAGCGCTTCGTAAAAGCGCATGGCGGTGCGATTCGAGTCGGCGACCCATGCGTAAATTTCGGCGGCGCCTTCGTTGGCGAGCCAGCCGCTAGCGGTGTCGACCAGCAACTCTCCGCCACGCAGATGACGAACCGCCGGCGCCACCCACAACTCGCAAACGAATGCGCGGCGCTCGGGAGTCTCTTCGAAATGCGCCTCGATGAGTCCCGCCGGATGACCCTCGGTATAGAGAATAAAAGTGCTGACGGTAAGAGAAACCGCGTGCTTCGCGGCGATGACGTCAAAGCTGGCGGCGTCCGCGGACAAGGCGTCCTCTAGCGTCGCGCCGAAGGCATAAGGCGCCTCTCGCAGCGACGCAGTACGGAGTTCGCGAAAAACAGCGCCCTGATCAGCGGCGATACGGCGAACGGTCAATGACGGACTCATGCAGACGAAAACCCCTTGAAGCCTTAAGGCGTAGCTTTAACCGAACCGGCGCGCGAGTCAAATCATTCTTTGCCGGGGGATCTTATCGCGTGAGCCGGTTCTGGCAAAGCGCGCATCGAGTTCTCAGCATTTGCCGCGCCCGGTGTCTGTGAGCTCGACCCACTCGCGATGGAAGCGTTTCGGGCTAAGGCGCCTCGTAGCTGCCGGTGCCGTCCGGCCAGGGCGTGAGGAGTTCGTAGCCGTCGTCGGTGACGGCGATCATGTGTTCCCATTGCGCCGACAGCGAGCGGTCTTTCGTGACCACGGTCCAGCCGTCGCGCAAGACGGTGGTGCCGGCGCGGCCTGCGTTGATCATCGGCTCGATGGTGAAGACCATGCCGGGCTTCAGACGCACGCCCTGCCCCGGCTGACCGTAATGCAGAATCTGCGGGTCCTCGTGATAGACCTTGCCGATGCCGTGGCCGCAATAGTCGCGCACGATCGAAAAGCCGTCGCGCTGCGCGACCTTCTGAATCGCATGGCCGATGTCGCCGAGCGTCGCGCCCGGCTTCACTTCGCGGATGCCCGCGAGCATCGCTTCATACGTCGTGTCGATCAGTTGACGCGCGACCGTGCTTGGCTCGCCGACGCAATACATGCGGCTCGTGTCGCCGAAGTAGCCGTCCTTGATGATCGCGACGTCGATGTTGATGATGTCGCCGTCCTTGAGCACTTCGTTGCGGTTCGGAATGCCGTGGCAGACCGCCTGATTCACGGACGTGCACACCGTCTTCGGAAAACCCAGATAGCCGACGTTCGCCGGAATCGACTTTTGCGTATTGACGATGTAGTCGTTGCACAGTGCGTCCAGCTCGTCGGTGGAGACACCGGCCTTCACGTGCTCGCCGATCATGGCCAGCACGTCGGCCGCGAGGCGGCCTGAAATACGCAGCCTGGCGATGTCTTCGGGAGTCTTGTAGGTAATGGCCATGAATTCGGTCGATGGGTTCGAAGGTAGGTCGATATTCAATCGAACGGCCAATTGTACAGAGGATCGCGGAGGGGTCGGGGGAATGGGGGGTGCGGGCGTTTGTATCGCGAGCGTGGGGGATTAAACGGGCAACGCCTGGTGAGCACTCGAAGAGTGCCGAGAAACTCTTCGCTCGCTTGTTGCGTAGCGCGCGGACGTGATCGCCGCGCTATCGTTCGACGTACTCAGAGGAAGGATGGGACAGGCTCCACACTGTGCTTAGATACGAAGCGAAGATTTCGTAGTCGACATGGAGCACTCACCAATCCTTTAGCGCTATCAAGACCTCACGGTGCTCGGAGATTACCAGGCGTGCGGAACGCAGTACGTCCGACTTCTCTCTTTCTGTGGCCACGCTCACCGAAGCCTTCGGACGCACCATCACTCGCGGCGCCAACTGAACGCCATACAGCTCTGTAATACGTTTTTTCTCGGCCATGAGATGCAACTCAATCAAGAGACTTAGCACTTGGGCAATACAAACGAAAACAGGCCCCGAAGGGCCTGTTTTCTAAATCTGGCGGAAAGGGTGAGATTCGAACTCACGGTACCCCTAAAGGTACACCGGATTTCGAGTCCGGCGCATTCGACCACTCTGCCACCTTTCCGGGTTTTCCAACTAGCCGCTGCCGTATGAAGCTGGCGCGGTTTTGTCAGATCCAAGCGGGTCGCTGCTTGGGAGAGAAAGATTATAGAACAGTGAATCTGGATTTCCAAGTCCCTCGCCGAAAAAATTTCAGAGGGACGTACGTGAATCGTACAACACGACTCAAGCGGCCGGCACTTCCAGCCGCTCCACGCCGCCCAGGTACGGCCGCAGTGCAGCCGGCACCGTCACCGAGCCGTCGGCGTTCTGGAAATTCTCCAGCACCGCCACGAGCGTGCGGCCGACCGCGAGCCCCGAGCCGTTCAACGTATGCACGAGTTCCGGCTTGCCCTGCGCGTTCCGATAACGCGCCTGCATCCGGCGAGCCTGGAACGACTCGGTGTTCGAGCAGCTCGAGATCTCGCGATAGGTGTTTTGCGCCGGCAACCACACCTCGAGGTCGTAAGTCTTGGTGGCCGAAAAGCCCATGTCGCCTGTGCACAGCGTGATCACGCGATACGGCAGCTCGAGCTTCTGCAGAATCGTCTCAGCGTGCCCGACCATCTGTTCCAGCGCGTCATAAGACGTTTCCGGCGCCACGATCTGCACCATCTCCACCTTGTCGAACTGATGCTGACGAATCATGCCGCGCGTATCGCGCCCATACGAGCCCGCTTCCGAACGGAAGCACGGCGAATGCGCAGTCAGCTTGATCGGCAGCGCATTACCTTCGACGATGCTGTCGCGCACCGTGTTCGTCAGCGAAATTTCCGACGTCGAAATCAGATATTGCGTGACCGTGTTTTCGCCGCCGCCCTTCTCGACGCGGAACATGTCGTCCGCGAATTTGGGCAATTGGCCGGTGCCGTACAGAATCTCCGGATTCACGATGTACGGCGTGTAAATCTCCGTATAACCGTGCTGCTGCGTATGCGTGTCGATCATGAACTGCGCAAGCGCGCGATGCAGCCGCGCTATCTGCCCACGCAGCATCGTGAAGCGCGCGCCCGAGAGCTTCGCCCCGGTCTCGAAATCGAGGCCGAGCGGCGCGCCCACATCCACGTGATCCTTCACTTCGAAATCGAACTGACGCGGCGTGCCCCAGCGGCGCACTTCGACGTTATCCGCTTCGTCGCGGCCAACGGGCACGCTCTCATGCGGAAGATTCGGCACGCCGAGCAGAAGATCCGACAGCCGCTTCTGAATATCGTCCAGCTTTGCCGCCGACGCCTTCATCTCGTCGCCGATGCCGCCGACTTCCGCCATCACCGCCGACGTGTCCTCGCCCCGCCCTTTCATCGCGCCGATCTGCTTGGACAGGCTGTTGCGGCGCGCCTGCATTTCTTCGGTGCGGGTCTGGGTATCGCGGCGTTCCGCTTCGAGCGCGGTGAACGCCGCGACGTCGAGGCTATAGCCGCGGTCGGCGAGGCGTTTCGCGACGCCGTCGAGGTCTTTGCGCAGCAACTGGATGTCGAGCATGGGATGGGGCGGGTATTCGTTGTATGAAGGTGGGATTTTAGCGCACCGGCGCGCCGCGCCGGAGACTCTCAGCCCTTCTTCGGCTTGTTCTCGCTGCGCCATTGCGCGTCGAGTTCGGCAAGACGCGCCATCTTGTCGCCGATCTTGCCTTCCAGACCGCGCGGCGTCGGCGTGTACCAGTGCGGATCGCGCATGTTCTCGGGCAGATAGGTCTCTCCGGCCGCATAGGCATCCGGCTCGTCGTGCGCGTAGCGATACTCGTGGCCGTAGCCGAGTTCCTTCATCAGCTTGGTCGGCGCATTGCGCAGATGCACGGGCACGCCGCGCGACTTGTCCTTGCTGACGAAGCGCCGCGCCTCGTTATACGCGTTGTAGCCCGCGTTCGACTTCGGCGCGACCGCCAGATAGATGATGGCCTGCGCAAGCGCAAGCTCGCCCTCGGGCGTGCCCAGGCGCTCGTAGGTTTCGGCGGCGTCGAGCGCGATGCGCGCGGCGCGCGGGTCGGCCAGACCGATGTCCTCCCACGCCATGCGCACGATGCGCCGCGCCAGATAACGCGGGTCCGCGCCGCCGTCGAGCATCCGGCAGAACCAGTAGAGCGCGCCGTCCGGACTGCTGCCGCGCACCGATTTATGCAGCGCGCTGATCTGGTCGTAAAACGCGTCGCCGCCCTTGTCGAAGCGGCGCAAATTTTCGGCGAGCGCGCTGCCGAGCAACGCGCCGTCAATCTCCGTCGTCTTCTGCTGCGCAGCGGCGCGCGCGACGATTTCGAGGTTGTTCAACAGCTTGCGGCCGTCGCCGTCGGCGGAACCGATCAGCGCGTCGCGCGCTTCGTCGGTGAACGTGAGGCCGCCGAGTTCGCGCTGCGCCCGCTCGAGCAGTTCGCGCAACTCGTCCTCGTCGAGACTCTTGAGCACATAGACCGCGGCGCGCGACAGCAACGCGCTGTTCACCTCGAACGACGGATTCTCGGTCGTCGCGCCGACAAACACGAACAGCCCCGACTCGACATGCGGCAAGAACGCGTCTTGCTGACTCTTGTTAAAGCGATGCACCTCGTCGACGAACACCAGCGTCTGATGCCCGTTCGCGCGATGAATCTGCGCCGTCTCGACGGCCTCGCGAATGTCCTTCACGCCCGAAAGCACCGCCGACAGCGCGATGAACTGCGCGTGAAACGCGTCCGCCATGAGCCGCGCAAGCGTGGTCTTGCCGACGCCCGGCGGGCCCCATAGGATCATCGAATGCGCTTCGCCGGATTCGAATGCGACCCGCAGCGGCTTGTTCGGACCGAGCAGATGCTTCTGACCGATCACTTCGTCGATATTGCGAGGCCGCAGGCGTTCGGCGAGCGGGACATTGGCACGGGTTTCTTCGAACATGACGTTTTGGGGATAATCTCGGCTTTTCCGGACGCGGTTCGCGCGACGGTATCTGCGATGGTCGGAAGGCGGCGTGCTGCCGGACAAGCGCAAAGCCTGCACGAGAAACGCGCGGGCAACGTCCTGCATTATGACAGTGACGGCGCGTCGGCGAGCGCGGCGTGTCGTCTACCGAATGCGAACACGAGCGCGAACGCGCAGGCAAACCAAAGCAACAGACACACACTCACGGACAACACCCGATGGCACAAGACCCGCTCACCGGCGACGCCGGTTCCACCTACGCACCGCTTACGCCGGTGCCCGACGCGCGCCGCGCATTCCGCACCGGCGACGCCTTCGCGCTCTGGTTCTCACTCGGCATCGGCCTGCTGGTCGCGCAAGCCGGCGCGCTGCTTGTGCCGGGCTTGTCGCTGCCGCACGCGCTGCTCGCCATCGTGATCGGCAGCGCGATCGGCGTGGTGCTCCTCGCGCTCGCGGGCGTGATCGGCACCGACACGGGGCTCGCCGCGATGTCGTCGCTGCGTCCGACGCTCGGTGTGCGCGGCGCGTCGGTGCCCGCAGTGCTGAACGCGGTGCAACTGGTCGGCTGGGGCGCGTTCGAAGTGATCGTGATGCGCGATTCCGCCGACGCCCTCGCGAAGCAGGCGTTCGGTTTCTCGATGCCGCTCGTCTGGACCGTCGTGTTCGGCTTGCTCGCGACGCTGCTTGCGATCAGCGGGCCGCTGTCGTTCGTGCGGCGCTTTTTGCGCACGTGGGGCATCTGGCTGCTGCTCGCGGGCGCGGCGTGGCTCACATGGAATCTGCTCGCTCAGCACGACTTGAGCGCGATGATGCGCCGCCCCGGCACGGGCGAAATGCCGTTCGGCGGCGCCATCGATCTGGTGGTCGCGATGCCGCTCTCATGGCTGCCGCTGATCGCCGATTACACGCGCTTTGGCCGCCGCGCCGGCGACACGTTTCGCGGCACGCTGCTCGGCTACGGCATCGCGAACATATGGTTCTATGCGCTGGGCGCGATCTACGGTCTCGCCGCGGGCGGCGGCGACGCGCTGCTCACAAGCGCACTCGCGCAAGCCGGCGGCGGCCTTGCGCTGTTGCTGATCCTGATCGACGAAGTGGACAACGCATTCGCCGACATTCATTCGGCCGCCGTGTCGACCGGCACGTTCTGGGCGCGCGGCAGCGTGCCGATGCTCTCGGCCGCGTTCGGCGCGCTTTGCACGTTGATCGCGCTGCTCGTGCCGATGGCGAAATACCAGAACTTCCTGTTGCTGATCGGCTCGGTGTTCGCGCCGCTCTTCGGCGTGGTGCTGGTCGATCACTTCATCGTGCGCAAGCGCCGCATCGAAGCCGCCGTGCTCGCCGACGTGCGCGGCCGCTACGGGTTTTCGGGCGGCTGGCATCTGAGCGCGTTCATCGCGTGGGCGATCGGCATTGCCTCCTATCAGGCGATCAACCAGTGGCTGCCGAACCTCGGCGCGACGTTGCCGTCGCTGGCGATCGGCGCGGTGTGTTATCTCGCGTTCGTGTCGACGCGCAAGACTGCTTACGCGTAAGCGCTCGCTGCACTTCTAAATGCAGAAAAGGCCCGCAAATGCAGGCCTTTTCGTTGCTGACGGCGTGTCGCAAGAGCTACGTGGCGAACGGATTCACCGAGCCGCGGCAGTCCGGTATTCGACGCCCGGCAGCACGCACAGCAACTCGAACGCGAGGTTCGCCCCGAGCAGCGCCGTGGTGCCGAACGGATCATACGGCGGCGCCACCTCCACAAGATCGCAACCGACGATATTCAGGCCGTGTGCGCCGCGAATGATTTCGAGCGCCTGCGGCACCGTCAGCCCCGCGATTTCAGGCGTGCCGGTGCCGGGTGCAAAGGCCGGATCGATCCCGTCGATGTCGAACGTGATGTACACCGGACCGTCGCCCATGCGTTCGCGCACGCGCGCCATCAGCGGCGCAAGCGACTGGTTCCAGCACGCTTCGGCCTGCACGACCTCGAAGCCCTGATCGCGGCACCAGTCGAAATCTTCCGCCGCGTAACCGGTGCCGCGCAGACCGATCTGCACGACGCGCTCGCAATCGAGCAGGCCCTCTTCCACCGCGCGGCGAAACGGCGTGCCGTGCGCGATTTTCTCGCCCATCATCGTGTCGTTGACGTCGGCGTGAGCATCGACGTGAATCAGCCCGACCTTGCCGTGCTTGCGATGGATCGCGCGCAGGATCGGCAACGCGATCGTGTGATCGCCGCCGAGCGTGATCGGCTTGCAATCGTGCTGAAGGACCTCGTCGTAAGCGGTTTCGATCCGCGCGATCGAGTCGTGCAGGTTGTACGGATTGATCGCGACGTCGCCGAGATCGGCGACTCGCAGCGAGTCGAACGGCGCGGCGCGCGTTGCCATGTTGTACGGGCGCAGCAGCACGGATTCGCTGCGGATCTGGCGCGGCCCGAAACGCGCGCCCGTTCGGTTGGACGTGCCGAGATCGAACGGCACGCCGACGAAGCAGGCGTCGAATCCCGCCGCCGAGCCGACGTTCGGCAGGCGCATCATCGTCGCGATTCCGCCGCAGCGCGGCATCGCGTTACCGGACAGCGGCTGCGGCCGCTCGCCGGCTTCGGGAGAAATGAAGGAGGAAGTATTCATCGTGGCTCGGCAATGAAAAGTCCCGGCGGGCGGGAATCGGCGAAACCGGCGCGGAGCAGGCATCTGGCAAGCAGCCAGAAGCTATTCATGCCGGGCGAACTTACATTCTTGAGCAGTTCGGGTGAACGTCCAATAGCTGCTCAAAAACCTTCGCATTGATCCCGAGCGATGTATCCTGACGCATGTTCTCCCAACTCACCGACCTCGACCTGCGGCTCATCCGCGTCTTTCTCGCGATCGTCGATGCGGGCGGCGTCTCGCCGGCGCAAGCCACGCTCAACGTCGGTCAGTCGACCATCAGCACGCAACTGGCCACGCTCGAAACGCGCCTCGGCTACCGGCTATGCGAACGCGGCCGCAGCGGCTTTCGCCTGAGCGCGCGCGGCGCGCAATTCGTCGATGCCGCTCGCGCGCTGCTCGATGCCGTCGACAGCTTCGGCATGCAGGCGCGCAACGTCGGCCGCAAGCTGGTCGGCACGCTCGACATCGGCATGATCGGGCACACGCCGGTATCGGCCAGCGCGCGCATCAGCGAGGCGATTGGCCGCTTTCGTTCGCGCGATCAATCGGTGCGGTTTTCGATTCTCGTGCGCTCGCCTGGCGAGCTCGAAGAGTTGCTGCTCAATGGGCGGATTCAGATCGGCATCGGCTATTTCTGGCATCGCGTGCCGTCGCTCGAATACACCGAAGTCTTCGCCGAAGACCAGTTCGCCTACTGCGCGAAAGAGCATCCGCTCTTTGCTCGCGCCGGTGAAGTCACGCCCGCGCAGGCCGCCGCGCATGAATGGGCGTGGCGCAGCTATCCGTTGCCGGAGGCTGAAAGCTCGACGGCCGGGCGCAACGTCACCGCCGTCGCCGACAACATGGAAGCGGTCGCGATGCTCGTGCTTTCGGGGCATCACCTCGGCTATTTACCGGGACATTTCGCGGCGCCGTTCGTCGAGCAAGGACTGCTCGCCGCGCTGAATCCGGCCGTCATGCGCTACCGCGTCGCGTTTCATATGGTCACGCGCGCACGGCAGCATCGAACGGATATTGTCGAAGCGTTTCTCGAGGACATGAAGGCCGCGCATGCAATCGAAGCCGAAAAATAGCGCGGCCCGTTTTGCATCGGCGATAAAAAAAGCCACGCATTCAGCGCGGCTTTCTTCGTCAACATTGAACGTGCAGCTTGAACGTGCAGCGGCAATTTAGCCGTTGATCACGTCCGCGCCCTTCGGCACGGTGAACTTGAACGCGTCAGCAGGCAGCGGCGGATTCTTCTGGATGTTCGAGAACGTCAGCAAGGTCACGTTGCCGAACACATCGTGCAATTCCATAGCTTGCAGATTGCCGTCCTTGAAGCCGATGCCCACGCGCTGGAATTGCGTGTCCTTTGCTTTCGGCGTGAGTTCGAGCCAGTCGATGCCGGCCTTCACGCCCGCATCGCGCAGCGTGAAGTTCTTGTCGAGATCGTTGCTGCCGAACAGGATCGCCGCCGGGCTCGCGCCGAGCGCGCCGCCCAGGCTCCGCACTGTCACCTGGTTCAGGTCTTTGTCGTAGACGTAAAGCTTGTCGCCGTCCGCTTGCAGCAGTTGCGCGTAGGGCTTTTCGTATTGCCAGATGAACTTGCCCGGACGCGCGAACGTGAATGTTCCACTCGACGTGCTGTTCTTGCTGCCGCCCGTGGTGGAGAGCACGCCGCTAGCACCACTCCCGCCACTCCCGCCGCTCGCCCCTTGCGCCTTGCCCGGCGCGCGCACTTCCTGCTGGACGAAGGTGCCGCGCGCCGAGTGAACCTGCGAGACGAACGCCTTCAACTGTTCGGTGCCGCTCGCGAACGCCTGCGAAGCGACCAGCACGGATGCGCCGATCGCCACCGTGCCCGCAGTGCGCGCAAGCGCGCGAGCCAAATGCGCAAAGCGGCCGACGCGGCCGGATTGTGCATGCTGCTGTGCGAATAGCTGCATATGTTTTTCTCCCTTGATCTGAATTCGTTGAGCGGCCGCGGTGTTGGCGGCGCATCGTCATGAGCGGTGTTGCCGCGCAAGACTGCGGTTTTGCGCGAAGCTTAGGCAGGCAGCCTTAAGCGAGTCTTAGGAGCGAACCTTTGGAAACGAACGTTACAAGCGGTGAACAAGCGGTGAACAAGCGGCGAAGAAAGCGAAAAAGACAGAGCGGTAAAGGCAGCCGACAAAAACCCAACGCCTCACCGCAGCACGCCTTAATCAGCTTCACTTGGCCTCACTCCGCCTCGCGCGCCGGCGCAAGAATCTCGCGATTGCCGTTCGACGACATCGCCGACACCACGCCGGAGTTTTCCATCTGCTCGAGCAGGCGCGCCGCGCGGTTATAGCCGATGCGCAAATGCCGCTGCACCAGCGAGATCGACGCGCGCTTGTTCTTCAGCACGACGTCCACCGCCTGATCGTAAAGCGGGTCCGACTCGCCGTCGCCCGATCCGCTTCCTCCGGCGCCCGCCGAGCCTTCGTCGCCCTCGCCCGTCACGCCGCCTTCGAGAATGCCCTCGATATAGTTCGGCTCGCCCTGCTCCTTGAGCTTGTCGACAACGCGATGCACTTCGTCGTCCGACACGAACGCGCCGTGCACCCGCACCGGCAAGCCGCTGCCGGGCGGCAGATAAAGCATGTCGCCCATGCCGAGCAGCGATTCCGCGCCCTGCTGGTCGAGAATCGTGCGCGAGTCGATTTTCGACGACACCTGGAACGCCATGCGCGTCGGCACGTTAGCCTTGATGAGGCCGGTGATCACGTCGACCGACGGACGCTGCGTGGCGAGAATCAGATGGATGCCGGCCGCGCGCGCCTTCTGCGCGATTCGCGCGATCAGTTCCTCGACCTTCTTGCCGACCACCATCATCAGGTCCGCGAGTTCGTCGATCACGACGACGATGTTGGGCAGACGCGTGAGCGGTTCCGGCTCGTCCGGCGTGAGGCTGAACGGGTTCGGCAGCTTCTCGTCACGCTTCGCCGCTTCGTCGATCTTGTTGTTGTAGCCGGCGAGGTTACGCACGCCGAGCTTGCTCATCAGCTTGTAGCGCCGCTCCATTTCGGCGACCGCCCAGTTGAGCGCGTGGCCGGCCTGGCGCATGTCCGTCACGACCGGACACAGCAGATGCGGAATGCCTTCGTAGACGCTCATTTCGAGCATCTTCGGATCGATCAGGATCATGCGGACCTGGTCGGCGCTCGCCTTGTAGAGCAGCGACAAAATCATCGCGTTGATACCGACCGACTTGCCCGAACCGGTCGTGCCGGCCACCAGCAAGTGCGGCATTTTTGCGAGGTCCGCGCAAACAGGCTTGCCGCCGATGTCCTTGCCGAGACCCATGGTGAGCGGCGACGCCGCATCCGCATAAACCGCCGAGCCGAGAATCTCGGACAGGCTCACAGTCTGGCGGCGCTGGTTCGGCAACTCGAGCGCCATGAAATTCTTGCCCGGAATCGTTTCGACCACGCGGATCGACACGAGCGACAGCGAACGCGCGAGGTCTTTCGCCAGATTCACGATCTGGCTGCCCTTCACGCCGGTGGCCGGCTCGATCTCGTAACGCGTGACGACCGGGCCCGGATAGGCGGCGACCACGCTCACTTCGACGCCGAAGTCCTTGAGCTTTTTCTCGATCAGACGCGAAGTGAATTCGAGCGTATCGGCCGAAATGGTTTCCTGCGCGGCGGGCGCGGGATCGAGCAGCGAAATGGGCGGCAACGTGGAATCGCCCGGCAGATCGGTGAAAAGCGGCACCTGCCGTTCTTTCTCGACGCGCTCGGATTTGGCCGGCGTGACGACCGGCGGCACGATCACGACCGGCTCATGTTCCTCGATGCGCACTCGCCCCTTCTCGACCTTGCCCTCGCGCTTGACCGCGGCGGCTTCGCCCAGCTTGCGGTCGCGCCCGGCCTCGCGGCGCAGCTTCGCGAAGGTCACGGCGGAGATAATCGATTCGCCGACTTTCTCCGACACCGACAGCCACGAGAAACGGAAATACAGCGACAAGCCGATGCCCAGCACGATCAACAGCGCGAGCGTGCCGCCCGTGAAGCCCAGCGCGTGCGACACGCCGCGCGCGACCGCCTCGCCGATCACGCCGCCCGGCGCGCGCGGGAGTTGAACCTTGAGCGACCACATGCGCAGCGCCTCGATGCCGTCGCAGGCGAGCAGCACGAGCATGAACGCGAAGGCGTCCGCGAGCCAGGTCGTATCGCGCGGCGCGTCTTCGTCCGGTTCGTCCTGACGGGTAATGCGCTTGTAGTTCGCGGAAATGTGCCGGCCGAGCAGCACGATCCACCAGTAGGCGGAGAGGCCGAACAGCAGCAGCAGAATGTCCGAGGTCCACGCGCCCACGCGGCCCGCCCAGTTGGCGATGTGATCGACCTGCGCGGCGTGCGTCCAGCTCGGATCGCGGCGGCTGTAGCTGACGAGCGCCATCAGCAGGAACACGCCGAGCGCGACCTGCAGAATCCAGCGGATTTCGGTGAAGAGGCGCGACATGCGGTGCGGTAATGCCTGCGCGCTCGCGGAATAAGGAGCTTTTGCCATTGATCCTGTTGCTTGTGTGGCCGATGCGTGGCCGATGCGTGTTGCCAATTCTATTGCCGGGCCTCGGGTCGAAGCCGTTCGGCGCGGCAGAGAGCCCGGCGCCGTCGACCCGAAAGACCCGAAACTTCGATCCGGCCTATTGTAAACGCAGTGCCCCGCATGAGGCTGTAAATGACGGTAACCTGGCCGATCGGCCACGCGCGCTGATCGCTTAGGCCCCGCGCCGGGCTATCGCCGCGATCGGAAAGCTTCATGGAGCAGCCCGCGGCCCCGCCCTTTATAATGCCCGACTGATACCCATCTACAGTTTCAGCCAAGTCGCGTTGCCCGCATGGGCGGGCAGCGCGCCGTAAAAGGATTCGATCATGCCCGCAACTTCCACGAAACACGCCAAGGTTCTGATTCTCGGTTCCGGCCCTGCCGGCTACACGGCAGCGGTCTACGCGGCTCGCGCCAACCTCGCGCCGGTGCTCGTCACGGGCCTCGCGCAAGGCGGCCAGTTGATGACCACGACCGACGTCGAAAACTGGCCCGCCGACGCCAACGGCGTGCAAGGCCCGGAACTGATGGCGCGCTTCCTGGAGCACGCTGAGCGCTTCAATACCGAAATCATCTTCGACCACATTCACACGGCGAAGCTCGACGAAAAGCCGATCCGCCTGATCGGCGATTCGGGCGAATACACGTGCGATTCGCTGATCATCTCGACGGGCGCGTCGGCGCAATATCTCGGCCTGCCGTCGGAAGAAGCGTTCATGGGCAAGGGCGTGTCGGCCTGCGCAACCTGCGACGGCTTCTTCTACAAGCAGCAGCATGTGGCCGTGGTCGGCGGCGGCAATACCGCGGTCGAAGAAGCGCTCTATCTGTCGGGCATCGCGAAGAAGGTCACGGTGATCCATCGCCGCGACAAGTTCCGCGCCGAGCCGATCCTGATCGACCGCCTGCTCGCGAAAGAGAAGGAAGGCGTGGTCGAGATCAAGTGGAACCATACGCTCGACGAAGTGACGGGAGACCAGTCCGGCGTGACCGGCGTGCGCATCAAGCACACGCAAACCGGCGAGACGACGGACATCGCGCTGCAGGGCCTGTTCGTCGCGATCGGTCACAAGCCGAACACGGACATCTTCGAAGGCCAACTGGAGATGAAGAACGGCTACATCATCACGAAGGGCGGCCTGAACGGCTTTGCCACCGCCACCAGCGTGCCGGGCGTGTTCGCGGCCGGCGACGTGCAGGACCACGTGTACCGTCAGGCAATCACGAGCGCAGGCACCGGCTGTATGGCCGCGCTCGACGCGCAGCGCTATCTGGAAACCATCAACGAGATGGCCGGCGAGCACGCGATGAGCCAGGAAGCCGAGCGTTGATCGGCAGCGCCTTCGTGCGAACGCAACGGTAAAATAGCGGCTGGGCGTTGCCCGGCCGCTCGCTGGATCAAAGGCCGCGGCTCATGAGCCGGCGGCCTTTTTTATTCGAAGCCGCACCAGGATCGCGCGAGGCGCCGCGCGACCGAATCGTTATCCGCGTCTACTACCGCCATGCCGAAGAACCACCCTCATCCGAACGAGCCGAAGCGCGTCCGCGCCCCGGCTGCAACGCCCGCGCGCGAACCGGCTGCGCCCGCCGCGACGCCGAAGATCGAGCCGGCCGCGGGCTTAGCCGGCCTCGGCGCATTGCGCGACGCGTTGAAGGTCGACGCGCAAAAGCGCGAGCGCGAACGCGCCGCCGCGACGGCTGCGCGGCGCGAAGCCGCGGCGGACGCCGATCTGTTTCGCCGCGAGATCGGCGAAGTCGCGCCGCTCGCCGTGCCGCCGCGCGCATCGTTGCCGCGCAATCCTCCGCCGCCGCTGCCCGTGCAAACTTTGCTCGATGAAGAAGCCGTGCTGCACGAAGCGATCTCCGACGAATTCGATCCCGAGGTGCTGCTCGAAACCGACGAGACGCTCTCCTATTGCCGCCCCGGCGTGAGCCAGGAAGTCGTGCGAAAACTGCGGCGCGGCGACTGGATCGTGCAGGCGCAAATCGATCTGCACGGCATGCGGCGCGAGGAAGCCCGCGAGGCGCTGGCGGAATTCATCCGCGAGTCGGTCAAGCGCGGCTTGCGCTGCCTGCGCGTGATTCACGGCAAAGGCCTGGGATCGATCGGCAAGGAACCGGTGCTCAAGGGCAAAGTGCGCGCGTGGCTCGTGCAGAAGAACGAAGTGATCGCGTTCTGCCAGGCGCGGCCGCACGACGGCGGCGCGGGCGCGGTCGTCGTGCTGCTTCAGCCGGGCGCCGCGCCGGCTCACGCCAGGCCGCTGACGGAGCCGCAGTGATCCATCCGAGACTCACACTCGCGCTCTCCCTCATGGAGGCGCTGGCCATCTTTGCGTACGCGATTTCCGGTTTCATCGAAGCGAGGACGCGCCGCCTCGACGCGGTCGGCACGTTCCTCGTCGCCATCGCCACGGCCTTCGGCGGCGGCACGTTGCGCGACGTGCTGCTCGAGCGCCGGCCGTTCTACTGGGTCGAGCATCAGGGCTATCTGATCGCGATCTTCGTGATGTCGCTGTTCGCGCCGACCTTGCTGAAGATGACCTCGCGCCTGCTGTCCGAGCGCGTGCTGCTGGTCGCCGATGCGATCGGCCTTGGCCTCTTCAGCATCGCGGGGACTTCGATTGCGCACGACGCGCAAATGCCCTGGTTCACGTCCGTGATGATGGGCGTGGCGACGGGCGTGTTCGGCGGCGTGATACGCGACGTGCTCTGCAACGAGGTGCCGCTGATCCTGCGCGATTCGCGGCCTTACGCGACGTGCGCTTTCGTCGGCTGCTGGCTGTATGTGCTGCTGGACTACGTGAATTTCGACACCGTGTATAGCGTGCTGTTCGCCACGGGGTTCATTCTGCTGGCGCGGCTCGCGACGTTCCGCTTCAACGTGCGCCTGCCGCATTAGCGGTTTCTGGCGCGGCGTCAGCATGGCTCCAATAGGCGGCGGCGTGTCGATTTGCGCCGCGCTCGCTCGTCGTGATCTGAACGGCCCTGGGGGGCCGTAACAACCGTCCAACTGTCGAAGGCGATCACGATGAAGCTCAAGCTCTACGCACACCCTTTCTCCTCGTACTGCCAGAAGGCGCTCATCGCGCTGTACGAGAACAGCACGCCGTTCGAATTCCGCCTGCTCGCGCATGACGACCCGCAAATCATGGCCGAATTCGCCGAACTGTGGCCGATCAGGCGATTTCCCGTGCTGGTCGACGGCGAGCGCACGGTGACGGAGGCGAGCATCATCATCGAATATCTCGGCCTGCACTATCCGGGGCCGGTGGCGCTCGTGCCCGCCGACGCCCGCGCGGCGCTCGACGTGCGCAGCATGGACCGCTTCTTCGACAACTATATTTCGACGCCGCAACAGAAGATCGTGTTCGACAGCCTGCGCTCCGAAGCCGAGCGCGACGCGCGCGGCGTGACGGAAGCGCGCGCGATGCTCGATACGGCCTACGCGTGGCTCGACAAAACAATGGCGGCGCGCGAATGGGCCGCGGGCGACACCTTCAGCCTCGCCGATTGCGCGGCGGCGCCGGCGCTCTTTTACGCCGACTGGAGCCACGCGATCGACCCGGCGTTCGCCCATGTGCGCGCCTATCGCGAGCGCTTGCTGGCGCGTCCGTCTTTCGCTCGCGCAGTCGACGAAGCCCGGCCCTACCGCCCGCTGTTCCCGCTCGGCGCACCGGATCGGGACTGAGCGGCGACGAGCGTGGAACGAGCGGAGACTGAGCCGGATCAGCGGAGTCGCGCGCCAACCCCTTGCGACAACATTATTCCGAGCCTATACACTTCACGTCGAAACCAATTTCCGCTCATTACACATAAGAAGGCCAAACATGGACCGTTTTGAAGCGATGGAGATCTTTACGCGTGTGGTCGAGGCGAACAGCTTCACGAAAGTATCCGAATCGCTCGACCTGCCGCGCGCGAAAGTGAGCCGCACGATTCAGGCGCTGGAAGAGCATGTCGGCGTGCGCCTCCTGAACCGCTCGACGCGCCAGGTCAGCGTCACCGAAGACGGCGCGCTGTTTTACGATCGCTGCGTGCGCATCCTCGCGGAAGTCGCCGACGCGGAATCGTCGCTGTCGAACAAGCGTGAGAATCCGGTCGGTACGATCCGCGTCGACACGTCGGGCACGCTCGCTCGCGCGCTGCTGCTGCCCGCGCTCGACGACTTCTACCGGCGCTACCCTGAAATCGACGTGCGTCTGGGTCTCGCCGACCGCAACATCGACCTGATTCAGGACGCCGTGGATTGCGTGATCCGCATGGGCACGCCGGAAGAATCGAGCCTCGTCGCAAGGCGCATCGGCCATGCGCGTATCGTCACCTGCGCTTCGCCCGCATATTTGGAGAAGTACGGCACGCCGAGCACGCTCGATCAATTGAGCGAGCACCGCGCGGTCAACTACGTGTCGGCGCGTACGGGCAAGACCTTTCCGTTCGAATACGAAGTCAACGGCGAGACCGTGAAAGTCGCGATGAAAAGCGTGCTCGCGGTCAACGACGGCTCGGTCTACATTCGCGCGGGCGAGCTCGGCCACGGCATCATTCAGCCGTCGCGCTTCATGGTCGCGCATCTGATCGAGCGCGGCGTGCTGAAGGAAATTCTGACTGACTACACGAGCCCCGGCACGCCGCTGTCGATCCTGTACGCGCATCGCCGCAATCTGAGCTCGCGGCTGCGCGCGTTCACCGAGTGGGTGACGGAACTCGTACGCAACAATCCGGACCTGCGTATTCCGGAAGCCTGACTGGCGCCGCCGGCCCAGGCGAAGAAAAGAAAAGCCCCTTGCGTCGCGAGACGCAAGGGGCTTTCTCAATGAGGCAAGGCCAAGCGATCAGACCAAAAAATCAGGCGATGCGCTCTTCATTCGACGGATCGAACAACACCGCTTTCGACGTATCGAACAGCAGCGTCGTATTCGTCAACGGCTGCGGATTCGACGCCGGGTGCACGCGGCTCACCACGCGCTTGCCGTTGACCTGCGCGAACACCAAAGTGTCCGGCCCGGTCGGCTCGATCACGTCGACCTTCACTTCGATCTGTTGCAGCTTCGCGTGATCGCCATGCGCGCCGCGAGCATCGGTAATGCGCTCGGGACGCAAGCCGAGAATCACTTCACGGCCCACGTGCGACTTGACCTTCGCCGAGTCGAACGGCAGATTCAGCGCCGTGCGCGCAATGCCCGTATCGAGTTCGAGACCCACGCCCGCGCCCTGCTCGACGAGCTTGCCCTGGATGAAGTTCATCGGCGGTGCGCCGATAAAGCCGGCCACGAACAGGTTCGACGGCGAGTCGTAAATCTCCTGCGGCGCGCCGAACTGCTGGACGATGCCGTCTTTCATCACGGCGATGCGGTCGCCGAGCGTCATCGCTTCGATCTGATCGTGCGTCACGTAGACGATCGTCGTGCCGAGGCGTTGATGCAGCAGCTTGATTTCCGAACGCATCTCGATACGCAGCTTGGCGTCGAGGTTCGACAGCGGTTCGTCGAACAGGAACATCACCGGATCGCGCGCCAATGCGCGGCCCATTGCCACGCGCTGACGCTGGCCGCCGGACAGTTGACCCGGTTTGCGATCCAGCAGATGCGTGATCTGCAGCGTGTTCGACACGCGGTCGACAATCTGCGTCTGTTCCTGCTTCGGCACCTTGCGGATATTCAGGCCGAACGAGATGTTCTCGCGCACCGTCATCGACGGATACAGCGCGTACGACTGGAACACCATCGCGATATCGCGATCTTTCGGCGACAGGTTGTTCACCGTCTTGCCGTCGATCTGGATCTCGCCCTTGGTCACCGTTTCGAGGCCGGCGATCATGTTGAGCAGCGTCGACTTACCGCAGCCCGAGCCGCCGACCAGAATCAGGAACTGACCGTCTTCGATGTCGATGTTGACACCCTTCAGAACCGGCACCCCGTTCGGGTAGGTCTTGTACACGTCACGGATGGAAAGGCTTGCCATGCTGTGAATCCTCTAGTCTCTGGTACTGCTTGAAAACGTCTTGTTTATGCGCCGGGACACGCCGCCGCGCTCGGATGGTTTGCGAGGCGTTAGCCCTTCACCGCGCCGGCCGTCAGCCCGCGCACGAAATAGCGTCCGGCGATGATGTAGACGAGCAAGGTCGGCAACGCGGCGATGATCGCGCCGGCCATGTCGACGTTGTATTCCTTCACGCCCGTCGACGTATTCACGAGGTTGTTCAGCGCCACCGTGATCGGCATCGAATCGACGCCGGAGAACACGATACCGAACAGGAAGTCATTCCAGATCTGCGTGAATTGCCAAATCAGACACACCATGAAAATCGGCAGCGACACGGGCAGCAGAATCTTCGTGAAGATCGTGAAGAAACCCGCGCCGTCGATACGCGCCGCCTTCACGAGTTCAGCCGGAATGCTCACGTAGAAGTTGCGGAAGAACATCGTCGTGAACGCGATACCGTAGATCACGTGCACCACCACCAGGCCGGTCGTGGTGTTCGACAGGCCGAGAAAGCCTTCGAAGCGCGCCATCGGCAGCAGGATCGCCTGGAACGGAATGAAGCAGCCGACCAGCAGCATCGTGAAGATCGGATCGGCGCCGCGAAAACGCCAGTGCGTGAGCACATAGCCGTTGAACGCGCCGATGATCGACGAGATCAGCACCGCCGGAATCACCATCCGCACCGAGTTCATGAAGAACGGCTGCATGCCGTCGCAACGCACACCCGTACACGCGCCGCTCCATGCCTTGATCCACGGATCGACGGTCCAGTGCGTAGGCGGCGTCAGCAGATTGCCGGTGCGCAACTGGTCGATGTCCTTGAACGACGTGGACAGCATCACGTACAGCGGAAACAGGAAGTACAGGGCAAACAGGACCAAGGCCGCGTAAATGACGGCACGGCTGATCGTCATCTTAGGCTGCATTGCGGGTGCTCCTCGATTCCAGATACATGAGCGGCACGAGCACGGCCACGACGGTTGCGAGCATCATCATCGACGATGCCGCGCCGACGCCGAGCTGCCCGCGATTGAACGAAAACGTGTACATGAAGATAGCCGGCAGCGACGACGACGTGCCCGGACCGCCCGCCGTCAACGCGACGACGAGGTCGAAGGTCTTGATCGTGATGTGGCAAAGAATCAGCAGCACCGAGAAGAACACCGGACGCATGCTCGGAATCACGATCTTGCGATAGATGGTGGGCAGATTCGCGCCGTCCATCTGCGCGGCCTTGAAGATTTCGCCGTCCACGCCGCGCAGGCCCGCAAGAAAGAGCGCCATCACGAAGCCGGTGGATTGCCATACCGCCGCGATTACTACGCAGAAAATCGCCTTGTCCGGGTCGCCCAGCCAGCTAAACGAAAAGCTCGTCCAGCCCCAGTCGTGGAAAACTTTTTCGAGGCCGATGCTCGGCGTCATGATCCATTGCCACGCCGTGCCGGTCACGATGAACGACAGCGCCATCGGATACAGAAACACCGCGCGCAATGCGCCTTCGTTGCGGATCTGCTGATCGAGCAGGATCGCGAGAAAGAGACCCAGGCCGATGCAAATGCCGATAAACGGAATGCCGAACCAGCCGAGGTTCGCCGCCGAGGTCCAGAACACGTCGTTATCGAACAGTTCGCGATAACGGTCCAGACCGACGAAATCATAACGAGGCATCAGTCGCGAATTGGACAGCGACAGATAGCCGGTGATGGCGATGAAGCCATAGACGAAGATCAGGCTGATCACGACGCTGGGTGCGAGCACCAGCTTCGGAATCCAGCGATCGGCAAGGGCCGCCATGGGCGACGTGCGGCGGGCGACGCTAGCCGTTTTCCCGTTTCCGCTGATAGAAGCAGTCACTACTCGACTCCTGCTGAAACTGTCAGGTGAAGCCGCGTGCATGCGAGGCGCAGTGCAAACAGCGCACACCGCATTGCGCGAATTCACGCGATCAACGGCGCGAAGGGCGCGCCCGCTTAATACATTCGACGGACGCGCCCTTCGCTACTTCACTTACTTGGTCTTCGCTGCCTTCGCGAGCGCGGTCACTGCGCTCTTCGAATCCTGCTGCGAGTTCATGAACTTCGTGACGACGTCGGAGATCGCGCCGGCTGCCGCATCCGGCTGAGCCATGCCGTGAGCGAGCGACGGCACATAGCCGCCCGACTTGATCGCCGTTTGTTCATCCGCGTACGACTTCTTCGCGCAGTCGTCGAACTTCGCCATCGAGACGCCCAGACGAACCGGAATCGAGCCCTTGTTCAGGCTGAACTGCTCCTGGAACTCCGGCGTCATGATCGTCTTCGCGAGCGCGAGCTGGCCCGGCGTTGCCGCCTTCTGGCCTTTCTGCTGGAAGAACACGAACGAGTCGACGTTGAACGTGTACGACTTTTCGGTGCCCGGCACGGCCGCGCAAACGTAGTCCGCGCCCGACTTTTTGCCGGCGTTGGCGAATTCGCCCTTCGCCCAGTCGCCCATGAACTGCATGCCGGCCTTGCCGTTGATGACCATCGCCGTTGCCAGGTTCCAGTCACGGCCCGTGCGGCCCGCGTCGAAGTAACCCTGGATCTTGCGGACCGTGTCGAACACGCCGACCATCTTGTCCGAAGTCAGCGTCTTTTCGTCGAGGTCGACCAGCGCCTTCTTGTAGAAGTCCGCGCCTTGCGACAGCACGACGTCTTCCCACAGCGTCAGGTCTTGCCACGGCTGGCCGCCCATCGCGATCGGCTGAATGCCCGCGGCCTTCATCTTGTCGGCCACCGCGAAGAATTCAGGCCACGTGGTCGGCACCTTGCCGCCCGCCTTGTCGAGCGCAGCCTTGTTGATATACAGCCAGTTCACGCGATGCACCGAGAACGGCGCCGCGACATAGTGGCCGTCCGCGTGCATGATCTTGTCGATTTCCGGCGGCAGGTTCTTCTTCCAGTCGCCCGCGACGGAGTCGATCGGCACCAGCACGCCTTGCGAAGCCCAGTCCTGAATCAGCGGACCTTTGATCTGCGCGGCGCTCGGTGCATTGCCCGAGATCACCTGCGTCTTCAGTGCCGTCATGGCAGCCGCGCCCGCGCCACCCGCAACCGCAAAGTCCTTCCACGTGTAACCCTGCTTCGTCATGTCGTCCTTGAGGACGCCGACGGCTTTCGATTCGCCGCCCGAAGTCCACCAGTGCAACACTTCGACCGACTCGGCAGCCTGCACGGCCGAGACGCCACACATCAGACCCGCGGCGCACAGAGCGCCCATGATCGCGCGAAATTTCATTGCTTATCTCCTCCAGACACCTGAACAAAAAACAAATGGCCCCTGATGTCGCCAGGGTGCTGTGGTTGGTTCAAACAGGCAAAACACTGGGCGATCGAGCACGGTCGGGCGCATGCGTTAAGGCATGTGCCGGCGGACCGATGTCCGGCCGCTGGAAGCTCAAGAGATGAGTGATTCGGGATGCAACTGACTGTCTCCTCTTTTGATTTTTGCCCGCCCGCGTCGCGCGGCAGACTCGAGGCTGGCCCATGCCGGCAATGCAATGTCCGTTTGCAATGTCCGTTAACATGCAGGGGACGTTGGCCGATTCGCGAAACGTGCAACTGACATGCAGCGCACGCTTTTTTCATCGAATTTGCGCTACCTCTTGATTTGGATTGTAGTTAAACTACAATTCAGTGTCAAAAAATATTTTATCGGACTACGGTCGCCTGTTCGCGAGGAGCGAGCGGTTGGCGCGGCGGCCCCAGGACATCGACGGAGACTCATGCAAACCGATTCAAGTTTCACCTTCGTTCTCTTCGGCGGAACCGGCGATCTGTCGATGCGCAAGATTCTCCCCGCACTGTTTGAAGCACACCGTGCGGGCGGCATGCTGGCCGACAGCGGCAAGATCGTCGCGGTCGCGCGCCACGCAGCGGATCGCGGCGAATATCTTCAGTGGGTCAACGAGCACGTCAAGCCGCATGTATCGAAGAACGGTGTCGACGAAACGGCATGGGCCAGTTTTCTCGAACGCATCGAGTTCGTGAAGATCGACCTGGGCAATCCCGAAGACTTCACGTTGCTGCGCGATGCGGTGAAGGACTTGCCGGGCATCCGCGTGTTTTATCTGGCCACCGGTCCGTCGCTCTTCGTGCCGATCTGCCGCGCGCTCGCGTCGGTGGGGCTGAACGAAAACGCGCGCATCGTGCTAGAAAAGCCGCTCGGCTACGACCTGAAGTCGTCGAATGCAATCAACGACGCGGTCGGCGAAATCTTCGCGGAAGAACAGATCTACCGCATCGACCACTACCTCGGCAAAGAGCCCGTGCAGAACCTGCTCGCGCTGCGCTTCGGCAATGCTTTGTTCGAGCCGCTGTGGCGCCGCGAGTGGGTCGAAAGCATCCAGATCACGATCGCGGAAGAACTCGGTGTCGAAGCGCGCGGCGATTTCTACGACAATACCGGCGCGCTGCGCGACATGGTGCAGAACCATTTGCTGCAACTGCTTTCGATCGTCGCGATGGAGCCGCCGCATTCGATGGACTCCGACTCGGTGCGCGACGAAAAGCTGCGCGTGCTGCGCGCGCTCAAGCCCATCAATCAGCTCGACATCGGCAAGGTTGCGGTGCGCGGCCAGTATCATTCGGGCGTGATCCGCGGCAACGCCGTGCCCGCCTACGCGACCGAACCCGGCGTGAAGCAGAACAGCACGACCGAAACCTTCGTCGCGCTGAAGGTCGAGATAGAAAACTGGCGCTGGGCGGGCGTGCCGTTTTTCCTGCGCACCGGCAAACGGCTTGCCGATCGCGTCGCGGAAATCGTCGTGAATTTCCGCTCGGTGCCGCATTCGGCATTGGGCGCATCGGCGTTGCGCGCGGGCGCGAATCGTCTGGTGATCCGCTTGCAGCCGAACGAGACCATCCGTCTTTACTGTCTCGCGAAGCAGCCGGGCGAAGGCATGAACCTCGCCAGCGTTCACCTCGATCTCGCGTTCGACCAGTTCTTCCGCGAAGGGCAGATGGAAGCGTATCAACGTCTTCTGCTCGACGTGATCAACGGGCGTCTCGCCCTCTTCGTGCGGCGCGACGAACAGGAAGCCGCGTGGCGCTGGGTCGAACCGATTCTGAACGAATGGAAGGCTTCGAACAAACCGCCGAAGCCGTATGCGTCGGGCACATGGGGTCCTGCCGCGGCGAGCGCGATGCTCGCGCAGCACGGCACCTGCTGGCTCGAAGAAGAGAATTGATTCGCGGCGGCTGGTCGCCGCGCTAACAAAAAAGCAGCACGGAGGAGAAGTGATCGAGCTTCACGCTTTCGACGATCAACGCGCGCAATCCGACGCGTTGGCGAAGGCAGTCGGCGACGCGCTACATGCATCGCTGGCCGCCCAGGCGGCAACGTCGGACGCCGGTATTGCCGGCGCGTCCACGGCCGGTACGTCCACCACGACATCTGCGGCCCGCCCGGCGCTGCTCGCCGTTTCGGGCGGCAGCAGTCCGCGCCCGTTCCTGCAGACGTTATCCACGCAAAGCTTCGACTGGGCGCGCATCGCCGTGACCCTCGTCGACGACCGCTGGGTGCCCGAGACGGACAGCGCGAGCAACGCGCAGCTCGCGCACGCGACGCTGCTGCAAAGCGCCGCGCAGAACGCGACCTTCTGGCCGCTCGCCGACACGTCGCAGGACCTGCATTCGCACGTCGCCGCGCTGAACGCCGACGCGCGTTTTGCCAATGCGCCCGACGTCGCGATTCTCGGCATGGGCGAAGACGGCCACACCGCGTCGATCTTCGCCGACGCGCCCGAGTGGGATCACGCGATCACCACGCGCGAGCGCTTCGTCGCCGTGCATCCCGGCAGCGCGCCGCATGCGCGCGTGAGCTGGTCGCTTTCCGCGCTGAAGGAAGTGAAGCACCTGTTTTTGCTGATCGCAGGACCGCGCAAGATGGACGTGCTGAACGCCGCCGCCTCTTCGCTACAAAAAAATGCCATCTCGCAGTTGGCGAACGACAAGGGAGTGAGACTCGATGTCTACTGGTGTGCAAACTAAGGCTGCTCCGGGCGCGGGCCAGCACGCCGATGGACCGAGGCTTCTCGCCGACATCGGCGGCACGAACGCGCGCTTCGCGCTCGAAACCGGACCGGGCGAGATCGGCTCGGTGCAGGTCTACCCGTGCGCGGAGTATCCCGGTGTTGCCGAGGTCATCAAGAAGTATCTGAAGGACATGAAGATCGGCCGCGTGAATCATGCGGCCATTGCAATTGCGAACCCGGTCGACGGCGATCAGGTCAGCATGACGAATCACGACTGGACCTTCTCGATCGAAGCCACGCGCCGCGCGCTCGGCTTCGACACGCTGCTGGTCGTGAACGACTTCACCGCGCTGGCGATGGCCTTGCCGGGCCTCACCGACGCGCAGCGCGTGCAGGTCGGCGGCGGCACGCGCCGCCCGAATAGCGTGATCGGCCTGCTCGGTCCGGGCACCGGCATGGGCGTCTCGGGTCTGATTCCCGCCGACGACCGCTGGATCGCGCTCGGCAGCGAAGGCGGCCACGCCACCTTCGCGCCCGCCGACGAGCGCGAGGACATCGTGCTGCACTACGCGCGCAAGAAGTGGTCGCATGTGTCGTTCGAGCGCGTGGCCGCGGGCCCCGGCATGGAAGTGATTTATCGTGCGCTCGCGGGCCGCGACAAGAAGCGCGTGGCGGCCAACGTCGACACGCGCGAGATCGTCAAGCGCGCGCTCGAAGGCGAGCCGCTCGCCGCCGAATCCGCCGATGTGTTCTGCGGCATTCTCGGCACCTTCGCGGGCAATATCGCGGTGACGCTGGGCGCGCTCGGCGGCATTTACATCGGCGGCGGCGTCGTGCCGCGGCTCGGCGACTTCTTCGCGCGCTCGTCGTTTCGCAAGCGCTTCGAGGCGAAGGGCCGCTTCGAGGCGTACTTGCAGAACGTGCCGACCTATGTGATCACCGCCGAATATCCGGCCTTTCTCGGCGTGTCCGCGATTCTCGCCGAGCAGTTGTCGAATCGCGCGGGCGGCAGTTCGTCGGCGGTATTCGAGCGGATTCGCCAGATGCGCGACGCGTTGACGCCGGCCGAGCGCCGCGTCGCCGATCTCGCGTTGAACCACCCGCGTTCGATCATCAACGATCCGATCGTCGACATCGCGCGCAAGGCCGACGTGAGTCAGCCGACCGTGATCCGCTTCTGCCGTTCGCTCGGCTGCCAGGGGCTGTCGGATTTCAAGCTGAAGCTCGCCACCGGCTTGACCGGCACCATTCCGGTCAGCCATAGCCAGGTGCATCTCGGCGATACCGCGACTGACTTCGGCGCGAAGGTGCTCGACAACACCGTGTCGGCGATTCTGCAATTGCGCGAGCATCTGAACTTCGAGCAGGTGGAACGCGCAATCGATCTGTTGAACGGCGCGCGTCGTATCGAGTTCTATGGCCTCGGCAATTCGAACATCGTCGCGCAGGACGCCCACTACAAGTTCTTCCGCTTCGGCATTCCGACCATTGCTTACGGCGATCTGTACATGCAGGCGGCTTCCGCTGCGTTGCTCGGCAAGGGTGACGTGATCGTCGCGGTGTCGAAGTCGGGCCGCGCGCCCGAACTGCTGCGCGTGCTCGATGTCGCGATGCAGGCCGGCGCGAAAGTGATCGCGATCACGTCGAGCAACACGCCGTTGGCCAAGCGCGCTACCGTCGCGCTCGAAACCGATCACATCGAGATTCGCGAGTCGCAGCTTTCGATGATCTCGCGCATCCTGCATCTGGTGATGATCGATATTCTCGCGGTCGGCGTGGCGATTCGTCGCGCGGTGCCGAGCGCGGACGTTGCGGAAACGGTGGCGAAAGCGCGTCAAGGCGCGGACGACGACGCCACCGCCGTACTCGACTGGCTCAGTCACGGCGCGGCTTCATCGGCGCGCGATTGACGTTTGCAGATTGAGGCTTGCATGAAGGCCACGCTACGGCGTGGCCTTCATGCTTTCTGCTGAAGCATTGCCCGTGCGAGCCTGCGTTTCAATCGCGCGACTCGAACAACAAGCGATAATAGAAACTCCATCGCTCATGGCACAGCACACCGATGATCATCCGTCCGCATCTCCATTGGTTCCGCATGCTGCTTGCGTGGCGCGGCTCGGTGCTTCCGCAGTTGCTTCCCCGGCTGTTCCTCATTTTCGCGATCTCGATCGTTGCGGTCGCGGCGCACGATCATCTGCTGCCCATCTCGCTGAACCTCAACACGACTGCGCCGTTCTCGCTCGTCGGCATCGCTCTCGCGGTGTTTCTCGGCTTTCGCAACAACGCCAGTTATGACCGCTGGTGGGAAGCGCGCAAGCTGTGGGGTCAACTGCTGAACGACGCGCGTTCGCTCACGCGTCAGGCGCTGACCTTGCGAACGACGCCGTTGCCCAAAGAAGACGCGGCCGAATTTTGCGCCGCATTGGGCGCGTTGCCGCACGCGCTGCGGCATCAGCTTCGCAAAAGCGATCCGCGCGAAGACCTCGCCGCGCGCCTGCCGCCCGCGCTGTTCGAACGCGTGATGGCGTCGCGCTACCAACCGGCGACATTGATGCTGGTTCTTGGCGAATGGGCGCAGCGCCAGGCGCAAAAAGGCTCAATCGATCCGATGGCCGTACTCGCGTTCGACCGGAATCTGAATGGCTTGTCGGATGTGATCGGCGGATGCGAGCGCATTGCCTCCACGCCGCTGCCGTTTGCGTACTCGGTGATGATTCACCGCACGGTCTACTTCTTCTGCGCGTCGCTGCCGTTCGGACTCGTCGACAGCATCGGCATTTTCACGCCGGTGTTCGCGGTGTTCGTCGCGTACACGTTCATGGCGCACGAAGCGATCGCGTCGCAAATCGAGGAGCCGTTCGGCACCGACGACAACGACCTCGCGCTACACACCATGTCTCTGATCATTGAAGACGCACTGCGCGATCTGCGCGGCGAACCCGCGGTCGCGCTGCCCGATCTGCAAGCCGACAGCTACGCGTTGACCTGAAGCTCTCCTCTCGATGAGGCGGCTTCTGCGCGCGCAGAAGCCTAGTCGTTGCCGACCGTTTCCGACAAGCGCTTGAGCGTCGCCACACGCGCACCGATGATGTCGATGCGGCCGCGTTCATCGACGAGCGGCGTGCTTGCGTTCAGATAAGCGGTCCACGCCTTTTGCGCGCGCGTCAGCGTGGAACGCGAACGCGCCGGCATTTTCGCTTGCAGACGACGGTAGTAGCGGTTCATGTCGAACATCGCGTGTTCGCAGCGCGCGTCGGCGGCACAGGCGCGCACACGGCCGCTCCGCGAACGACCGGCCTTAGGTTGCCCACCTGAGCTCGCATCTGCCGCCGCGCTGCGCAGCACGAGCGCGCGGTCGCGCACCGGCTGCAATTGCATATCGGCGGCGGCAAGCACATACATCGTGCCGCGCGTGGTGGCGAACACCGCCGCGAGCAGTTGCGTGTCGGCATCGCGCGAGGCCTGCCAGCTCGCCTGACTCTTCTGCCACTGCTTGCGGCGCGTCTGCGGCGACTCGCCCTGCAACTGCTGCCATGCGTTATCCAACGCGCTCTTCCAGCCGATGCGCGCCGTCTCCATGCACTGCACCTGCCCGGCCGTCGACGACATATCGCTGCGCGCAAGACAGGTGCGCATGGCCGCGTCGATCGGATCGGCGGCGGCGACTTCGGCGCGCGCCGCGAGCGGCGCGGCGCCAAGCAGCAGCGCACAGATGACAGCCCGCGCGAGCAACGTCGATCGCATCGTCAGACGCGCACGCAATCGACGAAATATTCGATGCGCCCGTTGATCATTTCGCCGACGAGTCCGTGGATGTCCGTGTGGAAACCCGGGAAACGCTCGTTGAATTCGCGCGCGAAGCGCAGATAGTTGACGATGGTCTTATTGAAGCGCTCGCCCGGAATCAGCAGCGGAATGCCCGGCGGATACGGCGTCAACAGAATGGACGTGACGCGGCCTTCGAGTTCGTCGATAGGCACACGGTCGATCTCGCGATGCGCGAGCTTCGCGAATGCGTCCGACGGCTTCATCGCCGGTTCCATGCTCGACAGGTACATCTCGGTGGTCAGACGCGCAATGTCGTTCGCACGGTAGACGCTGTGAATCTGCTGGCACAAGTCGCGCAACCCGACGCGCTCATACGTCGGATGCAACGCGACGAAGTCCGGCAGCACGCGCCACAACGGCTGGTTGTTGTCGTAATCGTCCTTGAACTGCTGAAGCTCGGTCACCATCGAGTTCCAGCGGCCCTTCGTGATGCCGATCGTGAACATGATGAAGAACGAGTACAAGCCGGTCTTCTCGACGATGATGCCGTGCTCGGCCAGATACTTCGTGACGATCGCGGCCGGAATGCCGGTCTCGCCGAAATCGCCGTTCATGTCGAGACCCGGCGTGACGATGGTCGCCTTGATCGGGTCGAGCATGTTGAAGCCTTCGGCGAGCGGGCCGAAGCCGTGCCACGAATCGTCGGGGCGCAGCATCCAGTCCTCGCGCGAGCCGATGCCTTCTTCCGCGAACTGGTCGGGGCCCCACACCTTGAAGAACCAGTCGTCGCCGTACTCGGCGTCGACCTTGCTCATCGCGCGGCGGAAGTCGAGCGCTTCGGCAATCGACTCTTCGACCAAAGCGGTGCCGCCTGGCGCTTCCATCATCGCCGCTGCCACGTCGCACGACGCGATGATTGCGTACTGCGGGCTCGTCGACGTATGCATCAGATACGCTTCATTGAAGCGATGCTTGTCGAAGCGGCTGTTCTTCGAATCCTGCACGACGATTTGCGAAGCCTGCGAAATGCCGGCGAGCAGCTTGTGCGTGGAGTGCGTCGCGTAGATCATCGCGCCGATACGCGGACGGCCCGCGCCGATCGCATGCATGTCCTGATAGAACTCGTGGAACTCGGCGTGCGGCAGCCAGGCTTCGTCGAAATGCAGCGTGTCGAGCCATTCGCCCAACATCTCCTTGATCATCTCGACGTTGTAGATCACGCCGTCGTACGTGCTTTGCGTGATGGTGAGAATGCGCGGCTTCAGGTTCGGATTATTCGCGAGCGCTTCGCGCGCGAACGGATTCGCCGCGATCTTCTTGCGGATGTTTTCCGGCTCGAATTCGCTGCGCGGAATCGGACCGATGATGCCGAAGTTGTTGCGCGTCGGCGTGAGGAACACCGGAATCGCGCCGGTCATCGTGATCGCGTGCAGGATCGACTTGTGGCAGTTGCGATCCACCAGCACGATGTCGCCCGGCGCGACCGTGCCGTGCCAGACGATCTTGTTCGATGTCGACGTGCCGTTGGTCACGAAGAACACGTGATCCGCGCTGAAAATGCGCGCGGCGTTGCGCTCGGAAGCCGCAACGGGGCCCGTGTGATCTAGCAATTGACCGAGTTCGTCGACCGCATTGCAGACGTCGGCGCGCAGCATGTTCTCGCCGAAGAACTGATGGAACATCTGCCCAAGCGGGCTCTTCAGAAACGCGACGCCGCCCGAGTGGCCCGGACAGTGCCACGAGTACGAGCCTTCTTCCGCGTAGTGCACCAGTTCCTTGAAAAACGGCGGCGCGAGCGAATCGAGGTACACCTTGGCTTCGCGGATGATGTGGCGCGCGACGAACTCCGGCGTGTCCTCGAACATGTGGATGAAGCCGTGCAGTTCGCGCAGGATGTCGTTCGGCAAATGGCGCGACGTGCGCGTCTCGCCGTACAGGAAAATCGGAATGTCCGCGTTGCGGCGGCGCACTTCGGTCACGAACGCGCGCAGTGCGACGATGGCCGCCGCGAGTTCCGGCGTCTCGCCTTCGACCACGACGTTTTCGACGTACGGCAGCAGCTCGTCGTCGTCGATGGAAAGGATGAAGCACGACGCGCGGCTCGACTGCTGCGCGAACGAAGTCAGATCGCCGTAGCTCGTCAACCCGAGCACTTCCGCGCCTTCTTTCTCGATTGCTTCGGCCAAAGCCCGGATGCCGGAACCCGAGATGTTCTCGGAGCGGAAATCTTCGTCGATGATGACGACGGGAAAACGGAACTTCATGGGCGATTCTCCAAAAAGAACGACCGCTGCATTCGATAAATTGCAGCGGTCACCCTGTGTACCTGGTGGGTCGATGCGCTGCCGGCGTCAGGTCTTCGGCAACGTGACGCCGTGCTGACCTTGATATTTGCCGCCGCGATCCGCGTACGACGTTTCACAAATCTCGTCGCTTTCGAAAAACAGCACTTGGGCGACGCCTTCGTTCGCGTAGATTTTCGCAGGCAAAGGTGTCGTATTCGAGAATTCGAGCGTGACGTGGCCTTCCCATTCCGGCTCGAACGGCGTGACGTTCACGATGATCCCGCAGCGCGCGTACGTCGACTTGCCGAGGCACACGGTCAGCACCGAGCGCGGAATGCGGAAATACTCGACCGTGCGCGCGAGCGCGAACGAATTCGGCGGAATGATGCAGACGTCGCCCTTGAAGTCCACGAACGATTTCTCGTCGAAATTCTTCGGATCGACAATGGTCGAGTTGATGTTCGTGAAGATCTTGAATTCGTCGGCGCAGCGAATGTCGTAGCCGTAGCTCGAGGTGCCGTAGCTGACAATCTTCCGGCCGTCTTCGGAGACGCGAACCTGATCGGGCACGAACGGCTCGATCATTTTGTGCGACTCGGCCATGCGCCGGATCCACTTGTCGGATTTGATGGTCATAGGTGAACGCTGCTCGACGTGAATAACAGAGGTGTGACGGATAACCGCCCGGTGTGCGCCGGCCGCCTTGCGGCCGGTTTCGCGCATTGCCGTGACGGCGGGAAGGCTGCTAGCGCGCCCGGACGAAGCCGCCCGCGAGTCCTGTTGACGATAACGCCAGCCGGACGCCGCGACGAAAGGCGCTTATTTTACGCGATCACGAAGATGCTGCCGCGGATGCGGGCCACGAATGCGGACCACCAAGGCGCCGCGAATGGACAAGCGCGCGGCAACTGCCGACAAGCGCGCGGCCCGTCATGCGATCGTTCATTGCCGGATCGCGCCGCACGCAAGCGCCGGACCGGCGCCATGCTGCGGATACGCGTAAGGATCGGTGGGATCGCGATGCAGCAGAACCGCGCGTTGCAGGACCGAACGGATACCGTCGAGCGAAACGTCCGGCGCGACGATGAAGCCGGTTGCCACGCCGTTCGCATCCGCATGAATGTTGCCGAGATCGCCTTCCACGCGCGCGCCTGCTTTCAGACGCTCGGCGGCCGGCGAGAATATCTGGCCGGCGCTCGAGCCGTCGGTCGCATTGCAGTCGCCGCGCTCGTGGACTTGCAGCGCGTGATCGCTATTGGGCGGCAAGCCCGAGAGGTTGTAGGTCACCTGCACGCCGTCCGAGCGCTCGATGAACGTCACGAGGCCGCGCGCCTGATTGCCCACGGTGGGCAGCAACTGCGCGTCGGCGCGCTTTTCCTGTGGTCTCAGGAACGCGCTGCAGCCGCATAACAGCACACTGCAGGCAGTCAGGACGATGAACGCATGCACCGCCTGCCCGTCGATTCGTTTTCCCATGCGATCCTCTTGCCGGCCTGGTGGCCGCCCCTGCGGCCGCCGAGCCGAACTTGTGAAGTCGACATGATACCGCGAGAGAAGGCGCAAATAGAGCGTTGCGCCCGCCGCCGCTCGGGCGCGTCAGGTGTTCTGGACCACGATGTTCGGAAACTTCGAGGTCATGTCGCGCGCCCGTTCCGCGATGTGCACCGCCATCTTCCGCGCAATCGTGCGATAGATGTCCGCGATGCGTCCCTGCGGATCGGCCACGACCGTCGGCCGGCCGGAGTCGGTCTGCTCGCGGATCGCAATGTCGAGCGGCAGGCTGCCGAGCACGTCGACGCCGTATTCCTTGCCCATGCGCTCGCCGCCTCCGGCGCCGAAGATATGTTCTTCGTGGCCGCAATTCGAGCAGATATGCATGGCCATGTTCTCGACGATGCCGAGAATCGGAATGCCCACTTTCTCGAACATTTTCAGGCCCTTGCGCGCGTCGAGCAGCGCGATGTCCTGCGGCGTCGTGACGATCACGGCGCCGGTCACGGGCACGCGTTGCGAGAGCGTCAACTGGATGTCGCCGGTGCCCGGCGGCATGTCGACGATCAGATAGTCGAGATCGCGCCAATTGGTCTGCCGCAGCAACTGTTCGAGCGCGGAGGTGGCCATCGGGCCGCGCCAGACCATCGGATTGTCCTGTTCGATCAGGAAGCCGATGGAGTTGGCCTGCAGACCGTGACCCGTCATCGGATTCATGGTCTTCTCGTCCGGCGGATTCCGGCGCCCTCGATGCCGAGCATCAACGGCAGCGACGGCTCGTAGATGTCGCGTCGAGTATGCCCACCGAAGCGCCTTCGCTTGCCAGCGCGAGCGCCAGGTTGACCGCGGTCGTGCTCTTGCCGACGCCGCCCTTGCCCGACGCCACCGCCACGACGTTTTTAACGTTCGGCAAGAGTTTCACGCCGCGCTGCACCGTATGCGCGGCGATTTCCTGCGATACCTCGACGCGCGTCCCGGCCACGCCCGGCACGGCCTTCAGCGCATCGTCGAACTGCTTGCGGATCGCGTCGAATTGGCGCATGGCCGGATAGCCGAGTACCACCGCGACGCTAACCGTGTCACCCTCCACGGTTACGTTTTTGATGTTCCTGGCAGCGGCATACGGCCGGCCGGTGTTAGGGTCAGCGACGGCTGCGAGCGCAGCGTCGACCAAAGCCCGATCGATACTCATTGACACTCCGAGGGAACACTCGCGGCGCGGCGGAATCGAAGTCCCGTCCACGCGCCGGAATTTGCAAGAAATTGTTAGGCAGCATTGCGAAAACCGGGCCTGCCGGGCACCCTTCGGGCAGGCGGACGGCCGTGGGGCCGCATCGCTGCGCGCCAGGCTTTATTGTAGTGGCTCGCGTCGTGCGCTGCCGGAAGACCCTTCTTCACTGTCGGACCGGGACTGAAGAGCGGCCTTGGGTTGACGCCCGGGTTCCGTCTCGATGAGCAGTCTGCTTGGCTCCCGCCGCGTTCGCCGTCCAGGCTTGTTCCAGACGCAACGCTGCGGAGTGCTTTACCTGCGCGCTTCATGCGCGTCATTCGCTTCACTCAAGAGGACTTAAAAATGAATGCAAAAATCATGACTCGCCTGGCTGTTTTCGCGGTTGCCGGCTCCTTGCTGGCAGGCTGCGCTAGCCAGCAAGGCACCAACACGGCCGTCGGCACGGGCGTGGGCGCCGGCACCGGCGCGGCGCTGGGCGCGATTTTCGGCGGCGGCAAGGGCGCGGCAATCGGCGCCGGCGTCGGCGCTGCGGTGGGCGGCATTACCGGCTACAACTGGCAATCCATTCACAACAAGCTGTCGGGCGCCACCAAGGGCACCGGCACGCAGATCACCGAGCAGCCGGACGGCTCGCTCAAGCTGAACATTCCGAGCTCCGTCACGTTCGACACGAACAGCTACGCGATCAAGCCGTCGTTCGCGCCGGTTCTGGATCAGCTCACGCAAACGCTGCAGCAGAATCCTGAAGTGATCGCGCAAGTGGTCGGCCACACGGACAGCACCGGCCAGCCGGCGTATAACCAGACGCTGTCGGTCAACCGCGCGCAAAGCGTGACGGGCTATCTGGCGCAACGCGGCGTCGCGCCGCAGCGCCTGTCGGCAGAAGGCATGGGCCAGAACCAGCCGATCGCCGACAACAACACCGAAGCCGGCCGTGCCGCTAACCGTCGCGTGGAAATCTATCTGCGCGCCACGGCTCAGCACACGACGCAATAAGGACAGCGCGCGAAAGCGCAGGAGAAATGGGGCCGCAGGCGGGCCCCGCGCGCATGGCGCCGACCTGCGCCGGGCCATGATCCAGCCGTAAAAGATGCATCGCGGGAAATCTCGCACGAGGACGAAAAAAATTTCGAACTCTCGCGAAAATCCGCTGTCTGTCTTTACGGTACGTGGCTGGCGAAGCCGCCGCGTCACCATTCTCCTCTTGTCGTTGTTGCTCCGGGGTTAATCGCCCCGGTTTTTTTTGGGCGCTCGCTTTTCGCATCGCCCGGTGCAGCGCGGCATGACTCCGGCTTCGCATCCCGCTCCGCATCCGGCTCCGCGCGAGCCCGCGCCCGGTGGGCGTCCGCCTGCTAGAATCGACCTTTCGTCCCACCGCAGGCTCCCACCATCCTTATGTCAGCACCCGCTACCGATCTCATCGCAGGCGCGCCGTCGGGCCGCCGCCAGATTCTCGTCACGTCGGCCCTTCCTTACGCGAACGGGCAAATCCATATTGGCCATCTGGTCGAATATATCCAGACGGACATCTGGGTCCGCGCGCTGCGAATGCACGGTCACGAGGTCTACTACGTGGGCGCCGACGACACGCACGGCACGCCGGTCATGCTGCGCGCGGAAAAAGAAGGCATAACGCCGAAGCAACTGATCGACCGCGTGTGGCAGGAGCACAAGCGCGACTTCGACAGCTTCGGCATTTCGTTCGACAACTACTATTCGACCGATTCCGAAGAGACCCGCGTCCTCAGCGAGAACATCTACCTCGCGCTGAAGGAGGCGGGCCTGATCGACGCGCGCGACATCGAACAGGCGTACGACCCGGTCAAGGAAATGTTCCTGCCCGACCGCTTCATCAAGGGCGAGTGCCCGAAATGCGGCGCGAAAGACCAGTACGGCGACAGTTGCGAAGTCTGCGGCTCGACTTATCAGCCGACCGAGCTCGTCAATCCGTATTCGGTGGTGTCGGGCGCCACGCCGATCCGCAAGACGTCGACGCACTACTTCTTCCGCCTGTCCGACCCGCGCTGCGAGAACTTCCTGCGCGCGTGGGTGGGCGGCCTTGCGCAACCCGAAGCGACCAACAAGATGCGCGAATGGCTCGGCGACGCAGGCGAAGCCAAGCTCGCGGACTGGGACATCTCGCGCGACGCGCCCTACTTCGGCTTCGAAATTCCGGGCGCGCCGGGCAAGTATTTCTACGTGTGGCTGGATGCGCCCGTCGGCTACTACGCGAGCTTCAAGAATCTCGCGCAAAAGCGCGGGCTCGACTTCGACGCGTGGGTCCGCAAGGGTTCGACGGCCGAGCAGTATCACTTCATCGGCAAAGACATTCTGTATTTCCACACGCTGTTCTGGCCGGCCATGCTCGAATTTTCGGGCCACCGCACGCCGACCAACGTGTTCGCGCACGGCTTTCTGACCGTCGACGGCGCGAAGATGTCAAAGTCGCGCGGCACCTTCATCACCGCGCAAAGCGTGATCGACACGGGGCTGAATCCGGAATGGCTGCGCTACTACTTCGCCGCCAAGCTGAACAGCACGATGGAAGACCTCGACCTGAACCTCGACGACTTCCAGGCGCGCGTGAACAGCGATCTGGTCGGCAAGTACGTGAACATCGCGAGCCGCGCCGCGGGCTTCCTGATCAAGCGCTTCGACGGCCGTGTGCAGGACAGCGCGATGCAGCATCCGCTGCTCGCTTCGCTGCGCGCCGCGGTCCCGCAAATCGCCGCGCATTACGAGGCGCGCGAGTACAGCCGCGCGCTGCGTCAGACCATGGAACTGGCCGACGCAGTGAATGCCTACGTCGATACCGCCAAGCCGTGGGACCAGGCGAAAGACCCGGCCAACGCCGTCGCGCTGCACGAAACATGCAGCGTGAGCATCGAGGCGTTCCGCCTGTTGTCGCTTGCGCTCAAGCCGGTGCTGCCGAAGCTCGCCGAAGCCGTCGAAGGCTTTCTCGGTATCGAGCCGCTGGTGTGGGCCGACGCCAACGTGCCGCTCAGTTCCGCGCGTCCGATCAACGCGTACAAACATCTGATGACGCGCGTCGATCCGAAGCAGATCGAAGCGCTGATCGCGGCCAATCGCGATTCGCTGCAGGCCACGCCGGAAACGGCTGGGTCCGCCGCCGACGCGAAGGCAAAGTCGAAGGCTGCCAAAGCAGCCGCTGCTGCGTTTGCGGCGAGCGACGAAACGCCAGGCATCATCTCGATCGACGACTTCGCGAAGATCGACCTGCGCGTCGCGAAGATCGTCGACTGCAAGGCGGTGGAAGGCTCGGACAAACTGCTGCAACTCACGCTGGATGTCGGCGAAGAGAAAACGCGCAACGTGTTCTCCGGCATCAAGTCCGCGTATCAGCCGGAGCAGTTGATCGGCAAGCTGACGGTGATGGTCGCGAACCTCGCGCCGCGCAAGATGAAGTTCGGTTTGTCCGAAGGCATGGTGCTGGCGGCATCGGCGGCGGACGAGAAAGCCGAACCGGGCCTTTACGTGCTCGAGCCGCATAGCGGCGCGAAGCCGGGCATGCGGGTGAAGTAAAACCGGCAGCGGGCTTTCCGCACCACGCTTTCGCCCGGCAAACAAAAACGGCACGTCCTCAAAAAACGTGCCGTTTTTTTACGCCTGCGAAAAAGTCACCACTTGATCCGGTCGTAGCGCCGCGTGTAGAGCAGCGTGAGGCCGTCGAACGTGCCGCCATAAGCCGCGACCGACCAGTAGCGCGTCAGATTGACCGTCGCCTTGATCGCGTTGCTCGCCGACTGCAAGCCCTGCTCATAGCCGATCACGAGCCATTCGTTGATCGCCTTCGACACCATCACCACCTGCGGATCGGTGAGCCCCACTTCGCTGTGTCCAATCGAAAACTCGTCGAGCCCGAAGGTCTGCGCAATCCGCTTGCCGCTCGCGCTGCCGAGCAACGCGAGCGCCGTCGTCATCGTGCTCTGCTGGCCGAGGTTATTGCCCTGGTCCGTACCGTGGCCGAACAGCAGCCATGAGAGCTTCTCGTTGTCCGGCACGTTCGGCTCGGACACGAGCTTCGCGACCGGGAACTGAACTGTGCCCGTCACCTGCACGCCCGCCTCGACCTGCTGATTGCGGCGCATGGCCAGAATGTTGAGGCCCGGATTCGCCACCGGTCCGTTGAACGTGAAGAAGCCGTTTTCGATGTTGAGCTTGCGGCCGAACGCGGTATACGTTGAGCCCGGCGTCACGCGGACGTTGCCGACCGCGCGCAGCGGCAGATTCGGCGCGCTCATCGCGGTGATGGTGCCGGTCAAACCAAGATCCGCGCCTTGTCCGCGAAAACGGAAGCTGTTGCCGAGACTGATGTCGATGTTCGCGCGCGGCGCGAACGGCCCGATCGGCTTGTTGCTGCCGGGCACCGGCCGCGGCCGCTCGCCGGCCACGGTGCCGTCCGGGCGCACGACGACCACGTCGTCGCCGAGCTTGGGCGCCGACTGCTCCGGCATGTCGAACAGCGCGTGATCGACGACAAACTTGCCGTTGATCGCCATGCCGCCCTGCGCACCCGCGTTCGCGACGGTCGCGCTGCCCGTCAGCGACAGATTGCGGTCCGGCGCGGCAAACAACTCCAGTTTGTCGGCGACGATGCTCGCCGTCAGATCCGGCTCCGCGCCGTCGAGGCGCACCCGGCCCGTGGCCCGCAGGGTGCCGCTCGCGCCGTGGAACTCGACCTGCTGGAAGTCCACGAGATTGTGCGACAGCGCGATCCGCACAATGCCGTCCTTCAACTGCACGCCCTGATCGACGAGCGTGGCCAACAGCTCGTCGCCGAGCAGCGAGCCGGTCAGATTGGGCTTGGCCACCGTGCCGCCGAGCGCGAGCTTCAGCGCGAGATGGCCGTCGAGCAGATAACTCGGGCCGAACAGCCCGCCGGTGGTTTTCAGCGACGGCACGTTGGCGCTCACATTGCCGCTGAGCGCGCTCTCTTCGTCGACGGTCAAGAAGCCGTCGCGCGCGACGAGCGTGGTGTGCGCATCCGCGTCGATCACGCCGATGCGGCTCGCCTGCGCGTGCAGCGTCGCATTCAGACGATTGCCGCCGCTGAACTCGGCGCGCGCGGCCATATCGGTAATGCCGAGCGATGCCAGCCCGCGGCCGATTTCAACCGTGACGTCGCCGCTGCGGCGCTTCAGTTGGATATGGCCGCTTGCCGTGCTGCCGAGCGCGAAGTCCCAGTCGCCGTCGAAGATCAGATCGGTCCTCACCGCCGGCGGCGCGCCGGTGATCTCGCGCCGCAAGTCCTGCAGACGCGCGAGCGAAATGCCGGTCAGCGTGCCCGCCGATTGCGCGCGGCCGTGGTCGAACGCGAACGACTTCAGGCTCAGCACCGCGCCTTCGAGCGTGAGCCGCGTCGCGCCGAGCGTGAGGTGGCGCGGCCCGGCGCTCACGGCAAGCGGCGACTCGAGATTCAACGCGGGCGTGCCGCGGTTTTGCAGACGCGTCACCGTGCCGTCCCAGCGCGTGCCGTCGCGTGCTTCGGTGAGCTTGCCGTTGGCCGCGAGCGTCAGATCGAGCGGCCGATCCTGCAGCTTGCCGGTCGCGGCTGCTTCGAGCGAATGATTGGCGCGCGTGCCGGTCAGGCGCGCGGTGAGCGTGGCGAGATCGACGCCGCCGGCGCTCACGTTGCGCGCATCCGTCGTGAAGACGAGCGCGCCGTTCGCGCCGTCGCGCACTTCGGCGTGGCCTTCCGCGTGGCCGATGCGGTTGCTGCTCAACACGACGCTGTCGGCCTTGTAGTTCAGCACGACGTTTGGATGGTCGAACGAGCCGGTGAGATCGCCGTCGGCGGCAATCATTCCGGCGAGGCCGAAGCCGAGGCGCTCGAGCGCGGGCGCGTCGATATGAAAACGCAAGCGGTCGCCGCGCGCGCCGAAGCTGCCTTGCAAGTCCACCTGATTGCCCGCCACCGACAGGTTCGCGCGGCTCGGCAGGATTCGCGAGCCGGCCAGTTGGATCGTGCCGCCGCCCGTCAGCGGCAGGCCGTCGTAGACGCTCGGGCCCAGTTTGAATTCGGCCTTGGTGGTGAAGCCCGGAGCCAGGACGCCGGTCGCGGACAAGGTGCCGTTGACCTTCGCCTCGATCTTGCGCGCGGGCGGCGCGGCGCGTTTCGGCGCGGGCGTCTTGCGCTGCATGACCTCACTTTTGACGACGGCCTTGCCGGTGTTCTTCACGGCGGCAGCCGCCTTGTCGGCCGGAGCCGCGCTTTTTGCGCCCGCGGTGCTGCCGGCTTGTGCGGCAGCTTCGGTGGACACTTCGGCGGCCTGCTTGCCTTTGGCTGCGCGCTGCGGTCCAGAGGACGCGGCGACCGGCGTGCGCGACGGCATCTGCGAGGTCAGCGTCAACGGGTCAAAGTCGGTCAGTTGCGCTTTCAGGTTGTAGCTGGAATTGGCGTCGTGCTTGAGCGCGCCGGACAGTTCGATGCGGCCCTTGCCCGAGGTGATGCGCACGTCGTTGAAGCTGAGCCGCGCCGGATCCATGGTGAGCTTGCCTTGCGCCCGCAACGCCGCTTTCGGGTCGGCGAGATCGAGCGTCACGCTCTGAATGTCGTCATTCAGACGGATGGCGATGGGCCCGGAAAGCTGCGTCGGCCGCACGGTCGCCTGGAGTGCGTTGAGGTCGAGGCCGGCGACCTGCAGGTCGAACTGCCCGCGCTTGCCGGTGAGCGCGCCGCCGCCTGTGAGCGTCGCGTTCTTCACGAGGCGGACGGCGAGGTTCGAGATGCGCTGCGCGTCGGCGTCGAGGCGCACGTCGGCGTTGGCGTCGATGAGCGGCAGCAGGTTCTGATCGATCGCGCCGGGACGCGCGTTGACGATCGAGATATGGCCCGCGACGGCGAACGGGCTCGGCGTTTTGCTGGCGTTGCGGCGGTGGGTGGAGCCTGGGGCATGCACGGCGCCGTCACGGCCCGCTGTGCTGTTTGCGCTGTTTGCGCTGTTTGCGCTGTTTGCGCTGTTTGCGCTGTTTGCGCTGTTTGCGCTGGTTGCGCTGGTCGCGCTGGTCGCGCCGTTCGCGCTGGTCGCCGCCTTTCCGCTGGTCGCGCCGTTTCCGCTGCTCGCGCCGTTCACACTGCTCGCACCCGCCCCCACCGGCTGCAACTCCGCCCTCACGGCGAGATCCGCGAGCGGCGCGCCCGGCGCGAACGCCTGCGGATTGACGTGATCGAACGTCAGCGTCGCGCGCTTGAGCGGCACCTCGGCGAACGGCGTCGCTTCAATTTGCGCGTGCCCGGCGAGCTTCATCCCGCTTGCGTCGAGTTCGGCGAGCACATTCTCGAGCGACCCGCTCAGATGCCCGCCCACCTGCACGGCCTCGTCGTTGACCTTGCCCGAGTAACCGACATCGCCCGTCAGCGGAAACGGTTTGACGCCATCCAGTTTCGCCGACGCCGTCACCCCGCCGAACGGCGTATCCAGGCGCTCGACCGCGGCCTCGTGATGACGTCCGTCGCTGCGGCCATGAAAAGCGAAGTGCGAGAACTCGCTCGTCGACGTGCCCTGGCGCAGCAGCAGGCTGTCGACTTGCACATCGCGGATCTCGAGTTGCATCGGCAAGCGCAGGTCCTGCGGCAGCTTCAGCGGTTCATTGCTGCTCGGCGACGATGCGCCGATGCGCGCGTCGATGGTGCCGACATGCAGATAGTCGATCGTGAAGCGCCACGGTTCGCGCGTGAGTCCCCAGCGGCCAGACACGCGGTCGATCTGAATGTCGGTGCCGCTGCCGTCCAGCGCGCGCCAGCGCACTGCGCGCAGCCGCACGCCGTTGGCCAGCGCGCCGCCTTCGAGCGTGCCGCTCAGCTTGCCGCCCAGCAGCCGCACCGCCGCCTGCCACGCGTAAGCGGTGCCGCGCTCGGTGGTGAGCGCGCCGTACACGAGACCCAGCGCCAGAACGAGCAGCAACACCAGCACCGCGACGGTCCAGCCGAGCGTCTTCAGCAGTAGACGGCCAGCGCCGCGGCGCTTCCAAGGCGGCTGCGGCGCGCCGGGTTGTCCGGCGGCGCCGGCCGGCTCGTTGCCGGGCGGCGGCGCGGGAGGTTGGGCGGAAACGTCCGTGGTCATGCGCGGTTCGGGTAAAAGGAGGTTTCCATCAGAAGGCGATCCCAAGCGTCAGATAAGGCCGCACGCTTCGGTTGCGGATGCCGTAGGCCACGTCGACGTTGACGGGACCGACCGGGCTGCGCCAGCGCGCGCCGACGCCCACGCCCGGATAAAACACTCTTTCGCCCCAGGTGTCGGTCGCGGTGCCGACGTCGAAGAACGCGGCCGCGCCCCAGTCGTGCGTGAACCAGTGCTGATATTCCGCCGACCCCGTCAGCAGATATTTGGTCGGCAGCACGGAACCCTGAACGTTGTTACCGATGCTCTGGTAACTATAGCCACGCACCGAATTCGAGCCGCCCGCGCGAAACAGCAGCGAGGCCGGAATGCCGCTCGAACTGCCGCTCGTGAACACGCCGCCCAGTTCCGCGCGAAATACCACGAGGTCCTGCTTGCCGATCGGCAGATACTGCTGGCCGCGCGCGTAGCCGCGGATAAACGTCTGGTCGGTCAGCACGCCCTTCACCGCGAAACCGGCCTCGACGTGGATCAGATTGCCTTTGCGCGGAAACAGCGGGTCGTCGGTATTGCGCCGGGTCCACGACCAGGTCGGCACCAGCGCGCGGCTCGTGGTCGGCGGGCCGACGTTCTGATCGAGCCGATCCTGGTAGAAGAGGATCGCGTAGTTGTAGTCGATGAATTGCGACGTGCGCGTGCGCTGCACACCGCCGCGGATACTGTAGATGCGCGTGTCGGAAACATCTGTCGTCGTGTAGGAAGCGAGCACGCTATTGGTCCATGCGCGCGGGCCCGGCGGCATCGCAAGCTGTATCTGGCCGTATTGCTGCACCTGATCGACGCGGCCGTCGATGGTGAACGGCCACGCCTTGCCGAACGTATTCAGATACGAGTACGCGCCCTGCACGAGCGCGCCGTTATCGGTCGAATAGCCGACGCCGCCGCGAATGCTGTTGTACGGATATTCCGACACCTTCACATGCAGCGGCGTTTCGGCCGGCTTGGCCGGGTCGCTGTCCACGTCGATCGCGACGCTCGCGTAGTACGGCGTGTTCTGCAACTGCCGCTGCAATTCGGTGATGCGTTGGACGTCGTAAATATCGCCGACCGAAATCGGATTGACGTTGTCGACGATCTGCTCCGGATAGCGCCGCGTGCCCGACACGTCGAGCTTGCCCATCGTGAAGGTCGGCCCGCTTTCATAGGCGACGGAGAGCTTGGCCTCGTGCGTGCGCGGATCGACGCGCGCCTCCGAGTGGTAAATCTTCGCGCCGAGATAGCGGCGCGCCTGCAAGGCCTTCAGCGATGCGTTCTTCGCGTCGTCCCAGTCGCCTTGGGAAAACGGATCGCCTTCGTGCAGCGAAAACGCGAAGCGCGCGGTGTTTTCCTGCTCCGGGTCCTCGGTCAGCACCGGGCCGCGAAACGACAGCGAGATCGAACTGATGGTGGTTTGCGGGCCTGGATCGACGCTCACGGTGACGCGCTTCGCGTTGTCGACGGTGCGCACGTCGGTGCGCACAATCGGCGTGAAATAGCCCTGCGTCGCGGCGAGATCGCGCACCTGCTGCGGCGTCGCGGTGATCAGAAACTCGAACTGATCCTCGCTGATGTCGGGACGCTTCGCGAAGCGCGCAATATCCAGATGCTCTTCGAGGAGTTTGCGCAGCGAGCGCGGCGAGGCTTCCACGTCGACCTTGTAGCTCGCCGCCGCGCGTGCCGCGTAAGCGGGCCCGCCGGCGAGCGTCAGCAGCAGCACGGCGGCGGCAAGCCACGCGCGCAGCCAGCGCCGCAGCGCCGCGTTGCCGGCCGACGCGCGCCGCTGCGCTGCACCCCGCGCGCTGCGTTCACCGCGCCGCTCTTGCGGCTTTTCGATCGCACACCCCGCCAAGCAGGACCTCCGGCCATGGTTGATGAATTTTTCGTTCGGGCGCGCAGTGCCGCCGAAGCTCGCTATTTGACCACATCGGCGGAAGCGCGCTATCTCTAAACGCACGCCCGAACACAAGCTCGAACGCGCTGCCGATCCCGCCGCAGACGCATCCAGCGAGGCGGACGCGCCCGCCTTTGACGCGTCATACGGCGCGCGGTTCCAGCCACGCATGCAGCGCGCAACATCGGCCACGATGCGTGCGCCGTCGACGGGGTTTTTCGACCGCGCGCGGCGCATGCGCTAAAATTGCGAAATAGATGCGGCATCCGCACGAAGACCAGCGAAGCCGCCGTTTCCCCAACCACGGACGTCGAGCCATGTATCAGTCGGACATCACCCAGTTCCTCAATCAGCTCAAGGAGCAGAAGCCCACGCTGGAAGCCGAGCAGCGCCGCGGCCGGCGCTCTGTGGGACAGCAGCCGATCGACCTGGAAGAGCGCGCCGAGCAGAAGGCTTCGCGCGTCGAACAGACGCTTACCAGTACTATCAGAACTTCTAAGCGCCCGGCGCAACCGATGAGTCACGCCGACGAGGCACACGGCGCGCCGCCGGATTCGTCCGACGCCGCGCTTGCCGCGCCCGCCACCGATTCGACGCCGGACACCGTCGACGGCATTGCTTTCGCGCGCCTGTACGGCGAGCCGCTCTTCAAGCTGCCCACCGACCTGTACATCCCGCCGGACGCGCTCGAGGTGTTTCTCGAAACGTTCGAGGGACCGCTGGATCTGTTGCTCTACCTGATCCGCAAGCAGAACTTCAACGTGCTCGACATTCCGATGGCGGATGTCACGGTGCAATACCTCGGCTACGTCGACCAGTTGCGCCAGACCAATCTCGAACTCGCATCCGAATATCTGCTGATGGCGGCCATGCTGATCGAGATCAAGTCGCGCATGCTGCTGCCCGTCAAGAAAGTGGACAGCGGCGAGGAAGCCGAAGACCCGCGCGCCGAACTCGTGCGGCGCCTGCTCGAATACGAGCAGATGAAGCTCGCCGCGCAGCGCATCGACCAGTTGCCGCAACTCGGGCGCGACTTCCTGCGCGCCGAGGTCTACATCGAGCAAAGCATCACGCCGCGCTTTCCCGACGTGAACAGCGAAGACCTGCGCGCCGCGTGGGCCGACGTCATCAAGCGCGCGAAGCTCGTCCAGCATCACAAGATTTCGCGCGAGGAACTGTCCGTGCGCGAGCACATGAGCTCGATCCTGCGGCAATTGCAAAGCGCACGCTTCATGGAGTTCGCCGAGCTGTTCGATACCGGCAAGGGCGTGCCCGTCGTGGTGGTGAACTTCATCGCGGTGCTCGAGCTGTGCCGGGAATCGCTCGTCGAAATTACCCAGGCGGAGCCGTTCGCACCGATCTATGTGCGCCTCGCCTATTGCCGGCCTGAACGTCGCTTTCGGGCGGAAGCGCGGCCGTTGGGCCGGCCATTCGCCAGGCCGTTAGCGAAGCCATTCGCCAGCGGGGCCAGCATGGAAACCGCGGCGCCGCACCTCCCCATTTCGAGTGGCCGATCAGGCCTCATTTCGGTGCGTCGCGCCGGCAAATCCACTACAATCCCGCGCTTCGAACCTGTCATTACCAGTGAGGCCGCGGGCCGCGCAACCGGCCAGGCCGTTGCGTCAACCCAGTCTCGCGCCGCGCGAGGAATCCCTGTCCGATCATGAAAGTCATCAGCTCGATCCATGAATTGCGCGACCAGTTGCGCGGCCAGAATCGTACGGCCTTCGTGCCCACCATGGGCAATCTGCACGAGGGCCATCTGTCGCTGATGCGCCTCGCGCGCCAGCACGGCGATCCGGTGGTGGCGAGCATCTTCGTCAATCGTCTGCAGTTCGGACCGAACGAGGATTTCGACAAGTATCCGCGCACGCTGGAAGCCGACATCGAGAAGCTGCAGAAGGAAAACGTCTACGTGCTGTTCGCGCCGACCGAGCGCGATCTGTATCCGGAGCCGCAGGAGTATCGCGTGCATCCGCCGCACGATCTGGGCGACATCCTCGAGGGCGAATTCCGGCCGGGCTTTTTCCAGGGCGTGTGCACCGTCGTGATGAAGCTGATGTCGTGCGTGCAGCCGCGCGTCGCGGTGTTCGGCAAGAAGGATTACCAGCAGTTGATGATCGTGCGCCGCATGTGCCACCAGTTCGCGCTGCCGACCGACATCATCGCCGCCGAAACCGTGCGCGATGCCGACGGCCTCGCGCTCAGCTCGCGCAATCGCTTTCTGCAGGCAGCCGAGCGCGCCGAGGCGCCGATGCTGGCGGCCGAGCTCAATCGCGTGCGCGACGCGGTGCTCGCCGGCGAACACGACTTCGCGGCGCTCGAGCGCGCGGCGATGGCCGCGCTGAGCGCGCGCGGCTGGCAACCGGATTACGTCGCGGTGCGCAAGCGCTCGAATCTGCTGCCGCCGGGTCCGCAAGACGCGAACGCCGAACTGGTCGTGCTGGCGGCCGCCAAGCTTGGGTCGACCCGTCTTATCGACAACCTCGAAATCTGAAATTGTCTTAGGCGATTGGACTGCGCCTACGAGTCACAAGGATTGACTAGCCATGCAACGCAACATGCTGAAGTCGAAGATTCACCGCGTCGCGGTCACGCATTGCGAGCTGCACTACGAAGGTTCGTGTGCGATCGACGAAGATCTGCTCGAAGCGGCGAATATCGTGGAAAACGAGCGGATCGACATCTGGAACATCAATAACGGCGAGCGCTTCTCGACGTACGCGATCAAGGGCGAGCGCGGCAGCGGCATGATTTCGCTGAACGGCTCGGCGGCGCGGCGCGCGCAACTGGGCGATCTGGTGATCATCGCGGCCTTCGCCGTGGTCGACGAAGCGGAACTGAAGGCGGGCTGGAAGCCGGACCTGGTTTTCGTCGACGAAAACAACAAGATCAAGGGTAGCCGCGACCACGTGCCTACGCAGAACTGGACCTGAGCGAGTTGCTGGCGTTGCGGGAGGCGTCGGTGGATCTCCGACTGCCGCGCCGCCCAGCCCCGCAATCGCTCAACCCTTCCTCGCGGCGCCGTTCGTCCACTCGATGATCGGTTGCCACTGCTCCAGATCCTTCTCCACGCGGCTTTTTGCGACGTCCCACAGCGTCAGGCCGTGCGCCGCGAGCTGCACGTAATTCTGCGTGTCGCGCAAATAGCCGAGCACCGGCAGCTTCAATCCCTCGACGAAACGGTGCAATTGCTCCGCGGAGCGCGTGCGCGCATCGACCCGCATGCCGACCACGCCGATCTCGATCGCGCCTTTCCTGACGGCCTTCTCCTTGGCCAAGCGCTCCAGAAAATCCTGCGTGGCGAGGATGTCGAACATGGACGGCTGCAGCGGCACGATCACCTTGTCCGCCAGTTCCAGCGCGACGTTCATGCGATTGCCGTGCAGGCCGGCGGGCGTGTCGACGATCGCGTGCTCGAGCCCCTTCGGCGGCCTGGCGGGCGTCTCCGGGTTGACTTCCCACGTTTCGATGGCGGGCAACGTGTCGGGCCGCAACGACAGCCACGCATGCGCCGACTGCTGCTTGTCCAGATCCGCGAGCGCCACCCACTCGCCGTTTGCGGCGAAATAGCCGGCCAGATTCGTCGACAGCGTGCTTTTGCCCACGCCGCCCTTCGGATTCGCCACCACGATTACCGTCATGAATACTCCCGGAAAGAAGGCTGGGCGCTGCCAGCCGGTTTGCCGCTGTGTGTCTTCAACTGTATGCGTCGGATTTTGCCCTGCTGTCCTGCTGTCCTGCTGTCCTGCTGCCACGCCGATGTGCCGATGTGCCGATGTGCCGATGTGCCGATGTGCCGATGTGCCGATGTGCCGATGCGCCGATGTGCCGATGTGCCGATGCGCCGATTTGCCTGGGCTTCAGTCCGCGCGCCGATCCAGCCGTTGATAATATCGACAAATGCAGCGAGGCCGAAGCCCCCGAATGGCTAATCGGCGTCGTCCGTCAGCGAATCCATCCTTCGAGGAAGCCACCGCCATGAGCAAGCTCCGTCCGGAATACACCGTCGAACGCCTGCACGAACGCCAGAAGGGCAAGCTGCCCGGCTTGCTGGGCGTGCGTGTGCTGTCGCTGGATCAGGGCATGTTGAGCGCGGAATTGACCGTGCGCGAGGAACTGCTCGCGCCGAACGGCTTTCTGCACGCGGCCACGGTGATCGGTCTCGCGGACACCGCCTGCGGCTACGCGTGCCTCGCGCATCTGCCGGAGACGGCGCGCAATTTCACGACGGTCGAGCTGAAAAGCAACTTCCTCGGCACGGCCACAGAGGGCATCATCCGCGCGGTGGCGAAAGGCGCGCACCTCGGCCGCAGCACGCAGGTGTGGGACGCGACGGTCAGCGATGCGAACGGCAAGACGATTGCGTTGTTTCGCTGCACGCAGATCGTGTTGTATTGAGGGGTCGGAGAAGGAGCAGGCACGCGACTGTCGCGCTTGCGATGCAAAAAAGCACGCGACCTGACGGTGCGTGCTTTTTGAAAATGCTGCGCGGGTGGATGGGCTCAAGGGGCGCCGGCTAAAAGCGGCCCCGCCCACGCCCCGCCGCACCTCAGGCAACCACTCCCCGTGGCGCCTTCACGCCGCCCAGCGCGAACGCGCCACTGCCGAGCAACGACTGCACGACGAGCGTCACCGCCCAGAACGCCGGATATTCCCAGCCGCCGTGCGGCGAGCCGAATCCCCAGCCGTTGTGCCAATGCGCGGACACCGCGCCGAGCATGAACGGCAGCAGCACGAGCGCGGCCCAGCGCACCTGCACGCCCAGCAACAGCGCAATCCCGCCGATCAGTTCGACGAACGTCGTCACGTAAGCCAGCCATCCCGGCAAGCCGAACGAGACGAAGAACTGCGCGGTGCCGGGCAGCGTAAACACAAAAATCTTTTGCAGGCTGTGCGCGAGGTACAGCACGCCGAGGGCGACGCGCAAGATCAAAGCCGCCAGATCGGCGGAGCGGTTCGGGTTCATGACGGGATCCTTCGTGAGAGGTGGGAGACGGCCTGGACGAAGCCGGTCGATGTCCGCCACTCTATTCGAACCACCACGCACGAAAAACCGTCGATTTCGCTTTGATTATTTCCTGCCGCGATGCAGTCGGCGGCCGCGTCCTTTCAAGCGCAACCGCCGTCAAGCCATCGCCGCCATCAATTTCCCGAGATCCAGGTGCTCCGCCAGCGTATCGGCCAGCCGATCCAGCGACGCTTCGCGCAGCGCCGGATAATCGATCGCCGCGGCATCGCTCAGCCCGGCCCACGCCAGGAGCGCCGCGCACGCGGCCGGCGTGTCGAACAGGCCGTGCACGTAGGTCGCGAGAATCTGGCCATCCACGGACAGCGCGCCGTCGGGACGCGACTCGTCCGCTTGCCCGAGGCGCAGCGCCGGCGAGTCGAGCGCAGGACCGTGCGTCTCGCCCATATGAATTTCATAGCCCGCGACTTCGGGCGAACCAGGCAGCGCCAGGCGGCCGCTAACATTCTTGAGCGTCTTCTCGCACGTCAGCACCGTCGAGTAATCGAGCCAGCCCAGTCCCGCCGACGTCCCCGGCGCGCCTTCCACGCCATGCGGGTCCGCCACCTCGCGCCCCAGCATCTGCATGCCGCCGCAGATGCCGATCACCCGACCGCCATAGCGCAAGTGCCGCTCGAGCACCGCGTCCCAGCCTTGCGCGCGCAGGAACGCGAGATCGCCGGGCACGTTCTTCGAACCCGGCAGAATGATGAGATCGGCGGGCGGCGGCGCCATGCCGCTTCGCACGTAATGAAAATCGACCTGCGGATGCGCGCGCAGCGCGTCGAAATCGGTGTGATTGCTGATATGCGGCAGCACCGGCACGACGACCCGCAACGTGCGAGCAGCGTCGCCGCGCTGCGCCGCGCGCAACTCCGGCGGCAGCATGTCCTCGGCGTCGAGCGTGAGGCCGTGCAGATACGGGAGCACGCCGAGCACCGGCTTGCCGGTCTTCGCTTCGAGCCAGTCGAGCCCCGGCTGCAGCAGTCCGATATCGCCGCGAAACCGGTTGATGATGAAACCGCGCACGCGCGCCTGCTCGCTCGCCGACAGGCACGCGAGCGTCCCCGTGAGATGCGCGAACACCCCGCCCCGGTCGATGTCCGCCACCAGCACGACCGGACAGTCGACCGCTTCCGCAAAACCCATGTTGGCGATGTCGCGATCGCGCAGATTGATCTCGGCCGGACTGCCCGCCCCTTCCACAAAGATCGTGTCGTAGGCCGCTTGCAGCCGCGCATACGACTCGAGCACCGCCTCGAACGCGACCGGCTTGTAGTCGTGATACGCGCGGGCGTCGAGATTCATGCGCGCCTTGCCGTGGATGATCACCTGCGCGCCGCGATCGCTCGTCGGCTTGAGCAGCACGGGGTTCAGATCGGTGTGCGCGGCGATGCCGGCGGCCACCGCCTGCAGCGCCTGCGCGCGCCCGATTTCGCCGCCGTCGACGGTCACCGCGCTGTTCAGCGCCATGTTCTGCGGCTTGAACGGCGCGACGCGCACGCCCGCGCGCCGCGCGAGCCGGCACAGGCCGGCGACGAGCGTGCTCTTGCCCGCATCGGACGTGGTGCCCTGAATCATCAGCGTGCCGCGCGGCATGAAGACGGCGTCATGCGGGATCGAATGAATGCTCACGGGAAGGTTGGATTCGGTGGGGAAACGCATTATCCCATCGCGCCGACCCGCGCTGCACGCCGGTACAATCACGCGATGATTTCCCGCGACCTCACCTTCGTCATCGGCGGCGCGCGCTCCGGCAAGAGCGTGCACGCGGAACAGCTCGCCAGTCAAAGCGCGCTGCCCGTCACCTACATCGCGACGGCACGCGTCACCGGCGACGCCGAATTCAGCGCGCGCATCGCGCATCATCGCGCGCGGCGTCCCGCGCACTGGCGCCTGCTCGAAGCGGACGTCGACCTCGCGGGCGCGGTGTCGAAGGCGGACGCGCCCGGGCATTGCACGCTGATCGACTGCCTGACGCTGTGGCTCGCCAACCTGCTATGTCCCGCCGACGGCGACGCGCTCCCGCCCGCTCAAACTCAAGCCCACATCGAAGCGCTCGAGGCCGCGCTCGCCAACGCTCGCGGCAAGATCATCGCGGTCAGCAACGAAATTGGTCTCGGCGTCGTGCCGCTCGGCGCGGCCACGCGTCTATACGTCGATGAACTCGGGCGGCTCAATCAGCGTATCGCGGCGCTCTCCACGCAGGCCGCGATGATGGTCGCCGGCCTGCCGCTGTCGCTCAAAACCGCAGGCGGCGCGTGATGCTGTCGCTTCCTCTCATCGTGACGCTCGCCACCGCGGGCGTGGCCGTCGACCGTTGGATCGGCGAGCCGAGCGGCGCGCATCCGCTGGTCGGCTTCGGCAAATGGGCGGCGCGCCTCGAGGCGCATTACAACCGTGGCCGGCGCTTGCGGCTCAAGGGTCTGCTCGCGTGGTCGCTGGCTGTGTTGCCGCCGGTGCTGGTCGCCTGGTGGCTTGTCGCGGTGCTGCCGTTTTTTGCGGCGTGCGCCGTGCACGTCGCGCTGCTGTGGTTCGCGCTCGGCGCGCGCAGCCTGCACGATCACATCGAACCGATTGCGCGCGCGCTCGCGCAGCGCGATCTCAGCGAGGCGCGCCTGCTGACCGCGCGCATCGTCTCGCGCGAAACCGCCAATGCCGACGAAGCCGCGCTGTCGCGTGCCGCGGTCGAATCGGCGCTGGAAAACGGCAATGACGCGATTTTCGGCGCGCTCTTCTGGTTCGCGATCGCGGGCGGCCCTGGCGCGCTCGGCTTTCGCCTCGCCAACACGCTCGACGCCATGTGGGGTTATCGCACGCCGCGCTATTTGCGCTTCGGCTGGGCCGCCGCGCGCCTCGACGACGTGCTCACCTGGATTCCCGCGCGCTTCACCGCCGCGAGCTACGCGCTGTTCGGCGACACGCGCACCGCGTGGCGCTGCTGGCGCGAGCAGGCGCCGCGCTGGGACAGTCCGAACGCCGGCCCGGTGATGGCTCGGGCGCGGGCAGCCTGAACGTGCTGATCGGCGGTCCCGCGGTTTATAACGGCATGCTCGAACATCGGCCGACGCTCGGCTTCGGTCATCCCGCGAAGGCCGCTCACATCACGGCCGCGCTGATGCTGGTCGAGCGCACGGTGATCCTGTGGCTGGCGGTGCTGATCGTGCTGGCCTTGCTGAGCGTGCCCCTGCATGTCTGAGCGAAGCGCCGAATCCTGCATGCGTCATGACGCGTCGCCCGACACGGCTTCTCATGCGGCGGCTGGCGCGCTCATCGTGCATGGCGGCAATCTGCACGAAGCGGCCGAGCGCTATTGCATTCCGTACGATCAGTGGCTGGATTTGTCGACGGGCATCAATCCGCACGGCTATCCGGTGCCGCCCGTTCCCGCCGATGCATGGCGCCGCCTGCCCGACGATGGCGACGACCTCGCCGCCTGCGCCGCGCGCTACTACGGCGCGCCCGACGCGGCGCACGTGTTGCCGGTGGCGGGAAGCCAGGCGGCAATTCGCGCGCTGCCGGCGTTACTGCCGCGCGCGCAGGCCGGCGTCGCGGCGCTCACGTACAGCGAATACGCACCCGCGTTCGAGCGGGCCGGGCATCGCGTCATGTCGCTCGATATTTCCTGCGACGTGCTGCCCGAGACGCTCACGCATGCAATCGTTGTGAATCCGAACAATCCGACGGCCGAGCATTTGAGCGCCGCGAGGCTGCTCGCCTGGCATGCTCAACTGAGCGCGCGCGGCGGCACACTGCTCGTCGACGAAGCGTTCGCCGATACGATGCCCGCCGCTTCGCTCGCAGCGCACGCGAATCGCGAAGGGTTGATCGTGTTGCGCTCGCCTGGCAAGTTCTTCGGCCTCGCGGGTGTGCGCGCCGGTTTCGTGCTCGCCGCGCCCGCCGTGCTCGACAGCTTGCGCCGCGCGCTCGGCGCGTGGACGGTCAGCGGCCCCGCGCGTCATGCCGTGAAAGCGGCGTTCGCGGACCGCGCGTGGCAACAGCAGATGCGCTCACGGCTCGTCGCGGACAGCGCGCGCCTCGTCGACATGTTGCAAGCCCACGGCATTCGCACGCGCGCCACGCCGCTCTTCGCCTGGACCGACGACGCACGCGCCGCGGCCTTGCATCAGGCATTGGCCACGCGCGGCGTGTGGACGCGGCTCTTTGCATCGTCAGGTAGCGTGCGGTTCGGCTTGCCTGCAACCGAAGCGGAATGGGCGCGGCTGCAAGAGAGCCTGCGCGCAGCGATCGATACGATTGACGCTGCGGGCGCTGCCTGATTCCTCGTGCTTTGCCATGCCGACGCGCCACCGAACCCGATCTCTCAACCGATGACCCAATCAGTGCGCCGTGCCCGCCTCACCTTCGCCGCCATGTTGATCACCGCGGCACTGCCGGCGCGAGCCGGCATCACCGTGACCGACGATACCGGCGCGGTCGTCACCCTGCCCGCCGCAGCACAACGCGTGATCAGCGTCGCGCCGCACGTCACCGAACTTTTGTATGCGGCGGGCGGCGGCTCGAAAATCGTCGGCGCGGTGTCGTACAGCGACTATCCGCCCGAGGCAAAGCAACTGCCGCGCGTCGGCGATAACAAGTCGCTCGATCTCGAACGCATCGTCGCGTTGAAGCCCGATCTGATCGTGGTGTGGCGGCACGGCAATGCGCAACGTCAGCTCGACCGTTTGCGCGAATTGCACATACCGTTGTACTTCAGCGAGCCGCATCGCCTGGACGATATTGCCGTCTCGCTGACGAAGCTCGGCCAGTTGCTCGGCACCTCGTCCACTGCGGATGCAGCCGCGGCCGCGTATCGGCGCGACATCGCGAACCTGCGCGCGCAGTACGCGAAACGGCCGGCCGTGAGCGTGTTCTATCAGGTGTGGGATCAACCGTTGATGACGCTCAACGGCGAACACATGGTCAGCGACGTCATTGCGCTATGCGGCGGACGCAACGTGTACGCCGCACTGCAACCGCTCGTGCCCACGGTGTCGACGGAAGCCGTGCTCGCCGCCAATCCCGAAGCGATCGTCACGGCCGCGCCCGGCGCGACGAAACCGGACACCGCGTTGCCGCAATTGAGCGCATGGCGCGCGTGGCCGCGTCTATCGGCGGTGGCGCACGACAACCTGTTCGCCATCGACGGCGATGTGATCAATCGGCCCACGCCGCGCATCGTGCAGGGCGCGACGCGGCTGTGCGAGGACCTTGAACTCGCGCGCTCGCGCAGAAAGCAGAACGCGCAATAACGCTCGATGCGGGAAGCGCGGCAAAGCGTGAACAAAGCATCAGCAAGCAAACATCGCCAAGCGCTCACGCATTCCACTTCACGAGCGACCACGGCTCGCCGTCACCGCCGCGGCGCAGCCAGACGATGGCGCCGGTTTCAAGCGACCATCGCAAGCAGCGTTCGAGCGGCACGTCGAGCGCCAGCGACGCAATCGCGCGCATGACGCCGGCATGCGTGACCACATAAGCGGGCGAGAGCTCGCGCGTTTGCGCGTACGCGTCGAACCACGCCCGCACTCGAACGACGAATTGCGCGACGCTTTCGCCACCATGCGCTCGCGCGTGCTCGAAGTTCGAAGCCCAGTCGTCGAGCAATTCGCGATCGATCGAGTCCCAGCGGCGCTCTTCCCACGCGCCGAAATTCATTTCCTTCAGCCGGTCGTCGTGGCTCAGCACGCAGCCGAAATCGTTGGTCATTTCGACGGCGAGCGCCGAGCAGCGCGTCAACGGACTCGACATCACGACGCGCGGCGCGGGCACCTGCAAACCGGCAAGCCTGAGCGCAAGCGCGGCCGACGACACATCAGCCGCCTCGGCGAGCGCCACATCGCTGTGGCCGTAGCACACGCCCGCGTCGAGCGCGACTGCGGGGTGACGGATCAGAACGAGGTCCATGCGAGCCCCACCAGATAGATGCTCAGTTCAAAGATCTGCTGCGCGAAGCCGAGGCAATCGCCGGTATAGCCGCCGATGCGCCGCACGAAGTAGCGGCCCATCGCAAAGCGCAGCACTAGCAGCACGGCAAGCGTCGCGCCGGCAAAGCGCCAATCGGGCATGAGCAGTCCGTGCGGACCATCGGGCCACAGCAGCCACGGCAATCCGAACACCGCCACGCACAGCAGCGCGATGCCGCTCAAGCGTTGCGCGACCGGTTTTGCCTTGCCCTCCGCGCGCACGTAGTCGAGCGTCGCCAGATAGCTGATCGCGCATGCACGGCTCGCCGCATGGGCCGCAATCATCAGACTGGCGGCGCGCATCGGCGGCAACGCGGCGAGCGTCTGCCACTTGAGCGCGAGCGCGATCACCAGCGCGATTGCGCCGAATGCGCCGATGCGCGAGTCATGCATGATGCGCAAAACATCGTCGCGCGCATAGGCGCCACCGAACGCATCGACGCAATCGGCGAGACCGTCCTCGTGAAATGCGCCGGTAATCAGCAACGTCGACGCCATCGACAGCAACACCGCGACGCCCGCTGGAAACACGCGCAACGCAGCAAGGTAGACCAGCGCGCCGACGCCGCCGACCAGCGCGCCGACGAGCGGAAAGTAACGCGCCGCCGCATTCAGATAATGCGGTTCGTAGCCGACCCATCGCGGCACGGGCACGCGCGTGAAATAGCCGAGCGCGGTGAAGAAGTAGCGCAATTCCGCCAGCGGGTTCATGGGTGCGTCGTCGCGTGCATGGGTTTGAAAAGCATGCCGAGGATCGCTCAGGCGTCGCGATTCGCGACGCCGGCCGATTCGAAGCTCGCCATCTCGTTGATGAACGCGCAGGCCGCGCGCAGCAGCGGCACGGCGAGCGCGGCACCGGTGCCCTCGCCGAGCCGCATGTCGAGCGCGAGCAAGGGCGTGGCGCCGAAATGATCGAGCATACGCCGGTGCCCCGCTTCGTTCGACGCATGGGCGAACACGCAGTACTCGCGCACGTTCGGCGCAATGGCGTTTGCAACCAGCAGCGCCGAACTCGCAATGAAGCCGTCGACCAGAATCGTCATGCGCGCCTGCGCTGCCGCCAGATAGGCGCCCGCCATCATCGCGATTTCGAAGCCGCCGAAGGTGGCGAGCACATCGAGCGGATTGTGCCGATTGTGCCGATCGTGCGGATCATGCGATGCACCGTGATGCGCGAGCGCCGCGGCCAGCACGTTGCGCTTTTTCGCGAGCCCCGCGTCGTCGAGACCGGTGCCGCGGCCCACGCACTCGTCGATCGGCACGCCGCACAAGCGGCTCATCAGACACGCCGCCGCCGACGTGTTCGCAATGCCCATTTCGCCGAAGCCGATCACGTTGCTGCCGAGCGCCGCGTGATGCCGCACGCGCGCGGCGCCGGCGTGCATTGCGGCGAGCGCCTGGTCACGCGTCATCGCCGGTTCGTGCGCGAAGTTGCGCGTGCCCGCTGCAATCGGAATGTCGATGAGGCCGTCCGTGTGCGGCAGCGGCGTGGCGATACCGGCGTTCACGACTTCGAGTTCGACGTCCGCGACGCGGCTCAACGCATTGACCGCCGCGCCGCCCGCGAGAAAATTCGCGACCATCTGCGCGGTCACCGCTTGTGGATAGGGGCTCACGCCTTCGGCGGCAACGCCATGATCGCCGGCGAAGACAATCAGCGCGGGTCGTTGTACCGTGGGACACGTGCTGCGCTGGATCAGCCTATCTGACGCGCGAGCGTTTCAAGCTGGCCGAGACTGCCGGGCGGCTTCGTCTTGGTATCGATGATGTGCTGAAGCTCGGCGCGCAACGTCTCATCGAGCGGTTCAACTTCGGACAATGCGGACAAGCCTGGCGTGGAAGTCATGAGTTCGTGAAGATAGATGATGTTGTGTTCCCGCTACCGGCTCGCCGATGTGTCATTAACCGAAGGCGACTCATGACGCAAACGCGGCGCGGGAATCAGCGCCTCGTGCTCGCCATCGCGAATCAGAATCAGCGGATAGCCGAATACGCGGCTCGTCAACGCGGGCGTCAGTACATCGTGCGCGGGACCCGCATAGGCAGCGCCCGCGCCGTCCAGAAGCAGCGCGTGCGTCGCGAACCGGCGCGCGAGATTCAGGTCGTGACAGGAAAACAGAACCGTGCGTCCCGGCTCGCGTGTCCATTCGCTTAGCGCTTCCAGGCACGCTATCTGATGATGCAAGTCGAGATGCGACAGCGGTTCATCGAGCAGCAACAGCGGCGCTTGCTGGCACAGCACCCCGGCGAGCGAGACACGCTGACGTTCGCCGCCTGAGAGCGACAGCACGTCGCGCGCGGCGAATTCGGTGAGGCCGAGCACATCGAGCGCGGCGTGGGCGGCGTCGCGATCGGCCTCGCGCTCCCAGCCCCAGCCGGTCAGATGCGGAAAGCGGTTGAGCATGACGATGTCGAGCACGCTTGCGCTGAAAGCGTCGGGCGCGCTTTGCGGCATCAACGCGCGACGCTGCGCAAGCTGCTGACCATGCCAGCGAGCAAGCGGCACGCCGTCGAGTTCGACCTGTCCCGCCGACGGTTGCTTCAAGCCGGCCAACGTCGATAGAAGCGTCGTCTTGCCCGCGCCGTTCGGACCGGCCACGCACCAGATCTCGCCGGGATAGAACGTATGCGTGAAGGCGTCGAGCAAGGTGCGTGCGCCGGCACGCAACGTCACGCGTTGCGCGCTGAGCGCGGGCTGAGCCTGGTTGGAGGTGTGATGGGAGGCGTGCATCATCGGCGGGCGCGCAGCAGCATCCACAGAAACACGGGCACGCCGATGATCGACGTAATCACGCCGACCGGCAATTGCGCCGGCGCGATCACGAGGCGCGCGATCAGGTCCGCGCCCATCACCGCGACGCCGCCGCCGAGCGCCGCGGCGGGCAGCAGCATGCGCTGGTCGTTGCCGAACGCGAGCCGCAGCACATGCGGCACGACGAGCCCGACGAAGCCGATGGTGCCCGCCGTCGTCACCGCTGCGGCCGCCGCAAGCGAGGCCGCGAGATAGACGCGCAAGCGCAGCGGCATCACCGCCACGCCGAGCGCTTCTGCGACGGCGTCGCCTCGCAAAAGCACGTTCAGACGCGGCGCAACCGGCACGATGACAACTATGACGGCGACGAGCGCCGCAAGCGCGGTCCACGGCATCGCATTGCCGTTGAGGTCGCCGGTGAGCCAGAACAGCATGCCGCGCAGACGATTGTCGGGCGCGAGGTTCAGCAGCAACGTGATCAGCGCGCCCCAACCCGCCGCGATGACCGCGCCCGTCAACAGCAAACGCGGCGACGTGTCCTGCGGCTCGCCGCGCCACAACTCGCGGCGCGCGAGACCGAGCACGAGCAGAATCGACACGAATGCGCCTGCGAACGCGGACGCATCGACGAGCCACCACGCGCTGCCGGCGATCATCGCGATCAGCGCGAAGCTCGCGGCCCCGCCCGATACGCCCAACACGTACGGCTCCGCGAGCGGATTGCGCAACAGCACTTGCAAAAGCGCGCCCGCCATCGCGAGCAATGCGCCGCACGCGAAACCGGCTAATGCGCGCGGCAAGCGCAGCGTGCGGACTATCTCGCCGGCGAGATCGTCGGAGGCGCTGGCAGACCCAGACGCGGACGCCGACGCATGCAACGGCGACAGCGCCTCGATCACGCGCGCGGGCGCGAGCGAGACGCTGCCCAGCGCGAGCGACGCCATCAGCACAACCAGCGCGGCGAGCGCGAGCACGAGCCAGATCGCGGCGGCGCGCTTCGCGGTCATCGCGTGCAATGCGGCGGGCAGGGACCCTGGATGACGGCTCATCGGCGCGCTCTCAACATGGCGCGCGCATCACTGTTGCTGCCAGCCGAGCGTGACATACGCACCGCGCCCCGGCGAGTTATACGAGTAGGCCGTTTCATAGTCCTTGTTCAACAGATTCTGGATTTGCGCGGCCACGTACCAGGCTTTCGTGATGTTGTAGCGCGCGGACAGATTCACGATGCCGTAGCCGCCGAGCTTGCCGCTGCTGTCCTCGCGCGGGCCGCTCACGATCCACTCGCCGCCCACGCGCCACCCTGCGATGCTGCGGTTCACCGTCAAGGACGCGAAGCGCCGCGCGCGCCGCACGAGGTCCACGTCGTTGTCGAGATCGACGGGATTTTGCAGCGTGGCCGATGCGCGCACATCGGTCTTGCCCACGTGTCCGCTCCACGATCCCTCGAGCCCCTGCACTTTTGCATGCCCCACGTTCTCCGCCAGATAGATGCCCGGCGTGACCTGCTGATAGTCGATCAGATTCGAATAACGCGTCTGGAAAGCACTCAAACGCATCACGCCCAACGCATTCGACGCGTACTGCAGCGCCGCTTCGAGCGAATGGCTGCGCTCGGGCTGAATCGACGGATTGCCGCTTAGCGGATAGTACAGATCGTCGAAGCTCGGCGCGCGAAACGAATCCGAATAGCTTGCGCTCAGCTTCCAATGCGGTGTGATATCGAACCCATAGCCGAGATAGTAACTGTTCGCTCCGCCGAAATCGGAGTACTGGTCGCGCCGCACGTTGGCCTGGATCTGATTGCGTCCGAAGCGCGCCGTGTAGCCCGCGAAGACGGAATCGACATGCCGCGTGGGCGCGGCGAACGTATCGGAGTCGAGGCTCTGGTCGAGATGCTCGTAGCCCACGCGCAGTTTTTGCTGGGCGGCAAGCGCGAAATCGTTCTGCCAGGTGTACTGCCGGTTGTCGGTATCGAAGCGTCCGTTGTAGAGGCCGTTGGTCTTCGACACGCTGCGGTCGTCGCCTTCGGACACGATGAAGTGCGTGGTCCACCAGTCGGTCAGCTTGCCGTTGGCGAACGCGGACACCTGCCGCACTTTCGTGTAGAGGTTGTTCAGATCGGTCGGCGCGCCGTACGCGTTGTCGTAGCTGTTGTTGCCGTTCGACTGCAGATAGCGGACGCCCGCGTCCCATTGGTCGTTAAACTTGTGGCGCAGCGACGCCGAGATGCTCTCGTTCAGATAGCCGTTCGCGTTCGGATTCGCGTTGGGCGCCTCGCTTGAATTGAGCGCTGAAAAGCCGTCGTCTTTCGAGCGCGCGAGCGAAATGCTGAAGGTCGTGCGGCCGTCTTTATCCAATGCGCCGTTCGCGCCGACCTGCTGCGTCTGCGTGTGATAGCTGCCGTAGCCCACGGAGAAATTGAAACGCGGCGGATGCGCGCCGCCGTCTTTCGTGAACACCTGTACCACGCCGCCGATCGCGCCCGAGCCGTATAACGCGGACACGTTGCCGTTCACGACTTCGACGTGATCGATCTGATCGAGCGGAACCTGCGCGATTTGCGCGGTGCCGAGACTCACGGAATCGACGCGCACGCCGTCGATGAGAATCAGCGATTGCGTCGACGACGCGCCGCGCAAATAAAGGCTCGCCGTCGAACCGGGCCCCCCTGTACGCGAGATTTGCGCGCCGGGCGCGAGTTGCAGCAGGCCGGGCAGATCCGTTGCGGTGGTGTCGGCCAGGTCCTGCTGATCGAATAGCGACGTCTGCGGGATCGTATCGGCAAGCGCTTGCGGTCCGCGCTCGGCGGTCACCACGACGGGCGATAAAACAGTGGACGATGCAGTGGACGCAGCAGTGGACGAAGCGTCGGCGTTTGCAGGCGCGGCGGCCTGCGCATGCGCGAGATGGGGCAGCCCGGCAAAAGCGAGCAGCACCGCGCGGGCGATGGGGGACAGCATGAAGTGAGATTTCCCGTGGATGGCGTGCGCGGCCCGCTTCCCCGCAGGCCGTCGCGTAACGAGGCGCGTGCGCTTTTGACAATTCGCGCCGCGCGCCCCTCCCTCTGGCCGGTATCCGGGCTAACGACTTTCGATCCCGCCTTCCCACGCGTGACGCGCAGTGGCACACTCGCGAGTTGAACCGGAACACGCGATGGGGATCGAACTGCAAAAGCGCGAACTGCTGTTCGAAATACGATTCGTACCGCAGCACTGAACTGCGATGAGCAGCGATGAACTGCAGCGAATGCGACGAACTGCAATGCGCGCGAAATGCGGTCGCTTACCGTTGCGGGGGCAGCGCAGGTTGGCGCGTTCGGGTAGAACGGCGCGGCCTGCTTCCCGTTTAACTGCGCGCACAATGAAATGCGCGCGGGCACCAGAGTGCGGCCAGTGTATGAGCGCCCTCTGAGTCAGTCAAGAACGCGGGCCGCGAGAGCGATTCATTCGGACAGGGTCGAGCTATTGTCCGACGCGATCTCCGGCACGCGCGTAGTTTCTCTTCTTCAGTCGAAAAAAGGCTGCAAAAAGCGGGGTTGTTACGTCTCGAAACGAGACAAATGTCGGAACGTGCGACATTCCGCGCTAAAATGCGATGTCTTTAGAGGACGCAGCACATGCTCACCGAACTCGAAACACTTTCACAGAATATCGGCAAGCTGATCGCGATCAGCCAGCGCCACAATGAAGCGCGCCTCGCGCTCGAAGAGCAACTCGCGCAGTCGCGCGCCGAAGCCGAAGCTACGCGCACGGAACTTGCGCTGCTGCGCGAGGAACGCGACGCACTGCAAGCGGAGCGCGACGCGCTGTCGGCCAAGATCGACGACGCGCAGGTGCGTCTGAACGCGATCCTCGAAAAATTGCCGCGTGCGCGCGCGCACAACGAGCCGGACAACCAGCTCGATCTGCTCGAACCCGCTCCGCACGAGGTCGAAACAGAGAGCGACGCCACTCGCCACGGAGAAAATGCATGACGACCAAGCAGATCGAAGTATCGATTCTCGGCGTGCCCTATCGCCTCGCCTGCTCGCCGGAAACGGAAGGCGCGCTGCTTGAAGCAGTCGCGCGAGTCGACGCCGAAATGTCGAAGATCCGCAATAACAGCAACGTGCGCGGCACGGATCGCATTGCAGTCATGGCTGCGTTGTCGCTGGCATCCGAACTGCTTAAGCTGCAAACAAGCGTGCGTCACGGAGAAGCATTTCCCGCTGAAGAAATCCGGCGTACAATGCATCAAATGAACGAGCAACTGGGTACTGTCATCGAGCAGTACAGCGTGCAGTAAGTTGCAAGTAGCATGTTGAGAGCAGTGCGGCCGGTGCTGATACCGGCTGCGGATTCAAACGGAAAGTAAGCAGGCAAGGTTCGTGAAGCATGCACGAACTGCGCGAGGCGAACAGGTCCCCAACGTTTGAGTCAATCGTTTCAGTGTCATCGGTTTTGCTTCATCGGTTTAGCTTCCCTGCCTGGTTCGCCAAGGTCATATATTCCTTGAACCAATGCCATGTGCACGGTTGCGGAAATTTGTAGCACGGGCGTGCGCGTCACTCTGTCTGATGTACCCGAAGTGCTGCTAACTGCGACCAATTCTGAACCCCCGGTTCAGGATGCCGGCCTAGCGGCTAAGGCGGGGACCTTATTTGGAACGGCATCGGACTTGCGTCCGGTGCCGTTTTTGTTTGGGCGCCGTGCTTCTTCAAACCCCTAACGTTCAATTCGATTCATGCGCTACTGGCTAATGAAGTCCGAACCGGACGAAGCAAGCATCGACCATCTCGCCAACGCCGCGCACCGCACGCTGCCGTGGACGGGCGTGCGCAACTATCAGGCTCGCAACTTCATGCGCGATGGCATGCAGATCGGCGACGGCGTGCTGTTCTATCACTCGAGCTGCCCCGAGCCGGGCATCGCGGGGCTTGCTGAAGTCGCGTCCACGGCCTATCCGGACCCCACGCAGTTCGATAGCAAGAGCCCGTATTACGACCCGAAGTCGTCGCAGGAAACGCCGCGCTGGCTGCTCGTCGACGTCGTGTTCAAGAAGAAGATTCCGTTGATTCCGCTCGCCGCCTTGCGCGAGCATGAAGAACTGAAGGACATGCGCGTGCTCGCGAGAGGCAACCGTCTGTCGATCACGCCAGTGACCGAAGCGGAGTGGCGCTTCATCACGACGCGGCTCGTTTGACGTCGCGCGGCCCACGTTGCCGCAACGCTGCAGCAACGTTGAAGCAAGGTTAAATTAGGGAACCAAGCTCAGGTTACGAGCGCCTAACGGACTCGCAAACGGCTTCGGCAAGTGTCGTGCCGTTGCGTCGCGCTCGCCTCGTCGCGCGCAACCCTGTTCAAGCATGGAGTCCAATAATGACGAAACACACCGCACGTGCACTCGCTTTCGCGCTGGTCTGCGCGGCGCCCGCTGCACTCGCGCTCACGCCCGCCGTTGCGCGCGCGCAGAGCGTCGTGCCCTATCAACCGGCCGGCGTGCTGTCGCTGAATGCGCAAGCGAGCGCGGACGTACCGCAAGACGTGGTCGACATCACGCTCTTTTACGAGCAGGAAGCGAGCGATCCGTCGGCGCTCACGTCAACGCTGAATCAGCGTGCCGATTCCGCGTTGCAAAAAGCAAAGGGTGTGAGCGGCGTGACCGCGCGCACCGGTTCGTTCTCGATTTATCCGTCGACCGATCGTGACGGGCGCATCTCCGCATGGCGCGGCCGCACGGAGATCGTGCTCGAGTCGCACGACTTCACCGCGGCGTCGAAGCTCGCGGGGCAAATGGCTTCCATCATGCAGGTCGGCAACGTGCAGTTCTCGCTCTCGCCCGCGGCGCAGCGCGTGGCCGAACAGAAGCTCACCGGCGAGGCGATCAAGTCGTTCCGCGAGCAGGCGGCATCGTCCGCGCAGGCGTTCGGCTACAGCGGCTATTCGATCCGCGAGGTCAACGTCGGGCACAACGGCTCGATGCCGCGGCCGGTCATGATGATGAGCGCGCGCGCGATGGGCGCGGACGCGAAAATGGCTGCGCCGGTGCCGATAGAAGGCGGCACGTCGACGGTGACGGTGAATGTGTCGGGCTCGGTGCAGATGAAGTAAGGCACTGGCAGTTCGCCAGACGTTCGGCCAAACAAAAACGCCACGGGCATGCACTGCATCCCGTGGCGTTTTGCTGTCCATCGCGCGCAAAAGAAAACGCGCGCCACGCGTTACGGCAACGCGTGAGCCGCTTCGCTGCGGCCGCGCCGATACGACCATACCAGCATCGCGATGCCCGCGAGAATCATCGGCAGCGAAAGCCATTGGCCCATCGAGAGACCCATCGCGAGAAGACCGAGGAAGTCGTCGGGCTCGCGTGCGAATTCCACCGTGAAGCGCGCGAGGCCATAGCCGATCAGGAACACGGCGGAAATCGCGCCCATCGGCTTCGGCTTGCGCGAAAAGAAGAACATGACGAAGAAGAGCGCAACGCCTTCGAGCGCGATCTCGTACAGCTCCGACGGATGACGCGGCAGCATGTGATATTGCGCGAACACTTCGTTCAGATGCCATTGCGCGGCGAGCTGCGGATGCGCGGCGAGCCACGCGGTGTCGTCGGGCGCGGCGCCGGGAAAGAGCATCGCCCACGGCGCGGACGGGTCGGTCACGCGCCCCCACAACTCGCCGTTGATGAAGTTGCCGAGCCGCCCCGCGGCGAGCCCGGTCGGCACCATCGGCGCGACGAAGTCGGTGACCTGCAGCCACGAGCGTTTGCGCTGATACGCGAACAGCACCATCGCGAACGTCACGCCGAGAAAGCCGCCGTGAAACGACATGCCGCCTTCCCACACCTTGAAGATGTCGAGCGGATGCGCGAGGTAAAAGCTCGCCTTGTAGAACAGCACGTAGCCGAGCCGGCCGCCGAGAATCGTGCCGAGCACGCCGTAAAACAGCATGTCGTCGATGTCTTTCGGCGTCCAGCCTTGCGCGGCGACGTACGGCAAGCGCAGCCGCAGCCGGCCGACGACGATCGCCGCGATGAACGCGACGAGGTACATCAGTCCATACCAGCGCACGGCAAGCGGCCCCAGGTGAATGGCGACGGGGTCGAAGTTCGGGTGAATGAGCATCGTGTTGTTATGGGCAGTTCGGGTTCAGAAGCGGGTTGGTAGGGATGACGGACGGCTCGCGCGCCGCCTGCATTGGACGGCTTTGCGCGCAATGCGTTCGCCGCCGTGGCGCTAGATGCGTGACGTGGCCGGCTGCATATCGGCAGCGGCGGCATGCGCCCGCGCGATGTCGATAAAGCCCGCGAGCACCGGACTCACCTCGGCGCTGCGCCAGACGAGGCCTGTCTCGATGGCGGGCACGGACTCGCGCAACGGCCGGTACACGACGCCGGTGCGGCGCAGGTTACGCAGCGATTGCGGCACCAGTGCGACACCCATGCCGGCCGACACGAGGCTGACGATGGTCTGCATCTGTATCGCCTCCTGGCCGATGCGCGGCACGAGCCCCGCGACGCCGTAGCAATCCATAATGATGTCATAAAAGCCCGCCGCCAAACGTCTTGGGAAGATGACGAGCGGCGCGTCGGCGACCTCGCGCAGACTGACCGGCGCGTCGAGCCATTCGGCGTGCGGCTCGCCGGCGCTGTCCGTGGCCGCCGCCCCATGCGCCCCACCATGCGCGACCCGCGCCGCCATCTCCGTCGACATCGCGATGACGAGCGGCTCGCGCTCGATCGGCAGCCACGAAAGCTGCATCGCATGACGCGACGGCAGCGGTGCGATCACGAGGCCGGCGTCGATGCGGCCGGCCACGAGTTCATCCACCTGCACGTCGCTCGTGGCTTCGGTCAGTTCGAGCCGCACGCGCGGATGACGCGCGCCGAACTCGCGCAAGAGCCGCGGCAGCAAACCGTAATCCGCCGTCGATACGAACGCCAGCGAGAGCACGCCCGCCTCGCCACGCGCAAGACTTTGCGCAAGCGGCCGCAATCCTTCGGCGCCCGCCAGCAGACGCTGAACTTCGGGCAACAGGTCGGCGCCGACGCGCGTCAGCTCCACCGAGCGCTTGGTGCGCGCGAACAGCTCGACGCCGAGCGTCTCCTCGAGCGCGCGAATTGCCTGCGACAACGGCGGCTGCGTCATCGACAGGCGCGCGGCGGCGCGGCCGAAGTGCTTTTCTTCGGCCACGGTCACGAAATAGCGCAATTGACGCAGGTCGGGAACGGCGGGCAGCATGATTAAGACATTTTACGACCTAATAAGCCGCTAATAATATATTGGACACGCATCTCGCAAAATTGCATTCTTGCCCGACGCGTCCGAACTACACTGGACCGACCAGCAAAACAAACAGACTGGAGTTCCCCATGCCATACAACCGTCGTTCGAAGAACATCACGCAAGGCGTGGCCCGTTCGCCGAACCGCTCGATGTACTACGCACTCGGCTATCAGAAGGAAGACTTCGACAAGCCGATGATCGGCATCGCGAACGGCCATTCGACGATCACGCCATGCAACGCCGGCCTGCAGCGTCTTGCCGACGCCGCCGTCGCCGCGGTCAAGGGCACGGACGCGAATCCGCAGATCTTCGGCACGCCGACCATCTCGGACGGCATGTCGATGGGCACCGAAGGCATGAAGTACTCGCTCGTCTCACGCGAAGTGATCGCCGACTGCATCGAGACCTGCGTACAAGGTCAGTGGATGGACGGCGTGGTCGTGATCGGCGGCTGCGACAAGAACATGCCCGGCGGCATGATCGGCCTCGCGCGCATGAACGTGCCGGGCATCTACGTGTATGGCGGCACGATCCGTCCGGGCAACTGGAAGGGCACCGATCTGACCATCGTGTCGTCGTTCGAGGCGGTCGGCGAATTCACGGCGGGCCGCATGTCGGAAGAGGACTTCGAAGGCATCGAGAAGAACGCGTGCCCGTCGACGGGTTCGTGCGGCGGCATGTACACGGCCAACACGATGAGCTCGTCATTCGAAGCGCTCGGCATGTCGCTGCTGTATTCGTCGACGATGGCGAACCCCGACCACGAAAAGGTCGACTCGGCCGCTGAGTCGGCGCGCGTGCTCGTCGAAGCCGTCAAGAAAGACCTGAAGCCGCGCGACATCATCACGAAGAAGTCGATTGAAAACGCCGTCGCGCTGATCATGGCGACGGGCGGCTCGACCAACGCGGTGCTGCACTATCTGGCGATCGCGCACGCGGCTGAAGTGGAATGGACGATCGAGGACTTCGAGCGCATCCGCAAAAAAGTGCCGGTGATCTGCAATCTGAAACCATCGGGCCAGTACGTCGCGACCGACCTGCACAAGGCCGGCGGCATTCCACAGGTCATGAAGATTCTGCTCGACGCGGGTCTGTTGCATGGCGACTGCATCACCATCACGGGCAAGACGCTCGCCGAAGAACTGAAGGACGTGCCGGGCAAGCCGCGCGCCGATCAGCAGGTGATCTTCCCGATCGAGAAGGCGCTGTACAAGGAAGGCCATCTCGCGATCCTGAAGGGCAATCTCGCCGAAGACGGCGCGGTGGCGAAGATCACGGGCCTGAAGAACCCGGTGATCACCGGGCCGGCTCGCGTGTTCGACGACGAGCAAAGCGCGCTCGAAGCGATTCTGGCCGATAGGATCGTTGCCGGCGATGTCGTCGTGCTGCGCTATCTCGGCCCGAAGGGCGGTCCGGGCATGCCGGAAATGCTCGCGCCGACGTCGGCGATTATCGGCAAAGGGCTCGGCGAAAGCGTCGGCCTCATCACCGACGGACGCTTTTCGGGCGGCACATGGGGCATGGTGGTCGGCCACGTCGCGCCGGAAGCGTTCGTCGGCGGCACGATCGGGCTCGTGCAGGAAGGCGATTCGATCACCATCGACGCACACAGGTTGCTCTTGCAACTGAACGTCGACGACGCCGAATTGCAGCGCCGCCGCGCCGCCTGGCAGCAGCCGAAGCCGCGCTACACGCGCGGCGTGCTGGCGAAGTACTCGGCGCTGGCGTTGCCGGCCAACAAGGGGGCGGTCACCGGTTGATGGCGATGCGGTTTGGAAGCGACGCGGGAAGGTTTGTAACGATGCAGGCGGGCAAAACGTCGCTGCATTAGCCCTACGTAAAAGCGAAAGGGGCGCACGAAAAACCGTGTGCCCCTTTCCTTTTATAATGCCGGCACCACAAGCCGGGCATCCGCACCGGCGGAGACCAGAATGAAATCAATGTCGTATGCGGTGCTTGCAGCGGCTGCCGTGTTCGCCGCGTTGTCGATGGGCGTCAGCGCGACCGCGCATGCGGAAGCGGCGGCGGGACTCGCGCTTGCACAACAGCAAAACTGCATGAGCTGCCACTCGGTGGCGCGGCCGTTCATGGGACCGGCGCTGCACGACGTGGCCGCGAAATATTCGGGCCGCGAAGACGCGACCACTTATCTCAAGCACAAGATTCTGGATGGCAGCACCGGCGTGTGGGGCCAGGTGCCGATGCCCGCGAACACGCAGCTCACGCCCGACCAGGCGGCCACGCTCGCGAGCTGGGTGTTGACGTTGAAGTAGCGCGGCTTGTTTTGATCGACTTGATCGGCCTTGACCAGGTACGAGCGGGCCGCGCCTGAACTATCAGCGCCACGGCGCGAGCCGCGCTCGATACGCGACCCTCTCTTCGATCACGCTTTCGGTGTTCGCCGCGCGATCTCCGCTTCCACCGCTTCGCGCACCCAGCCCGTCATTTCGTTCGCGAGCGTGGACACCACTTCGCGTGTGATCTGATCGACGAGCCGGGTCGTGTGCTCCTGCACGGCGCTGCGGCAGCGCGCTTCGACGATGCCGCGTCCATCGCCCGCCAGAAAATCCGCGAATCGTTCCTGTAGACGCCCGGCGATAACCTCTGCATCGACGGCGGACGATGCCTGCTCGCCCGCTTCGTGCGCGAAATCCGGCGGCACGGTGGCGCCCGCCTCGAGCGGCGTCGGCGGCTCGGTGCGATCGAACACGCCCGCCGATGCAGCCAGCACCTCGTCATGCGCGTGCTCGGCTTCGGCTGCGCGATGGGCATCGTCGGGATAGGTGGTTGGCTGTGCGTGCTGTGCGGAATGCGCCGGCGTCGCTGCGCCAGGCTCCGGTGCAAGCACGGGCTCGGGGGTCAACGTTTGTTCGGGCGAGAGAACCGGCTGCGGCGCGAGTTCGGGCTCGGCTGTTAGGCCGGGCTCACGCAGGTCTTCGGGTTCGCGCAGAGGTGTATCGGAGCGAGCCGCGGGCTGAGCGGCACTCTGAGGGGCACTCTGAGCCGTAGGCTGAATGGCGGCCTCAGCGGGCTGAGCGGCAGGCTTAGTATCTGCCTGAGCCGTGCTCTGAGTATCGGTCCGGGTAGCGACCGGCACAGGCGCTGGCGCGGCCGCAGTACCAGCCGGCGCAGCACCAGCCGCAGCAGCACCAGCCGATTCACCACCGCCCGGCACACCAGCCGCACCCGCACCCCCACCGCCGCTCTGCGGCTCGCGCCGTTGCGCCGCATGGCCCGGCACGAGCACCTCTTGCAGAATAGGAATCGAATTATCGTTGGAATCGGACACGTGCGCCCTCCGTGTTTGAGTCGTAGCGGAAGCAGGCCGCGTATGCGCCGGCGCGCCTTGACAGGACACAACGCAACACATGACGCGAGGCGGGACGAAGCTCTAGCCGCCCTGCTTATAGTTGTTCAAAGCATAGCCGCGATCGCGATAGAAGCGATAGCGCTCGCGCCCGGCAATGAGTTCGTCATGTGCGTTACCGACCACTTCGAGCAACCTTTCGAAGCGCGCGAACTGCGCGGGCACGGTCGCACCGAGGTTGAGAAGCACCTGATGATGCGGCACGTCGTCGAGGTTCGCGGCCAGCACGATCGGCGTTTGCGCGGCGAGCGGCGTGCCCGCCATGCAGTGCGGCACGAAGTCGAGCGCCGAGAAAGTCCACAGTTGCTCGTCGAACGCGCGCAGCCGCTCGGGCTCAGCCACGACGATGGTGGGCTGCCCCGCCTGATACGCCTTGCGCACCAGGCGGCACGCATAAAGCAGCGAGTCGCCGACGTTCGAATGGAAGTCGATTCGAGTCATCGGCGGCCCCGCTTTACGCTTTCGGCGCGCTCTGCGACACGTGGGACACCTGCGACGCGCGCAACGTTACTGCGATGCGTCATTGCGCCGCGCGGCCGTCCACGGCCCGACCGTCCGCGGCGCGATCGATCAAGAACTGCGCGAGCAACGGCACCGGACGTCCGGTGGCGCCCTTCGCCGCGCCGCTCTTCCACGCCGTGCCGGCAATGTCCAGATGCGCCCACGGATACGCGTCGGTGAAGCGCGACAGGAAGCACGCCGCCGTCACGCTGCCCGCCGGCCGGCCGCCGATATTCGCGAGGTCCGCGAAATTCGACTTGAGCTGTTCCTGATACTCGTCGTCGAGCGGCAGGCGCCAGGCCGGGTCCGATGCCTCGCGCGATGCGTCGAGCAGCTCGCCCGCCAGCGCATCGTTCTTGGAGAAGAGGCCGCTGTTGTGATGACCGAGCGCGATGATGCAAGCGCCCGTCAGCGTGGCAATGTCGATCACCGCGGCGGGCTTGAAGCGCTCCGCATAAGTGAGCGCGTCGCACAAGATCAGACGGCCTTCGGCGTCCGTGTTGAGCACTTCGATTGTCAGGCCCTTCATGCTCGTGACGATGTCGCCCGGCTTGGTGGCCGTGCCCGAAGGCATGTTCTCGACAGCCGGAATGATGCCGACCACATTGATCTTCAGGCCCATTTCGGCGACCGCGCGCAATGTGCCCAGCACCGAACCGGCGCCGCACATGTCGTACTTCATTTCGTCCATGCCTTCGCCGGGCTTGAGCGAAATGCCGCCCGTGTCGAACGTCACGCCCTTGCCGACCAGCACGACCGGCGCGGCCTTCGCGGCGCCGCCCTGGTACTGCAGCACGATGAACTGCGCAGGTTCGGTGGAGCCCGCCGTGACCGACAGGAACGAGCCCATCTTCAGCGCTTCGCACTGTTTTTCGCCGAGCACTTCGACCTTCAGCTTCCAGTCTTTCGCGAGCTTCTTCGCGGTGTTCGCGAGATAAGTCGGCGTGCAGACGTTGCTCGGCAGATTGCCGAGGTCGCGCGTCAGGTCCATGCCGTTGGCGAGCGCGGCGCCCTGCTTCGCGGCGAGCTTGGCGGCCTTCTCGTCGCCGGTATTCACGCTGAACACGATGCGTTTCAGCGCGCGCGCCGAGTTGTCCGGCTTGCTCTTCATCTGCGTGAACTTGTAGGTCAGTTCGCGCAGCGCGAGAATCGCGGCGCGCACAGCCCAGTCGGCCGAACGCTCGAGGATGGGCAGTTGCGCCAGCGTGAACGTAACCTGCACGACCTTGGTGGCGAGCAACGCGCGCCATGCCGCGCGCACTGCTTCGCCATAGGCTTTCTGACTGAAAGCGTCCTGTTTGCCGAGCCCGACGAGCAGCACGCGCGATGCGCCGATACCCGAGACTTCATGCAGGAACAGCGTGCTGCCCGCTTTGCCTTCCATGTCGCCCGCCTTGATGATGCGGGTCAGGAGGCCCTTGGTGGCTACGTCGATTTCGAGTGCCGCGCCTGAGAGCGTCTGCGACTCGAACACGCCGATTACGATGCAATCCGATTTCCCGGTGAGGAAACCGTTTGACGAGCCTTTGGTCCAATCACAGGCTTTTATGCTAAAGTCCATCGCGCTTGTCCTCGGATAAAATCTGGGCTTAGGATGAAAGCCGCAATTATCCGCTATTTTTCCTGCGGCGGCTGCACCGGAGGCGTGGCGGAAAGCAATCCGCGCGTCGCTCAGAGCGCCCCCTCTCGTCATCAATAATGATCTTCGAACGCTCCCTCCAGCGCGAACTCGCGTATACGGCTGGTGCCGTGTTCATGGTTCTGCTTACGCTCGTGCTGACCACGATGATGATCCGCATCGTCGGCTTCGCGGCGCAAGGCGAGATCGACCCGCGCGACGTGCTGGTCCTGATCGGCCTGACCGTGATCGGCTATCTCGCCATCATGCTCGTCGCCACTTTGTTCGTGTCGATCCTGTTCGTGCTGACGCGCTGGTACAAAGACTCCGAGATGGTCGTCTGGCTTTCGTCGGGCGTGAGTCTCACCCGGTTTATCAAGCCCATCGGCATGTTCGCCACGCCGATCATTATTCTTATCTGTTTCTTCGTGTTCGTCGGCTGGCCGTGGTCGAATCAGCAAAGCAAAATGATCCGCGCGCGCTTTCAGCAGCGCGACGAAGTTTCACTGCTCGCGCCTGGCCAGTTTCGCGAATCGGCTAGCAGCCATCGTGTGTTCTTCATCGAGAAGATGTCGCCGGATCAGGGCCACGTCGAGAACGTGTTCGTGACGAGCACCGAGAACGGCAAGGTCAACGTGGTCGTGTCGAAGAACGGCCATACCGAAACGCACAAGAACGGCGACCGCTTCGTCGTGCTCGAAAACGGCCGGCGCTATGAAGGCGAGCCGGGGCATCCGGATTTCCGCATCATGGAGTTCGAGCGTTACGGCGTCAAAATCGAGAGTCAGCCGGTGGTCAACACGCCCACCACGACGGGCACGCCCACGCTCACGCTGCTGCGCAATCCGACCCAGGTGAATCTTGCCGAATTCGCGTGGCGCGCGGGGCTGCCGCTTATCGCAATCAATCTGATGCTGCTCGCCATTCCGCTCGCGCATCAGAACCCGCGGCGCAGCCGCACGATCAATCTCGTGATGGCCGTGCTGATCTATCTGACGTATTCGAATCTGCTGAACGTCGTGCAGTCGTGGATCGAGCAAGGCAAGATGTCGTTCGCGCTCGGGCTCGTGATTCTGCATGTCATCGTGGCAGCGATTGTCGCGTTTATCTTCTGGCTGCGCGTGCGCAACCGGCCGCTCTTCACGAGGGCCATGTTCAGCCGTTCGCAGGGAGCCTGATCAATGCGCATCTATGAAAGGTACTTCGCGCGTCAGGTCTACCTCACGTTCATCTTCATTCTGTTCGCGTTTTCGGGCCTGTTCTTTTTCTTCGACCTGATCAACGAACTGAACTCGGTCGGCCACGGCAACTATAAATTCCAGTATGCGGTGCTGCGCGTCGCGCTGCAAACGCCGTCGCGTTTCTACGAGATCATTCCGGTCGCCGCGCTGATCAGCGCGATCTACGTGTTCGCGCAAATGGCGGCGAATTCCGAGTACACGATCTTTCGCGTGTCCGGGCTCGCCACTAATCAGGCGCTGCGCTCGCTGCTGAAAATCGGCATTCCGCTGGTGTTTTTGACGTACCTGATCGGCGAAGTGGTCGGCCCGTACACGGATCAGTTGTCCGAGCGCGTGCGGCTCGAGGCGCTCGGGTCGTCGGTGTCGAGCAACTTCCAGTCGGGCGTATGGGTGAAGGACACGCTGACCGCGCGCGCCGACGGCGAGCAGGTCACGCGCTTTGTCAACGTCGGCGAACTGAAGCCGGACGCGACCATCAGCAACGTCCGCATTTACGAGTTCGATTCGAAGTTCCGGCTCTCGAATGTGCGCATTGCGAAGAGCGGCGTGTATCAGCCGCCCGGTCATTGGCAATTGACCGGCGTGACGGATACTCAGTTGATCGACGTGCCCCCGCCTTCCGGCACGCCGGCCGATGCGCTGAATCCGGTGTATCGCGCGAGGCAGGTTGCGCTGCCCGAATATTCGTTGCGCTCGGAATTGACGCCGCAGATTTTGTCGGTGCTGCTGGTGTCGCCGGATCGCATGTCGATGTTCAACCTGTTCCGCTACATTCAGCATTTGACCGAGAATCATCAGGACACGCAGCGCTATGAAATCGCGCTGTGGCGCAAGGTGCTGTATCCGTTTGCGGTGTTCGTGATGCTGGTGCTGTCGCTACCCTTCGCGTATCTGCATACGCGCGCTGGCGTCGTCGGTATGAAGGTGTTCGGCGGGATCATGCTCGGCATGAGCTTCCAGTTGTTCAACACGCTGTTCTCGCATATCGGCACGCTAAACACGTGGCCAGCGCCGTTGACGGCGGCCACGCCTGGACTGGTTTATCTGGTGCTCGGCCTCGTCGGGCTAAAGTGGGTTGATCGCCATTAGGAGCCTTCGCGATGGCTACGCATGGGTTGATCCTGTTTGGGCATGGCGCACGCGATGTGCGCTGGCGTGAGCCCTTTGAGCGGCTCGCGCAGAAGCTGCGCGCAGCGCGCGCTTCGGGCGCGAACGGCGACGATGGCCGTGTGCGTCTCGCTTTTCTCGAGTTGATGGAGCCGGATTTGCCCACCGCGGTCGGCGAACTCGTTGCCGACGGCTGCGATGCGATTACCGTCGTGCCCGTGTTCTTCGGGCAAGGCGGGCATATCAGGAAAGATCTGCCCGAGTTGATTCAGCGTTGCCGCGACGCGCAGCCTTCGGTGGACATTACGTGCGCGGTTGCCGTGGGTGAGGATGAGGCTGTGCTCGATGCTGTCGTGGGGTATTGCTTGCGGCAGGGGTGATTCTTTTGTTCCAGGATCGCTAGTCGCAGCCGGCGTTTAAGCCGCCACCAGAATCCCACCCGCCACAGAGCGCGCCGCGTCCTTCGCCTCCACACCTTCGCGCGGCGCAAACGCCTCGCCGATCATCAACAGACTCGGTTGCGAAGCGTCCAGCCATCTTTGCGCTTCCCCCGCAGCCAGCTCTTCGAGCGTCAACGTCAGCATGCGCTCACGCTCGGTGCTGCAGGCCTCGACAATCGCGACGGGCGTCGAAACCGGCTTGCCCGCGTCGATCAACTGCTGCGCAATCTCGACGCCGCTGTCACGCCCCATATAAAACACGAGCGAATCGGCGTTCACCTGCTCGCGAATTTCATCGGAGCCCGGCGCGCGGCTGAACGTCGCGAGCGCGACGCTGCGCGACACGCCGCGCAACGTCAACGAACGCTTCAGGGACGCCGCGCTGGCGAGCGCAGCCGTGATGCCTGGCACCACTTCATACTCGATGCCCGCGGCCTCGAGCGCACGCATTTCCTCGTCCGCGCGACCGAACAGCATCGGATCGCCGCCCTTCAACCGCACGACGACTTCGTGTTCGAGAGCCGCATCGACGATCTGCTTGTTGATGAACTGCTGCGCCGTCGATAGCTGTCCGCAGCGCTTGCCGACAGCAATCCGCTTTGCGTGGGACGGCGCGTAGTCGAGCATCGCCGGCTCCACCAGCGCGTCGTGCAGCACGACGTCGGCGCCCGCGAGAAGCCGCGCGCCGCGCACCGTGATCAGGTCGGCGGCGCCTGGTCCCGCGCCGATCAGATAAACCTTACCCATGTGTGTCAGCCTGTTCGTCAGTGCGCTCGCTGCCAATCAATCGCCGTTACGCCGAGAACGCGCGGATCATGCCGGCCGCGACCGTGTGATGCGTCGCTTCGTCGATCAGCACGAACGCGCCCGTGCCCTGATGCGAGTCGTACACGTCGCACACCAGCGGCTTTGCAACGTGAGCGCCACGCGGCCGATGTCGTTCATCGCGAGTTCGCGGCGATCCGTCGACTGCGACAGCGTATGCACGTCGAGCACTTCCTTGATCGAGCCGATGCGCGCGAACACAGTGTTCGTCGTCTGCTTCAGCAGATACTTGCGCTGCGTCGAAAGCGGCGTGTCGTCGAACCAGCAGAGGTCCGCTTCGAGCTTCTTCGCGGGTTCAGGCGCGGCCTCGCGCAGCACGAACGTATCGCCGCGCGACACGTCGACGTCTTCCGCGAGACGGATCGTCACCGTCTGACCGGCAAACGCGCGGTCTACCGCGGCCGTGCCGCCCACCACCGGCGCGATGATCTCGGCAACCGTCGCTTCGCGATTGGCCGGCAGCACGACGATCGTGTCGCCGACCTTGACCTCGCCCGCTTCGACGCGGCCCATGTAGCCGCGGAAGTCGTCGGCCTGGCTGCCGTCCTGGCGCGCGACCCATTGCACCGGGAAACGCAGCGCCTGGCCCGTCGGCACTTGCACCGGCAGTGCTTCGAGCAGATCGAGCAGCGGCTCGCCCGCGTACCACGGCATGCGCTCGCTGGCGGTCACGATGTTGTCGCCCTTCAGCGCCGACACCGGCACGAAGCGCACATCGCTCAAACCGAGCTGACGCGCGAGTTCGACATACGCGTCGCGAATCTCGTTGAAGCGCGTCTCGCTGTAATCGACCAGATCCATCTTGTTGATCGCGACGATCGCATGCTGCAAGCCGAGCAGCTTCACGATCGCGCTGTGACGCTTGGTCTGCGGCAACAGTTGCGCAACGCCGTCGACGAAGGTCACGCGCGTTGCGTCGACGAGAATGATCGCCGCGTGCGCGGTCGATGCGCCCGTCACCATGTTGCGCGTGTACTGCTCGTGGCCCGGCGTATCGGCGATGATGAACTTGCGCTTCGCGGTCGCGAAGTAGCGATACGCGACGTCGATCGTGATGCCCTGCTCGCGTTCGGCTTCGAGACCGTCGGTGAGGAGCGCGAGGTCGATTTCGTCGCCGACGGTGCGCTTGTTCTTCGCGCGCGACAACGCGGAAAGCTGGTCGCTCAAGACAGCCTTGCTGTCGTACAGCAGGCGGCCGATCAACGTGCTCTTGCCGTCGTCGACGCTACCCGCGGTGATGAAGCGAAGCACGCCGAGGTCTTCTGGTTGGTGAATGCTGCTCATGATGTTCCTTTACGTATGTCGGCGTGCTTAGAAATAACCTTGCTTCTTGCGCTGTTCCATCGCGGCCTCGGAGACCTGATCGTCCATCCGGGTCGCGCCGCGCTCCGTGATTTCGGTCACGGCCGTTTCGGCGATGATTTTCTCGAGGTCATCCGCATCGCTTTCAACGGGGCAGGTGCAGCTAATGTCGCCGACCGTGCGGAAACGCACCACCGCCGTTTCGCTGACTTCGCCTTCGCGCATCGGCGTGAGCGGCGTGACGGGCACGAGCAGGCCGTTGCGGCGCACGATCTCGCGTTGGTGCGCGTAGTAGATAGACGGCAATTCGAGCTTCTCGCGCGCAATGTATTGCCACACGTCGAGTTCGGTCCAGTTCGAAATCGGGAACACGCGCAGATGTTCGCCGTTATGCAGACGCGCGTTGTACAGGCTCCACAGTTCGGGGCGCTGCGCCTTCGGGTCCCATTGGCCGAACTCGTCGCGGAACGAGAAGATGCGCTCTTTCGCGCGGGCCTTTTCTTCGTCGCGACGCGCGCCGCCGATCAGCGCGGTATAGCCATGCTGTTCGATGGTTTCAAGCAACGTCACCGCTTGCGCCGCATTGCGCGAATCCGTTTCGCGACGCAGACGCACCGTGCCGCGCTTGATCGAATCTTCAACGTGGCCAACCACCAGTTCCGCGCCGATCTCTTTCGCGCGACGGTCGCGGAAGTCGATCACTTCGTCGTAGTTGTGGCCCGTGTCGATATGCACGAGCGGAAACGGCAGCACGGTCTTGCGATTCGCGCCGATGCCGAACGCCTTCAGTGCGAGCGCGAGCACGACGACCGAATCCTTGCCGCCCGAAAACAGCAGCGCCGGCTTGCTGCATTCGGCAACCAGTTCGCGCAGGATATGAATCGACTCGGCTTCGAGCCAATCGAGGTGATCCATCCGGTTCGCCGTGTTGGCAAGCGGAGCGTTGACAGTGGAATCGAGCGTGGTGCTCATGTTTGGGTCCTTCGTTGATTCGCTTGTCGAGCGGTTGCTCGCGAAGCGCACAGATTCAATTCGGTATGTGCGGCGTGAAGAAGCAAAGACAAGTCTTCAACTCCACGCCGCATCAATAAGCGATGCTTCAGGCCGGGGCGTTCTCGCTGCGATCCACCGCAATCGGCGTGATCGTCGTGATGTGCAGTCCGCATTCCTTCGTGTCGCGCGACTCCCACCACCAGCGGCCCGCGCGGCTGTCTTCGCCGGGACGCACGGCGCGCGTGCACGGCTCGCAGCCAATGCTCGGATAACCGCGCGCATGCAGCGGATTCACCGGCACGTCGAACACTTTCAGGTAATCCCATACTTCGGCTTCGGTCCAGTCCGTGAGCGGATTGAACTTCGCGATGTTGCGCGCGGCGTCGTGCTCTTCCTCGTGCAGTTCGGCACGCGTGACCGACTGCTCGCGGCGCTGGCCCGTCACCCATGCGCTGACATCCGACAGCGCGCGATTGAGCGGCTCGACCTTGCGGATTTCGCAGCAGCGCTTGCGCAGATCGACGCTTTCATAGAACGCGTTCAGACCATGCGACGCGACGTATTCTTCGACGGCGGCAGCTTGCGGATGAAACTGCTCGATGTCGTAGCCATAACGCTCTTTCACGCGATCGATCATGCCGAGCGTCTCGGCGTGCAAGCGGCCCGTGTTCAGCGAGAAGATGCCGATCTTCACGCCGCGCGACAGGATCGCGTGCGTGAGCAGCATGTCTTCGGCGGCGAGGCTGCTCGCGAACTTCACGTTCGCGTGACGCGCGGCGATCGAATCGAGCAGCGCATTGAGGCGCTCGACTTTCGCAGCGAGTTCGGGCGCGAGCGACTGCGATAAAGCGGCGCTCATGCCGAAACCTTTTGCGAAGCAGCCGACGACGAAGCCGAAGCAGCGCGGCGGCGGAACAGCGGCGCCGGTTCATCGAACGCGCCCTGATACTGCACGGTGAAATCGTCGAATGCCTTGATGGCGTCGCTAATGTCTTTATCCGCGCGCACGGCGAATGCGTCGAAGCCGCAACGCAACATCAAACGCACCTGGTCGCGCAGCACGTCGCCGATGGCGCGCAATTCGCCCTTGTAGCCATAGCGCTCGCGCAGCAGGCGGCCGATGCTGTAGCCGCGGCCGTCACGAAACACCGGGAAGTCCACGGCGATTACCGCGAGCTTGTCGAAATCGCCGGCGATGTCCGCCGGTTCGCTGTCCGGCGCGAGCCACACGCCGAGTTCAGCGGCGCCGCGCGAGGCGCTCAATGCGTCGCGCTCGGCTTGCCAGAATGCGAGCGGCACGATGATCTTGCCGGCCGGCAGTTCGTTCACCGCGGGCAGCGAGCCGTCTTCGGCGGGACGCACGAGCGTCCAGTCATCGTTGACGATCGCGCGATTCTTGATGATAGAAGCCATCTGTTCTGTATCCTTTGCGCGCTTACGCGTGAGCCGGTTGACGCGATGCGTACACGCGTTCCTTGAACGGAGCGATGCCGATGCGGCTGTACGTGTCGATGAAACGCTCGCCTTCCTCGCGATGCTCGACGAACGTGTCGATCACCTTCGAGATCACGTCCGGCATTTCTTCCGCCGAGAACGACGGGCCGATCACGCGGCCGAGATGCGCGCCGGTTGCGCCCGTGCCCTGCTCGCCGCCGAGCGTCACCTGATACCACTCCGAGCCGTCCTTATCGACCCCCAGAATGCCGATGTTGCCCACATGGTGATGACCGCAAGCGTTGATGCAGCCCGAGATATTCAGCGACACGTCGCCCAGGTCATACACGAAGTCCAGATCGTTGAAACGCTCCTGAATCGCGAGTGCAATCGGGATCGACTTGGCATTCGCGAGCGAGCAGAAATCGCCGCCCGGGCACGCGATGATGTCGGTCAGCAAGCCGATGTTCGGCGTCGCAAAACCTTGCGCCTTGGCCTTTTCCCACAGCGCGAACAGGTCGCGCTTCTTGACGTTCGCGAGAATCAGATTCTGTTCGTGCGACACGCGAACTTCGCCCAGCGAATACTCGTCGGCCCAATCGGCGACGGCTTCCATTTGCGCGTCGGTTGCGTCGCCCGGCGCGACGATGCCGTTCTTCAACGACAGCGTGACGGCCGCGTAACCCGCGACCTTATGCGGACGCACATTGCGCTCGACCCAACGCGCGAAGCCACGGTTTTCGAGCAGATGCTTTTCGAACGAAGCGTCCGTGTCGGCGAGCTTCTCGTACACCGGCGGCTGGAAGTATTGCGACACACGATCGAGTTCGGCTTGCGTCAGCGTCGAAGGACCGTCCTTCAGATGCTGCCATTCCTCTTCGACCTGCGCGGCGAACTTCTCCGGCGACAGCGCCTTCACCAGAATCTTGATACGCGCCTTGTACATGTTGTCGCGGCGGCCGTAGCGGTTGTACACGCGCAGCACGGCTTCGCTGTACGTCAGCAGATGTTGCCAGGGCAGATCGCGACGAATGACCGCGCCGACGATCGGCGTGCGGCCCAGACCGCCGCCCGCCAGAATGTCGACCACCAGTTCGCCTTGCTCATTGCGCTTCACATACACGCCCATGTCGTGAATCTGCACGGCGGCGCGATCTTCCTGCGAACCGGAAACGGCGATCTTGAACTTGCGCGGCAGCCACAGGAACTCGGGGTGGAACGTCGACCATTGACGCAGAATTTCCGCCCACGGCCGCGGGTCGACAAATTCGTCGGGCGCCACGCCCGCGAACTGATCGGCGGTAATGTTGCGGATGCAATTGCCCGAGGTCTGGATCGCGTGCATCTGCACCGACGCGAGCTTGCGCAGAATCTCCGGCGTTTCCTCGAGCTTGATCCAGTTGTACTGGATGTTCGAGCGCGTCGAGAAATGGCCGTAGCCGCGGTCGTGCTCGCGCGCGATCACGGCCAGCATGCGAAGCTGGTCGCTGCGCAGATTGCCGTAGGGAATCGCGATGCGGTGCATGTACGCGTGGCGCTGGTAGTACAGGCCGTTCTGCAGACGCAGCGGACGGAACTCCTCTTCGCTCAATTCGCCCGACAAGCGGCGGCGAACCTGATCGGCGTACTGCGCGACCCGTTCATCGACGATGGTCTGGTCGTACTGATCGTATTGGTACATTCGGGGACCCCAATTTTTTGGCTTGCACACACGACGGTCCGGCGACCGGCGCTCCGGCTCCGCCGCGCTTCTGAACATCCGTGTTTGTCAGCTCGATGGAGTCAGGGTTTAGACCTATCTCTCATTTGCTTATAACAAATACAGATATCCATATTGAAAAAGATGGACAGATCGTAATAAACTCGCCTTATATTTCAAACGACTAAAAAATTCTTTTGATATGCGGAGAGGTTATATATGAACCTGCAGCAGTTCCGCTTCGTCCGCGAGGCTGTGCGGCAGAACTTCAATCTGACCGAAGCGGCCAAGGCGCTGTTTACAAGCCAGCCGGGGGTTTCCAAGGCGATCATCGAGCTCGAGGACGAGCTGGGCGTGGAAATCTTCACGCGCCACGGCAAGCGCGTGCGTTCGCTGACCGAACCGGGGCGCATCATCCTGCAATCGGTCGAGCGTATTTTGCAGGAAGTCGAGAGCCTGAAACGCGTCGGCAAGGACTACGCGGCGCAGGATCAGGGCAACCTGGTGATCGCGGCCACGCACACGCAGGCGCGCTATTCGCTGCCCGCCGCCATCGCGGAGTTCAAGAAACGCTTCCCGAAGGTTCACCTTTCGATTCTGCAAGGCAGCCCGACGCAAGTGGCCGAGATGGTGCTGCACGACCAGGCGGACCTCTGCATCGCCACAGAGGCGATCTCCAACTATAAAGAACTCGTGTCGCTGCCGTGCTTCCAGTGGCATCACGTCGCCGTGATGCAGCCGGATCACCCGCTGCTCGACCGCAAACTGTTGTCGCTGGACGATCTGACCCAGTATCCGCTGATCACCTACGACAACGCGTTCGCCGGCCGCACCAAGATCAACGAGGCGTTCCGGCTGCGCGCGCTGCATCCGGACATCGTGCTCGAGGCGATCGACGCCGACGTGATCAAAACGTATGTCGAACTCGGCCTCGGCGTCGGCATCATGGCGGACATCGCGTTCAACGCCGAGCGCGACCGTCATCTGCGCGCGATGCCGGTCGGCCACCTGTTCGGCAGCAACGTGACGCGGGTCGCGCTCAAGCACGGCGCGTATCTGCGCAGCTATGTGTATACGCTGGTCGAGCTTCTGTCGCCGGGCCTGAACCGCAGGCTGATCGAACAGGCGCTCAAGGGCGAACACGAAACCTACGAACTTTGATTTGACCAACGCGCTTTGCTTTGTCCGCTACGGAGACCTATCGATGACGTCGCATAAAAACAGACTTCGCGGCCTCGCCGCTCTCGGCGCGCTCTTGCTCGCCACCGCCGCGCATGCCGACATCAAGGTCGGCATCGACCTGTCGAGCACCGGCCCGGCCGCCGTGATCGGCATCACCAGCAAGAACGCGATGCTGATGTGGCCGGCCACGATCGCCGGCCAGAAAGCCGACTATATTTTTCTCGACGACGCGTCGGACCCAGGCGCCGCCGTGCGCAATATCCGCAAGCTGATCAACGAAGACCACGTCGACGTGATCGTCGGCCCGAACATCACGCCGGCCGCGATGGCCGCGCTCGATCCGGTCGCCGAAAGCCAGACGCCGATGATCACGCTGATCGGCTCGGCAAGCGTGGTCGAGCCGCAGGAAGGCAAGAAGGTGTGGGCCTACAAGATGGCGCAGACCGACAGCGCGATGGCCGACGTGATGACGCGCTACATGTCGAACCATAACGTGAAGACGGTCGGCTTCATCGGTTTCGCGGACGGCTACGGCGAAAGCTGGCTCAACGAGTTCAGCAAGTTTGCCGCGCTGCGCCACATTCAACTGGTCGCGACCGAGCGCTATAACCGCACCGACGCGAGCGTCACCGGGCAGATTCTCAAGCTGATGGCCGCGAAGCCCGACGCGATTCTGATCGCCGGCGCGGGCACGCCGACGGTGCTGCCGCAGCGCACGCTGATCGAGCGCGGGTATAAAGGGCCGATCTATCAGACGCACGGCATCGCGACGCCGGAGTTCATCAAGCTGGGCGGCAAGGACGTCGAAGGCACGCTGTTTCCGACGCAGCCGGTCGTCGTCGCGCGCACGTTGCCGGCGGATCATCCCGCGAAAAAAGCGGCGCTCGCGTTCGCGAACGACTATGAAGCGAAGTACGGCGCCGGCAGCGTCACGCAATTCGCGGGCGATGCAGCGGGCGTCTATCCGCGTCTACAGGATGCGGTCACGCGCGCGCTGAAGACGGCGCAACCGGGAACGCAGGCTTTCCGCGTGGCGCTGCGCAACGAACTCGAGCACGCCCATGAACTGGTGGTGCCGAACGGCGTCGTGAGTACGAGCGCGAAGGATCACGTGGGACTGGATCAGCGCGCGAGCGTGATGGGCATCATTAAGAACGGCAAGTTCGTGTACTTGAGCCAGTAAGCGTCTAACAAGCGACGGTTACGCGAGGAGCGGCGCTTCACGCGTAACTTAACCGCCGCGCTGAAATTGTTAAAGTAGTAGTCTTCAACCGACCGGCATTACCACACCATGCGCACCACGCGAGCCATCCACGCCGTCGAGCGCCTGAAAACGCGCAGCGGCAATCCGCAGTTCGCCGCGATCAGCCTCTCGGGCGGCCTCTTTTATCTCGTCGACAAATCAGGCGGCTCCGACAAGAAAGTCTCCGACCCGCTCACGCTGGACGACTTCGTCAAGTTCGTCGACGCATACGGCCCGCCCAAGCCTCGCAAGGCAAGCAAGCTCGATATCGCATTCGAAGCGCAGATCAAGAAGAGCAAAGGCGGTTAGAACGGTTACGGCGCAATCTCGCGCCACTGACCATCGGCCGCGCTGCTCGCCAGCACGGCGTCGATAAAACGCAGACCCGCCACGCCGTCATCCACCGTTGTCAGCAAGAGACTTTCCGGCGGCAGCGCGCGGCCCTCGTTCAGCGCCTCGATCTGCAACGCCGCGTCCTTGTACAACTGCGCGAACGCTTCCAGATAACCTTCGGGATGACCCGCCGGCACCCGCGTCGCATGGGCCGCGCTCGCGCCGCTCACGCGGGCGCGCGTCAAACGCTGCGCTGCTGCGCCAAGCGGCGTGAACCACAATTCGTTGGGCTGCTCCTGATCGAATGCGAGGCTCGCCTTGGTTCCGTACACGCGCAGACGCAATGCGTTCTCCGCGCCGCTCGCGACCTGGCTCGCCCACAGCATGCCGCGCGCGCCGTTCGCGTAGCGCAGCATGGCCTGCACATGATCGTCGATGCGCCGTCCCGGCACGAACGTATGCAACTCCGCGGAAAGCGCGACGGGCGTCATGCCCGTGACGAACGCGGCAAGCTGATAAGCATGCGTGCCGATATCGCCGAGACAACCTGCCGGCCCCGCCAACGCCGGGTCCGTGCGCCAGCCGGCCTGCTTGTTCAGGCCGCCGTTTTCAATCGGTTCGGCCAGCCAGTCTTGCGCGTATTCGACCTGCACGACGCGAATCTGGCCGAGTCCGCCCGCTTCGATCATCTCGCGTGCGTGGCGCACCAACGGATAGCCGGAGTAGGTGTGCGTCAGCGCAAAGAGCCGGTTCTTCTCGCGCGCGAGTTTCGCCAGCGCTTCGCCTTCGGCGAGCGAAATGGCGAGCGGCTTGTCACACACCACATGGATGCCGGCTTCGAGAAACGCGGTCGCGACCGGCGCATGCAGATGATTCGGCGTGACGATAGCGACCGCGTCGATGCCGTCATCGCGTGCCGCTTCCACGCGCGCCATCTCGCGCCAGTCGTCGTAGCTGCGCCCGACGCCCGCTTCCGCCGCGCTCTGACGCGCGCGCTCCGGATCGGACGACAACGCGCCCGCCACCAGTTCGAAGCGATCGTCGAACCGCGCCGCGATCCGATGCACCGCGCCGATGAACGCGCCCTGCCCGCCGCCGACCATCCCGAGCCTGAGTCTTCTGAGTCTCTTGTATGGCATCGCGCTTCTTCCTTTCGCCTGTCGTTGCTGTCGTTGCACTGCGCTTGACTACGCTTACCTACGCTTACCTACGCTCAAATGCCGAGCACGCGTTTTAGCTGCGCCGCGTCGACGCCGCTGCCCGCGAAGTCGTCGAATGCATGTTCGGCCACGCGGATAATGTGCTCGCGAATGAACTGCGCGCCTTCGCGCGCGCCGTCGTGAGGATGCTTGAGCGCGCATTCCCATTCGAGCACTGCCCAGCCGGGGAAATCGTATTGCGCCATCTTCGAGAAGATCGCGCGAAAGTCGATCTGCCCGTCGCCGAGCGAACGAAAACGCCCCGCGCGCTCGACCCAGCCGCTATAGCCGCCATACACGCCCTGCTTGCCGTTCGGCCGGAATTCCGCGTCCTTCACATGAAACGCCTTGATGCGCTCGTGATAGATGTCGATGAACGCGAGGTAGTCGAGCTGCTGCAAAACGAAATGGCTCGGATCGTAGAGAATGTTCGCGCGCGGATGCTGCCTCACTGCATCGAGAAAACGCTCGAAGGTCACGCCGTCGTGCAGGTCTTCGCCCGGATGCAGTTCGTAGCAGACGTTCACGCCGGCGGCGTCGAATGCGTCGAGAATCGGCGTCCAGCGGCGCGCAAGTTCGTCGAATGCGGCTTCGACCAGACCGGCTGGACGCTGCGGCCACGGGTACAGATACGGCCACGCGAGCGCGCCGGAAAACGACACATGCGCATCGAGCCCGAGACGCTGCGACGCCTTCGCCGCGAGCTTCAATTGCTCAATGGCCCATTCGGTGCGCGCTGACGGATTGCCGCGCACGTGAGCCGCCGCAAAGCCGTCGAATAACGTGTCGTACGCGGGATGCACGGCCACGAGTTGCCCTTGCAGATGCGTCGACAACTCGGTGATCGTCACGCCCGCGTTGTCCACGGTCTCGCGCAAATCGTCGCAATACGACTGACTCGACGCGGCCTGTTCGAGATCGATCAGGCGCGCATCGCACGGCACCTGAATGCCCTTGAAGCCGAGACTCGCGGCCCAACTGGCCAGGTGCGCGAGATTGTCGAACGGCGCCTCGTCGCCCATGAATTGAGCGAGAAAAATCGCCGGACCTTTGATGGTTTTCATCGTTGGGTTCCTTTAACCTTGGGTTCCTTTGATCTTGGGTTGATCTACCCATTAACGAGGGCCGCGCTTCACGATCAGAACGGCGAATCGGGGAAGTAGAACTGCTGCGCGTTTTCCTTCGTGATGAGCACCGAAGGAATGATCGTCGTGGCCGGCAGCTTCTCGCCTTTGAGACGCGCCTCGGCGGTGAGCTTGATCGCGTCGTAGATGAATTTCGGCGAGTACGACACGTCGGCCTTGATGAGCGGCGCGCCGTCCATCACGTTCTTCACCATGCCCTTCGAGCCCGCGCCGCCGAATACGATCTTGACGTCGCTGCGCTTCGCCTGGTCGATGGCCTTCAGCACGCCGACCGCCATGTCGTCGTCGGCGGCCCAGACGGCGTCGATGTGCTTGAAGCGCGTGAGGTAATCCTGCATCACCTTGAACGCGTCGTCGCGATTCCAGTTCGCGTATTTCGCGTCGAGAATCTTGATGTTCGGATAGCCCTTCAATACGCCGGTGAAAGCGGTCCAGCGTTCGTTGTCGAGCGTGGTCGGAATGCCGCGCAGCGCGACGATGTCGCCCTTGCCGTCCAGCGCTTTCGCCAGAAATTCAGCAGGGATTCTGCCGAACGCGGTGTTGTCGCCGGCCACGTATGCATCCTGCGCGCTGGTGTCGGTCAGGCCGCGATCGACCACCGTCACATACACGCCCTTCTTCTTCACCTGCGCGACCGGTTGCGTGAGCGACGCCGATTCGAACGGGAAAATCACGAGCGCATTGATCTTGTTGACGGTCACGAGATCCTGCAACTGGTTGGCCTGCTCGGGCGAGCCGGCCGCGGTCTTGACGATCACTTTCAGATTCGGATGTTCTTTCTCCAGATCGGCCTTCGCCTTGTTGGCCCACCAGACGATGCCGCCCGTGAAGCCGTGGTCGGCGGTTGGAATCGCGACGCCCAGCGTGACCTTGTCGTCGGCGCGCGCGATGCCCGCCGTGCTCACTATGCCCAACGCCAGCATGCCGGCGCCGATCGCTCGAATGACCTGCTTCATGGTGTGTCTCCTATCTGATGTTGTGAGGCGATCGTGCGCCCCTTCCGTTGTTTCACCGTGAATCACCGTGAATCGCTACCGCCTTCCGCGTTGAACGAACGCGACGAAGATAATCACCACGCCCTGCACCGCCGCGTTCAGATACACGCTGATGATGCTGGTGAGATTCAGAATGTTGGCGATCACCGACAGCAGGATTGCGCCGACCACGGTGCCGACCACGCGTCCTTCGCCGCCCTTGAGCGCCGTTCCGCCGACGACCACCGACGCAATCGCCTCCAGCTCCCACAGCAGGCCGGTGGTCGGCGTCGCCGAGCCGAGGCGCGGCACGTACAGCACCGTGGCCACGCCGACGCAGATGCCGAGCAGCACATACGTGACGATCTTCACCGTGTCGACGCGTATCGCCGCATAACGCGCGACCTGTTCGTTCGAGCCGATCGCCTGGACGTGCCGGCCGAATGCGGTGCGGTTGAGAATCAGCGCGCCGCCTGCGGCCGTCACGAGAAACACCCAGATCGGCACCGGCACGCCGAAGAGGCTCGCGTAATACACCGGCCCATAAAGATCGGATAACGAATTGTCGAGCGTCAGCGCGCCGCCGTCGGCGAGCCACGTCAGCACCGCGCGAAAGATGCCGAGCGTGCCCAGCGTGACGATGAACGGCTCGATGCGTCCCTTGGTGATCAGCAAGCCGTGCGCGCAGCCGAACAGTCCGCCGAGCACGAGCGCGAATGCGATGCCCAACGTGACGATGACGAGCGGCGGGAACGTATGGCCGCCGACGCCCGCCGCGAGCCCGTTCATCAGCCAGATCATGCTGCCCGCGATCAGCGCGGCCATTGAGCCGACCGACAGATCGATGCCGCCCGAGATGATCACGAACGTCATGCCGACCGCGATGATGCCGATGAACGACGTGCGCGTGAGCACGTTCATCATGTTGTCGAGCGTGGCGAAATCGCGATTGAGCAGCGTGCCGGCGATGCACAGCGCGATCAGGCCGGCGAACGGCCCAAGCGCATACAGACGATGCGCGAAGCGCAACGCGCGGCCGGATTGCACGGCTTCAGTGGGTGCCGGTCGCATGAGCGATCAACTCCTCTTCGGTCAGATGGTCGAGCGTGAGCGTGGCTTGCAGACGTCCCGCGCGCATCACGGCGACGCGATGGCACAAGCCGATCAGCTCGATCAGTTCGGATGAAATGACGATCACCGCGCGGCCTTGCGCGGCGAGACGATGAATCAGGAAATAGATGTCGCGTTTCGCGCCGACGTCGACGCCGCGCGTCGGTTCGTCGAGCACGATCACGTCGGGCTCCGGCTGCAGAAACTTGGCGAGCGCGAGCTTCTGCTGATTGCCGCCCGAGAGCATGCGCGCGCGGCTCGACAGGTCGCCCGTGCGTATGCCGAATTCGCTCACCGCATGCTTCAACGCGTCGCGGCCCGCCTTCATGTCGAGGAGCGGATGCGCGTAGCGTTCGAGCGTCATCAGCGTGACGTTGTCCTGCAGGCTCAGGTTCACGTGCAGGCCCTTGCCCTTGCGGTCCTCGCTGAGATACGTGAGGCCGCGACGCATTGCGTCGCGCGGGCTTTTCAGATCGACGGCATGGCCGGCGATTTCGATGCGCCCTGCGGTGCGCTTGCGCAAACCGATGATCGCTTCGAAGGCTTCGGTGCGGCCCGCGCCGACGAGTCCGGCGAAGCCGAGCACTTCACCGGCGCGCACGTCGAAGCTCAGATTGTCGACCCACTCCGGCACCGCGAGCCCTTCGACTTTGAGCGCGACCGGCGCGCTCGCGGACACGGTGATCTTGTCGGGGAACATGTCGGACACGTCGCGGCCGACCATCAGGTTCGCCATCTGCTGCCGCGCAAGCGCCGCCGTTTCGTTGCGCGCGACGAAGCGGCCGTCGCGCATCACGATCACTTCGTCGGTGATGCGCTCGACTTCATCGAGCTTGTGAGAGATATAAACGATGGTCGCGCCGTCGGCCTTCAGCTTCGCCATCAGCGTGAAAAGCCGCTCGGTTTCGGACGGCGTGAGCGTGGCGGTCGGCTCGTCCATGATGAGCAGACGCGCGCGGCGCGACAGCGCCTTCGCGATCTCCACCATCTGCTTTTCCGCGACGATCAGTTCGCGCACCTTCGTATCCGGCGCCTTGTCGAGCCCGACCTGCGCGAGATAACGCGCGGCTTCGGCGCGCATCGCGGCGTCGTCGACGAACCAGCCGCGCCGCTTCTCGTGGCCGAGGTACATGTTCTGCGCAATCGTCAGATGCTCGGCGAGGTTGAACTCCTGGTGAATCAGCACGATGCCTTGCGCTTCGGCGTCGCGCGAACCGGCGAAGTGTTGCGCATGGCCGTCGACCAGCAACGTGCCCGACGTCGCGGTTTCGTAGCCGGCGAGAATCTTCATCAGCGTCGACTTGCCCGCGCCGTTCTCGCCGAGCAAACCGTAGATGCGCCCCGGCGCGAGATCGAAGCTCACGCCGTGCAGCACGCGCACGGGGCCGAAGTCTTTGCGGATGTCGTCGAAGCGGATCGCGAGACTCATGGCTCAGGTGCTCCCGCGAATCACGAGCCGATGCGGCAGCAGCACGCCCGGCACATTCGCCAACGGATTCGCGAGCCGCTGCAACAGGAGGCGCGCGGCGGTCTCGCCGAGTTCGCGCATCGGCTGGGCGATGGTGGTGAGCGGCGGATCGACTTGCGCGGCGATCGAGATGTCGTCGAAGCCGACCACGGCGACATCCTGCGGCACGCGTTTGCCGATGCTGCGCAAGCCGTGCAGGACGCCGGTCGCTAGCGTGTCGGAGACGGCAAAGATCGCGCTCGGCGGCTCCGTTTGTCCTTGTCCCCGCCCTTGCCTCGGCAGCATCAGCGAAACCGCCGCCGACGCGCCCGCCTCGTAGTCGAGACTGTTCAGATTCATGCGCCAGCCGTCGAGCGGCTCGATGCCCGCCTCGGTCAGCGCATCGAGATAACCTTGCTGACGCTGCCGCGCGTACAGGTAGTCGACGTCCGAATTGATGAGGCCGATGCGCCGGTGGCCGCGCGCGAGCAGATGCCGCACGGCGTCGCCCGCGGCCCGATAGTTGTCGATGCCCACATACGGCACGCCCATCGCCGGATCGAACTCGCAGCACGCGACCCACGGCAGCGCGCTCGACGCTTCGCCGAGCGCCTGCTGGATCGTCGCGGGATCGAGGCAGATTGCGCCGTCCGCGCGGCGGCGGCGCAGCAGATCGAAGTAGCTGCGCTCGCGGCCGGGGTCGGCGCCGGTATCGCACAGAAGCATGAAGTAGCCGTGCTGACGCGCGATGCTGTCGATGCCGCGCACGATCTCCGCGTAAAACGGATTGCCGAAGTCGGGGACCATCGTCAGCAGCAGGCGGCTTTCCGCGGTTCGCAGATTGCGCGCGAGTTCGTTGACGCGGTAGCCGCTTGCGTCGATGGCGGCCAGCACCTTGTCGCGGGTCGCGGGCCGCACGTTCTCGTGCGCGTTCAGCACCCGCGACACCGTGGCGACGGAAACGCCCGCCTGCCGCGCGACGCCGGCGATCGACAAACCTTCGGGCGCGGGCGTGACTGCGGCTGCGCGTGTGGCAGCGCTTTCCACAGGCTTCGCTTTCGACGTCGGTCTCGACACGGACGCGGCTCCAGAATGTAATCGATTACATTTTTGAGCGATGATAGCCCGAAGTGCAAGGCCAGATTGCTAGGGATTAACACGGGGGCAACGGGGGGCAACGCGGACAAAAGCAGCCGCGCCGCGCTGCGCGCCCTGGCCCGGAACCCCGGCGCCATTTGGTACAATCCCGCAGTTACCCTGCCGTGCCTGCCTGCCGGCTTCAATGCCGAGGCTCATGCCCAGGCGCCCGCGCAGCGGATAAATCGCAAAACTCGCAAACCAGAACCGCCAATCCACCATGAACATCGAGCAAGCGCGTTTCAACATGATCGAACAGCAGATCCGCCCCTGGGAAGTGCTCGACCAGGACGTGCTGAATCTGCTGTCGATCGTCAAGCGTGAAAACTTCGTCCCCGCCGCGTACCACGAACTGGCCTTCGTCGACTTCGAAGTGCCGCTGCCGGCCGGCCAGCACATGCTGGCGCCGCGCGTCGAAGCGCGCACGCTGCAGGAACTGGCGGTGAAGAAGCACGAAAGCGTGCTGGAAATCGGCGCCGGCTCGGGTTATATGGCGGCACTGCTCGCGCATCGCGCGCAACATGTGCTGACGGTGGACATCGAACCTGAACTCGCCGAACTCGCGAGAACCAACCTGATCGCCAACGGCGTGCTCAACGCGGAAGTGGCGACCGGCGACGCCGCGCGCGGCTGGTCCGCCGCCGCGCCGTACGACGTGATCTGCGTGTCGGGCGGACTGCCCGTGCTGCCGCAGGAAATCCTCGAACAACTGAAGGTGGGCGGCCGTCTGGCGGCATTCGTCGGCACGGCGCCGGTCATGAAGGCGCAGATCATCACGCGCATCGACGAAAAGCAGTACCGCATTGCCGACGTGTTCGAGACGTATGTCGAGCCGCTCGTCAACGCCGTGCAGCCGCCGCGCTTCAAGTTCTGATTCGCCTGTTTTTCACGGACGGCCGGCGCGCGCCGCCGTCCTTTGAACGGAAGTCCCGCTGATGCAAAACCTGACCGCTCCCGCACTCGCCGAATGGCTCGCCGACACGTCGCGCCCCGCCCCCGTGTTGCTCGACGTGCGTGAACCGTGGGAAATTCAAACGGCGGCGATGCCGGGCATCGTGTCGATTCCGATGCGCGAGATTCCCGCGCGCAGCGAGGAACTCGACGACGACGCGCAGATCGTCTGCATCTGCCATCACGGCGCGCGCAGCGCCCAGGTCGCCATGTTCCTCGAATCGCGCGGCCACGCCAACGTCTTCAATCTGCAAGGCGGGATCGACGCCTGGTCGCGTCAGGTCGATCCGTCGGTTCCGACGTACTGATCGCGTACTGATCGTGTAGAGGCGGTTCGTTTCCGCCAGCTCGAGCGTGAGCCCGCGAAACGCGGACTCACGTCAATCGCTACTACGCCTGCACGAACGCCAGAAGATCCGCGTTCAACACATCCGCATTCACCGTCAACATGCCGTGCGGGAAGCCCGGATACGTTTTCAGCGTGCCGTTCTTCAGCAGCTTGATCGACTTCAGCGCCGCGTCCGCATACGGCACGATCTGATCGTCCTCACCGTGCAGCACGAGCGTGGGCACCGAGATCGCGCGCAGGTCCCCGCTCTGGTCCGTTTCCGAAAAAGCCTTGATGCCCTCATAGTGGGCCTTCGCGCTGCCCATCATCCCCTGACGCCACCAGTTCTGAATCACGCCTTGATGGACTGTCGCGCCCGCACGGTTGAAGCCGTAGAACGGGCCCGCCGGAACATCGACAAAGAATTGCGCGCGATTGGCTGCAAGCGCCGCGCGAAAGCCGTCGAAAACCTCGAGCGGCAAGCCTTCGGGATTCGCCTCGGTCTTGAGCATGAGCGGCGGCACGGCGCTCACCAGCACCGCCTTCGCCACGCGGCCGGAAGGCTCGCCATGCTTCGCCACGTAACGCGCCACCTCGCCGCCGCCCGTCGAATGGCCGATGTGCACCGCGTTGCGCAAGTCGAGCGCTTCGACCACCGCGAAAGCATCCGCGGCGTAGTGGTCCATGTCGTGTCCTTCCGACACTTGCGACGAGCGGCCGTGGCCGCGCCGGTCATGGGCGATCACGCGATAGCCCTTCTGGACGAAGAACAGCATCTGCGTATCCCAGTCGTCGGAAGACAATGGCCAGCCATGATGGAAGACGATCGGCTGCGCGTCTTTCGGGCCCCAGTCCTTGTAGAAAATTTCGACGTTGTCCTTCGTTGTCACATACGGCATGGTCGTTTCTCCGGTTGAGATTTTTGGCGATAGCCGGCTACATGATCCGGCTGCCGTGTTACGAAAGCCACCACGGTGGCGGCGACTGCACAAGCAACTGCAAACGCATCGAATGGAGAATACGGACGCGCTCCGCGTTATGGAAGAGATTTGCACCGCTTCGCCGCATTGATTGCGAAATTTCACAGGTTTTTCGGAATGCCACACAGGCACCATGCTCTGTTCATTCTGGGAGCCGTGTGATGAGACTAATAAAGATCGCGATGCTGGCCGCAACGTTGTTGCCGCTGTCGTCGTTTGCGGCGCTTGGCGGCGCCCCCGTCGCGAACGCCTCCGCGCCGCTCGTGCTGCGCGCCGCGGCGTCGCAGTCGGTTTTGGATTCCGCTTCGGGGTCCCCTGCCGCGGGCAGCCAGCCGGCCAGCGCCGTCACCGCCACGGCGCCCTACACGATGCGCCAGTCCGTCGACGCGAACGGCGTCACGATCCGCGAATACCTGCTGCCGGCCAACGTCGTGTTCGCCGTCACCTGGCAAGGGCCGATCCGCCCGAACATGCGCGCGCTGCTCGGCAGCTACTTCACGAACTACGTTGCCGCCGGACAGACCGGCGTGCGCGGCTCCGGCCCGCTGATAGAAGGCAACGACGATTTCCGCATCGAGTCCGCAGGCCGCCTGGGGAACTTCTCCGGCATGGCCTGGCTGCCGCGTCTGTTGCCCGCGGGCGTGCGTCCCGGCGACCTCGAATAACCGCCGCTCGGCACGAAGAGAACAAGACATGAATACATTGAAGAAGACGCTTTCGCTCGCGGCCGCCATTGGCGTGTTCGCGCTTTCGGCATGTGGAGGCGGCGGCAGCAGTGGCGGCAGCAACAATCAGGGCAGCAATTCGGTTGGCTGGAATGCGACGCCGGACTGGACGCCGCACGGCTCAGGCACGGACTCGGGGAATTCATCGCTGCCCGCAACCGGCGACAACACGGCGACGATCACCGTCGACAAGTCGATGGGCAGCATCAACATGCCGAAGGTGTCCATCAAGATCTGCGTGCCGGGCACGCAGAGCACGCCGCAATGCGTGACCGTGGACAACATGCTGGTCGACACCGGCTCCACGGGCGTGCGCATCGCCGCGCGCGCGATTCCCACGCTGGCCCCGTTGCTGCTCACGCAGGTCGGCGCTGCGGACGACACGAGCGGCTCGGCGCCTATTGTCGAATGCATGCCGTTCGCGTCGGGCTACACGTGGGGCTCGGTCAAGCGCGCCGACATCACGATCGGCAGCAAGACGGCGAGCAATCTTCCCATTCAGGTGTATTCGGACAACGCCTATCCGGTGCCGGACGACTGCTCGAACTCCGGTGCCGACATTGGCGGCGCCGACTTCTCGAACATGAACGGCATTGTCGGTGTGGACAGTTTCACAAGCGATTCGGCGGACGCACTGACCACCGCGGTTCCCGGCCTTTACTACTATTGCCCGTCGCAGAACTCGTGCGTCAGCACGCGCATGCTGGCCGGCAAGCAGGTCAGGAATCCGATCGCATCATTCGCCACCGACAACAACGGCGCGATCATCCGTCTGCCCGCCGTGCCGGCCGGCGGCAAGACGAGCGTGACGGGGCAACTGGTGTTCGGCATCGGTACGCAGCAGAACAACCAGATGCCGTCCACCGCGACGATTCTTGCCGTCGACAAATACGGCAGTTTCACCACGCAGTACAAAGGCCGGGCCTTCACCCACAGCCTGATAGACAGCGGCACGAATGCCTATGCCTTTCCGGACGACACCATTCCGACCGCGCTCGGCGACTGGTACACGCCCGCTGCGCCGCTCAGCGTGAGCGCAACAATGGAGTCGACCAACGGCTCCGGCAAGCCGCTCGATGTGCCGTTCTCGATCGCCAATCCGGGCGGCCGAAGCTCAGCGGGTTACTACGCGCTGAGCGACGCCGGCACCAACTTCTCGCAGCACAAGAACAGCATGTTCTTGTGGGGACTGCCGTTTTTCTATGGGCGCGACGTTTATACGGCCATGGGTAACGCGAAGGTAGGCACTCAGACCGGACCGTTCATCGCGTTCTAACCATTTCGCGCGGCACTGAAGGCGCGGCGTTACCGCTGTTACCGCTGCGCCTTCTTGCGCCATTTCCCAGGACACATTCAGCTTTGTCGGCATATTCCGGTACGGCTGCGCTGGCAACATGCTCCGACCTGTTTTCTGGAGCATTGCGATGAATCTTGTGAAGGCCGCGCTCGCCGCTGCGGTGATGTTACCGCTGGCTTCCTATGCGGCGTTGGGCGGCGCGCCGACGATCAGCGCAGCGTCGCAGTCACGGCTGCGGTCCGCCGCCGTTGCCGCGCCCACCGCTTTGGCTTCCGCCTCGTACACCGTGCGTGAAGCGCGCGACGCGGACGGCGTCACGATTCGCGAATACGTGCTGCCCAATAACGTCGTGTTTGCCGTCGCGTGGCAGGGGCCGGTGCGCCCCGACATGAATGCGCTGCTAGGCAATTATTTTCATCGCGCGGCGTCGGCGGGTGCGGGTAAGCCTCGCGGCACCGGTCCGTTAATCGACCGTAGCGACGACTTCCAGATCGAGTCGGTCGGCCGGCCTGGCAATTTCTTCGGCAAAGCGATTTTGCCGCGGCTGCTGCCGGCGAATGTCCGTGCAGAAGATGTCCGGTAACGGCCCGCGTCGATTTACGAAGAAGAAAATAATGAAGACTTTCAGCAAGACAGTTTGCTTCGCTTTGCTCACGGCTAGCGTCGGGCTTTCCGGTTGCGGCGGCGGTGGCGGCGACGATGCATCGGGCGCGGCGGTGCAGAATAACGATAAAGCGGACGGTGTGAGTCCGACTTCGAGTCCGCGTCCTTCGCCGGCTCCGGCACCTGCACCGACTCCGGCTCCGACGCCCGCTCCAGCTCCGACGCCTGTGCCGACTCCGACTCCGACACCTGTTCCGACGCCTACGCCCTCGCCAAGGCCGACACCGACACCATCCCCGGCTCCGACACCGACGCCAACTCCGACTCCGACTCCGGCACCGGCACCGGCACCGGCACCGGCACCGGCACCGACACCAACGCCGACGCCAACCCCGAAACCAACACCAACACCGACTCCGACACCGACTCCGACACCGACTCCGACACCAACTCCGACTCCGACTCCGACTCCGACTCCGACACCAACTCCGACTCCGACTCCAACTCCGACACCGACACCAACGCCCACACCAACGCAAAACACAGCCCCCATCACAATAGAACGATGGACAGGCGGCTACGCGAACACGCCCTACGTCGCGGTCACGATCTGCATTCCGGGCGTGCAAGGCGCGAATCAATGCGCGACCATCGATCACATGTTGCTCGATACCGGCTCGGCGGGCGTGCGTGTGATGGCAAGCGCGCTCGGGCCGGCGCTGGCGGGCAGCTTGCCGGCGCAGACAGGCGCGACCGACGACCCCACGCACAACGCGTCCATCTCCCAGTGCGCGATCTTTGCGTCGGGTTACACGTGGGGCTCGGTCAAGCGCGCGGACGTGAGCATCGGCGGAAAACTGGCGGGCAGTCTGCCGGTGCAGATCGTCAGCGACGGCGCGAATCCGACGCCGACCGATTGCGCGTCGCGCGGCGTCGTCGATATTGGTAGCGTCGCGCAGCTCGGCGCCAACGGCGTGGTCGGCATCGGCTCGGCGGTCCGCGACTTTCCGCTCGCCGCGCAATATGTGTTGCCGGCAACGTACTATTACTGTCCGTCGTCGGGTCCGTGCGCGAACACGCGCGTGCCGCTCGATACGCAGGTCATGAATCCGGTTGCGGACTTCACGACCGACAACAACGGCACGATCATCCGTCTTCCTTCGTTGCAGCCGGGCGGCCAGGCGAGCGCGACGGGCGAGCTCGTGTTCGGCATCGGCACGCAGCAGAACAACGCGCTGCCGTCGACCGCGAACATCATCCCGCTCGACAGCAACGGCTTTTTCACGACGACGTACAAAGGAAGCGCGTTCGGCAACGGCGTGATCGACAGCGGCTCGAACATCACCATCTTCGGCGACACGGCCATTCCGTTCGATGCATGGGGCCGCTATACGCCATCGACCACGTTGAGCCTGTCCGCCGTGCTCAAGCCGACGAGCGGCGCGCTCAAGTCCGCGACCGTGCCCTTCCAGGTCGCCAACACCGCGAGCCTCCTCGCCGGCACGTATGCCGCGTTCGACAACATCGCCGCGTACACGTCGGTCTCGGGCTATTTCATCTGGGGCTTGCCGTTCTTCTTCGGCCGCAGTGTTTATACGGCGCTTAGCGGCTCACAAGCCGGACCGCAGAGCGGGCCCTTCGTTGCGTTCTAAGAAAGCCGACGCATAACGCGGGTAATACGCGAGGCTGGCAAAGGCAACAGCCGGCCTCGTGCAAGACCATTCACACGCGTTCATTAGCTCACATTGGACACGCCGGCGGCGGCCGCGAATATCGCCGCGATCTTGCGGTTTCGATCACCTCGGAAAAGCCGCCGAGGCCGACGAACCACGCGGCGATAGCCGCGCTCGCACCCGATCGAGCGCGTGCGCTGTCTTCGCCAAGCCGGCGGTGAAACGCGAGCGCTATCGAACAGTACGCTGCCCCTCTCACGCCGGCCGTGAGAGGCGAGCGCAATCTCAGCGGCGCGTTGCGTTCACCACAACCACCGCCATACGCGAGCGCCACCCCAAGCGCCGCATCCCCATGCACAACGCCGCTGCGCATGTGCACCGTCAAAGCCCGCTTGCCGATTCTCACGCCTCGTCGCGGCGCGTCCCGCACCCGAACGAGGCGCATCCCATCTGCATGCACCACATTCGTACGCCAGCACGCATAAGCCCGCTTGCTCCGGGCCGCGCCACAGCGCGCGACGCTGCCATCCCGCGCGTTTCATCAACATGGCATATGCCTTGCAGTACAGGAGCGGCAAATCATGCAGGGCACGCCCCTGTGGCTGAGATCGACGCCCATAAACATTCATCATCAATGGCAAGGGGATACACATGAAACGTCGCAGTCTGTTGAAGTTCGGCTCCATGTCCGGCGCGCTCGCGCTTGCAGGCCGCGTGCCGTTCGCGCACGCGCAGTCCTCAAGCGGCCCGATCAAGGTAGGCATCCTGCATTCGCTGTCGGGCACGATGGCGATCTCCGAGACATCGCTGAAAGACACCGCGCTGATGACGATCGCGGACATCAACAAGAACGGTGGCGTGATGGGCCGTCAGCTTCAGCCGGTGGTCGTCGACCCGGCATCGAACTGGCCGCTCTTCGCAGAAAAAGCGCGTCAACTGATCACGCAGGAAAAATGCGCGGTGGTGTTCGGCTGCTGGACTTCCGTGTCGCGCAAGTCGGTGCTGCCGGTCTTCGAGGAACTCAACGGCCTGCTGTTCTACCCCGTGCAGTACGAAGGCGAAGAGATGTCGCGCAACGTGTTTTACACGGGCGCGGCGCCGAACCAGCAGGCGATTCCCGCAACCGAATATCTGATGAGCGCGGAAGGCGGCGGCGCGAAGCGCTTCTTCCTGCTCGGCACCGACTATGTGTATCCGCGCACGACGAACAAGATCCTGCGCGCGTTCCTGAAGTCGAAGGGCGTGCAGGACGCCGACATCCAGGAGGTCTACACGCCGTTCGGCCATAGCGACTACCAGACCATCGTCGCGAACATCAAGACCTTCTCGCAAGGCGGCAAGACGGCCGTGATCTCGACGGTGAACGGCGACTCGAATGTGCCCTTCTACAAGGAACTCGGCAACCAGGGGCTGAAGGCGTCGGACGTGCCGGTCGTCGCGTTCTCGGTCGGCGAGGAAGAACTGCGCGGCATCGACACGAAGCCGCTCGTCGGCAATCTCGCGGCATGGAACTACTTCATGTCGGTGCGCAATCCGGCCAACGAGAAGTTCAAGAAGCAATGGGCCGCGTGGGTCAAGGAAAACAACCTGCCGGGCGGCACGAAGCGCGTGACGAACGATCCGATGGAAGCGACTTTCGTCGGCATTCACATGTGGAAGCAGGCGGTCGAAAAGGCCAAGAGCACGGACGTCGACAAGGTACGCGTGGCGATGGTCGGCCAGCAGTTCGCGGCGCCGTCGGGCTTCACGCTCGAGATGGACGGCAACCACCATCTGCATAAGCCGGTGATGATCGGCGAAGTGCGCGCGGACGGTCAGTTCAATGTCGTATGGCGCACCAAGACCGCGGTTCGCGCGCAGCCGTGGAGTCCGTTTATCGCGGGCAATGCGGGCAAGCCGGATGTGGTGAGTTCGATTCCGGCGTTTCTGAAGCGCTCGCGGTCGCGGGTCGCCTGATTGGGTGGTGCGGCGTGTCGCGGCGGCTTGTGTTGCCGTTGCGATGCGTTGGTTTTGTGGTTGCGGCGCGCGTGCGGGGAGTCGCTTTGCGGCGCATGGCTTCGGGTTGAATTGCGTGGCCGTGCGTTGCTCGAATCGCGTGGATCGCGTAGTGCGTGGGTTGTACTGCGTCGCCGTGTTGCGTGGTCGTACTCCGTGGTCGCGTCGTGTGTCGTACTGCGCTGTCGCACTGCTGGTCGTCCTGCGCCGTCGTACTGCACCGCCGCACTACGCCGCATCGCGCCGCCAGCACCTCGCCACAACAAGCGGCCGGCCACAAGCATCCGCAGCGCTCCCGCAACCCATCGCGCGAAACGCTGCCTTGCATCGCGCCGCGTCGCTAGTCATTCTTCAAAGGCCATCATGGCGTTTTCATTTCTCACTTCTGCGCAGCGGTTCGCTCGACGCGGCACCGCATCTGCACTGCTCGCGTTAGCAACATTAGCCACGCTAACGCCACACGCCGCGTTCGCGCTGACCACCGCCGATGTCGCGCCGCTCGCCGCCGACGACTTCGACGCCAAGTCCGCAGCCATCGACAAACTCATCGCGAACCACGACAAGGAATCGCTGACGGTGTTAAAGGCGCTGTCCGAAGACACAGTGCTCGCCACCGACTCCGGCGCCGTCCTGCTACAAGACGGCGACACGCTGCACGATGCAGTCACCGGCAAGACAGTGGAAGCCAGCGACGCCCAGCCCGTCACGCTAAACAACCTGCTGCGCTCAAAAGTATCAGGCGCGCTCTCCGGCCTGCAACTCGACTCCGCCGACAAAACGACGCGCGAAGAAGCCATCAATGCGCTGCTGAAAAACCCGGACCCGTCGATCAAACCACTCGTCGACGCGGCCCGCGCAAAGGAAACCGACCCGGCGCTCAAGAAGCGCCTCGATACGCTTTGGGCCATGACCGCGCTGCATGACGCGGACGCGACGAAACGCCTCGAAGCGGTGCAACTCGTCGCCGCTCGCCACGACCTCGACATGAACGAACTGCTGCGTCCGCTCGTCGCGAAGAAGCCCGACGGCACGTTCGCCGAAACGGACGCTCGCGTGCGGGCCGCGGCACAAACGGGCATCGACGAACTCGATGCAATCCAGCGCCGCAGCGCGATTGCCGGCACGCTGTTCGCGGGTCTGTCGCTCGGCAGCGTGCTGCTGCTCGCCGCGCTCGGCCTCGCGATCACGTATGGCCTGATCGGCGTCATCAACATGGCGCACGGTGAATTTTTGATGATCGGCGCTTACGCCACCTATGTCGTGCAGAACCTCTTTCAACGCTTCGCGCCCGGCGCGTTCGACTGGTATCCGCTGCTCGCGGTGCCTGCGTCGTTCGTCGCGGCGGCGCTTGTCGGCATCGTCATCGAGCGGCTTGTGCTGAAGCATCTGTATGGCCGTCCGCTCGAAACGCTGCTGACCACGTTCGGCATCAGCCTGATTCTGATCCAGGCAACGCGCATGCTGTTCGGCGCGCAGAACGTGCAAGTCGTGAACCCTTCGTGGATGAGCGGCGGCGTAACCGTGTTGCCGAATCTGATCCTGCCGTATAACCGCCTCGTGATCCTCGCGTTTGCGCTCTTTGTCGTCGGCATTGCATGGGCCGTGTTGACGAAGACGCGCCTGGGTCTGTTCGTGCGCGCCGTCACGCAAAACCGTCGCATGGCCGCTTGCGTCGGCGTGAAAACCGCGCGCGTCGATTCGTATGCGTTCGCGTTCGGCGCGGGCATCGCGGGACTCGGCGGCTGCGCGCTCTCGCAGATCGGCAACGTCGGCCCTGACCTCGGTCAGAGCTACATCATCGATTCGTTCATGGCGGTCGTGCTGGGCGGCGTCGGTCAACTGGCGGGCACGGTGATCGGCGGCTTCGGGCTCGGACTCGTCAGCAAGGCGATCGAACCGTTCTGGGGCGCGGTGCTCGCGAAGATCGCGGTGCTCGTGCTGATCGTGCTGTTCATCCAGAAGCGTCCGCAGGGCATGTTCGCCCTCAAGGGCCGCAGCGCGGAGGCATGACATGACATCTGCGACTTCTTCTTCGAACGCGCCGGCTCACGTCGGCACGCACGGCACAAGCGGCGCCGAAACGCGCGCCGCGCAATCCGGCTTCGCGCTCGGCTTGCCGCCGCGTCCCGCGCTGCTGTCGCGGCGCGCGTGGCTCGCGCTGATCGCGTTGATCATCGTGTTCGGGCTCGGCGTGCCATTCGCCACGCTCGTCGTGCCGGAGACGAGCCCGCTGCATCTGTCCGCCTACGCGATGACGATCACCGGCAAGTTCATGTGCTACGCGATCGCCGCGCTGGCGCTCGATCTCGTGTGGGGCTACTGCGGCATTCTGAGCCTCGGTCATGCGCTGTTCTTCGCGCTCGGCGGCTACGCAATCGGCATGTACCTGATGCGCGCCATCGGTCACGACGGCAAGTACGGCAGCGACCTGCCCGACTTCATGGTGTTCCTCGACTGGCATCAACTGCCTTGGTACTGGGAAGGCACGCAACATCTCGGCTATGCGCTGCTGCTGGTCGTGCTGGTGCCGGCCGTGGTCGCGTGGGTGTTCGGCTTCTTCACGTTCCGCTCGCGCGTGAAAGGCGTGTATCTGTCGATCATCACGCAGGCCATGACCTTCGCCGCGATGCTGCTGTTCTATCGCAACGAAACGGGCTTCGGCGGCAATAACGGCTTTACGGATTTCAAGCGCATCGGCGGCTTCGCGATCACGCACCCGGGTACGCGCACCGCGTTGCTGCTGATTACGTTTGCCGTGCTGATTCTCGCGTTCATCGGCGCGCGCGCGATCGTCACGTCGAAGCTAGGCCGCGTCGTCACCGCCGTGCGCGACGGCGAGACGCGTCTCATGTTCCTCGGCTATAGCCCGCTCGCCTACAAGCTGTTCGTGTGGACCGTCTCCGCGGTGCTGTGCGGCATTGCCGGCGCGTTGTATGTGCCGCAAGTCGGCATCATCAATCCGGGCGAAATGTCGCCGGGCAATTCGATTGAAATGGCGATCTGGGTCGCCGTGGGCGGACGCGGCACGCTGATCGGGCCGATTGTCGGCGCATTCGCGGTGAACGGCGCGAAGAGCTTTTTCACGGCGAATTTCCCTGAATACTGGCTGTTCTTTCTCGGTCTGATTTTCGTGCTGGTCCCGCTGCTCTTGCCGAACGGCATCATGGGACTCATCGAACTCGTGACCCGCAAGAGGAACCGCTCATGAACGAAAATCCGATGGTTCCCGATCTCGCGTTGCCCGAACAACCTTCCGAGCATGCGCTAAGCGGCGTCGCCAGCATGGGGCACGCGGTCGTGCCGGGCGAGATCGACGTGTCGCACGGCACGATCCTGTATCTCGACGACGTGACCGTGAGCTTCGACGGCTTTCGCGCGTTGAACGCGCTGACGCTTTCCATCGACGCCGGCGAATTGCGCTGCATCATCGGCCCGAACGGCGCGGGCAAGACGACGATGATGGATGTGATCACCGGCAAGACCGCGCCCGATTCCGGCAAGGTGTTTCTCGGCCAGTCGATCGACCTGACGCGGATGAACGAGCCATCCATCGCGCGCGCCGGCATCGGACGCAAGTTTCAGAAGCCGACGGTTTTCGAGCAGCATCCCGTGTGGGAAAACCTCGAACTGGCGATGAAAACCGACAAGGGCTGGCTCGCTTCATTGCGTGCGCGGCTCGATCGCGAGGCGCAAGCGCGCATCGAAGAAACGCTGGCGTTGATCGGTCTCGAAAGCGAGGCGCGGCGTTTGGCCGGCGAGTTGTCGCATGGACAAAAGCAGCGGCTCGAGATCGGCATGTTGCTGATGCAACAACCCGCGCTGCTGCTGCTCGACGAACCCGCCGCCGGCATGACCGACGACGAAACCATGCAGCTCGCCGAACTGCTCAACCATCTGCGCGGCACCTGCTCGATGATGGTGGTCGAGCACGATATGGAGTTCGTCGCGGCACTGTCGGGCAAGACCGGCAAGGTCACGGTGATGGCCGAAGGACGCGTGCTCGCGCACGGCACGCTCGACGACGTCAAACGCGACGAGACCGTGATCGAATCGTATCTCGGCCGCTGAGTTAGCTCTATTAGTTAGCCCGATCAGCGCGCAGAGAATCACAGGACCGGACCACCATGCTAGAAGTACAAAACCTCAACCAGTACTACGGCGGCAGCCACATTCTTCGCGATGTGAAGCTGACCGTGCCCGACGGCAAGCTCACTGTGCTGCTGGGCCGCAACGGCGTCGGCAAGACCACGCTGCTGCGCTGCCTGATGGGCGTCGTGCAGACGAAGAGCGGCTCCATCGCGTGGCGCGGCGCGCCGATCACGAAGCTGCCCACGTATTCGCGCGTCGAGCATGGCCTCGCTTATGTGCCGCAAGGGCGCGATATTTTTCCGCGGCTCACCGTCGAAGAAAATCTGCTGGTGGGCGCGGCCAGCAAGAAAGCGCCGAAGAAAGTCCCCGAGCGCATCTACGAATTGTTTCCGGTGCTGAAGGACATGCGCGGGCGCCGCGGCGGCGATCTGTCGGGCGGTCAGCAGCAACAGCTCGCGATTGGCCGCGCGCTGATGAGCGAGCCGCAACTGCTGATTCTCGATGAACCGACGGAAGGCATTCAGCCGTCGATCATTCAGGATATTGGCCGCACGCTGCGTCAACTGGTCGAGGAAATGGGCATGACGGTGCTGCTTGTGGAGCAGTACTACGACTTCGCGAAGGAGATCGCCGACCGCTATTGGGTGATGAGCCGTGGCGAGATCGTCGCGGGCGGAGAAGGCGCGAATATGGATGCGGACGGCGTGCGTGCGCTGATCGCGGTGTGACTTGTGCGCGTTGGTTCGCGTGCTATGCTCGGCGCGTCTTGTTCGTGTTGCGCGGGCCTCGCGTTAGCTCCGGCTCGCGCCTGTAGGTCCTGTACTCACACATCGATCGCACGCTCATTAGCACGTTCATTAGCACGTCCACTTGCATGTCGCTTCACGAAAACCACCTCACGTTGGCCAATGCGCAAAGCGAAGCGCATGCGCAATGGCGCGCGCGTCTCGAACTCGGCTTCGTCAGGCGAGCTCAGCGCACGGCGCTTGAACACCGGCTCCACGATGGACCGTTGCGCGTGCAGCGGCCGCTTTATCCCGAGGGCGAGTCCATCTGTCATGCGGTGATCGTGCATCCGCCCGGCGGGATTGCGGGCGGCGATCAGCTCGACATCAGCGTGAATGTCGGCGCCGCCGCGCATGCCGTTATCACGACGCCAGGCGCGACCAAGTGGTACAAATCCAATGGACGCGCCGCGCGGCAAAACATCGCCGTGCACGTCGGCGAGAACGCGAAGCTCGACTGGCTGCCGCAGAACAACATCGTGTTCGATCATGCGAATGCGGCGCTGGATTTTTCGCTGACACTCGACGAAGGCGCGACGGCGATCGGCTGGGACGCGACGCAGTTGGGCCGGCAAGCGGCCGGCGAGCGGTGGTCGGAGGGAAGTCTGCGGGCGGTGTCGCGGATCGTGCGGGCAAAGAACGACATGAACGGCGACTTGCTGTGGTTCGAGCGCGCGAGCCTCGTCGCCGACGATCCGTTGCGCGATGCGGCTCAAGGACTCGGCGGCTTTCCCGCGTACGGTACGCTGTGGGCGATCGGCGCTGCTTGCGACGACGCGCTCGCCGAGGCGCTGACCGCTCAGCTTCCATTCGACAGCACGATACGCGCAGCGGCCACTTGCGTGACGAGCGGCGTGTTGCTGGTTCGAGTCGTCTCGCGTTCAATGGAGACCTTGCAACGCGCGTTGACGCAATGCTGGATGCAGTTGCGCCCCATCGTGCACGGCGTCGATGCCATGCCGCTAAGAATCTGGACCACCTGATCTGGGCCACCTAATCTGGACCACCTAGCGCGCCGCCGCGCTTTCACCGCCGTAAGACAGCCCCGCACCACACTGGCGCAACGGCGAGCCCCCACATGGTGCGCCGCGCTGAAAACTCCCCGCTCGCGCCCGCCGCACCACGATGGCACACACCTTGCGTTGTTAGCGCGCGATGCTGCCGCGCCTCGCGCGTCGACATCGCGCCCGAACGCGCACACCGACCACACCACGCCTGGACCACGCCTACATCACATGAACCGACCCACGCTTCGTTCCATGCGCCGCACGCTGCTCGCCGCACTGCTCGCCTCGCCTGTCCTCGCCGTCACCGTGCCCGCCCACGCGGACACGCTCGACAACATCGCCAAGGCGGGCGTGCTGAAAGTCGCCGTGCCCGAGGACTATCCGCCATTCGGCTCGGTCGGCCCGGACATGAAGCCGCAAGGCTACGACATCGAGACGGCCGCGCTGCTCGCGAAGTCGATGAACGTGAAGCTCGAACTCGTGCCCGTCAACAGCGCGAACCGCATTCCGTATCTGCAAACGAACAAGGTCGACCTCGTGATCTCGTCGCTCGGCAAGACGCCGGATCGCGAGAAAGTGATCGACTTCTCGACCGCGTACGCGCCGTACTACCAGGGCGTGTTCGGTCCCGCCGACGTCAAGGTGAGCGGCCCCGCCGACCTCACCGGCAAGACGGTCGGCGCGACGCGCGGCGCGCTCGAGGAACTCGGCCTCACGCAAATGGCGCCGAACGCGACGATCAAGCGCTTCGAGGACAACAACGCGACCATCGCCGCATTTCTGTCGGGCCAGGTTCAACTGATCGCGGCGGGCAACATCGTCGCGGCCGCGATCCTCGCGAAGAATCCGCCGCGCCGTCCGGAGCCGAAGTTCGTCATCAAGAACTCGCCGTGCTTCGTCGGCATGAACAAGAACGAGCCGCGCCTGCAGCAGAAGGTCAACGCCGCGATCGCGCAGGCGAAGCAGGACGGCACGTTCAACACGATGTCGAAGAAGTGGTTCGGCGCGGCGCTGCCTGCCGATCTGTAAGCGCGCCGTTAGCCGGACTTGATAGCGTCGCTGTTTGGTCCGGCATTGCACGGGTCGCATCCGCGACCCGCAACGCATATCATTGTCGCGACCCGATCCACTTGGACCGGGCGCCACTCACCGCACTCATTCGATGAAGCTGACACCTCGCGAGAAGGACAAGCTGCTGATTTTCACCGCTGCGCTGCTTGCCGAACGGCGCCGCGCGCGCGGCCTCAAACTGAACTATCCGGAAGCGGTCGCCTTCATCACCGCCGCGCTGATGGAAGCGGCGCGCGACGGCAAGACCGTCGCCGAGGTCATGCACTACGGCACGACGCTGCTCACACGCGACGACGTGATGGAAGGCGTGCCCGAGATGATCCCCGACATTCAGGTCGAGGCGACCTTCCCTGACGGCACGAAGCTCGTCACCGTTCATCATCCGATCCCTTGATCCGCTGAACCACAAAGGCACGCCCATGATTCCCGGCGAACTCCTCACCGACGACGGCGAGCACGAACTCAACGCGGGCCGCGCCACCGTCACGGTCGTCGTGTCGAATACCGGCGACCGGCCGGTGCAGATCGGCTCGCACTACCATTTCTACGAAGTGAACGACGCGCTCGCGTTCGACCGCGAAGCCGCGCGCGGCTTTCGCCTGAACATCGCGGCGGGCACGGCCGTGCGCTTCGAGCCAGGCCAGGAGCGCACCGTCGAACTCGTCGAACTGGCGGGCGAGCGCATCGTCTACGGCTTTAACGGCAAGGTGATGGGCAAGCTGTGATGCCCTTGCGGGCACTCGCCCCGAACGACCTGCTCATTTCCGGACCCACACCATGACCTTACGCATTGGCCGCCGCGCATACGCGGAAATGTTCGGCCCCACCACCGGCGACCGCGTGCGTCTCGCCGACACCGAGTTGCTGATCGAAGTCGAGCGCGACTTCACGACTTATGGCGAGGAAGTGAAATTCGGCGGCGGCAAAGTGATTCGCGACGGCATGGGCCAGTCGCAGCGCGTGCATGCCGAGGTTGTCGATACTGTCGTGACGAATGCGGTGATTCTCGATCACTGGGGCATCGTGAAGGCCGACATCGGCATCAAGGACGGCCGCATTGCCGCGATCGGCAAAGCGGGCAATCCCGACATTCAGCCGAACGTGACGATTGCGATTGGCGCATCCACCGAAGTGATCGCCGGCGAAGGACTGATCGTGACGGCGGGCGGCATCGACACGCATATTCACTTCATCAGCCCGCAGCAGATTGAAGAAGCGCTCGCAAGCGGCGTGACGACGATGCTCGGCGGCGGCACTGGCCCCGCAACGGGCACGAATGCGACCACTTGCACGCCGGGTCCGTGGCATCTCGAACGCATGCTGCAAGCCGCCGACGGTTATCCGATGAACCTCGGCTTTCTCGGCAAGGGCAACGTGAGCCAGCCGCAGCCCGCGCTCGAACAGATCGCGGCGGGCGCGATCGGTCTGAAGCTGCACGAGGACTGGGGCACGACGCCGGCCGCGATCGACAACTGTCTCTCCGTTGCCGATGACACCGACACGCAGGTCGCGATTCACACGGACACGCTGAACGAAGCGGGTTTCGTCGAAGCGACCGTGGCCGCGTTCAAGGGCCGCACGATCCACACGTACCACACTGAAGGCGCGGGCGGCGGCCACGCGCCGGACATCATCAAGGTATGCGGCGAGGCGAACGTGCTGCCTTCGTCGACGAATCCGACGCGCCCTTACACCGTCAACACGCTCGAAGAGCATCTCGACATGCTGATGGTGTGCCATCACCTGGACCCGTCGATTGCGGAAGATATTGCGTTTGCCGAGTCGCGCATACGCCGCGAGACGATTGCCGCCGAAGACATCCTGCATGATCTCGGCGCGCTCTCGATGCTGTCGTCCGATTCGCAGGCGATGGGCCGCGTGGGCGAAGTGATCATCCGCACATGGCAGACCGCGCACAAGATGAAGGTGCAGCGCGGCGCGCTGCCCGAAGACGGCGCGCGTCACGACAACTTTCGCGCGAAGCGTTACGTCGCCAAGTACACGATCAACCCCGCGATCACGCACGGCATCGCGCATGAAGTCGGGTCCATCGAGCCGGGCAAATGGGCCGACCTCGTGTTCTGGGAGCCGGCGTTCTTCGGCATCAAGCCTTCGCTGATTCTTAAGGGCGGCATGATCGCGATGGCGCAGATGGGCGACCCCAACGCGTCGATTCCCACGCCGCAGCCGGTGCATTATCGTGAGATGTTCGCGACGCGCGGCGGTGCGTTGGGGCGCACGTCGCTGACTTTCGTTTCGCAACTCGCCGCCGAGGCTGGCGTTGCCGAGCGTTATGGTTTGAACAAGCGTATCGTGGCCGTGAAGAACTGCCGCAACATCACGAAGGCCGACATGATTCACAACGCGTGGCGTCCGTCGATCAGCGTCGATCCCGAAACCTATCAGGTGATCGCCGATGGTCAACTGCTCACGTGCGAACCGGCCACCGTCTTGCCGATGGCGCAACGCTATTTCCTGTTCTGATCATGCGCACACTCGACAAACTGCTTGCACCTCATCTGAAGCTCGCGCCCGTGCTGGTCAAGCGCGCGCCGACCTTGACACTCGCTTTCGATGACCGTCGCAAGAGCCGCCTCGCGGCCACGCTCGATAACGGCGAGGAAGTGGCGATGCTGCTGCCGCGCGGCACTGTTCTGCGCGACGGCGATGTGCTGGTCGCCGACGACGGCGGCCTCGTGCGCGTGGTCGCCGCGGCGGAAACCGTGCTCGTGGTCCGCGCGAAAGATACGCTGACGCTCACGCGCGCCGCGTATCACCTCGGCAATCGTCATACGCCGGTTGAAGTCGGCGCGGATTATCTGAAGCTCGAGTACGATCCCGTTCTCGCCGATATGTTGAAGCGCATCGGAGCAACCGTCGATCAGGTGTCGATGCCGTTTCAGCCCGAGTCGGGCGCGTATGGCGGCGGTCACAAGCATGGCCACGACGAGACTTTCGCCGAAGACTATGCGTTGGCGCAGCAGGTGTTCGGCGAGCATCATGGGCATGGGCATTCGCACGATCATGATCACGGCCACGAAGGTCACGGCCACTCGCACGAGCACGGCCATTCGCACGATCACGAAGGCCACGTACACGACGAATCCTGCGGCCACGCGCATCACGCTCACCATGCGCATCGCTGAACTCACCGCGCTATTGCATCTCGCGTCGCCGGCATTGCCGATCGGCGCATTCAGTTATTCGCAGGGTCTCGAAGCGGCGATCGAAGCGCAACTGATCACCGACGCCGACTCGGCCCGCGACTGGATTGCGAGCGGACTGACCGACGTCCTCGCGCATGGCGAACTGCCGTTCCTCGCGCATCAAATGGAACGCTGGCGCACGCACGACGCCGACGGCCTCGCGCAAGCGAATCGCGAATTCCTCGCGAGCCGCGAGTCGGCCGAGTTGCGTCGCGAGACCGAGCAAATGGGGTGGTCGCTGCGGCAATTGTGCGTGTCGCTCGAATGGAGCGATGCAGCGCGGCGCGCGACGCTTACTGCGATCACGCCGCTCGCTCAGCCCACGGCATTCGCTTTCGCCGCCTATGCGCACGATGCAGCGGTCGATGCCGCTCTCGCCGCGTACGCATTCAGTTGGGTGGAGAACCAGGCCGCTGCCGCATTGAAGGCGGTGCCGCTCGGGCAACTCGCGGGGCAGCGCATTATCGTCGCGTTGCGCGGACCGATCGACGCAGCGGTGACGCGCGCGCTCGCGACATCGCCGGAACATATCAACACTTTCGCGCCGCAGCTCGGCATTCTGTCGGCGCGTCACGAGTCGCAGTATTCGCGGCTCTTTCGCTCATAAATCGATCCATCATGAACGCACCTCAACATTCCGCTCACTCGTCCGTTCGCACGAAGAAACTGCCGCCGCTGCGCGTGGGCGTCGGCGGTCCGGTCGGCTCGGGCAAGACCACGCTGCTCGAAATGCTCTGCAAGGCGATGCGCGAACAATACGATCTTGTCGCGATCACCAACGACATCTATACGAAAGAAGATCAGCGCCTGCTGACGGTGGCGGGCGCGTTGCCGGCCGAGCGCATCATGGGCGTCGAGACGGGCGGCTGCCCGCATACGGCGATTCGCGAGGACGCGTCGATCAACCTCGAAGCCGTCGACCGCATGCTCACGCGCTTCCCGGACGCGGACATCGTTTTCATCGAATCGGGCGGCGATAACCTCGCGGCAACCTTCAGCCCGGAACTGTCGGACCTGACGATCTACGTGATCGACGTGGCGGGTGGCGAGAAGATTCCGCGCAAGGGCGGCCCCGGCATAACAAAGTCGGACCTGCTTGTGATCAACAAGACGGACCTCGCGCCGATGGTCGGCGCGAACCTCGACGTGATGGCTTCGGACGCGAAGAAAATGCGCGGCGAGCGGCCTTTCGTGATGACCAATCTGAAGGCGCTCGACGGGTTGGATCAGGTGGTGCGGTTTATCGAGCGGAAGGGGTTGTTGAGGGTTTGAGGGCGGAGCGTGATGCTCGGCGTCTCACTCGCCCGGATGAGGGTGATCGGTGCGAAACGCAGTTGTCTTCAGGATATACGAGTTAATTAGCAAGAAGCGCCGAGCCCCCCTCACTCCGGCAACACCGCCATCAACACATCCACCGTGCGCGCGGTCGCGCCGCGATGGCGCGCGGCGAAGGCCGATGCCGCGCCGCCCATCGCGAGGCGCCGCGCCTTGTCGTTGAATAGATCGCGCAGTGCGCGGGCGAGGTCGGCCGGGTCTTGCACTTGCACCGCCGCGCCCGCGGCGACCGCATCGGCCGTGGCCTGCGTGAAGTTGAACACGTGCGGGCCGATCAGCACCGGCACGCCGACCGCGCATGCCTCGATCAGATTCTGTCCGCCGAGCGGCAACAGACTGCCGCCGATAAACGCCAAGTCGGAGGCCGCATAATAAGCGCCCAGTTCGCCCATCGAATCGCCGAGCAGCACATTCACGTCCGCCGGCAACGCAGGCACGCCGCCGCTCGCAGCCACCGCGGCCGATGCCACCTTCGCATCCGGCGCCCATTGCGAACGCCTCGCGAGCCGCAAGCCCGCTTTCTCGACGAGCGCCGCCACTTCGTTAAAGCGTTGCGGATGACGCGGCACGAGAATCAGCAGCGCGCCTTCCACGCCAAGCTCGGAGAACGCCTGCAGCACGAGTTCCTCTTCGCCCTCGCGCGTGCTTGCCGCGACCCACACGGGACGCGCGCCGATCGCCGCGCGCCACGCATGACCGCGCGCCGCCAGTTCAGGCGGCGTGCTCATGTCGAACTTCAGATTGCCGAGCACCGCGACGTTGCGCGCACCGAGCGCGGTGAGCCGCTCGGCATCCGACGGACTTTGCGCCAGCACGCGCGCAAAGCCGCCGAACACGTCCTTCGTCGCACCGCCGAACTTCGCCGCGCGCTTGAATGAGCGCGCCGACATGCGCGCATTGGTCAGCACGAGTTGCACATCCGCGCGACGGCATTCGTCGATCAGCGTGGGCCACACCTCGGTCTCCATCACGAGACCGACCGACGGCCGCCACGCGCGCAGAAAACGCCGCACCGCGTGAGGCATGTCGTACGGCAGATAGCTGCGCAACACACGGTCGCCGAAAATCTGCTCGCCGGTTGCGCGGCCGCTCGGCGTCATGTGCGTCAACAGAATGCGCGCATCGGGACGCGCCTTCATGAGCGCGTCGATCAGCGGCTGCGCGGCGCGCGTCTCGCCGACCGACACGGCGTGCACCCAGATCAACGGCGCGTTGTCCTCAGGCAAACGTCCGCGCGAATAACCAAAGCGCTCGCCGATATGCTCACGATAACCGCGCTCCTTGCGCGAGCGGATCAGCAAACGCAGCACGGCGACGGGCGCGATGATCCACCACAGCGCGTTATAGATCACCCTCAGCATGCGCGCTCCGCATCACGCAGCATGCGACGGGCTGGCGAAGCCGGCGACTTGCAATAAGCGGCGCTCAAACCAGCGCCCTGCCCTTCAGGCGTTCGAGTATGCCGAGCGGCGCGCACTCGGGTTGCGCCATCGCCTTGACCGGCAGGAAGAAGGTCTGTTCGAGCATGAACTGACCGGACATCACCGCGTGCGAAGTCTGGTCGGAGAAACACACCCACACGCTGCCCGGCGGAAACGGCATGGTCTCCTGCGGGCTCGTCTTCTGATACTCGAGATCGGCCTTCATGCCGTCGTGCAGATTCAGCATCAGGTGGTCGTATTCGCTGCGCGGCGACTTCGTCACATGCAGCAGATTCAGCAGCCACGCGGCGCCCGGCATTTGCGGCTTGATGCGCGGCAGGAAGCGTTTGGCCATGTCCTCGAACGGTTCGCCGACTCGCCACACGCGCGGCACGCCATGCGGATTGACGTTCGTGAACACGCGCAGAATGCGCTCGCCGTAATTCGGCCGCGACGGGAATGCGTCGACGTGCAGACGGCTATCGTCCTTGCGCCACGAAGTCTGGCGCGTTTCCACCTGATGCAGCCGCAGGCTCGTGGGCGCGACCCGCAGCCGGCCGTTGTATTCGGGAAAGAGCCCGTCGACCAGCGTGCGTGCATTCGCCTGATAACGCGCGATCAACGCACGCACCGCGGACTGCGTGACGGCGTCGCCGGCCACACCGTGCAGCGCGCCGCCATTCGGTTCGAGGCTGATGTTCTTGCGGTTCGGATCGGCGAGCGCGGGATCGAGCAGCGCCTGCTCGCCGCCTTCGATAGCAAAGCGCAGATTCGGAAAATACAGCACTTTGCCGCGTTCGACGCCGGCCAGCAGCGTCTCGCGCGGCACGGACAGATTGCGTGCGTGCCAGTCGGCGTTCGCGACTTCGATGATCTGTGTTTCGTTCATGATCGCCCTTGAAAACGGATGATGCGTAAGGCGAAGCGCGCCGGACGAATTACAGCAGGCCGAAGCCGGCAAGCGCGGACTTCACTTGTTGCAGCGTGGGCGGTTGCCCGGCCGTGCCGAGATTGACGACGTTCGGCGACCAGTAGCCGCCGGTACGCCACGCGGTGGCGAAATTGTACAACTCGACCGTGGGCCGCTTCAGCGCAGCCGCAATGTGAACTAGACCTGTGTCAACGCCGACTGTCGCAGCCGCGCCTTCGATCAATCCGACGACCGCGGGCAACGACAATTTCGGCGGCACGATGGCCGCCGCGCCGAATTCCTTCGCGAGACGCTCGCTCGTCGCGCGTTCGGCCTCGCTGCCCCACGGCAGGACGATCGACGCGCCGCGCCGCACGAGCGCCTGGCCCAATTCGATCCACGCGGTATCGGGCCATTGCTTGTCGGCGCGCGAGGTCGCGTGCACGAACACCACGTAAGGCACCGGAAGATTCAGATTGGCCGCCGACAACGCCAGCGCAGCGCGACCCGTGTCGATGCCGAAGTCGATCTCGTCGGTCGGTTGCGGCTCGGGCTCGTTCAGCGCCGCGGCCACCAGTTGCCGCGTGCGTTCGACGACATGCGTGCGCGGCGCGATCGGCACGCGCTTGTCGTAGAAGAAACGCACCGGCCATTCGTAGCCGGCGCCATCCGTGCGATTGCCGAGCCCGACGAGCGGTCCGCGCGCCATGCTCGCGACCCATGCGGTCTTGATGAGCCCCTGGCAGTCGATCACGAGATCGTAGTGCTCGGCGGCGAGCGCGCGGCGAAACGCGCCGATCTCGCGCCAGTTGTCGAGCGAAAGAATGCGCTTGCGCCAGCGCCGCAGCGACACAGGAATCGCACGCCGCACGCCGCTAACGAGTTCGACCAGCCCCACGAAGCTTTCCTCGACGAGCCAGTCGATCTGCGCGTCGGGATGGCGGCGCCGGATGTCGGCGATCACCGGCATGTTATGGACGACGTCGCCCAGCGACGACACCCTCACGATCAATATCTTTTGCACGCTCAAGAGAGGAAAACCGGCCAGGCGGTCCTAAGATGCATTGAAAGAGGCGCGGCGAAAAACCTGCCGCTTCGCTTCACGCGATATACCTCCAGCGAGCGGCGACACGACCTTGATGCGCTTATGCGCTGATGTCGCGTCGCCAGGACGGCAATTCTAGCGCGACATAGCTGATCGGCATGAAAAAACGCGGCGCGGTAAGTGAGACCCGCGCCGCGTTATAACGCAAACTGCGAAAGACCACTGCGGCTCATTGCAAACCGCAGCGCCTTCGCTGCCGCCGTTCAAGCTTTTAGAACGGCAGCTTTGCGTCCGCCTTCTCCGCCATTATCACGCGGCGGAAATCTTCCTGGATGCGCTTGAGCGCCGCGTCGTTATCCGCTTCGAAACGCATGACCACGACCGGCGTGGTGTTCGACGAACGCGCAAGGCCGAAGCCGTCCGGATATTCGACGCGCAGGCCGTCGATCGTCACCACGTCGTCCGCGCCGGTGAATTGCGCGTTCTTCTGCAGGCGCGCGATCAGTTCGAAGTTCTCGCCTTCCTCAAGCTTGAGTTGCAGTTCCGGCGTGGAATGCGAGTTCGGCAGCGAGTTCAGCAGCTTGCTCGGGTCCTGCACACGCGTGAGGATTTCGAGCAGACGTGCGCCCGTGTACAGGCCGTCGTCGAAACCGTACCAGCGGTCTTTGAAGAACACGTGGCCGCTCATTTCGCCCGCGAGCGGTGCGCCCGTTTCGCGCAGCTTGGCTTTCACGAGCGAGTGACCCGTCTTCCACATGAGCGGCTCGCCGCCCTTGTCTTTCACCCACTTCGCGAGATTGCGCGTGCACTTCACGTCGTAAATGATCTGCGCGCCCTTGTTGCGCGACAGGACTTCTTCGGCGAACAGCATCAGTTGGCGGTCCGGATAAATGATCTGGCCGTCTTTGGTGACGACGCCCAGGCGGTCGCCGTCGCCGTCGAACGCGAAGCCGATTTCCGCGTCGGTTTCCTTCAGCGCGCGAATCACGTCTTGAAGATTTTCCGGATGAGCCGGGTCCGGGTGATGGTTCGGGAAGTTGCCGTCGATCTCGGTGAAGAGTTCAACGAGTTCGCAACCGAGCTTCTTGAAAAGCTTCGGCGCGAGACCGCCCGCGACGCCGTTGCCGGTATCGACCACGATCTTGATCGGACGCGCGAGCTTGACGTCGCTCGCAATGCGTTCGAGATACGCGTCGGCGATGTCGTAGTCGGTGTAGGTGCCGCTGCCTTCGGAAAAGTTTTCGTCGACGATGCGCTGATGCAGCGCGAGAATCTGCTCGCCATAAATCGCCGAGCCGCGCAGCACCATCTTGAAGCCGTTGTAATCCGGCGGATTATGACTACCCGTCACGACGATGCACGAATCGACACGGCGTTCGCCGCCTTCGAGTTGCAACGGCACGCTTGCCGCGAAGTAGCCGACCGGCGTGGGCACCATGCCGACATTGACCACGTCGACGCCGGCCGCACGCAGGCCGTCCGACAATGCCTGGATCAATTCCGGACCCGACAGGCGACCGTCGCGCGCGACGACTACAGCGTCGCCGCCCTGCGCACGCACTTCGCTGCCGAATGCGCGGCCGATCGAACGCGCCGTGTCGGCGTCGAGCGTCTTGCCGATCACACCGCGAATGTCATACGCCTTGAAAATAGATTTGGAGATCATGTTGGCTCACTTGCGTGCAATGGAAAATTTTGACCGGCGCGGTCATGCGGATCGGTAAATCATGGTGATCGGACATGGTGCCGCGCCCTTGCCGGAAGCGATCCGGTTCCAACTTATAATTGCGCTTTTCGGACCAGCCTGGTAACGCCATTCTAATGCTTAGACGCCCTCCATTTGTAAAGTTGCCGGGATGGCCTGTCAGGTGCGCGCACTCGCGCACGATGCATTGGCGGGCGCCTGCCGGATGCTGACGCTCAAACGCTTCGCCAATCCGGACGTCACGCGCGCGTTCACGAATATCGTCTGGCTCGGGCTCGAACGGCTCACGCAAATCGGCGTGGCGATTGCGATCAGCGGCATCCTCGCGCGTTACTTCGGACCCGATACGTTCGGCAAATGGCAATACGCGAACACGCTGCTGCTGGTGCTCTCGCCAATCACATGGGTATGCGGCGCGGAGATTCTGGTGCCCACCATCGTCGCGCGGCCGCCCGCGCAACTCGGCACGGTGCTCGGCAGCGCCTTCACGCTGCGCTTTGCCGTTTCGGTCGCGGCGTTGCTGCTCACGTGGCTCGCCATTGCACTCGGCCTCTTCGATCCGCTCGTCGGCGCCATGCTCGCGGGCCTTGCCGTCACGATGCTGTTTCGCGAACCGTTCGTCGGCGTGATCAATGCGTGGCTGCAAAGCATGACGTACAGCAAGCCGCAGTTGCTCACGAGCATGAGCACCGCGGTCATCAAGGCGGGCTTCGTCTATCTGCTCGTGCGCGCGGCTGCCGAGCCCTCGCGCTTCGGCTGGCTGTGGGCGCTCGAATCGGCGGCCATCGGCGGCGTGCTGGTCGTCTATTACATTCGACGTCATGGCGGCAAGCTGGGCTGGCACTTCGACCGCTCGCTGTTCAGGCATTTTGCGAGCGCGGGCACCGTGTTCTGGCTCGGCCTGATCTGTATGTACCTGTTCCTGAAACTGGACCGGCTCATGCTCGAACGCGCCGTTTCATTCGCCGATCTTGGGCGTTATTCGGCCGCGCAGCAACTGAACGAAAACTGGATCACGCTTGCGTTAATGCTCGCACAGACTATCGCCCCCGCATTCGTCTACCGTGTGCAGCAGGCCGCGCAATTGCGCCGGAACATCTGGCGCCTCACCGCGATGACCGCCGCGTTGATGATCGGCGGCGCGCTCGTGCTCGACCTGCTCGCGGGCTTTATCATTCGCCGCGTGTTCGGGCCGGGCTTCGAAGGCGCCATCGAGATTTTCCGCTGGGCCGTGTGGCTTTCCGTGCCCGCGGGCATCGAGGCGATCGGCAATCTCGTCGTGCTGAAGTATCAGGCGAAGTTCGTGTTGCTGTTCAAATGGCTGCTCGCGCTTGCCGTGGCGTTCGTCGTCAATCTGCTGGCGATTCCACGGCTCGGCGCCTATGGCGCGTTGGCCGGACTCGCGTGCGGCTATCTGGCGGCGGCGGCAGTTAATCTTTATTACATTCGTTTCAAATTGCGCCCATGACGCTTCCCGCCACCGACACGCCGCCGCACTGCCTCGACGACGTCGCGGTGCTGATGCCCGCCTATAACGGCCAGGCCGACGTCGATCTGACGCTCGCGTCGTTCGATGAACGTCCGCTGGTGCACGTTCTGATCGTCGATGACGGCAGCACGCCGCCCATCGTCGCGCCCGAGCTTGCCAACATGCACATTGAAGTGCTGCGCATGCCGGTGAACGGCGGCATCGAGCGCGCACTGGAAGCCGGCATCGACGCGCTCGCGCAGCGCGGCTATCGTTACGCGGCGCGCATCGACGCGGGCGACCGCAGCGTGCCGCAGCGTCTTGCGAAGCAGCGCGCGTTCATGGAAGCGCATCCGCACGTCGCCGGCCTCGGCATGTGGACGCAGGTCGTCACGCGCGCGGGCGAGCCGCTCTTCATGCTGACGCCGCCGAGCGACCCGGCGGACATCCGCCGCCTGCGCTTTTTCCGCTCATGCCTCGCGCATCCTTCGATGATGCTGCGAATCGACGCGGTGCGCGCCGTCGGCAACTATCGCGCGATGTATCGCTCGGCCGAGGATCTCGATCTGTTCGTACGCCTGATGGAGCGCTACGACTGCGCGAATCTGCCGGAGCTGGGCCTGTACTACGAGCTGAACGAAGGCGGCATCAGCGCGACCAGGCGGCGCCGCCAGGTGCTGTCGACGCTGCGGCTGCAACTGCGCTACTTCAACGTCGCGAATCCGTACGACTGGTTGGGCCTCGGCAAAAATCTGCTGCATCTCGTGACGCCTTACCGCGCGTTGCAGCGGGTCAAACGCGGCCTTCTGGCTGCGCGCGCGAGCCATTGAGCCGCGGCCTCGCGCGGTTTTGCGCAGTTTGGTTATCGTCGTCCGCCTGTTCTCACAGCTTGTCTTTTCACTCACCGCCGAGTTCGTTCCCGCATGAAGCCAGCCCTGAAGTCGACGCCCGCGTTGCGCATTACACTCGTGTGTAACACCGCCTGGGCAATCTATACGTATCGGCAAGGCCTGATCCGCATGCTGGTGGGACGCGGCGTCGACGTGACGGTGCTCGCGCCGCGCGACCGCACCTTCGAACTGCTCACCGCAATGGGTTGCCGCTGCATCGAATTGCCGGTCGCGTCGAAAGGCACCAATCCGCGCGACGATCTGCGCACGCTGTGGTCGCTCTACCGCCGTTACTGCGCAATTCGCCCGCACGTCGTGTTTCACTACACGATCAAGCCGAATATTTACGGCTCGATTGCGGCGAAGCTCGCGGGCGTGCAATCGGTTGCGGTCACAACGGGTCTCGGCTATGTGTTCATCCAGCGGAGCCGCGCCGCGCAGGTCGCCAAAAAACTGTATCGTTTTGCGTTCCGTTTTCCGCGCGAAATATGGTTTTTGAATCGCGACGATCAGACAGCGTTTGTCGAACAGAATTTGTTGGTGCATCCTGAACGCGCGCGGCTTCTGCATGGCGAAGGCGTCGACCTCGAACAATTCGGCTTCACGCCCTTGCCCGAGCGCGCGGAATTCAGGTTCGTGCTGATCGGCCGTTTGTTGTGGGACAAGGGCGTGGGCGAATACGTCGAAGCGGCGCGGCGTGTGCGCGAACGCTATCCGCATGCGCGCTTCCAGTTGCTCGGGCCGGTCGGCGTCGACAATCCGAGTGCGATCACGCGCGACGAAGTCGCGGCGTGGGAACGCGAAGGCATCGTCGAGTATCGCGGCGAGGCGCACGACGTGCGGCCCTTTATCGCCGATGCGGATTGCGTCGTTTTGCCTTCGTATCGCGAAGGCGTGCCGCGCACGCTGATGGAAGCGTCGGCGATGGGACGGCCGATTGTCGCGACCGACGTGCCCGGCTGCCGCGAAGTGGTCGCGCACGGCGTCAACGGATTGCTTTGCGAAGCGCGCAACGCGGACAGCCTCGCGGACGCGCTCGCGCAGATGCTCGACATGAGCGGCGCAGAGCGCCGCGCGATGGCGGAACGCGGCCGGCAGAAAGTCGCGCAGGAATTCGACGAACGCGTCGTCGTCGAAACGTATAAAGACCTGGTGCAAAAAATGACGGGCGTTTTACTTTAACGGAGCAACAGCATGACCACGAAGGGCACGATTCTGGTAACAGGCGGCGCGGGCTTCATCGGCTCGCATACCTGCGTCGAACTGCTGAACGGTGGCTACGACGTCGTGGTAATCGACAATCTCGTGAACAGCAAGCGCGAATCGCTGCGGCGTGTCGAACAGATCACCGGCCGCACGGTCGCGTTTCATGAAGCCGACGCACGCGACGAAGCCGCACTCAACCGGATTTTCGACGCGCATCCGATCACCGGCGCGATTCACTTTGCGGCGCTGAAAGCGGTGGGCGAATCGGTCGCGAAGCCTGTCGAGTACTACAGCAACAACGTCGGCAGCCTGCTCGCGCTGCTCGGCGTGATGCGCGATCGCAACGTGAAGCAGTTCGTGTTCAGTTCGTCGGCCACGGTGTACGGCGTGCCGAAAAGCTCGCCCATCGACGAATCGTTTCCGCTGTCGGCCACCAATCCGTATGGCCAGTCGAAGCTGATCGCCGAACAGGTGCTCCGCGATCTGCAGGTCGCGGACCCGTCGTGGCGCGTCGCCACGCTGCGCTATTTCAATCCGGTCGGCGCGCACGAGAGCGGCCTGATCGGCGAAGATCCCGCAGGCATTCCGAATAACCCTGATGCCTTATGTCGCGCAGGTCGCGGTCGGCAAGCTCGGCAAGCTGCGCGTGTTCGGCGGCGATTATGAAACGCCGGACGGCACGGGCGTGCGCGATTACATTCACGTGGTCGATCTGGCGCGCGGGCACCTGGCCGCGCTGGATGCACTCGTGAAGCGCGACGCGAGCTTCGTGGTCAATCTCGGGACTGGCCAGGGCTATAGCGTGATCGACGTCGTGAAGGCATTCGAAAAGGCGTCGGGCCGGCCCGTGCCGTATGAAATCGTCGCGCGCCGTCCGGGCGACGTGGCGTCGTGCTTTGCCGATCCGCGCGCGGCGCTGGAGGTGCTCGGCTGGCGTGCGGAGTTCGGTATCGAAAGAATGTGTGCGGACCATTGGCGGTGGCAGTCCGCGAATCCGAACGGCTTTAATTGATGCTTGAATTGCTTCGCTTACCGAGGTAATTGCGCGCGCCGGCTCGACCGGCGCGCTTCTTTTAGCGCCTGTTTTAGCGCGGCTCTTACCGCGGCTCTTTCACGAGCCCCATCAATCGCGCCATCACCGGCCACTTCACCAGCGCATGCGCATATGCATGCTCGGCCTGCTCGTCGACGTATTTCGACGGATCGATCTCGGGCAGCGATCGCGCGAGGCCGGCAATGTCGTTGACCGACCACCTGCGCTGCTTCGGCTCCTGCTTCGGCTCTTGCGCCGATTGCAATTCAGGCTTGTTCACTTCTCGTCCACCCACACGCCGTCCGGCGTTTTCACCACGTAACCGGTTGCCGTCTTCATCGTGACGGTGCCTTCGTTTTCGCCGACCATCTCCGTTTTCGGCAGATCGGCTGCGTACTGCGACAGCGTCACGCCCGGCTTGAACGGACTGTTCGACACCAGATTCGACAGCAGTTGCGACACCGCCAGAAAGCTCGTGGGCTGGTCGATGACCGTGGTCGGCCCGTGGCTGCCAGGAAGATTGACGAGCCGCACGCCGACCGGTCCGTGCACGATCCGCGGCGTCGGAATCTCGCGCAGGCCCGCCACCTGGTTGGCGTCGCCGCGCAGCGCAGCGCCATGCTCAGGCACGAACACGATCACCGCACGCCGGCCCGACGCGGCGATCAGATCGGCGAGCCGGTCGAAGTCGTTCATCAGCTTGTTGACTCGCGCCGGATACGACTCGATGCTGGTCTGTCTCACGCCCGGCAACTGGTTGCCGTCGTGCAGGCTGATCGTGTTGTAGTACAGCGCGACCGGCCCTGCCGTCTGCTGCCGTTGCGCGAACCACTTCGCGAGCACGCCGTAGTCGTCGTGAATCGCGGAGCCGTCGAACGCATGCATCGCAACCGGCACGTCGGCGCTCGAGATCATCGGCACATTCGGCACGCCGACGTTGTCCTTGATGATCTGCAGGAAGTTGTCGAAGTGTCCGTCGTGATTCAGGATGGTCTGCGGCGCGAAGCCGGCCTGCGCCAGTTGCGAGAACAGATAGCACTGCTGCGCCGCGGGCTTGTACAGGTCGGCATGCGCCTCCTGCCCGCAGCTTGCGCGCAACACGCGGATCGCCGCCGGGCCGCTATAACTTGCCGCGGTGCTGAAGTTCGTGAACAGATAGTCGAAGTGGCTCAACATCGGGTTGTTGCGCGCCTTCGATACATCGAGGTCATCCCATGAAAGCGAGCACACGTGCAGCACGATCACGTCGAACTGCTGGTTCGGATCGCTCGTGAGATGGGCCATGCTCACCTGACGTTGCGATTCGCCGGCACGGAACGCGGCCAGCGCCGCCGTATGGTCAAGCGGCGCGCCGGGCTGCGCGACGCCGCCATCCTTTGCACCCGTGCGCAGCGTGGCGGCCGCCTGAATCGTGGCGAGCGCATTGGTGCTCGCCTGCCAGACCGGCAATGCCACGAGCGCGATGATGACGAAGCTCGTCACGCGCAACCAGCGGTTCACCACCACATACGCGACTATCGCGCAGCAGGCGGCGAACAAAGCCGCGGGCGGAACGAAGCGTTGCGCGAGCTCCATCCAGTAACCGAAGCTGAACGACTCGAGATTGCCGAACTCCTCCACGAGCCGCGCGAACGGCGGAATCGCGGCTTCGTGATACATCAGTACGATGCCGACGGCCAGCGCGATCACCGCGCGCAACACGCGCAGCAGACGGTTGCGCAATGCGCCCGTCGCGGCGAGCGCCAGCGCGAAAGCGATGTTCGCGAGCCACAGCGGATGCAGATGGCCTGTGCTGAACAGATACAGCTTCAGCAGGAAATACAGGTTCCAGACACTCATTCGATCCAACCTCAGATTCCGGCGCCTCGCGCCGGCGGTTCAATAGCTCAATGCTTCAATAGCGGCTTTCGTCCAGCGCAAACACCGCGCGCAGTTTCTGCGACAGGCCTTGCAGCAGGCGCGAATAACCTTCGGCGCCCATCAGCACCACTTCGGCGAGCCCGCGCAACGGCGCATCTTCCTCGGTGCGCGCTTCGTCGGCGGCGGCGATCCATGCGTCCGCGCGGCCGAACGTGCATTGCACGAGCTGGCGTTCCTGCTCGAGCGTCAACTCGTCGAACTGCACGCCGAGATGCTGGCCGGCCGCCCGCACCACGTGGACCGGAAAGGCAAACTGCCGGTCGCCGCGGCTCACGCACACCTGCAGCCAGTCGCCTTCAGCGAGCGGCAGGCCGGGCGCGACGTGAAGCCCGAGGCCGCCCGTCGAGTAGTCGCTCGTCATGCACGCGACCGTGGTGCCGTCGCTGAGCAAGAGCGTGGCCGGCATGCTCATCGGCACGCGGTGGCTGCCGCGAATCTGCTTCGCCTCACGCGCGACGCTCACGGCCGCGCCGAGCATCACGAGGTTGTAGGCGGTCCAGAACACGTTCATGAGTACAGTGGCGAACTCCTCGCCGACACCGAACACGATGCGGTACACGCCCGCGAGCATCGCCACCACGTTCAGCACCAGCAGCACGATGTAGGGCTTCGACACGGACCAGTCGAGATAGCCCTCGTCCATGCGGCCGCCCTTGTCCGTCACGTTGAACTTGCCGTGCTTCGGGCTGAAGAACGCGAGCGTGGTCGGCACCGCGATGTACCACGCGAGCACCGATTCGTAGACTTCCGCCCAGAACGAGCGTCGATAGCGGCCTTGCAGCCGCGAGTTCGCGATGCTCGACAACATGATGTACGGCAACACGAATCCGGCGATCGTCGTCGCCGATGCGTTGATCACGTACATGCCGAAGAACAGGAACGCCATCGGCATCGTCAGGAAGATGAGACGCGGCACGCCATAGAAGAAGTGCAGCATCGCGTTGCCGTAGCAGATGCGCTGGAACAGGTTCAGGCCGCGCCCGAAAAACGGATTGTCGATGCGGAAAATCTGCGCCATGCCGCGAGCCCAACGGGTGCGCTGCTTGATATGGCCGGCGAGGCTTTCGGTGGCGAGACCCGCGGCCTGCACGTATGGCAGATACGCTGTCGTATAGCCGCGCCGATGCAGCTTGAGCGCCGTATGCGCATCTTCGGTGACGGTCTCGACGGCGACGCCACCCACTTCTTCCAGCGGCGCACGCTTGATGACGGCGCACGAGCCGCAGAAGAACGTCGCGTTCCACAGATCGTTGCCCGACTGCACGAGCCCGTAAAACAGCTCGCCTTCGTTCGGCACGCGGCGGAACGTATTGAGGTTGCGTTCGAACGGATCGGGCGAAAAGAAGTGATGCGGCGTTTGCACCATCGCGCACAGCGGATCGCGCAGGAAGGTGCCCATCGTCGTTTGCAGAAACGACCGGCTCGGCACGTGGTCGCAATCGAAAATGGCGATGTAGTCGCCGCTCGTCTTCGCAAGCGCACGGTTGATATTGCCCGCCTTCGCATGCAGATTGTCGGTGCGCGTCAGATAGCGAATGCCCGCCTCGCGCGCGAATGCTTCGAACTCGGGACGCTTGCCGTCGTCGAGCAGATAGATGTGCAGGCGGTCTTCGGGCCAGTCGATACCCTGCGCCGCGAGAATGGTCGGCTTCACGACCGCGAGCGGCTCGTTATAAGTCGGAATGTAGACGTCGACGCTGGGCCAGCGCGAACGGTCGTCGGGCAGCGGCGACACTTTCCGTTCGAGCGGCCAGGCCGTCTGCACGAAACCGAGCAGCAGCACGAGCCACGTGTACGCCTCGGCACCGAACAACGCGTAACCGACGATCGCTTCGCTCGGGCCGTGAAAGTCGAGCGTCTGCGTCGCGCGCCACCAGACGTAGCGCAGCATCGCGAGCAACGACAACGACGCGAGCAGCAGCACCGGAAGACGGCCCGGCAGACGGCGGATCAGCAAAGCGAGCGCGATGGTCAGGCCGAAAAACACGTACTGGTTCACGCCGGCCAGCGGCGATGTGCCGACCAGCGCCCACAGCACGGCGCCGAGCGCCGCCAGCATCAACATCAGCCAGCGGATGCGGCCCGCGCGCGTCGCGCCCGCTTCCAGCGAAGTGCCCCAGCGCTGCCACGGCAGTCTCGCCAGTTGGCGGTCGAGCGCGCCGACTGCGCCGCGCCATAAGCGGTAGATGGGCAGCACGCCATAGCGTCCGAGCCAGACCAGGCCGCGCCCGATCTTCGGGGCAATGGAGAGCCGCAGCGGCCGCGGCCGCACGAACACGCGCCACAGCCAGGCGCGCAACGGCGCGGGACGCACGACATCGAAGCGAGCCGCGAGGAACGCCACCGACACGCGCGCGAGCCACAACGGCAGATCGCGCCGGCCCTCGGCGGGCGGCCGGAAAAAGAGCCGCACCCACCATTCGAGCCGGCCGCCGCCGCTCACGCCGAGACGGCGCGCGAGCCAGTCGCCCGCACGCAAGCGCAACGGCCGCGCCGCAGGACGGGCGTCGCCGAAGGACCGGTTTGGCTGTGGCGTCGTCATGTCAACGAGGCTCCGAAGCCCGCGATGGCTCGGCGAGCGGCGCGAGCCATTCGTCGACCGCGCTTGCGAGTCCTTGCAGGTCGTGCGAGGTCTGCGAATACGGCGCATCGTCGAAAAGCCATGAACCGCGCGCGAATGCTTCGGGCAGCGCGGCGTCGGCATGCAGACGGATGACCGGCGCGGCGCCGGGACCGAGCGCGGCGGACAGCATGGAGAGCGCGTCGCGCTGCATCTCGCGCGCCGGATTCAGGCGGTTCAGCACAAAGAGCGACTCGTTACGCGCCGCCCGCAATTGCGGCAGATGGCGTGCGAGCGTCGCGAGCGGACCGGGCTCGGGCGGTGTCACGCAGACGATCAGATCGGCGCAGTAGAGCGCCTGCGCCGCCTGCACCGACGGATAACGCGGCGTGTCGATCAGCACGACGCCTTGCGCGGGCAGGTCGATGCCCGCGAGCGAGGTCGCGAGCCACGCGGGTTCGTCGGCGAGCAGTTGGCTGATCGACACGAGGCTGGAAAGCGGCACGTCGCCGTGCGGGACAAACAGCACGCCGTCGTCATTGCGCCATGTATGCGCGTGCCAGGGCGCGCCGCTCGCGATGGCCGCGCCGATTCCGTCGGCGGGCAACTCGTCGAGCCCGAGGTGCGGACCAAGCAGGTTTTGCGGATCGAAATCGACGGCGACGACGGGGCGGCCGCGGCGCGCGAGCAGCACCGCGAGCGCCGCGGTTAGCGTGGTTCGTCCGGCGCCGCCCGCCGTGGAAAGAATCGCGATGGTTTTCATGAGGCGGACGACGCTCCAGACGCGCGTTCTTCTTCAGCGGCCGGCGCGGCGACGGCTTGCGGCACGAGACGGCCCTTCAGCACGAGCGCGGCGGCATCGAACGGAACTTCATGCCGCGGATCGAAGCGGCGCGTGGCGCGCATGCCGGAACGTCGGCGAAAGTGCTGCCAGACGATCCACAGCGGAATCCCGCCGATCATGCCGATGCCGAAGCAGGTGAGGAAAAACAATGTCATAAGGCCTCCTGCTTGCGCAGTGGCATGGCGGCCGGCTCGGCGCGGCGGCGACGTGGGAGTTGCGCGGCGGCGTGTTCCGTGGCGGCGTCGGGTTGCGGCGCGTGGTTGGCTTCGTCGGAAGGCAGGCTGTGTGAGTTGACGGCGCTGGCGGACGGGGCTTGCGCGATGTGTTCAGTCACGCCCGGTGTCGTGGCTTCTGCCGCGGTTTCTTGCCGGCTTTCTGTCGGGGTTTCCACCGGGCGTTGCGATGCATCCTGCGCAACAGCAACAGCCACAGCACCAAACAGATCGCTAAAGTCGACATTCGGCACGCGGCGCTCCTCGATGCGCAGCCGCTCGATCTCCGGCAACAACTGCTCGCCGGCGATCAGTTGCCTGCTTTGCGCGAGCGACTCGACCGGCACCTGAAAAATGCGCGCCAGCGATCCCTGCGCATCAGCCAGCCGGCAAGCGAACAGGAACACATAGAGATACGCGCCGTCGGCGGTGAATACATCGCCATTGCGCACCGGCCGACACTGCCGCAGCGCGTCCGCATGCGCGACTTCCGGCTTCAGCAGCAGCTTGACCAGCACATGCGGCAGGTTCAACGACAAGCCACGCCCGAGCACATTGCTCACATGATCGGTGAAGCGCGCCACGGGCAAATAGCCGCAGACGGCATCGCTCAGCGCAGCGGCGAGCGCGGCGCGGTAATCGGCGGCGACCGGGCGCGCGTTGAGCTGCCCTCTTAACGACTGCATCAGCGACTGCATCCGCGAAAACGGCACGTCGCGTCCGATCACGAGGTTCGCGCCGAGATTCAGCACGAGCAACTCGAACTGATGACGCAGCACCTGGCCGCGTTCGACCAGCACGATCTTTAGCGCGCGCCCGCACGTCCGGCGCAGCGTGTGGATGGTCTCGCACAGCGTCTCGAGCTGATCGCCGCCGCTGTAGTCGAGCACGACGCTCGCCGCGCGCGCGCCAAGGCTCGCCTTGAGCGCCGCCTGCAAACCGTCGACGATCTCCCACTCGGCAGGCACCCACGGTTCATCGCCGACGGCTTTGCGCGTCGCGATCACGCGCATTTCGTCACGTGCGATGCGTGCGTCGGCACGGCGGCAGGCTTCGGTTTCCTCGGGCGCGACCATCAGGCGGCCGGCGTTCGTGAAGCGCAACGCACGCACTTCGCCCGCGGCGAGCGCCGCGCGGCTGCGCCAGAAATCGACATGCCACAACAGTTCGCCGTGAGTCGGCTGCAATCGCGCGACGCCCTGGCAACTGGTGTGGAACGCGTCGCGCTCGGGATCGCGCGCCTCCTGTTCGAGCTGCTCTTCGATCGCTTCGGAATCGAGCGGCAGATCGTTCGTGGACGCCGCCGCGCGCCCGGCCAGCAGCACGAGCGTGATGTTGCGCGTCTCGCACCAGTCGGCGAGCACGCGGCCTTCGTAGGCGAGATCGTCGGGACGGTCCCAACTAAACCAATGCTCCGCGCCTTCGACGAAGAAAACGCTGCCTCGCCTGAAGCCAAACGGCTTGAGCGCGCGCAACGCGCCGTAGAGACGCGCCAGCGGCCGTGCCGCGGCATCCGTCTGCGCGCTGCCCACAGCGGCGTCGCTCGCGGACTCGCGCGGTCTTAGCGTCACGACGTTCAGGCGCGCCGGCAGATCGCCGCCGCCTTTCGCGTGCAAGCGCGCGAGCGGCGCGCCGCGTGTGGCGGACAGCACAAGCGTGACGGAGCGCGCGGCGCAGTCGCGGGCGCTTTCGAACAGCAGCGCGTCGGCTGCCGGGGTGCCCGCGATGCCGTACACGAGGTACACGCTGCCGGGCGCCAGTGTCGCCCAGCTTTCGGGCAGGCCGTCGAGCGCGAGCCGGTCGGGCGCCTTGCTCGGCGCAACCAGGCGCCTGAAGCCGGCGCCGAGCGCGCGCAGCGTCGACACCGACGAAGCCGCGTTGCCCGGCCGTTGGCCGGAATGTCGTGGATCTGACGTTGCGGGTCGCATGCCGTGCCTCCTCAATAGCTCGAATACAGACGCGTCGGCGTCGGCGACAGGCTCGTATCCGGCTTGCGAGCATCCAGGTTGTAGCGCACATAGACCATCGCGGAGCTCGGTGCGTAATCGTGCGAGCGGTCGATGTCGAACAGCAGCCCGGCCACCAGATGCGGACTGAAACGGTGTTCGACGACGCCGGTCAGGCCGTAAAGGAACGACACGCCGCGCGTCGAGCTGGCCCCATACACGTTGTTGCTGTTGCTCAGCGCCGCCGGGTTCAGCGCCGCCGACGCCGGCAGACCGTTCGGATAAAACGGCGAACTGCGCTCATACGAGTTCGACACGCCGACCGTCGCCGTCAGATCCCAGCGCCACGCGCCGCGGCGGCCCTGCCATTCGACCGGGAAACCGAGCGACAGATAGCGCTGCGGGCTGTAGTAGCCGCCCTGGCCGAAAGTGTAGAACCGCAGATTGTTCGCATAGTGCCATGCATTGCCGACTACGCCGGTGCTGACCTTCATGTCGGCGCGCTCGAAGACCGGCACGGTCGCTCCCGTGCGCAGCGTGACGCCGGTATTGGAAGCGACATTGCGGCCGGTGAACATCCCGGCGCCGACGTCGGCGAACAGGTTCACGCGGCCGACGTCGACGGAAGAATGCACATCCAGCCCGTCGCGGCGCACGCCGCCCCAGACCGCGCCCGTCCACGGATCGCGCAGGCCCGCGTACGACAGTTCACTGCTGGTTTGCGGCCGCCGCGACAGATTGACGGTGAAGCTGCTGTCGTCGCCGGCCATGCGGTAGCGCACGCCGCCCACGAGGTAATGCACGGGGAAGCCGATCGGCGTCGTGCCGAGATCGAACCGCAGATTGTCCGACCGGTAGCCGATGCCGCCGCCCGCACCGGTCGCATGCTGATGGAAGCTCGCCACCGCGGCAGTGCTGCTGTCCGTCAGCGCCGCGTGCGTACCGAGCGTGTCGAGCAGACTCGAGTCGGAGCTGCTCAGCGTGCCAGCATCGAGATTGACGACGTCGACATGCGCGAACACATGTCCGTCGTAACCGACCGGCAACTGCGCATAGACCGGCACCTGCTGCGCGTGATAGTTCGAGATGCCCTCGTCGCCGGACTTGTAGGCCGGATACCACGCTGCTTCAATCGACGGATCGCGGCGCTGCTCGAGATCGCTCAACGCCACTTGCGCAGGCGTGCCGTTCGGGCCGGGGCTCACGCCGGCGCTGCGCTCCTGCACCTCGGACTTGCGATACAGCGCCGCCGCGTCGTCGTAGCGGCCGAGGTCCTCGCTGATGCGCCCCCGCTGCGCAGTCACGTCGTAACGGTCGGGAAACGCGCTCGCCAGTTCGTCGGTCAGCGTCTGTGCTTCATACGGCCGACGCAACGCGGCCAGCCGGCGCGCCGCCGAGAGCCGCGTATCGATGTCGTCGGGCGCGCTTTGCTCGACAACGCCGTGCACGAGATCGAGCGCCTCGCGACGCTTGCCGCTTTCCTGAAGCACGCGGGCCAACGCAAGCTGCGCATCGGGATCGTCGGGATGCTCGGCGAGCAGCTTGTCGAGCGTCGCGCGGGCGCCGGCGAATTGGCCCTGCGCGCGCTGCAGATCGGCGACCTCGAGCGTGTAGCGCGGATCGCGCTGGCCTTCTTCGTCGACGGCCGCGAGAACCGCCGCCGCGCGCCGGTAGTCGCCGGCGTCGATCGCGGCGTCCGTCCGGCGCAGCGCAAGCCGCACCGACTGGTCCTGCAGCCGCGCGCGCTGTGCCGCGGTCAACGCGGCGTCGTTGCGCAGATCGCGCAGCCACGCGTCGAGTTCGTCGTCGCGATGCGCGGAGCCGAGCAGATCGCCGTAGCGCAGCCTGACGTCGTCGTCGGTCTGTTGCGGGTGCGCCTTCATCCAGTCGGCGAGGCGCGCGAGACCGCGATCCGGCTCGCCCATGTCGATTTCGAGCGAGCCCACCGACGCGGTCAGGTTCGCGTCGTCCGCGCCGAGCGCCGCGGCTTGATCGAGCGCGGCTTTGCCCGCCTGCGCGTCGCCCGCGGCATACGCGGCGCGCGCCGTGACGAGCGCCTGCTGCGCATCCAGATTGCGGCTGAACGCGCGCATCGCATCGGTCTGATTCGCGGCCGGCACGCTCGCGAGCAACGCGCGCGCGCCGGCCAGGTCGTCCGTGGAATTCCGGTAGAGCGCGGCGGCGTAATGCATTTCCGGCGAGTCGGAAGCCTTGAGCCCTTCGTCCATCACCGTGCGGCCGAGTTGCGGCAGGCCGAGATCGCGATAGATGCGAGCGAGCGCGAAACGCGGCCATGGCGAATCCGGTGCTGCGCGCAGCGCCGCTTCGTAACGGTCGATTGCCTGCGCGCGCAGACCCTGCTGCGACAGCCGCTCGGCCTGCGCCACCAGATTGTCCGCGCGAATCTGCGCCAGCTCCGCGCGATCCGCCGGCGCGCGGAAGCGGTTTTGCACGGCATCCAGCAGCGGCCCGATGCGTTCGTCGCGGCCGGTGTTGTCGAACAGCGTCGCGGTGCTGCGCACCGTCGCGAGGCTCGGATCGCGGGCGCTCAGCAATTCCTTCAGCAAGGGCTCGGCGTTCGCCCAATCTTTTTGCGCAAGCAGCGAGTCGGCGAGCACCAGCTTGGCGTCGGTATTCGATACGTTCATGGCGAGCGCCTCGCGCGCCAACCGCGCGGCTTCGCCCGGCCGGCCGGCCGCCGCGGCTTGCCGCGCGCGGGTGAGCGTGGCCCAGAACTGCGCGGTGCGGGCTAGGCCCGTCCACTTCGCGCGATTGTCGGGCGCGAGTTGCGCGGCGCGCTGAAAGAGCTTTTGCGCCTCGTCCTGGCGGCCCTCGCGCATGCGCAGCAGGCCGAGGCCGCCGACCGCCTCGGCGTCATCGGATCGCGCCTGCGCGGCGCGTGTCAGCAGCGGATCGGCGGCGGCCAGATCGTTGCGCGAGAGCAGCGCGAGGCCGCGCTTCTGCGCGATGTAATCGGGATTGCTTTCGAGCCGGCGTTGGGCGTCGACTTTGTCTTTGACCACGGCGAGGCGGTCGTGGAACTCTGTGTCGTCCGGCGCGAGCGCGACGTAGGCGCTCAAGCCCTGCACATAGGCCGGGTCGGGCCCCGCGGACTGCAACACGCGATGCCACAGGTCCATCGCCGCGCCGTGGTCCACATCGTTGCGGGTAGCGAGCGAACGGGCGATGCGCTCGGCCTCGGGCCGCGTGTCGCTGCTGCGATTGAGCAGGCCGGCGAGCGCCATCGCGGCTTGCGCGTCGGCGGGATCGGCGGCGAGCCGCGCGCGCAGCGCGGCGACCGCACGCACCCGGCCGTCCGGCGTGCCGGCGACGATGCTGTAGTACTCCGCACCGAGCGGCCCGGACGGCGCGCCGTGCGGGAACAGCGCCTCGAGGCGCCGCGCGGCTTCTTCGGACTGACCGCTGCGCGCGAGCAGGCGGATCGTGGCGAGCTCGCCGCGGCCGCTCGTGGCCACGCGGAATTCGTCGTCCGACTGTTGCGCGAGTTTGCTGCCGGGCGCCGCGCGGTGCAGCTTCGTCAACGCGGCCTGGGCGGCCTGCGCCTGTCCGAGGCGCAAATTGATGCTCACCAGTTCAGCGAGCAGGACGGGCGATTGCGGAGCGATGAGCAACGCTTTGTCGATTGCCTGCTTGGCGAGGTCGTCGCGACGCTTGGCGCTCCACAGCCGCGCGGTTGCGTACAGCCGGGAGATGTTGGCGGAATCGGCGGCTGAGGCGGCGGGGGTGGGGTTTGCGGTGCTCGGGGTGGCGGTGGTGGTGATGCTGGCTGCGGCGTTACCGCTGGCCGCGGCGCTGGCTACGGCTACGGCTCTGGCGCTGGCGTGCGCTGCGGCGCGGGCGCTGGAATCGGCGCTGGCGCGAGCGTGGGCTGCGCCGCTCTTGCTGACCTCGGCACTCATGCTGGCTGCGACGCTCGTGCTGGCTGCGGCGCTTGCGCTGGCCGCTGCCGCGCCGCCATTGCGCGTGCCCTTGCCCGCTGACCGCGCGGCGCGTGCTTGTGCCGGCTCGGCCGGCGCCGCCGGCGCCGTCGACGCGGAACCGGAAGCCTGCGCTGCCGCCTCCTGCGCGGCAACAGCATGCGCGAGCGGCGGCATGCCGCACGTGAGACCGGCCAGCCACAGCGCGCGCGCAATTCGCGAGCGCGCGCGAACAGCGACGGTTAGCGTTTCGCGGGACGGCAAACAGAACTCCAGGGCAAGTCGAGCGACCCATCGGCCGCAAAGCGATAGCGGCCATCGCGCCAGCCGAGGCCGAACAGCGTCAGCACGCTCGTGTAATAGCCGGGCGCGGTCTGCGCATCGAGCTGGTCGACCCGCGCGGACTGCCGGTCGGCAATCGACGTCTCGCCGCGCGCGATCAGGAACGGAATCGCCGCAGCCGAAAAGCCCGCGTTGCCGTCGTTCGCTCCGGGTTTCGCGTCGGTCGTATCGATGCGCTCGGGCGGCGCTCCGTGTTCCGCGATATAGCGCGCGAACGGCGTGAAATGATTGAGCAGGCGGCTTTTCAACGGATCGCTGCCGTTGAGCATGCCGATCCACAAGTAGACGCGAATCGCGTTGTACGCGCTCTCGGCATGCGTCGCTGGATCGGGCAAAAAGCCCTTGCCCGCGCGATAGAGCGACCAGTCGGGCGAAAAACCCTGCGGCGCCGAGTCGACGAGCATGCGCGCCGACGAATCGACGAGCGCCTGCCAGCGCCTGTCCGAAGGCAGCGCGCTAGCCAGGCCGCGCAGCACCTGAACCGGCGCGTAGCTCGGATTGACGCGCCACAAATCGGCCTCGGGATGAAAACCCGTCGGCCCCGGCAAGAGCGTGAGGCCGAGCGTCGGCACGCGCGCGGTCTCCTCGTCAAGCACGCGCCTGGCAAGCGCCGCGCCGCGCGCCGTGTAGCTGCGCTCGTTCCAGACGCGCCCCGCTTCGAGCAGCGCATAGGCGATCCACAAGTCGGCGTCGGACGCCGCGTTGCTGTCGAGCACGCCCCATTTGCCGTCCGGCCCTCGTCCCCACAGCCAGGCGGGCAGATGGGCCGTGAGATCGCCCGCGGCCAGATTGTTCTCGGTCCAGTGCAACAGACGGTCGAACGACGCACGGTCGTTGGCGACGAGCGCAAAGAACAGTCCGTACGATTGGCCTTCGGAGACGGTGCGGTCGTCGTCGGAACCGACGTCGATCACGCGGCCGTCCGGTGAGACGAACTTGCGCCTGAACTGTTCCCACGCGGGCCAATCGGCGGAAACGGCGAGTGCGGTGGATTGCGCGCCGCCGGCATTGTCGAAGGCGCGGAAAGCCTGGGCGGGACATGCGGCGGTGCCGGTCGCGCCGGTCGCCGACGTAGCAGCGGAAGAAGTAGCCGAAGTACCAGCCGAAGCAGCAGCGGAAGAAGCGGCCGAATTAGCAGCCGAAGAAGCAGCCGAAGCCGCGGCCGCAACACTCGCCGGCGCCAGCGCCACACCCGCGGCAAGCCACGCCAGCACCGCGCCGCACACACCCGACGCGACGCGACGCGCGTTGCGTGCGCATGCCGCGCGCGCAACGCCGACAGACGGCGACTGCACGCCGTTCGCGCGAACCTGAACTGTGCGCTTCACCATCAGAGACCCCGGCGACGCGCCGCAAGCTCCTGGAGTGCGACAAAGGCGCCGATCGCCAGCAGCAGACCGCCGAGCGCGCCCAGCAAGCCGAGCACGACCGGATGCCTGATCGCGCTGCTCCAGATGCGCGCGTACCACGGCACGTAGCCGACCAGATAAGTGTCGCCGACGCGCAGGCTGTCGATCTGTCCGTCGCGGACCAGCGCGAGATCGCCTTGCAGCCGCGACACGCTGTCGCCGCGTTCGAACACATCGAGCATGTCGGTCAGATGCGCCGGGCTCGTCGCCTGCATGACGACCACGCTGCGCCCCTTGGTGCCCGGCTGCTGGAAGCCGAACAGCGCGGCGAGCGCGCCGTCCTGCTCGAGCTGTGCGCTGCCGCCGGCGACGGGCGCGCCGTTACGCCAGTGCTCCTTGACCGAGAACGACGCGCGCACGGTGCCACTCGGTGCGCCTGAGCCGCCCGCGCCGCCGGCCGCGCCTTGCAGCGCGCCGAGCGTGAGCGGCAGCGCCGCTTGCCACGGCGTTTGCGCAAGCACGCCGGGCGAGCCGCCGACGAACAGCATGTCCTTCGTTTGCGCGAGCGACGCAACCGCCGCGGGTCGAATCACTTGCACGCGCAACGACGGGTAGCCGGTCCATTGACCCATGTGGCCCATCATCGTGAGGAATGCTTCGAGTTCCTCGGCGCCGGCATGCGGCGGAATCACCACCGCCGTCTGCGAAAGATCGGCATAGCGCGTGAACGGAAAGCCGCTGTTGGCGAAGAACGCAAGGTTCGGCATCTGCGCGTAGTGGACGAAATGCGAGAAGTCGATCGTCGAATCGGGGTCGACTGCGGCCTGCACCGGATTCGCCGCGACGCCCTGGCACAGGCCGGTCTTTTGCGAATCGAGGTTAAAGCGCAATTGCAACTGGTTCGAACTGCCGACGCGAAACGCCGGAATGTCGATCGAGTTGGTCGAGTGGCTCGGCTGGTCGGAGAGCACCGGCAACTGCATGCGCCCTTGCCCGTCCTCGGCGCTCGCTTTCGGCAGACGCAGCGACTTGACGAGCTGATCGTTGATGTTGACGGCCAGCGCGGAATTATTGACCACCGTCGGCGCGGTGTAGCGGTAATGCAGGTCGAGCGGAACGCCCGTGCCGCTCCACGAAAACAGGTCCGCGGGCACGCGCAGATTCACGCGGATCGCATCGGGATTGCTGCCGCTGACCTGCAACTGCGCCGGGTCGTCGACGAGTTCCTTGAACGTGACGGGACGGTCGACCGGCACCCAGCGCGGCGCATCGTAAGGCTTGCGCGGCTCGCCGATGTCGATATGCGCGACCGTCGTCGCCGGGCCGGACAACGCGGCACGGCCGAGCACGAGCGCATCGACGGCGCGCTCGACTTCGGCCGCGTCGCGGCCCGTGACGACGAGCAGCTTCTTGTCCTGCGCGGCGGGGTTGTCGACGACCATCAAGGTCGGGCCGGCGGGCGCGGGCAGCTTCAGTTGCGCAGGCAACGAAGACGCGACGCCGACCACGACGCCGTGGCTGTCGGCGGGAAGCCCCGACACCACCGGAAAGCGCGCCTGACGGTAATCGGCCAGCATGCCGAACCAGGACGCCAGGACGCCGGCGCTGCGCACCGTCTCGTTGTCGGGATTGGCGGGCAACAGGAACGGCAAACGCAGGCGCGACACGTCGCGGCGGTCGAAAAACGGCGCGGGCAGCAGCGCCAGATCGTTCGGCAGACGGACCGCCGACGTTTGCAGAATCAGTTCGCTCGTCGGGCTGATATCGGCCCACAGCGCGGAGTTTTGCGGGTCTTCGCAATGATCGAGCGTGTAGTGCGCGATCAGGTTCAGGTTGAGCTGGTTGTAATCGGTGAAAAAACGCGGGTCGAGCACGATGTCGCGCGTGACGGCCTGCCCCGCCTGCTCGCGCTCCAGCGGCACCGTGGCGACCGACTCGCCGTTCACCGACACCTTGATGTGCGACATCGGAAACACGAGCGACGGCGAATACGTGTAGCGCAGGCGCAGCGTCGCGGCCGTCACCACACGGTCGAGCCGCACGCCGACGTTGACCGTGCGGGTGTCGTCGAGACCGCGCAGCGCCAACGTCTGATAGGCGCCGAGCATGGAGAATGGCAAACGCAGCGCGCCAGCGCTCGTTGCGGCGGACGATCCGCCCACGGCGGCAGAAGACGCAGATGCCAGCGGCGCGGCAGCGAGCTTGCCGGCGATTCCAGCGGAAGCAGCCGACGCAGCAGCGGAAACCGAGGACGCGTCGGTTGCGGGCGCAACCGTTGTGCGCGCCGGCGTTTCGCCAGCACGCGCGGCCACCGACATCGACGGATAGATAGCCGCTGCGAGCGCGCATGCGCCGGCCACCAGTGACACACAGAACGAGACAGCAGGCTTCATGAACTGATCAGACTCTCGCGCCCCCGCAGCACAATTGCTGGCAATGCTGTGGCAAAGCCAATTCCCTGGCCGGGATGCTGATGGGATAGAAGGAAGGGGCAATAATAAGACAACAGAAGGTAAGGTCACACTGCTTTACGTCACGGCAGCCGAAAACTGGAGCGCAAATCTCAAAATGATGCCGCACGATGTCGCGTGCGCGAGACAGTAGCAGCGCGAACACCCGGCGGCCACACAGACAGAGGCCCGTGTGGCATGCTTCTGCGGATGTCCAGAATGAACCGATCGATGCGCCGCCCGAACGATCCGCCGCCGTCTCCCGTCGCTCCCAAACGCAGCGGAATCTTGCGCGGACTGTTCGCGCTGCGGCACTCTTATGACGGATTCCTTACGACCCTGCGTGAGGAAAGCGCATTCCGTCAGGAAACCGCGCTCGCCGCGGTGTTGATGCCGTTTGCCTTGCTGCTGCCCGTCACGCCGGTCGAACGCGTGCTGCTGATTTCGTCGCTGCTGCTGGTGCTGCTCGTCGAGTTGCTGAATTCGAGTATCGAAGCGGCAATCGACCGCATTTCGCTGGAGCGGCACGAGCTTTCAAAGCGGGCCAAGGATTGCGGCAGCGCGGCGGTCACGTTGTCGCTGTTGATCTGCGCGACGGTCTGGCTGCTGCTCGCCGGGCCGGTGGTCGTCAGGCTGGCTGAGGCTTATCTTTAGTTTTCTTTGAGCTGGCTTCAGAAGCCGCGCGCAAGGCGGGCCTTCGGAAGCCCGCCCACCATTCGACATTCGACGTCAAGCCACTTGCAGCGGCGAAGCGTCGCGCGCCGGCAATACGGGACGGCGCGTGTCGGCACGCGACAGCGAGCGGCCATCCGCGGCTCCGGCCGACTGAGCGCCATCCACGCGAAACACCGCGACCGCGTCGCGCAAAACCGCCGCCTGTTCTTCCAGCGATTTCGCCGCCGCCGCGGCCTCCTCGACGAGCGCCGCGTTGTGCTGCGTGACTTCGTCGATCTGCGAGACGGCCTTGTTGACCTGCTCGATGCCGTCGCTCTGCTCGAGCGCAGCCGCTTCGATCTCTCCCATGATGCCGGTCACGCGCTCCACCGACTGCATCGCCTCGTGCATCGTGCGGCTTGCCTCGGCGACGAGCGATGCGCCCTGCTCGACCTGAGCGGCCGAATCGCCGATCAGCTCCTTGATCTCCTTGGCCGCCGCGCCCGAGCGCTGCGCGAGGCTGCGCACTTCCGAGGCCACGACTGCAAATCCGCGCCCCTGCTCGCCGGCGCGCGCCGCTTCGACGGCCGCGTTCAGCGCGAGAATATTGGTCTGAAACGCAATGCCCTCGATCATGCCGATGATCTCCGTCACCTTGCGCGACGACTCCGTAATGCCGTCCATCGTTTCGGTCACGCGCGACACGACCTTGCCGCCGCGCGTGACGGTATCGAGCGCGCCATGCGCCAGCCGGTTGGCCTGCTTCGCGTTGTCCGCGTTCTGCTTCACCGTCGCGGAAAGCTGCTCCATGCTGGCCGCCGTCTGCTGAAGCGCCGCGGCCTGCTGCTCGGTGCGCGCCGACAGATCGGTGTTGCCCGACGCGATTTCGTTTGCGCCCTGCGTGATGGCCGTGGTGCTGCCGCGCACTTGCGAGACCGTTTCGACGAGACCGTCGCGCATCTTCGTCAACGCGCTCAGCAACTGGCCCATTTCATTGCGCGACTGGCTCTTGATCGCCACCGTCAGATCGCCTGCGGCCATGCGCTCGAAGTGCTTGACGGTCGCGTTGACCGGCTTGATCAGCGCCGCCGACAACGCGATGCGCGCCGCCACGCCCACCGCGATGGCAAGCGCGCCGATCGCGGCAAACAGCAGCGTCGCCATCTGGAAGCGTTGTTCCGCGGTCGCGGCCTGGCGATGCTGATTCTCGATCTGCGCGTGTTCGAGTGCGTCGATGGCCTTCGAATACGTGGCGTAAAACGCGTTCGCCGTCTCGCCCTGAATGTTGCGGAACGTGTTGAAGTCGAAGTCGGTGAGCGCCTTGAACTCGAGTTCGATCGCCTTATCGACGAGCGCGCCGCGCGCCTGTTCGACGTTCTGCGCGAGCTTCTGCTCGGCGTCGCTCGCAAACGGGCCGGCCATGTAATTGCGGAAGTCGTTGTTGGACTCGACCAGCACCTTGTGCGCGGCGGGCAGCAGATCGTCGGTCTGCTTGCCGATGCTAAAGAGCGTTTGATACGAGCCCAGCGCCAGTTGCACTTGCAGGAGCTTCTCCGAGCTTGCCTTCAGATGCGAGAGCGCCGACGCGCTGCGCTGCGTGTCGGCGAGGCTGCTGTTGGCGAGCTTCAGCGCGCCATAGCCGACGCCGATCACCGTCAGCAGAAAGGCAACGAATACGCTGATGACCAGCGTCAGGCCGCCACGAATTGTGATGTTGTTTAGCATGGATTCTCCGGAACGGTCTTGTCGATCCGCGGCGAGTGCGTGTTGCCCCGCGTTGTCCGCACTTCGCCGCATCCAGTCTTAACGGCTCGCGGCAAGCCTCGCTGAATAGGTGAAATCCATGACTGGCGCGGCTTTCCGGGCCATTCTCGCCTCACTATCTGGGATAGTCGGCGGCATCGGCGAGCCCGGCGCTTTTCCGGGCGCGCAAGGTTTCGTTTGTATAATTCGGCGTCTTCGCTCAGGCCCACTTTCATGCTTAGTTTTGCGCTCGGCTTTCTCGTTTCACTGCTGATCACGCTGTTGATCGTGCGCTACGCGCATCTGCATGAAAAATTTTCGACGGACACCGATCTCGCCGGCGTGCAGAAATTCCATGTGCGTCCGGTGCCGCGCATCGGCGGAACGGGCATTCTGCTCGGGCTGATCGCGTCGGCGGTGCAATTGCACGGCGCGTACCCTGCGGTGTCGGGCGGCATCCTCGGACTCATTGCGTGCGGCATGCCGGCCTTCGGCTCGGGTCTCGTCGAAGACCTGACCAAGCGCGTGTCGCCGCTCGCGCGTCTCGTCTGCACGATGGCCGCCGCCGCGCTCGCGTACTTTCTGCTCGACATCGCGGTGACGCGCATCAGCGTGCCGCCGCTCGACTTTCTGCTCTCGTACGCGGTGATTTCGTGCGCGGTGACGGTGCTCGCGGTCGCGGCACTGGCGAACGCGATCAATATCATCGACGGCTTCAACGGCCTGGCTTCGATGGTCGCGTTCATGATGTTCGCGTCGCTCGCCTACGTGGCGTTCCAGGTGCACGATCCGATCGTGCTGTCGGCATCGTTCATGATGATGGGCGCGGTGCTCGGCTTCTTCATCTGGAACTTCCCGGCGGGTCTGATTTTTCTCGGCGACGGCGGCGCGTATTTCATCGGCTTCATGCTCGCCGAACTGTCGATCATGCTGGTGATGCGCAATCGCGATGTGTCAGCGTGGTATCCGGTGCTGCTCTTCATGTATCCGATCTTCGAGACGTGCTTCTCGATTTACCGGAAGAAGTTTATTCGCGGCATGTCGCCCGGCATTCCCGATGGCGTGCATCTGCATATGCTCGTGTATAAGCGGCTGATGCGCTGGGCAGTCGGTACGCGCACCGCACGCGAACTCACGCGGCGCAATTCGCTGACGTCGCCTTATTTGTGGCTGCTGTGTCTGATTGCAGTGGTGCCGGCTACGCTGTTCTGGCGGCATACGCTGCATCTGTTCTGCTTCGTGGTGGTGTTCGCGGCGACTTATGTGTGGCTCTATGTGAGCATCGTGCGGTTCAAGTCGCCGCGGTGGATGGTGGTGAGGAAGGGCAAGCGGTAAGTCGAGTTGCGCCGCACTGCATCGGCGGTGCAGGCCGACGACAGATTGCAGTGCGCTCCAAACCGGCTCGATCGGCCCCATCTTCCAGTTCGCCGCGCTTTTCTTTGCGTCGCGACGCCCTTCTCCGCGCGGGCACGCTTCCGGACTGCGCTGCTGATCTTGACGTCGAGCCGATACCCCCGCGCCGCCCGTTTCGCCGGCACGCAGGAAATCAGCATCGAAGCCGACGTCAGGGATGTTCGTCAGCGCTTCGGCGAAGCTCTCACGCTAAGACGCCCGATCTCTTTGCCACGATATTGCGGTGCTCGGCTTCAGCGCTGCGCCCCTGCGCTGCGGCCAACTCCCGCAGGCTCTGGACGGGTTTACCATCCAGAGCTCTCAACAGCGGACTTGCCACAAATGATTCCACGCGTTGATAGCGTCAGCGATAGAGTCAGGCGCGTGAAGTGCACGCATCCACTCCGCGGCCGACGTGAAACGATTTGCAACCCGAATGCCGAGCGCCTGTCTCGCGGCTGTGCTTAGAGCGACGAGCACGCCACCACTGCTCTTGATGAAGTTGCGCCGCTCACGGTCATCGCGAAAGTGACACGCGTGCGTCAATCGCGAGCCAAATCCTTGTGCCACTGACCGAACTCACACTTTACTTAGACGACCGAGAGCAGATGATGCCTGGACCGCTGCGATGCGAATATCATCCGAGACATCCCGCTAAATTCGGGAGTCTCGGTCAGCCTCGTTCGTGTCTGCTGCATTGCCTGCTCCGGTTCACGGCGATACTTGTACAGGAAGCCCGCGTCGTCGCACTCGATGACAAGTCGCTTTCTGACATGTCCCCGCGCGAGACGAATGCCACTAAGGTCAGCCGGTCGCACTTTCGCACCGACGAGCGCGCGAAGCAGATGGTCGCTCGAGGCCCCTCGCAGATGTGAGATGAGGAGCGCCAGGCGTCGCCCGAGCGTTTCCCGCACCAGCGCTGTTCGAGCGCCAAAAACTTTCGGCCGCTCATGAAGCGGAGCTCATCCGGGAACGCGTAAGGCGTTTCAAGCAGAAGTGCTCCGATGCAAACTGCGTCGCGAATGGCCCTCCGGGAAATAGCGAGCTCCCGGGCGCAGCTGCTGTACCTAGTCCGCTGTCAGCACTGAGCCTGCAGTTAAGATGGTAAGCCCGGGGGGGAGCTGCTTTTCCGGCGGCTGCCCCTCACCCAGCACCTCATAGATGAAACGTGTGGATGTCCGTAAAGCGCACGCCGCCCTTGTCAGACTCCCGCGCTGGTCGTCCAGAACCTCCATGATCTTCTCGCGCGTGAGGATAGGGATGACGGGCCGCGCATAGGCAACCGCATGCATACCCGGACGACTGCCGTTCGTGCCCGTCGAGTTCAATGTCCTCATTAAATCGTTTAGCAGACTAATCAGCTGCTGCTTGCGGATCCACAGCAGGAACTGGCACCAATGTTCATACTGCTCGGCGCGTTCTTCGCGGGTCATCTGCTGTGTTGACCAGCGATCGATCAGAAAGCGCAGATGCTTGGTCTTGAAGTTCCATGGACTTTGCAGGGCAAAGCCGCTTGAGCGCAGCGCCTCGAAACCCTCGAGCAGTTCAGCAATCCGTCGGCATTGCCCTTCCGCCGACACGGGCGTCACTGTCTGGGTGCGGCGGTCGCATGTTACGCGCACCTTCCCCCTGACAAGGTTGCGAAATTCCCGGCGCATCTCCCTGCCCATAGTGCTGCAGGCAATGACATAACGGTAGTCATAGTGAACGTACATGGTTTTCCTTGTATCTAGTTAGTCATCTGGACAGCGCCGAATGCGATCGCCGCCGTACGACGCCGCGACGAGCACGCTACCGTCCATCTTCTCCGCCGAACGGCGCGCGCATGCGGGCGGCAAAAAACGACTCGTTTAGTTCCAGTGGGTAAATCAACTTCAAGAGCGCAACGGGAGGCAGCGATCGTAGCTTCGCCGCGGGGAACAGTCCGGCGTCGCCTGCTGGCTAGCAAGTCAGGAAACAGACGAAGCCGGCCTGCACAACGTCTTTGCGAACCGGTACTTGCCATTTGCGTCGTTGCGCAGTCGCTCGCGCTTGACCCGCACCCTCAGCGCATCCAGCTTCCTGTGACCAAAACCGGACGCTAATAACGTCAACCTGATGCAGGTGATCTCCAGCAGGAGAATTTCGACATCGGTGCATTCCTCAGCGCGTGACGCGATGAAGCGCTCAACAAGCTGAACATCGATGTCTTCCAGCTGCGCCGGGCACGTCGAGCCCGGCAGAGAATGTTCAAATGCGGTCCACACGGCACTCGTGATCGATCGCATGTATTCGTTAAGTCCGATCTCTTCGGCGCAACGTGTCGCCTCCCGAACCAGCAGGATTCCAGACATGCAAACACCTCAGGGTTGTGATTTCCGCTTGTCGGTCGACGGCCAACCGGGTGCAGCTACCGGACCGCGTGACATGTCCCGCCGCCCGATCGGATGGCCGCTCAATTCTTGGTGCCGATATTTCGCCAGTAGACGTGCCCGTGCACGCGGCAAGGGCGATGGCTTGCGCCGACGTACCGCCGCGATGTGTTGCTCGGAGACGTGGTTTTGGAACCTGCCTTTGATGGGCTGACAGTAGTGCGCCAGAATCATCTGCACCCGTGTTGGCCCATGCCCGAGTGATTCGCTCAGTTCAATGAGCACCTCATACGGGGCCATCCCCGCTTCCAGCATCTCCAACGCGCTCTGGAGCGCATAGGTGTAGCGAAGCGAATGGAAGCTGAGCGTTCCCGTCATGCCCGCACGACGAAGCAAGGCTTTCAGTCGGTTCATCGACGACTTGAGCGTTTTCTGTTGCCCCGTGACCAGTTGAAGGTCATGCTCGCGGCTGTAGGCAAGAGCAGCGCGGACGGCCTCGGTCGTCCGTTCACGCTCGCTCGCGATGATGCGCACCTGCCGTGGCCTTGCGTTTTTCGAGCCGCGCATCAGTGCAAGCGTCGCGTCACCGCGCGCAAGGCCATCAAGCCACATCTGCAGATCGGGTGCGCACATCAGCGCCTCCTTTCTTCGGAGCCCGAGATGAAGTGCCAGCGAGATCATGTGGACGAGTCCCGTGTCCACCCTGCTCGCCCGCGCGAGCAGTGCGTCAACTTCTGCAGCCGTCATTGCCCGCTTCGCTCCCATCCTGACGCGTCGGCCGAGTTCGAGGCTTTCATTGCTGCAGACCTCGTTTATGTCGTGACCGGCGTGGCGAGACGTCACACGGATAGCCGAGAACATATTCGCGAGCGTGCCTGCTGCTTTGCCTTGCGCGACGTTGTATTGCGCATAGGCGCGAATTACCCATGCAGGGATCTCCGTGATGGATGCGCGCATCTCACCTACCTGCCGGGCGAAGCGCAGGAGCCCTGTTGTATCCAGCCGTCTGTTCTGCTGTGTTGCGAAGCTGCCGCCCGCTCTTTTGCTGCTTACCGCTGCATCGTGTACCGCTTTTGACATCATGCTCATCGTCGGAACCTCCGGTGTGCGCGCGTACTAACCCGTGATTCGCGCGCGCGTGACGCGAACAGGTCCCCGGAATAACGGCTTTTGCAAGGCATGTCATGTTCGACGGCGCTGCCTGCAGTGCCTGTATTGAAAGCGCTGGACCGGGGCGAGCCAGGCGCATAGGTTGGTTCGTGCTTCGCAAGGAGGGCCGGTACTGCGTTGAGCTGTGGGATCCGTGACGGATAGGCCTTCTGGGTGAAGTAATGGGAGAGGACGGCGAATGCCGCCAAGTGGCGCGATTTGCCGGAGGTACCAGGTGGCCCGTGGTCCGGTGCTGCCTGAGTCACGTGTCCAGTGACGAAACTGACCGCAATCGCATCAGGAGCGCTTACGCCGCAATAACTGTTGCGGGCGACAAGGCATTTTCGAGAGGAAGCCGGTTAAGGCGATGCCGTACGCTGCAGATGATCCGCCATCATGCAGAACATCGCAGCCACCGACTGCCAGATCGCTTGCTCGCGTAGCTGAGCTTCGTCTGGCGTTGCATGTGACGTACATAGCGCGTGAGACTGGCGAGATCGGCCGGAATCACACCTTTGCGCCGAACATTGTCTGGTGGTATCGCTCTCGAAGGAGCCGGCACCACTGACTCTCCTCCACCAGTTACCGCTTGCTGGCATCGGACATAAGGTGTTGCACCGCCTCGGCGGCGGTGCAACACATCCTCAAAGACAACGGGCTGCGAAACAGCGATGCCCGACGACAAAGAGCGCGATCGACGATACACCAAGACAAAGAGGTTCAAGCAGGGAATGCCAGCTGAAACCATGCATCGTGGCTACTTCAAAGCACGCTCCAATGAGCGCCATCGCGCTAAGCATATGAGCGAAGCGCCCGTTGAGCCGTCGCTGCGCAGGAGAAGATGAAAAGAGGTGCATAGCGCCTGCAGCGAACCCACGACGGCAAGGCGCACTGAAGTCAACAAAGTACCCTCGCCCTGTTTCATGCTTCACCAGGTATCGGGTGCCGCCGCAATCTGCGACAAACGATTTCAGCTGATCACACCGATTCAGCACTTCCATCAGGGAAGCAAGGCGCGGCGGCAGAGTGACATGTGCTGACTTGAGGTCAAGCAGCACGCGGTCTCCCAATACGGTGCCGCCCTCGTAAGAAACTTCAACGTTTACAAATTTCACGATTGCTCCATTGTTCACGACTGCTCCACTAGGAAAAAAGTAATAAAGGCGAATCTCCGGCAAGACATCGACCGCCCCACGGACACAAGTCCGTAGGCAGCCTTGTCAAGGAAAGGAGGTGAGGTTCACTGCCCGGTGACCACACATGCCGGGTTGATGGTCCAGACGGAACACCAGAATTGGCAGCCGGGCTGCCGCGAATGGAGTCGTTGGATGTTGATTTGCACTGAATCCTGACCCACGATTTGCATTGAATTCTGACCCACCCGTTGGACCAGCTTTGCGGGTTATTCGGTGGGTATCTGGGTCTTCTTTCTCTCCTTTTTGGGCTGTGTCGTGCTGTTTCTGAAACGATAGCTATCGTTGCCTGTTTCTACAATGTGGCAGTGGTGCGTAAGCCGGTCGAGCAGCGCGGTCGTCATCTTGGCATCGCCAAACACACTGGCCCACTCGGCGAAGCTCAGATTGGTGGTGATGATGATGCTGGTTCGTTCGTAGAGCTTGCTAAGCAGGTGGAACAGCAACGCACCGCCGGTCTGGCTGAAGGGCAGATAGCCGAGCTCGTCCAGCACCACAAGATCGGCATACATAAGTCGTGTGGCGAGCTGTCCGGGCTTGCCCACGAGCTTCTCCTGTTCGAGTGCGTTGACCAGCTCGATGGTGGAGAAGAAGCGCACCCGGCGGCGATGATGTTCGAGAGCCTGCACACCGATCGCGGTTGCCAGATGCGTCTTTCCCGTACCGGGTCCGCCCACCAGGACGATGTTGTGCGCCGAGTCGATAAACTCGCACTCGTACAACTGCCGCACCAGCGCCTCGTTGGCATCGCTGCAGCTGAAGTCGAAGCCGCCGATATCGCGATACGCCGGGAAGCGCGCCACCTTCATCTGGTAAGCGAGTGAGCGCACTTCCCGTTCTGCAATTTCTGCCTTGAGCAATCCGGCAAGCACCAGTGAAGCCGCCTTGTAGGCCGGCGAGTCCTGAGCGGCGAGCTCGCCCAGTGCCTGAGCCATACCGTGCAGCTTGAGTGACTTGAGCATCTGCATCATCACGTCAGGCTGCATGATTGTCCTCGCGGTCTCTTAGCCGATCATACCGGCCGACATTGGCCTGCGGCTCGACGGTCAGCGTGAACGCCTGTGGCGTCTGCAGCGGTGGCACAGGCGGGCTGTCAAGCAGGCGGCTCAGGATGTTCAGCACCGTCTGCTTGTTCGGCGCGCCAGCCTCGAATGCCAGCTCGACGGCAGCGAGCACCATCTGTTCGTCGTGCAGCAGCACGAGCGCCAGAATCTCGACCATCTCCCGGTCGCCCCCCGGGCGCTTGAGCAGCACGCCCTGCAGCTTGCGGAAGCCAGCTGGAAACTCGGTGAAGGGTGCACCGTTGCGAAGCGCTCCCGGTTTGCGCTGCAGGACTGCCAGGTAGTGACGCCAGTCGTAGATGGTCTCGCCGTGGTTGTGGCTGCGGTTGATACGCCGTTCGTGCTCGGCGATCACCTGACCTCCGGCGACGAAGACAAGCTTTGCGGCATACACGCGCAGGCTGATGGGCCGGTTGGCAAACGACGCCGGTACGCTATAGCGGTTGCGCTCGAAGTTCACCAGGCAGGTGGGCGAAACGCGCTTGGTATGTTCGACGAAACCATCGAATGGCTGGCCCACCGGCATCAGGTGTGGACGCTCGGCCGCCCACGCATCCCAAATGGTCGTGTCGTGCTCCGGGTGCCGCGTCTGTTGCCACAGCAGCACGCACTGGTCGGCCAGCCAGTCGTTAAGCGCGGCGAGCGAGCCGAACGCCGGCGCTTTCTGCCAAAGCCGGTGACGGCTGTCCTGGACGTTCTTCTCTATCTGCCCCTTCTCCCAGCCCGAGGCGACATTGCAGAACTCGGCGTCAAACAGGTAGTGACTAACCATCGCGCTGAAGCGCGCGTTGACCTCGCGCACCTTGCCGGGTCGCACTCTGTCAACGGCGGTCTTCATGTTGTCATAGATGCCGCGGCGTGGAATGCCGCCCCAGGCGACGAACGCGTGATAGTGCGCGTCGAACAGCATCTCGTGAGTCTGAAGCAGGTAGGCGCGCAGGAAGAAGGCGCGGCTATGGCTGAGCTTGAGCTGTGCGACCTGCAGCTTGGTGCGCTCGCCATTGATAACGGCCCAGTCCTCGCTCCAGTCAAACTGGAACGCTTCGCCAGCGGCAAACCGCAGCGGCACGAACGTTCCCCGTCCCGTTGTCTTTGCCTGCTCGTGCTGCTCCTGCCGCCAGCGCCGAGCGAACGCCGCCACCCGGTCGTAAGAGCCGGTGAAGCCGAGCGCGCACAGATCTGCGTGGATCTGCTTCAGGGTTCTTCGCTGCTTGCGGGGCCGGTTCGCTTCGGTCTTCAGCCAGCTCGAGAGCTTCGCAGCGAACCCGTCGAGCTTGCTGGGACTGTGTCGTTCCGGATAGGCGGGCAGGACCGTACCGGCCCGAATGTAACGCCGGACCGTGTTTCTCGACACGCCCAGTCGTTTGGCAATCTCGCGCAACGAGACATGATCGCGAAAGTGCCAGCGTCGGATGATGCTCAATATAGCCACGTCGATCACTCCGTTCCCCTGCCCGTTCCCGAGCAGGTCAGTGTTCTACGTGGGTCAATATTCGATGCAAATTACTGCGTAGGGTGGGTCAGGATTCAGTGCAAATCAACAATCAGAGGACACTTGCCTCTCCCCTTCTGCTCCAGCTCCGACTGCGGGCCTTAACCCACCTGAACCCGGCTCCTCCGGGGAAGGCTCGTCGGTTAGGCTCATGTACGCCCAAAGAAACGCGGCGCCAAGCAAGAGCAGTTTTATAAGCATGCTTTTTCTCCTTTCATTAGTTAGGTATCTTAATCATATCTGCCATCATCGAAAGTCAAGGAAAGCGTTGGCGCAACTAGTCAACGGCGGTCGGCGGGTCACCGCACGCCTATGTGAAATGTTGGTTCAGTGCCTGACTTGCCGTACCCGGTCCAGGTTCAGATCGGTGTGGCCAGGGTGAGCAGCAAGTATCAACTCATCCTCACCCAGCTCCTGTACAACCGGCCCTCTCCAACTTCACCGCCTGGCAACTGCTAATGCCAACGCTGTGCCGCGGCGTTAGCGTGCAGTCGCTTGCGCGTCAATACAATGCCGACGCGCACATGTCACCGAGTAACGACATTGAGAACAGGTTAGTTGCGACCGAGGAGCGGGGAAGGGCACAAAAGCGCCGATGTGACAGCCTCGACCAGCTCCCGTCGAGGCGGCGAGTTGGCCTTCAATGCTCCTTACCCGCTAGTGATCCGCGAGGGTTGACCCGCGAACTCAGTTGAACCAGTAAAACAGAGGGATAGTTAAAGCGTCATAGACAAGAATAGCCACGACTGCCAAGGCGAAAGCCAACTGGGGCGCGAGCTTGTGACGAAGACGGTACGCGGCGCGAATGTAGTCGAAGCGGGACATAAAGCAGCTACTCCTAAGTGAAGGACCGGTCTACCGCAGTCGGGAAGACCTTCTGACAAACATGCCGACCCCAGCAAGATATCGAGTTCGCGCCGGCTGCGCCTCTGCAAGCCGTCAACCCTGCAATGAACCCGGCCTACCTATCAAGTTCTGCGTCTGGCCGCGAAGCCCGACCGCGTTTAGACTCAAAGGCGTGGGAGCACTATCTTGATGGATGCAGCGTGACACCGCGAGTCATCGCATCAAGGTAGCGGCGAGCCTCGAACAGAACAGTCTGGAAAGTGGGCTTGTCTCCAGCGACTTCCCGGGTCCATGGCCTGCTCTCCACCGATCTGTGCAGTGATTTCAGCATCTAAATCTGCAGCTATAAGCTTGCGTTGTATCTCTGGAAGTTTTCCGGAGCCGTCCGCGTCGCCTAGATGTTGAGCGAAATGTCCTTCACAGGAAGCACATTTCCTGCGACCCGCGTTTATTGGAATTGGTATGGGGCAAGGGCCACGACGACCGTGGTCCGCAATGAGGCGTTGGCGCGGCCCAACAGCTAAAACACAACATTGGGCTCTCGCCGCGCGTCTCGTCATCGACAGCGGTTCACACTCGAAAATCGACCTCAGCAACGACACCCTACTTGCAGATGCCAGCAACGCGTGCTTCGTCAACCACCTTCGCCCCAGTCTGCAGTTCGCGACTGCAGGTTCGCCGCGATGTTCGCCGCTGCTGCAAACCGCGCGTGGCTATCGCGGAACTGGTTCAAACGCGAGCGCATAAAGTGGCGCAACTCAATAGCTTGAAGGAGGTTGACCGGTAAGGCGGGATCGAGCGTACACGAGGAATCGGCAAACACCGCAATGGACTCGACCGGACAACCACAATGGCCGACGACCGAGCGTAGATACCGGAGTGCCGGCTTTGCCCTGCGCAATGGCGACGTTTGAATCGAGACGACACCTGGTTTCTCATGCAGAACTACTTCCTCTTCGCTGGATGAACGCGTCACTGTGCCCGTCCAGTCGTACTGATCGACGACAAAGACCCCAAATGGAGTTACAGCCAAACAGTCCAGCCAGGTCACCGGGTTGAGCGTGCCTGGGGCGTGCTCCAGCAGCACTCCACGGCGAACGAAGCATGGATCTCCGGTCATTGCCTCGAGCAGCGATTGAATACGCCCTGATAATGGCGAGCACTCATGACGGCGCTGAACCTTCCACGAAGTTTGACCGAGGTCCTGTCCTTTAGCGGCCGCACTGAAATCCGTCCGCAACGCGGCGGTGGAAACTGCATTATTCCCGGCCAAAGGGTGCTGTAACTTGATTCGTTCCATATATTCTCCGTTGATTGAACGAGCGGTTAAACGACAGGCAGCATTCGCCCCGCTCGGCTCGTCTAAGAGCGCAGCGTGGCACTCGGTGACACCGAACTGCGCAGCAGGTCCAAGACGTCGCTAGTCAGGACGGCCTTGGATAACTGCAGCGTGCCATGTGTGGCGCAAAGTCAAGTCAACGTGAAATGACCGAGATAGCGAGCCTACAGACCCGAACCAACAAATGCCTTCGAGGTTCAGCCCGTTGACCTTCTCTTCTTCAAGCGAGCACATGGGCGATCTCGCGTGCCTGAAGGTCCACTGCTCGCGCCGAAAGCCACGCGGAGAGCGACGATCATTTCGGTGGGTATAGCGGCGGAGGTTTCGGCCGGCCGGTGCGGAGAAGTCGGCCGCAACGCAGCCGCTGGAGAGTTCTCCCCACCGGCGGCGCCAATCGGTTGAGCCCTATGATGGCTGATTGAATAAGAAAGCGATCCGCTAGATATCTGCCACCGGCATTCCCCACAAACCGGTTCGCGTCTGCATGTCGAAACGCAAACATCACTCGCAGTAGATCGCCGGCGCCAAGGCCGGCATCAGTAATCGGTTATCGCCAGAAGGTGCGGGTGTATGGTGACAGGCTCGACTGCCAGCGCGTAAAGACATCATCGAAATCAGCGCTGGCTGCATCCAATGACTTGTCGTTTTTTCATCGGCGCTCATAGCTCTTCGCAGTCATCCGCTCGCAACAACTCTGGGCGCGTACCAGAAAGGAGTCGACAACCACATGGTAGGCGGTCGTCCATTACTTGAAGAGGGAAATACGGCGTGTGGTAAAACGCACTGGCTCACTTAGCTTCAGCAGTGACGTCGGGACGCCGTACCCCAGCTCCGGTCTTCACCGTCAATTCGCGATCGCTTCAGCTGGGGAACTGAATCTGGCCAACAGTGCTCCCAAAAAGCTCACGGCCGGGGCAGTCTATGCAATAGGAGATGCGTAGGTGCTCACTTCCCGCGATTTGGTCGCAATGCCCAATTTGCCGACTTCATAGTCCATCGAAATCCGGCCAGACGCAGAGATATGCGTAACGACAAATTCACCTGTCAAGACAACGCAGTCCCGCCCTAACAATGGGACCTGAAGACCCGGCAGACGGTAGCACTGCTAGCTCTTCGCGAATGGAAAACAGTTCCCCAAGCAAAGGGAGCAGTATTTCATGCGCCTTTGGCGAGAAGTCGCGAATTTTTTTTGGCGTTCGGTCATCGCGTGCAGTTTCTTGGCTCGATTCGGATAACCTAGCGTTGCGTGGGCCGTTAAGGTGTTCGCCAACCTACCCCCGCTCGTGTGGAATGTTCCGGTCATGGATAGATCGTTTTGTCGGGCTTCAGCAAAGGGTTCGGTGCGATGCCGTCGCTGTATCGGCAATGCCTATCCTAAACCGGCTCATCCGACGCAGCTCCTCAAATGATGACGATAGTGGTGGGCGTTTCGCGAGCGCACGGCCATCCCATCTTGAGTGGCGCCAGAGTCCTGGGAGCAGCTTATCCACCAAAATTGGTGGATAGGTGAAGCACGACCGCAGAGGGAATCGCGCTTGGCTGGCGTCGACGCCGACGCCGACGCCGACGCTGTAGCGTCGAGTTCAAAGTTTAGGCGGCGGCAGCATCCCAAGGTCCACGGTGTCGCTCATAGCCATCGCGTTGCACCACGAATCGAACGCTCATCTGGTGAGACACACCTTCAGCCGATATGCTGGCGTTCAGACACGCTGCAAGGCAATTGCCACAATACTCGCGCCAGCCTGCTGACCGCGACGAAACCGGTGGCAGCATCGGCTATTGACTATCACGCCGGCGCGACCAGCCGGACGTGCGGAGACTCCGTGAGGCACGGACCATGCGTCCCCAGCAAGGGAGCCAAGTCGCGGGCTAAGCAGATTGCAAAATCGGCGACTAGTGCGTTAGGCAGCGTCCTGCTTCGACCGGTTTCGCTATCAGAGGATTGAGTCCGCCAGATTGTTTGGCGGGACCGATCGAGTCGATTGGACATACCGATGATCATGCGACAGCGGACTCTCTAGCAGCGCACCGCCGCTTCCAGCACCTTCAAAGGAAGAGACACACTAACGGAAACTACCCCGTCTTCTTCCACGCATCGCGACGTCGTGGAGGCGATGGGCGAACACGCAGCGCGAGGGCGACAGCCAATCTATTTTCCGTTTAGCGCACCGGCCAAGAGCCGGGGTATGTAGCCTTAGTCTTAACAACTCCGCAGCTTAGCGTGGACTGGATCCAGAAATCGGCGAGAAACTCTGCGTGCTCTGCCAGTACGCAAGCCCGATCTGCGCATGTCGACCAACGCGACTGCCAATTGCGGGAAACTTGCGCGGCCGCCCCGTTGCCTCCGTGCAGGGGTTTTGGCGCCGTGGCGTGTGGTGATGTCTGCTCAACGCGAATCGTGCCACTGGGTCGGTTCAGTCACGAGCCGAAAGCGGCCGGTCATGTTCGCAAGATATGCATGAATGCAGCCGCTCACTGCTACAGTGCAGGTCCCGGAACGACGTGCGGACATGCCGTCCGCGGTTTCGTCCAAGCTCGTGTTGCGCTGATTCGGTGCTGCTGAAGAACCGGGCCCGTCTATCTACGATAGCTTCAATGACGACATCGAAAGGGGCCGCGATGATCTTGCGCCGTGTGGTTGCAAAGTTGCGGATCAAACGCCGCCGACGCAGCCGCCTCCCCGATGTCACCGGCCACATGCGCAGCACTTGTGTGGACACGCCGCCGGTTTTGGCGGTGCTGCGCCCACAAGCATGGTTCGCAACGCGGTGAGTCGTCCCTGCTGAGCGGGAACGAGATGGAACTGCTGGCCGATGCCTACGACGCGCGAAAGCCAGTAGGACGCGTCAAAGTAATCATAATCATCGGACGCGCGGCTACTAACGAAGTACCGGACCACCGTTTCCAGATGCGCTATTTCAGCATCGGCGAATGCCGCTGAGCGCTTCGGTCGGGGTTGCTCATCCGCAGCCGTTGCTCGCGACTTCATTCGAGGCTGCCCTCACACCGGTTCAAGATCCGACGAAGCAGCGCAGAGCGAGACGCAGAACCATCGCGCGGAAAGACGCGGCCAGGCGATAAAGGCGCGACGCGTCCCGGTTTGCGAATGTTGTTGCGAAGGTTATAGAGAGGGTCGTTGCGGAGGTTCCTATGACCTCGTCTGCGTTCGGCATTGCCTCCGCTCGCGGCGGAATCGGGAAAGTACAGTGTTTTGAAGTGCATGGCCCAATGAAATCGGATTGACGATTTCATCTTGCCGAGATCAGCGAGAAGTCAAGGCAGCGTAGCCCACGAAGCTTGACGCTGTTCTGAGCACCGCAGCGGTGTGCAGACGCTCAACCGAGAAATGGGGCGATCCTTCAGTCATCCTATGGAGTGACCAATGCGACAATCGCAAATAGCCCGACACTTTCAGTGACGTCTCCAAATGGAGTGCATTGGATTGAGGCAAACGCGACGTACAAGTTCAGTGATAAAGCCGCGCGCGCTCTTGCCACGCCCGCGAGATGAGATCGAGCTCGCGTTGCAGCACTTGCACCTCCAACTCGGCCGGACTAGGAGGTGACTTCGGCTCGGGGCAGTGCCACGCAGAGCACTGCGCGCCGCCGCAGTACTTACTCAGCAAGGGATCGCCGCTGAGTCGCGTAGTGGGCACTCCTGACTTCACTTACCGAATCTTTTGGTAGGCTTGTAGCAAGCTAATCGACGACTTTCGACAATGCACCAGTTACAGGCGCGCTTCCTCAAGTTGATTTCGTGAAGTGCTTTCCAATATTAGGCGAATTCGCGTCACCTATAGTGATTGACCGCAATGCAGGCGAGAACCTGCCGGAATACCGCTCACCATTCAACATGTTGCCATCGGCGCTTACTGGATAGGACGGAGAATCCTCACAACCGTTGTCTTGTTCCGCGGAGGCCAGTGTAAGGTTGGCCGTTCAGTTCTGCGCATCGCGCTTGGCTTCTTAGCCTTGGGAATTTGTCACGTCAATTCCCTTCGCGAGACAGCTATGAGATGCGCGTTACCGGCGCAGGCACGCTGCGCAGTGCGGTCAACGTCGCTGGCTGGTACTCGGCAACCCAACGGCGTAGGTCGCGGCGAACCTCGTCGTCGGTGGGAATCCGGTGCTGCATTAACCACGGCAGCAGGTTGTCGATCAGACTGTCCGACACTTCGCGCGCCCGCGCGATACGCAGCTTGGGATGCGGCGTGCGCGTGGTGGTTTCGTCGTCAGCCAGCAGTTCTTCGTAAAGCTTCTCGCCCGGACGAAGACCCGTGAATACCACGCGAATTTGCTCGTCCGTAAAACCGTAGAGGCGAATCAGATCGTGCGCAAGATCGGCGATGCGTACAGGTTTACCCATGTCCAGAATGAAAATTTCTCCGCCGTGTCCCATGCTCGACGCTTGCAGCACGAGCTGCGAAGCTTCGGGAATCGTCATGAAGAAACGCGTGATTTCCGGATGCGTGACCGTGACCGGACCGCCGCGCGCAATCTGCTCCTGAAACTTCGGGATCACGCTGCCCGCGCTGCCGAGCACATTGCCGAAGCGCACGGTCTCGAACTGCGTGCGCCGCGCGCCCTGCTGTTGCAGCGACGAACACACCATCTCCGCGAGGCGCTTGCTCGCGCCCATCACGTTGGTCGGATTAACAGCCTTGTCGGTGGAAATCAGCACGAAACGCGCGACGTCGTGACGGATTGCCGCGCGCGCCACGCGATAGGTGCCAAGCACGTTGTTGCGCACGGCCTGCCACGCATTCACCTCTTCCATGAGCGGCACATGCTTGTACGCCGCGGCGTGGAAGACGATATGCGGGCTGTAGCGCGCCATCACCTGATCGAGCAGCAGCGAGTCCTTGACGTCGCCGATGATCGGCACCACCGACACTTCCGGATACTTATCGCACAGCTCTTCGTTGAGTCGGTAGATGGAGAACTCGGAGATGTCGAACGCCACCAGTTGCGCCGGTCCGAAGCGCAGAATCTGCCGGCATAGCTCGGAGCCGATCGAGCCGCCGGCGCCTGTGACCATGACCACGCGGTTCTTCAGCAATGCTTCCACGTCGTCCGTGTCGATCATGACCGGATCGCGGCCAAGCAGGTCTTCCAGATCGATCTGACGGACGCGCGAGAGGAAGGCCTGGCCTTGCGTCAGCGGCGTGAGCGCCGGCAGCGTCATTGCGCGAACGCCGGCGCGAACGCAGAGCGTCGCGATGCGCCGATGTACTTCGACGGAAGCCGACGGAACTGCGATGATCACATGCTCGATCTTCAGCTCGGAGGTGATTTTCTGCAGATCGCTGATCGCGCCAAGCACGCGGTAGCCGTAGATCTCGCGGCCTTGCTTCACCGGATCGTCGTCGAGCAGACCCGCCAGACGCCACTCGCCCGAGCGCTTCAGTTCACGGACCAGATTCGCTCCCGCATTACCCGCCCCCAGCACCAGCACCGGTTTGCCTTGGCCGACGAGCCCGCCGTAGCGATAAAACTCCTTGGCCGCGCGATAGATGGCGCGCGAGCCGCCCATCGCGAGAAACAGCAGCATCGGCGAAACGATCAGCACGGAGCGCGGCACGATAGGCGCCGGCTGCAACAGCGCGGAAGCGATCATCACGACGAGCGCGCCGACGCCGATTGCTTTCGCGATCCGCACGAGATCCGGCAGGCTCGCAAAGACCCACATGCCGCGATACAGCCCGTAACTCCGGAACATGACTGCGTAAATGAGCAGCACCCAGATCAGCGCATGCATGCCGCTCGACCAGAACGGCGCCGGCACCGGGCCGTTGAAGCGGATCACGTAGGCGAGCATCCAGGCGACCGCCACCGCGCACAGGTCAAACGCAAACGCACTGAACGAAAGCCATCGGGCTTTGAATCTCTTCATTGCGCAGAACCTCAGGATTGCCCTGAACGGGGCACATGGCGTCGCCAGCGACGATCAATAAAAAGCCCGGCGACGACGAGCACGACAGCCCATGCGACGACCACCAGCCACTGGTTGGGCACCGACAGGTCCAGCGCCCACAAAGCAAGCATTATGCCCGCAGTCATGAACAAATACCAAATGCGCGCCGTCGATGCATGACCGAAACCCGACTGCACCAGTCTTTGATAGTAGTGTTCGCGGTGCGCTTCCCAAAATTTTTCACCGCGCAGCAGGCGTTTGGCAAGCGTGACCGACGCATCGCCGATGAACGGCGCAAAGCTAACTGCGGGAAACCAGACCGGCCACACGCCCTCGCGCCAGCCCCAGTAACCGAGCGCGCCTGCGAGAAAGCCGAGCGGGATCGAGCCGGCGTCGCCGAGAAAGATGCGCGCCGGGTGGAAATTGAACAGCAGGAAACCTCCCGCCGCGCCGGCCACGACGACCGAAGCGACCGCGAGCGCGGCGTCAGGACGGCCGGAAATTGACGCGGCGATTGCATAACCGCCAAAGCCGAATAGCGCCATGCCGCCCGCGAGGCCGTCGGAGCCGTCCATGAAATTGTATAAATTGACCAGCCAGACCAGTAAAACCGCCATGACCGCGAGCGCCCACCCGGGCACATCGGCGGGATAAACGATGATGAGCGCCGCCACCGCCGCCGCATGTCCGCCGAAGCGCACGCGCGCCGGCAAGCCGCGCCGGTCGTCGATCTGCGAGAGCGCGGCGAGCAGCGCCGCCGCCAGCGCAGGCAGCCACAGCGCGGGCGCCACGAGCCCGATCAGTACGACGGCCACCGGCACGATGCCCCAGCCGCCGACGCGCGGCGTGGGGCGCGTGTGCAGCGAGCGGTCGTTGGGAATGTCGATGGCAAGACGCCAGGCGAGGCCGGTCTTGAGCAGCGCCCACAGAATGGCGGCGCAGGCGCAGAACGCGAGTGCGCCCCATAGCAGCAACTGCACAGCGTGATGAGCGGAGAGCGAGGCAAATGGCATCGAAGTACGTTCAGTGCGTGGCGCGATACCAGGCCGCCGTTTCGAGCAGGCCATGTTCGACCGTATGCGGCGGATACCAGCCGAGGCGTTCGCAAATGTGCGAACTGTCGAGACGCAATTCGCCGATCAGACGATCGATGGGCGCCGAGCGCCCCGTGATGCGGCCGGCGAGCCGCAACACGGCAACCGGCACCCGCACGAGCCGCGCTGGCGCATGCAGTTGCGTCGCAAGCGCTCGCGCGAGTTCGGCGACGCTCAGATCTCGGCCGTCGGTGACGTTGAAGGTCTGGCCCGCCGCGCGCGGATCGGTCGTGCAGTGGACCAGCGCATCCGCGAGATTGTCGACAAAGACGAGGCTGCGGCGCGCGTCGATCGCACCCAGCGGCAACGGAATGCCTCGCGCGATGGCGCTCATCAGTTGCAGGAAGTTTGCCCGCACGCCCGGGCCATAAACCAGCGGCGGCCGCACGATCACGATCTCCATGCCCGACCTCGCGCCATAGTCGATCAGCGCGCGCTCGGCTTCGAGCTTGGAGATGCCGTACGGATCGGTCGGCGCCGGTTGGTCGGTTTCCGCGATCGGCCAGCCGGCGCTGCTCTCGGCCACCGCCTTGATACTGCTCACGAACACGAAGCGCCGTGCGCCCGCGCGACGTGCCGCCCCGGCCACGCGCAGCGCGCCAGTGACGTTCGTCGCGCGATAGGCCGCGAGCGGATCGGCCGTGGTGTCGCGCATCATGTGCACGCGCGCTGCAAGATGGATGACCGCATCGCAGGACAAGTCCGCGGGCCAACGCGCTTCGAGGTTCTCGAAGTCGGCCGCGTCGAAGCACCATTCGCGCACGCCCGGCTCGCCGGTCTCGGCGCGGCGCACCAGCCCCGTCACCGAATCTCCGCGTTGCAGCAAGGCCTTGCAGACCGCTTTGCCGACGAAGCCATTCGCGCCCGTCACGAGCACACGCTGGGTCATGAGCGCACCTCCGCTGCTAGCGGCAGCGGCAGCGGCCGCAGCCGCGAGCGCGTGCAGGCAAAGCCTGCCCTACCCCGGCACGTCGGGAAAGGGTTTTGAGACACGATACAATCCTGCCATCGGCGGCGCTGAAGAGGAAGTCTGACTGGGAACGTATTGTTATGCGGGCAGCTCTGCTTCGGCCCGCCTTGCGCGATCTTAGGCGCTAAAATGTGCCGGCATCGCACCAGCCAAGCGGCACAGGACAAGTCGAATGAAACTGGCCGGGCCGGGACCGCGTTGGCGGCCTCGGGCCGAGATAATAAACGGCCGGCCGCGCAGCGAGAGCCGTCTGAACACTTCGTAACACCTCAAACATATTCGCGCATGTGGAATTCGTGGTTTCGATCCGACGTGCTCGACAACAGCACACTCAGGCTCGCCCCGCTCACGTCACGGCGGGCAAGCAGCGGCCCGTTCCCCAAGGCGCCGGCGAGCCGACGGGCGCCTCGTGCAATGCCCGCGCAACGCACGATCTGGTCTGAAGAACGTTTGAGTAAAAGAGCCCATCTATGAAAGTGCTGTTCGCCACCTATCCGATGGCATTCCACACTCCCGGAGGCGGAGAAATCCAGATGCTTGCGTACCACAAGCATCTGCCCGCGCACGGCGTGGACGTCACGTTGTTCGATCAATGGAACCCGCGGTTTCTCGAACACGACGTGGTCCACTTCTTCTCGTGTGTCGGCGGCTCCGTCCACTTCTGCAATTTCGTCAAACAGTTGGGCTTGCCGCTCGTGGTGTCGTCCAGTCTTTGGGTGACCGAGGAGACCAAGCATCTGTATCCGATCGGCGAGATTCATCATCAGTTCTCGCTGGCGGACCGGGTGGTCGCCAACTCCGAGATCGAATGCGAAACGCTGGCGCGCATTTTCGATCTGCCGCGCGAGAAGTTCGTGAGCGTGCTCAACGGCGTCGAGCAAAGTTTTTATGAGCCGGTCGCCGCTGAGCTCTTTCGTAGCGAATTCGCGATTCGCGACCGCTTCATTCTGAACGTGGGCAACATCGAGCCGCGCAAGAACCAGTTGGCGCTGATTCGCGCGATGAAGTCGTTCCCTGAACTGAAGCTCGTGCTGATCGGCCATCAACGCGATCCCGAGTACGCAAAAAGCTGCTTCGCGGAAGGCAGCGACCAGGTCATCTATGCAGGCACGCTCGCGCACGATTCGCCCGTGCTGCGCTCGGCCTACGCGGCATGCGAAGCGTTCGTGCTACCGAGCACGCTGGAGACGCCAGGACTCGCCGCGCTCGAAGCGCACGCCGCCGGCGCCCGCATCGCCGTCACAAAAGTTGGCTCTACCGAAGAATACTTCGCGGAGCACGTCGCCTATCTGGACCCGTCGGACGTCGACAGCATTGCGCAGTCGATTCGCGACGCCCTCGCACACGAACGCACCGGCACCTCCAATAGATTGGGCACGGCGCGCGACCTGACGTGGCAAGCAGTCCTGTCACCCCTGAAAGACCTCTACGATTCCCTGCTAAGAAAATGAACTTCGATCTTCGTCCTCTGAATAACGTCGAGAAATCCTCGAATCCTGACTTTTCCTGGCAGGCGACCAACAACGACCCGCAGTTCCAACTCGTGGGTTGGGAGGCGTTGTCGCAACGGGCCGCGCGCATTTCATTCGAACTGAAGACGAACGCCACGGCGGCCTCGCCCTGCATGCTGTATCTCGATGCGGGCTCGGGCATGTCCGAACATACCGCGATAGGTCTGCACGTCGACGCAAACGGCAAGGTCCAGCAGGACGTCGCGTTTCCGAAGCTGGCCGGTCCGATCCGCTTCGATCCGATCGCGCTGCCGGCGCTCTTTTCGGTGACGGGCCTGAGCATCACCGTGCTCGATGAAACCGAATGTTCGGGCGAACTGCTCGCCCGCGCGCGCCGCATGGCGGCATGGCGCGGCGGACCGTTGCCGGCCACTGCGCCAATCGTCGGCGAGTCGTATCCGGAATGGCTCGACGCCAACGAACCGCCGAAGTCCATTTACCCGCAACTGCGCGAACGTTCGAAAACGTTTGCCTTGCAGCCGAAGGTCAGCATCGTGATGCCGACCTATAACACGCCGGAAAAGTGGCTGCGCAAGGCGCTCGATTCGGTGGTCGACCAGGTGTATGAGAACTGGGAAATCTGCATCGCCGACGACTGCTCGACGAAGCCCGAAGTCAGGATGGTGCTGGACAGCTATGTCGCAAAGTACCCGGGCCAGGTGAAGGTCGCGTACCGCACGACGAACGGCCACATCAGCGCATCGAGCAACACGGCGCTCGAGCTCGCGACGGGCGAATTCGTCGGCTTGCTCGACCACGACGACGAACTGCATCCGCTCGCGCTCTATTGCGTGATCGAGAAGCTGAACGAACATCCGGACGCGGCGCTCATCTATAGCGACGAAGACAAGATCTCGGAAGAAGGCGAGCGCTCGGACCCGTACTTCAAGTGCGACTTCAACTACGATCTGTTCCTGAGCCAGAACATGATCTCGCACTTCGGCGTGTATAAGACGTCGGTGCTGCGCGACATCGGCGGCTTCCGCACCGGCCTCGAAGGCTCGCAGGATTACGACCTCGCATTGCGCGTGATCGATCGCGTCGGACACGACGTGGTGTATCACGTTCCGCGCGCGCTCTATCACTGGCGCATCATTCCCGAGAGCACCGCGAGCGGCCATGAAGCGAAGCCGTACGCACATATCGCGGCGATGCGCGCGATCGACGACCACCTGAAGCGCAACAACATCGCCGCGCACACCATTCATGCGCCCGGCACGCACGCGTTCAACAAGGTGGTGTACGAACTGCCGGAGGTGCTGCCTTCCGTCGAAATCATCATTCCGACGCGCGATTCTGCGGAACTCGTCGAGCAATGCGTCGAATCGGTGCGGCAGAAATCGACCTACTCGAATTACCGCATCACGATCATCGACAACGGCTCGGTCAAGCCCGAAACGCACGACCTGTTCGCACGCCTGCAAGCCGACGAGCGTATCAAGGTGATCCGCGACGACTCGCCGTTCAACTACTCGGCGATCAATAACCGCGTCGCGCTGGCGAGCACGGCGGACTTCGTCTGTCTGATGAACAACGACATCGAAGTCATCAACGCGGACTGGCTCGAGGAAATGGTGTCGGTCGCGATTCAGAAGAACGTCGGCGCGGTCGGCGCCAAGCTGCTTTATCCCGACGACACCATCCAGCATGGCGGCGTCGTGCTCGGCGTGGGCGGCATCGCGAGTCACGCGCACAAGCACTTCCCGAACACGATGGCCGGCTACTTCGCACGCGCGCGCCTGCGCAATGCGATGAGCGCGGTCACCGCCGCGTGCCTGCTGATCCGTCAGTCGATCTACAAGGAAGTCGGCGGCCTGGACGAAGAACTGCACGTCGCGTACAACGACATCGACTTTTGCCTGCGCGTGCGCAAAGCCGGCTATCGCAACGTGTGGACGCCGTACGCGGAGCTCTATCACCACGAGTCGGCCACGCGCGGCGCGGAAGACACGCCGGAAAAAATCAGCCGCTTCAACAAGGAATCGGAACTGGTGCGGCAACGCTGGCACGATCTGCTGATGAACGACCCGTACTATTCGCCGAACCTGACGCTGACGGCCGACGACTTCTCGTTCGCCTGGCCTTCGAGGATTGCAGACCTTGTCTAATCTGGGAACGAAGAACAAAACCGCCTGGCTGGCCGAGTATCGTCATCCGTCGCCAGGCGAGCTGTTTTGCCTGCCGAGCGCGATTTACTTCCTGATGAAGTTCCGCGCCGATCTCGCGCGCTTTAACTCAAAGTCGCTGAACGACCGCATCGCGCTGTATTTCTGGTGGGAAATGACGGCGCGCGAGACGTACCCCGACTTCGACTGGGTGCTGCGTCGCGAGGACGTCGACTATCTGCGTCAGCTCGACAACGAAACGCTGATCGCGCGGCATCCCGAGGCCGTGAGTTATTGGCTCGGTTCCACCGCGCCCAGCGTGCTCGACACTAAGCATTTGCCCGAGACGCTGCTCGAACCGCAGACCGTACTCGAGGAAGCCGGACTGCAACTGCCCCGCCTGATCACGATGATCGTCGCAAGTCGCGGCGATCTTTCGCAGGCGTTCGATCTCGGCACCTTGAGCGGCTTTCTGAACTGCCTGAACTGGTGGGAAGCTCACGGCCAGGACGCCTGTCCGCGCGTGACGTGGCGAGCGCCAGCTGCGTGGCCGAAGCTCACCGAGCCGATGCGCGATACCCAGGGCCGCGCGCTGCCCTTCCCGCGCTTTCTCGCGCTGATCGCAGCGGAGCGGCCCGATCTGAAGAGCGCGTTCGACCTCACGACGTTTATCGGTCAACTGGCTTGCCTGAGCTGGTGGGAAGAGCATGGGCATCGCGAATATGCGCGCATCAAGTGGTCGCCGGCGCCGATCGGCGGCGCGATGCTCGAACCCGTGGAACCGGTCAGCGACGACGGCCTGCATGTGCCGCGGTTCATCTCGCTCATCATCGATGAACGCCCCGATCTGCAAAGCTCGTTCAATCTGCGCAGCTTCACCGGCCGGCTGAGTTGTCTGTCGTGGTGGCTCGAGCACGGGCAGCTTCAATATCGCGCGATCAAGTGGGTGCCGCCTACCGCTCCGCGAACGCTCACCGAGATGGAAGAGTCCGAAGATCCGCACGGCTTGCCGTTGCCGCTCTTTTTGCGGCTCATTCTCGATGAGCGGCCGGACCTCCTGGCAGTGTGTCCGTTGGACACTTTTATCGGCCGTCTGAAGGCACGTTCGTGGTGGCTCGAACACGGACAATTCGAGTATCGGGCGATTCGCTGGGTCGCGCCGCCCGTGCCCGCCGACCTGTTCGCGATGCAAGCCGGCGAACGTTGCGCGCTGCCGCTCTTGCCGCGATTCCTGAATCTCATCTGGAAAGACCGCGCGGATCTGCACGCCGCGTTCAATCTCGACAACTTCGGCGCGCGAGTGAGCTACGAGTCGTGGTGGGACGAGCATGGCCAAGACGAATATCCGGCGATCAAATGGTCGGCGGCCGGTCTCGCCGTCGCGCTCGCTCGCATGGACGACGAAGAGGAACCGGGCACCTCGCAACTGCCGCGCTTTCTCGAACTGATCGCCAGCGAACGCCCCGATCTGCAAGCTTCATTCGATGTCGCGACCGAAGCCGGCCGCGCTCAGCTTGTAGAGTGGTGGAACAGCTTCGGCGGCCGCGAGTATCCGTTGCTGGACTGTCTGAAGGTGCACTGGGCGCAAGGCAACGCTGCGCGCGATGCACCGGAGCCGCCGCGCTATCACGCCCGTGTCGAAGGCGTCTGCGAGTTTGGCGTGAACGTGATCGGCTTTCCGCAAGGCGTGCTCGGTCTCGGCGAAGACGCACGCATGGCCGTGCGCGTATTCCAGATCAACGCCACGCCGGTCGCGCTCGTCAATGCGCCGATGTCCGGCCCGGCGAAGCTCGATCATTCAGTGGATCATCTGCTGAGCGACGAGCTGAAGTACGGCATCAGCCTCATTTGCCTGCCTGCGCCGGAAATGGTGCGTCTCGCGCTCGAAGGCGGCCGCAAGCTGATCGAAGCGCCCACGCACAAGATCGGCGCGTGGCCGTGGGAATTGCCTCACTGGCCGAGCGCGTTCGGCAAGGTGCATCAGATGGTCGATGAAATCTGGGCGCAGAGCCGCTTCGTGCAAAGCGTATATAGCCGGCTCGGCGACACGCCGGTGTATCACATGCCGATGGCCGTCGAAGTCCCCGCGCCCGTCGATGCGCGCCGCGAGCGCTTCGGCCTGCCGTCGAACGAATTCCTGTTCTATCTGATGTTCGACGGCAATTCGTGGCTCAGCCGCAAGAATCCGCTCGCGGGCGTGCAGGCGTTTCGCCAGGCGTTCGGTAACGGCTCGTCAGGCGTCGGGCTCGTCATCAAGGCGATGAACGTGCGCGACGACGATCCGGTGTGGCGCGCCGTGCGCGATCTGACGGCCGGCGACAGCCGGATTCACATCGTGTCGGAACGCCTGAGCCGCCAAGATTCGATCGACTTCATGGCATGCTGCGACGCCTATATTTCGCTGCATCGTAGCGAAGGCTTCGGCCGCGTGATCGCGGAGGCAATGGCGCTCGGCCAGCCGGTCGTCGCCACCAACTTCTCGGGCAACGTCGACTTCTGCGAGCCGGATACGGCATTTTTGGTCGACGGCGAACTGGTGCCGCTGCGGCCAGGCGACTATCTGTTCTCCGAAGGCCAGTACTGGTGCGATCCGGATGTGTCGATCGCCGCCGAGCAGCTCAAGCGCATGATCGAAGACGTCGCGTTGCGCGAGCGCATTGCGCGAGCCGGCAAGGCGCGCATCGAGCGGGACTACTCGGTTGAAGCGGTCGCACGTGCTTACGCGCGGCGTATCGCGGATATCGCGGATATTGCGGATATTGCGGATATCGCGGGAGCGCGGAGCGAATGAAACTGCATGTGTGCGCCCCTGACATTTTTGCCGGCGATGCCGTCGGCAATCATTGTCTTGGGCTTGCTCGCGCGGCGCGGCGTCTCGGCCTTGACGCGCAGTTGTACGCGCAGCGCTACGACGTCGGCACGATGGAAGTGCGTCCGTTCGACGAACTGTTCGCGAGCGTCGCGTCCGACGACGTCGTGCTGCTCAGCTATTCGATCTTCGATCCGTATTTGGAGCAACTGCTCGCATTGCCGTGCCGCAAGCTGTGCTATTTCCACGGCGTGACCGATCCGCAACTGCTGCGCCAACTCGAACCACGCACCGCGCAACTGTGCGAGAAGGCGCTCGCGCAACTGCCGTTGCTGCGAGGCTTCGACGTTGTGATCGCGAACTCGCTGAATACGGCCGAAAGCCTCGCCGGCGTGGTGCAAGCGGCGGCGGTGAAAGTGATACCGCCCGTGTTCGCCGATATGCCCGCGTTCCTGCGCAAGCCGGCTTCGGCCACGCGCAGGTTGCGTGAACCGAATTTGCTGATGGTGGGCCGCGTGGTGCCGCATAAGCGCGTGGAAGATGCGATCGACATTCTCGCGCTGCTGCAACAGCGGGAGTTCGCGGCGAGTTTGACGATCGTCGGCAATGCGCCGAATTACGATTATCTGAAGCTGCTCATCAATCGTGCGCGCAAGCTCGGTGTGCTCGAGCGCGTCGATTTCAAAGGCATGCTCGACGACGCCGACCTCTTCGAGTGTTACGACACGACAAGCGCGCTGCTCGCGATGAGCCGGCACGAAGGCTTCTGCGTTCCGGTGCTCGAGGCGATGCACTTCGGCAAGCCGGTTTTCGTCCGCGGCGGCACGGCGGCGCAGGAGATCTGCCCGGCGGATTGCGTGCTCGATGCCAGTGCAGAACTGTCAGCGTGGGCTGCCGCGATTACGGAGCGCCTGGGCGCATCTGCTGGCGCGAACGCCGCTGCAAAGCCGATTGACGCCGCGTATGTGGCGCATGCGAACAGCGTGCTTCAGCGTGCGAGCGATGTTGTGTGGCGCGATGTATTGATTCGAGCAGGCGCTCAGAGGAACAACGTATGACCGGGCTTAAATTCATTCTCACCACGTACAGCACCGCGTTCACCGTCAGCGGCGGTGGCGAATCGGAGCTCGTGCAGGTCGCCGAAATCCTGAAGGGTTCCGGCGTGCATACGGACATCTACGGAATCGGCAGCCGCCCCCTCAGTTTCTACGACGGCGTGATCCACTTCTCCGTGCATGCGGACGGCCACGCCATCCTGCGCGAGGCCGCGAGCCGCAACAAGCGCATTTTTCTGTGGCCGAATGTGTGGTGGCTCGACCCCGTTCCGGCGAGCGAAGTGCAGCGTATCGAGCAGATCATCGGTCTTGCGCATAAGCTGCTGTTCAAGTCGCAAGCGGAACTCGACAATTTCACGCAGTACATTCAGGTGCCTGCGGACAAGATCGAAGTGCTGCCGACCTGCGTGTCGAACCGCTTTCTCGCGCCGCCCGACAAGGACCTGATGTCGACGGTGTCGAACAGCACGGATTTCGCACTGTGCCTCGGACTCATCGAGCCGATCAAGAACCAGTTGCAGACCATCCGCGCGCTCAACGAACTGAAGCTCGACGGTCTGTTCGTCGGCGGTGCGCGCGACGACGCATACTACCGGCAATGCGTCACCGAGGCACATCCGGGTATCACATTCCTGCCGTTCATCCAGCCTTGCAGCGCGATGCTTCGCTCGATCATCGCGAATTGCAGCGTGATGGTGGAACCGAGCATCGATCCGCCCGGCCGCTCGAGTCTCGAAGGCGCGATCATGCAGAAGCCGCTCGTCATGTCCGACGGACCCTGGCAGCGCGAGCATTTCGAAGACGGCGTCTGGTACACGCCCACCGATTCGGTGAGCGCGATTGCTTCGGCGATCGCGGGCGCGCTCAACGACGCTGACCGCGAAGCCCGCATCTCGGCCACCTACGAGCGCGTCATGGCGCGTCATTCGGCGTCGACCATCGGAGCGCAAATCGCGGCGCTGCTTGCACGGGAAAGTGTCTGACATGCCGAAAATTCCTCGCCTACTGGTTGTTCAGCGAATCTCGCTGTCGCACGACAGGCTGATGTCCCGCTCCATTGCTGCCCGCTTCGGTCCCTTGCTCGGCTACATGGCGAACAACCGGATGCTCGAATGGGAAGAGATTGTTGAAAGCGACGTGACCGTCGGGCAATTGCGGCGTTTCGATGCGGTGCTGTTCAACAAGCACACGTCGAACCGTGCGACCGACGTGATGCGCATGGCCAACGACCTCGGCCTGCGCACCATCTACGATATGGACGACTGGATCATCGACTTGCCGATGTACAGCGTGACCGATCTGAACGACGACCTGCTCGCGAATATCACGTGGCTGATCCGCCAGGCGTCGATTGCGACCGTGTCGAACGACACGCTGCGCAACAAGCTGAGACGCCTGCGGCCTTCGGTCGTGGTGATTCCGAATGGTTTCGATCACGACGCGCTGCCTTCCGGTCCGTCGAACTGGCATGAAGCCACGCCGCCCAAAATCCTGTTCTCGAATACGGACGGCATCAAGCTCGTTCAGTTCAGAAAGGAGTTCTTCAAAGTCGTGGTCGACTTTCTGGAGCGGCATCCGGAAGTCGTGCTGGAATTCTGGGGCGACGGCTTCCCGGAAATGTCCCGCATTCCGCGGCTTGTTTCCAAGGGCTTTCTCGAGAACCACGCCTATAAAGCGGCGATTCGCGATGCGGGCTATATGTTTTCGATCGTGCCGCTCGGCGGCCGCGAAGACCCGGACGCGCTGTTCTTCAATAGCTGCAAGTCGTGCATCAAGTACATCGACTACGGCAGCCTCGGCATTCCCGGCATCTACTCGCGCTCGCCGGTTTACGAGGAAGCGGTATCGAATGAAGAAACCGGATTGCTCGTGAACAACACGCCTGAAGAGTGGGCCGCCGGGATGGAGAAAGTGTACCAGGACAAGCGGTTGCGCGACTCGTTGCGCATTAACGCGCACGCCGACACGCATGAGCGATTCGGCCTCGCCGGTCCGGCCAGGACGTTCCTTGAACTCATCACCGGCGACAATCCGGTCTGAACGGATACGACACTATGGATCTTCTATTGATCAGACACGGCCAATCGGTCGCGAATGAAAAGGGACTGCTGATCTCAACGGACAAGGACGGACTCACCGAGCTCGGCCGAAAACAGTCGATCAATCTCGCGGCGACGCTCGAGCGTTTCGCCTTCAAACCGTCGCGCTTTTATTGCAGCCCGTGGGCGCGTGCACGCGAAACCGCCGAGTTGCTGTTCGACGCCGCCACGCCGATTACCTACGATGCGCGGCTCGCGGAAACGCATCCGGGCAAATACGCGACGTGGCTGGAGCTCGAGTTCAATCGCGCGTTTCCCGACTTCAACGCCAACATCAGAAACCGCTACGAAGAAGGCGAATCGCATCTCGAGATGGCGGAGCGCGTGCAAGCGTGGGTCGAGTCGGAAGTGCGCCCGCATGTGAACGAAAGCGGTTTGACCGTGGCGGTCGCGCATGGCGGGCCGATCAGCGTCGTGTTGCAGCATCTGCTCGGCGTGCCTATCGAAACGCATTACCCAAGCTTCACCGTGCCGAATGCGTCGTTCAGTTATCTGAAATGGCGTTCGGATCTGAACCGCTACTGCCTCGAACGCGCAGGCCACGTATGAGCAAGACCGTTGCGATATTCGAGCCGATCTACTCGCAGGATCAGACGCTGACCTGCGCGGACTTCCTGCCGCTGGTGCGCGCCGACAATGCGCGTCCCGAGTGGCGCGAGTTCAAGATCCTGACCGACATGTATCGCAACGGCGAGCATCTGCGGCACGACTATACGGGCCTCTTTTCGCCGAAGTTCTCGCTCAAGTCGAAGATCGCCGGCAGCGGGTTTCTCGATTTCGTGCAGCGCCACGACGGCGCGGACGTCGCTTTCATCAATCCGTTTCCGCAACTCGCCTACTGGTCGTTCAATGTGTGGATGCAGGGTGAAGAGGCGCATCCTGGCCTCGCCCGCGCGGCGCAGGCGCTGCTGGATGCGAGCGGTGTCGACATATCGATTGCGGATACGCCGCGGCATGGACCGGCCACGCTCGCTTACTGCAACTTCTGGGTCGGCTCGCGCCGCTTCTGGAACGAGTATGTCGGCAACACGCTGTTGCCGATTGCCGATTTTCTCGAAGCAAATCCGTCGCACGAAGCGGCCATCGGCGTGATGACCGATACGATGCACACGGACCCGGCGCCGTTTTTGCCGTTCATTGTCGAGCGCCTTTTCAGCACCTATATTTCTTTGCATCCCGAACTGCCACGCGCCGCCTATACGTTCGATGCTAATACGGTGCGAGAGTACTGCATCAATGACTTCGAGAAGCTGTTGTTCGACCGCATGCGCGCAAAGATCGACAAAGCCGATGCGTCCGATGTGTTCGAACCGGCGCTGATCGAACAGATGCAGACGGTCTGCGCGTTGTGGCAAAAACATTTTTTCGATTTCTATGCAACGCGGCCACATCCGCATACGGGGCAGCCGGTGAGGATCTAATAGACGGCGGCTTTGCGTTGTAACTGCAGCCCGTTTGACGAAACACAAGAACCGCCACGCGCGGCCAGTCCATTTCTCTCGAGAAAACGCTTATGCAGTCAGCACGCATTCATCCGAACGACGACATGTTTCATGGTTCGGCCGAACATTACGCCTCGGTCGGCACGCAAATGGCCGACTTCGTCTCTCACGCAGCGGCGCTCGCGAATGCGCGCTCGCCAAACGTTCTCGAATTGCCGTGCGGTTATGGCCGCGTCACGCGTCACCTCGTTTCCCGCTTCTATCCGCAACAGATACACGTGGCCGACATCATGGTGCCGGCCGTCGACTTTTGTGTCGAGGAATTCAGCGTCAATGCGTATTCCATCGTCGATCCGGTGTATGAGTTCAAGAACGTTCCGGATGAGTTCTTCGACGTTGCCGCGCTCGGCTCGCTCATCACACATCTGTCGGGCCACAACGCCCGCACGGTGATGAAGCACTTCTTGCAGAAACTGAAACCGGGCGGCGTTGCGGTCGTCACCACGCACGGCGAGCGTTCGCGCGAAATTTTGGGCACTGTGGATTGCTATCAGGTGGGCGACGCCGCGCGCACTCATTTGCTCGCCAGTTACGACGCCGGTCAATACGGTTTCGTGAACTACATGCCCGACCATTCGCTCGAGTCCAAAACCGTCGACTACATCGGCGACAGTTACGGCATTGCACTCATTCCCCATCAATGGGTGAGCGACGTCTGCCGCGAAAACGGCGTCGAGATTCTCGAGTACCGCCGCGGCGGATGGGACAATCATCAGGACGTTTTCTTCATCTCGCGCGAGTAAGCTATTCTTTAGTCGCGAGCCATTGTCGGCTCAGCCAGCACGCGTGCGATAGACACGCGCTGCCCTTCACGTTTGGTACATGCAACGGGTTGCGTTGTCTCATGCCGGGCGCCATCCGACGCATGTACGCTAACCATCTTTTCGCGTTGTGCGTTTTTGCGCCACTACGCGTGACGCATGAATCGAGCGGCTCAGGATGCAGTTCGATGAGGAGGAGACATGACGAAGGAGAGCAACGACCGCGACACCGTTGCAAGAGAGAAGCGCCGCGCCCGCCTTCTGCGGGGACTCCATCTGAAGCAAAGCGTGGGCGTCGAAATCGGCGCGCTGTGCTGGCCGCTGGTTCGCCGTGCCGATGCCGGCAAGATCATCTACGTGGATCACACCGACACGCCGCATCTGCGCGAGAAGTATCGCGAAGATCCGCATGTCGACGCAAACGAGATCGTCGAAGTGGATGCGGTGTGGGGCATGAATACGCTGCACGAAGCCATCGGTGGGCAGTATGTCGATTATGTGGTGGCCTCGCACGTCGTCGAGCACGTTCCCGATCTGGTCACGTGGCTGCGCGAACTGGCCGCCGTGCTGAAGCCGACCGGCGAAGTGCGTCTCGCCGTGCCCGACCGGCGCTTCACGTTCGACTATTTCCGGCGCGAGAGCGGCCTGCCCGAGGTCCTCACGAGCTACGTGGAACGCGCGCGGGTGCCTCGTCCGTTTTGTCTCTTCGATCATTGTCTGAATGCCGCCGATATCAGTACAGCGCAGGCGTGGCGCGGACGCATCGACCGCGCTTCGGCTAAACGGCATCACACGTGGCAAGGCGCGCTGCACCTCGCGCGCGACGTCGTCGAAAACGGCACCTATCACGACGTCCATTGCTGGGTCTTTACGCCGCGGTCGTTCGCGAACCTGATCGCGAATCTATGCGACATGGACCTCATCGACTTCGCGTGCGAGGACTTCGCCGACACTGTGCGAAACGGCATCGAGTTCTCGGTCGTGCTTCGGCGTTCGTGTGACCGGCAATACATCGCCGAAAGCTGGCGACGCATGGAACGCGCGGCGAACGACGTCACAGTGGGCGCGCCGTTCTCGCGGGCGCGCCGCAAACTAAAGGAAATGACCGTTGGGTCGGACGAAGCAGCGCCTGTCGCTCGCGTTACTGGGCGGAAGTACGATCTCGATCCAATCGAGCCGATTGCTTTGCCGCCCGATTTCGATCCAGTCGATTATCTTGCGGCCAATCCTGATGTGCTCGACGCAGGCGTGGACCCGGTGCTTCATTACATGCATTTCGGGTGGCACGAGGGCCGGCCGATTCATCCGCCGCCCGCAATACTCACTACAGAACGTGCGGATGTAACTGGCCCAAAATGACAGGAACACGTGCGTGGCAGCGCACGTACTTTCCATGCGCCGCAGTGCCAGATTTTTGCTACAACCACTCACCGGGAGTCCGGGATACGCGCGCGCAGTCCGGTTCTGCGCGACTTTAAGAACATATTCAGTGTTCTCGTGAGTGATCTTCCAAATGGGCCATTCCGAGGCCTGGAAGCGGGTCGCGCTGGCTAGCAGAATGACACACGCATACGGCCAACGTCGTTGTCTCGATTGGAAGCAGGGTCGCCGAGAAAGCGAACAAGAGCGCCGCATAAATGTAGCGAGCGCCAGTACCGTACCAAAACATATGATCGGCAATGGGGTTCGTTCGGGCCGCGCCTAATAGCCAGATTGCCACCGCCGTCGGCGCAAGAAGTAGGCAGACCCCATGCGCACTCGATGCGAGCGCCACCGACACAAATGCAACCGCCGGGATTAGACCGAGGACAGTCGAGACATTATTGGGTGCCGGAAGAAGGCCCACAAATATCTCCCGGATCAGCCGGATGCCGCACCGAAACATATACGGTGGAGTGCCAAATTCTAGCGTCGGCGACGCGTTCGTTCCATCGCATAGATTTGTCCGGCGACGCCAGCAAGATAGACGAGCACAAATCCAATTGGCAACGCGAAAAACGCCACCGCGACGCCATACGCAAACGCAAGCCACGAGGGTCCGTACGAGCGCGATGATTCCGAACGGTCCCGTCAGCGAGATCGCCGCCGCCACCAGCCCGCGAACGAAGTATCCCGATCGAGGCGGGCTAAACAGGTTCTCCCACAACAGAATGAGGAGTGTAGAAAAAGTATCCATTGGATATTCGCGACGTTGAGAAGCATCTCGCCGGTTTGCGGAACCAGCAATGGGCCAGCGCAAAAAGGGCCGCAATGGCAGACGAGAGCTGGCGCACAACATACGCCATATAACTAGTGGACAGCGCCGTGATGAGCGCGCACGCCCACATGAAAAATACGGCGCTGCGTCCACAGAACTCGTTCTCATTTAGAGCCATGCCATCAGCCGCGGGACAAAATGCCGATATCCTGAATAGGCCTGAACGAATGGGCGCGCCCCGAGTTCATGAGCTTGAGTGATGAAGATGGTTGAATCCTCGGCCTATAGGAATCCATGCTCAATGCGTAGCGGCGCCCGAAACCACATAAGCAAAAATGCGCAAACAAACACCAGCAGCGGCAATGAATAGAATTTCGTGCGGTGCATGTTGATATCTAGTAGCCGTCTCAAATCGAACTGGTTTGCCAATCTCCAAGCTGGCTTGTCGCACAAAACGACCCGTCGCCAAACCTGAAGTACCTCGGACATCAACAACTGCTAGTTAGGTGCGTGGTCCTTTTGAGCATACTTTGATCCGCCGTTGCGTCTCAGGAGAGTCGCCTTTCTTCAACAGCCGGTAGCCAGCAAAGTTGAACGCTTCCACAGGTGCGTACGCTCCACTCTCGAGCAGGCAATTTACGCTTACCTCAAAGCGCCACAGCGGTTGATGCACCAAAATATAGTCGGGACTGTACTTCGAGAGCCAAGAGTAGACGTCCCCGCGAGCGATGTAATCAGCGTTGTAGCGGTTCGTTAAACCAAGAATATCAATGATGTACCGGTGCGAGTACCATCCGACCGTCCCGATTTCTACCATGGCAATTACCGAGTTGTTTACCGTATTGTCCTTCAACCATCCGCCGATATTTCTGTAGGCGTCCATCGAACCTCGCTGGACGTTGGAAATTTGGAAGCTTCGATAGCCAAACGCGGCCGTGATGAGGAAAAACGCGAGGAAAAGCGTCATGAACACTGCGCTTTCCTGGGACCGCACATAGGTAAACTTCAATACCTTCCATGCACCGACACTGACGAACAGCAACCAGAAGAAATAGAACGGAGCGTAGTACCAGTGATAGTTCGGAATATGCAGAAAGACGTAGAACGCACCCAGTAGGATCAAATAGCCGAGTACCAGTCGCACCGACATCTTCCTGAGACTAGTCAACATTCCCAAGAGGCCCACGGGCACCATGAAAGAGAGTAGCTTGAAGCTGCCGCCGAGGAATGCGTCCTTCATGTACTGCACATGCAGGAAAATCAGCCCTTCTCCCCAAAATCCCGACTTACCTTGGCCGATTTTGGCATTGCCGGTCGCGGGTAGAAAAGCACCGTAATAGTAGTAATTGAACAGGAAATTGCCCGCGAGCAAAATGGCCGGCGCGATGAAATACTTGGCATGCGGCGGCTTCTTCGTTCTAAGGACGTAATCACCGACCAGCACGGCACCGAGAAACACGCCTTCGCTACGAGTTATAAAGAGTAAACCCAACACAACGCCTAGAGGGAAGAACTGGTCCCTACCATAGAGTATCAACGCAAGCGCTGTAAGGAACAAAAACAGCGAGGTTTCCATCCCGAACGTATCGTAAAAGTAATTGAACGACACGACGAGCAAGGCGCACAGGATCTGCTCGTACTTGTTATCACAGAGTAGATGTGCGCCAGTAATAGCCGCCGCGCATAGGAACAAGAACGACAGGAAAATCGTCGCGTATTGCAGGTTCCCAGCGATCAGGTTAGCGACTATCAGCAGATAGGAATACAGCGGCGATGTGAGGCCATTGAACCGATCACCGGTGTTGTACGTCAGCCCGTTTCCATCGAACAGATTACGCAAATACCGGAGGTAGATCAGTGCATCGTCCAGCTGGAAATTGCGATTCTGCCACGCCAAAAAACCGCCCACGGCGATGGTCGCCGCCAGCAGCAGGGCGTTCTCTAAAACGTACCGTCTAAGTCGTTGCATACTCATGGAGTTAGTTTGTCGTTGGCGACACGCCGGTTAGCAATCACGGCGCCGGAGATATCTGCGCGTCTACCGCAGTCAAGAAAACACGAATTTTTTGTCCAGCCGGTATTTGACCACATAGCCAATCGCCAGCCCTATCGCTCCGCCGATAAAACGCGCGGCTTCCGAGTGGAACATAGCATCTCCGCCGAACTCAAAAGCCCAGAAGATTGCGGTCGTCGCCAGACCCATCACGGTATAAAGTGCGAAACTCTGAATTCCGTGCGACATGTCGCGATGCTGGTATCGGAAGATCCAGGTTTTGTCGAGCAGGAATTTCAGGACGAGGCCGCCACCGGTTCCCACGAAGACCGACAGCGGCACGCCGAATGGACCCGAATAAGCGAGCAGAGAAAGCTTTTGCGATCCAATGTTCGCGAGAATTGCAATTCCTGCAAATAGAGTATAAAGAGTGACGAGACGTGTCGGACTCAAAGGCGTTGCGGGTGAATTCACAAGTGGCGCACCATCATCAGTCAAATGGGAGACGCCCGGCACCGGAACGCAGTGGCAGTATCGGACGGCTGGAAAAGCAATCAGTTCGCCAACACGACTGCAAAGACTGGCCGTGGTGACGGTGGCAGTTAAAGCGCGAGCCGTTTGAATATTCGCCCGGGCACCGACCGGATGATCAACATGATCCCCGACCAGAACCACGGTGTGTAAATCGAATCCTTCTTACGTTCGACCGCTCGAATGATGTCACCGGCCACACGCTCGGGAGTCGCAACGAGTGGCCCCGGCAGGGGCATGCCGGCCGTCATTGGTGTATCGACAAAGCCCGGCTTAATGGTCAGCACATGCACGCCGGATTTGAATAGCCGCGCGCGCAAGCCTTCGCAGAAGGTGCTGACTGCTGCCTTCGCCGTGCCGTAGACGTAATTGGATGGACGCCCGCGATCGCCTGCCACCGATGAAATTACCGCGATCACACCGCGTTTCGAGGCTTCCATTAGGTTCGCGAGCGGCGTCAACAATGCGATCACCGACAGGCCATTGGTCGACAACTCATGCATCGCAATCTTCACATCCTGCTCGCAGGCCTTCTGATCCGAGAGCGTGCCGTGTGCGATCAGAGCAATGTCGATGCCGCCGAGCTCGCCCACGCACGCATCGAGCATGGCCTGATGCGCGTCGAAATCATTCATGTCGAGCACGTGGGCACGCGCCGCGGTGGCGCCGCGCGTGACGAGATCGGCGGCTATCTGCTGGAGGCGCTCCGCCTGGCGCCCGACGAGAAACAAAGCAGCTCCCTCGGACGCCCAACGGCGCGCGCAAGCAATGGCGATTGCGGATGTCGCACCGACTATCAGGACTTTTTTCATGTTTGTGTGGTTCGTTGCCAGAAACGTGACATCAATGCCGGATCGCGTAATGCCTCCAGGCGATGCCAGGCGGGATAGGCGCGCTGAAAATCGCTCGCCGACATGTGCGCGTCCTTGGCTGGATAGAGCCGCCCTCCGGCCCCGCGCACGATGGCGTCGAGTCGTTCGAAGAGCCGTCGATTGCCTTCATCGCGCTGCGGAAAGTCCAGCGCTAGCGATGCGCCGGCCATGGGAAAGGACAGCAGGCCAGGCGAAGCTATATCGCCACAGCGCTTAAGCACTGCGAGAAACGAGCCGGCGCCGCTCTTGCCGATGGTATCGAGAATCGCACGCATGCCTGCACGCGATTCGGCTTGCGGAAGCACGCACTGATATTGCTGAAAGCCGCGCTTGCCGTAAATCCGGTGCCATTCGAGTAGACTGTCGAGCGGATAAAAGTAGCTGTCGTAGTCGACTTCGCTCGCCACCGTCTTTTGCTGCTGACGGTAGTAGTACAGCGTATTGAACGCGCGTAACGTGAGCGGATTGATGAGCGAAATGGGCGGCGTGAGCGGCACCGTGTGCTTCTTCCTGGCCGGCAGTTGCAGACCGCCCTGCTCCGCATGATCGCCGACAATGAAGCGCCCGCGCCCGAGCGCCGAGCCGCGGCTCACGCAGTCGATCCACGCGACGCTGTACTCGTACTGATTGTCGAGTTCTTGGGATAACGTAAAGAATTCGTCGAGATTCTCGAAGCGAATGCTTTTGACCGAGATCTGGCTCGAACGGATCGGCATTAGTTGAATTTCGACCCATGTGATCACGCCGGTCAGCCCGAGGCCGCCAATCGTCGCGGCGAAATACTCCGCGTTATCGTGCGGCGAACATTCGAGTGATTCGCCATCGGAGCGCAGCAACGAAAAGCGGCGCACATGACGGCCAAATGTGCCACGCACATGGTGGTTCTTGCCATGCACGTCGTTCGCCACCGCCCCGCCCAGCGTCACATACTTAGTGCCCGGCGTGACCGGCAACATCCAGCCGCGCGTGACCGCGATCTCGAGAACATCGGCGAACATGGCGCCGGCTTCCGCCCGCACGACACCGGTCGTCCAGTCTGCAGCAATGAAGCGGTCAAGGCCGCGTGTATGTACCACATGACCGGTCGCGGCGAGGCAACTGTCACCGTAGCTGCGCCCGTTCCCATAGGCGAGCGTCGTTCCATGCGCCTGCGCTGTCTGCGCGAATACCGGGCGCACCCGGTCGCGCCATTGAACCGCATGCCCGGCTTGCGGAAAGTCGGGATAACGTCCCCAAGATCTCAGCGGCCCCGTCATACCGCGAGCCAGAAAACCAGAGCCATCAACGCGACGATCAGCACACTGGTCCGGTCTTTCGCAGCAAAAACCACGGGGTCGTCGTGCATCAGCCCGCGGTGTGTGATAAGCCAGGTGCGGCTGATCCAGTACAGCAACAGCGGGCAGGCAAGCCAGATGACCTGGGGGTGGCCGTAAAGATGCGCGGTCTTCGAGTCCTGGATGTAAAGCGCGAGAACCAGCACCGACAGGTAGCCCGATGCAGCACCAAGCGACGAGATCATCGGCAGATCGTCGGCAACATAGCCGCGTCCGCGCGCTTTCGCACCACCTGCCGCGCGCGTTGCATGCAACTCGGCGTAACGCTTGACGAGCGCGAGGCTCAAAAACAGGAACATCGAGAAGCCGAGTAACCAGAACGTCAGCGTCATTCGCAGCGCCGCCGTGCCGGCGATGATGCGCGCCGTGTAGAGCATGGCCAGCACGACCACGTCGAGGATCACGCGACGCTTGAGCAGGAAAGAATACGCCATGGTCAGTAGGTAATAGCCGGCGAGCACCCCTGCAAAGCGCAACGGTAGCCAGAGCAACGCACCCACGAACGAGCAGACGGCAAGCACCGGAAAGGCGACCATGCCTGAGATGATAGACAGCGAACCGGACGCGAACGGACGCCGACGCTTACTGTGATGATGCCGATCGTCTTCTAGGTCCAGCAGATCATTGAGCAGATAGACGCTCGATGCACACAAGCCGAACAGCACGAAGGCGAGCACGGCGCGCAGGTCTAGGTCCAGCGACGCGACTTGATGCGATGCCAGCAGCGGAATAAAAATCAGCAGGTTCTTCAGCCACTGATGCACGCGCAGCGCCTTGAGCCACACATGTAGCGAACTCTTGCGCGTCTCGATCACGCTTTCGACGTTGCCCAGCTTACGAGCGCGACGCTCGACGCCCGGAGACGGATTGACGACGTAGGCGCGCTCTGCGGCTTCCCAGACAGCAATGTCGTCGTGCGAATTGCCCGCATAGTCGAAACCCTTGTTGCCGAATTCACGCACGAGCGCGTCACGCTTGCGGCCCGACGACAGGTTCACCTTGCCGTCGGTGGCGAGCGTCTTGTCGAACAGGCCGAGATGCCCGGAGATAGCTTCCGCATAGCGCGCGTCGCTTGCGGTTGCCAGCACCATCGGGCGACCAGCGGCGCGTTCGCGCTTGAGCCATTCGATAACCTTGGTGTCGTACGGCAATGTCGTGATGTCGACGTGAGTGGCTCTCGCCAGATTCGACTTCAGATGCGCCTTGCCGCCGCGCGCGAACCAGATCAAGGGGCGATAGAACGACAACGGATTTGCCTTGACGTAGGCGAACCCCGTCTCGACCAGAATGTCAGATCGGATCAATGTACCGTCCAGATCGACGGCCAACGTTTTCCATTGCATGTACTACCCCTTACGCCCCGGCGGCGCAATTTCCCGATACAACGCCCCATACGCCCTGCCCAGCGCCAGCCCTGAGAAGAGCGCCTCGTAACGCTCGCGCGCCGCGCGGCCCATCTGAACCGCCAGCGCGTCGTCGTCGAGCAGCGCGTTCATGGCGCGCGCCAGTTCTTGCGGTGCTTCGGGAGCAACGACAAAGCCGGTTACACCGTTCTCGTTCACATATGAAGTACCCGATCCCACTTCGCAGCACACCATCGGCTTGCCGAACATCTCTGCTTCGACGAGCACCATGCCAAACGCTTCTGAGCGCAAATGGGAAGGCAATACCATCGCGCGGCAATTCCTGAGCAGCACGACTTTTTCCTCATGCGTCACCTGGCCCGCAAACACAACATTCGTCGCGCCGGTCTGCCGTGCCAACGCACTCAGCCGCTCGCGTTCCGGCCCGGAACCCGCGATCACGATTTTCGCATTCACGACACGCGCGGCCTCGACGAGCGTATGCAAGCCCTTGTAATAGCGCAACACACCGAGCGCCAGAAAATACGGTTCGCCGTTCGCCAGCCCGAGCCGGCTCACAATATCCCGCTCTGTGTCCTGCGAATGAGGGGCGTCCCGATAATCGATGATGCCCAGCGGAATCGTTTTGAGCCGCTCGCCCTGCACGCATGCGGCCAGCGTCTCGCTCGTCTGTGCATAAGCCGGCGAGGTCGCGACCACCGCTGACATGCTGCGCAACGTGCGTCGCATCAGCGGCCCGTAGACGGCACCGAGGACCTTCTGTCGCACGACGTCCGAATGATACGTCATCACGGTGGGCTTTTTGGTGGCGCCCAGAAGATGCAGCACATCAGCGAAGGGCCACGGAAAATGAAAATGCACGACATCAGCCCAGTCTGCCATCTCGCGATACGTCGTCAGCGAACCGATACCGCCGAGATCGCACGACGCCGGGGCTGCCCACGATTTCGCCCGCACCACGCGGCCCTCGGGAAAGTCGATCGCGGGTGGCCGGGGCGTCGGCGACAAAGTGAAGATGCGAGGCTCGACGCCGCATGTCCGCGTGGACAACGCGATCTGCCGGATAGCTTCCTGAAGCCCGCCAGGCGGGTCGGGAAAATACGTACGGTAAATATGCAGAACTTTCATGCGCTCATCACTCAAGCGGCAGCGTTCAGCGAAGCCGGCAGGCCGTTGCCGGACACGCGGCCCTCGAAGGTGATCGCGAGCATCTTGTCGAGCCTGCGCTCCCACGTGTTCTCGCCGACCGCCGCGACGGCTTCCTGGGTGGAAAGCTTGCCGCGCGCCAACTGTTTTTCGATTGCCGCGATGAATGCGTCGGCATTGCCGCCCACTTCCAGCCCCCCGCGCGGCTCCCTCGCGAAGTCGAGCGGCGTCGACACGACGGGCAACCCCGCCGCGAGGTATTCATAGAACTTCATGGGGAACATCGAGCGGGTGTATTCGTTGAGCAAAGTCGGCAGCACGCCGACGCGCATGCCGCGCAAATATTGCGGCAGCGACTCATAGGTGCGATAGCCGAGCAGGTGCACATTCGGCAAGCGCGCCAGTTGCGCGAGCAGTTCGCTGCGCTGCCCTTCCCGCTCTTCGCCAATGATTACCCATTGCCACTGCGGACGCGCCTCGGCGGTCTGCATCAACAGCGGAAAGTCCACTTTGAAGTCGGACAGCACGCCGTGATACACGAGCCGCGGCTCGGGGATCGCAGCGAGTTCGGCGGGCAGCGGACCATCGGCGCGAGCCTCGCCGAAATGCGCGTCGTCGACCACGTTGCCGAAAAAATGCGTGTTGCGGTTGAACGGCAAGCACACTTCTTTCAACGACATCGCCGTCGTGAACACGGCCTCGCATTGACCGAGCAGCGCCTGCTGCGCGCTGCGAAACGCGTCCACGTCCACACCGGGAATCGCCGCAATATCGTCGACGCAGTGATAAACGAGCGGTCCGCGCCGCAGCGTCGCAATCGAGTCGAGCATGTACGGGTGATATGTCCACACGACAGGATCCTGGTAGCGATGCCCCTTCGCAAAACGTGCGACGGAAATGCGCAGCAGCGCCTGGTTCAGCGAGCGCACGAACGGCAGATGATGTCCGGCCGGCACCATCAACGGAGAAAGCACCCAGATGTTCGCCGCGCGCCGCGGTGGCCCGAGCACGAGCGACTGCACGCCGCGCCACAAGCGCCGCCACAGGCGCGCCCAGTCGCGGCCGCTGCCGACTTTCGGCGAACGGAAGCCGACGCTCTCCACATACAGAACCCGCCAGCCGCGCGCCGCGAGAATGCTCGCCGTATGCTGCTTGTTGGTCCAATACGGTTCATCCCAGTCGGCGGTCGAAAAGAGCACGCAGTCGCGCGCGGCCGACACGACATCCTTGCCGTCAACCAATGAACACCTCGACCGGCCGGCCCAACAGGCTCTCGACGATACGGTGCGAAGCCAGCCCGTCGCCATAAGGATTCGCGCGGTTGCGCAGCGCCTCGCGGCGCGCCGGATCGTCGAGCCAGCCCGCCACCGCGCTTTCGATGTTCTCCGGCGCCTGGCCCGCGAGCGTCGCGAAGCCGGCATCGACGCCTTCGCGGCGTTCCGTGTGATTGCGCATCACGACGACCGGCACGCCGAACGTCGGCGCTTCTTCCTGGATGCCGCCCGAATCGCTGACCACGACCGCGCTGCGGCTGATCAGATACAGGCTCGTCGGATAGTCGACGGGTTCGATCAGCGCGAGGTTCGCAATGCCGTCCAATTCGCGATGCACGGGGCCGCGCACAGCAGGATTCAGGTGCACAGGAAACACCCATCGGTAAGCGCTGTAGCGCTGACACAGATCGCGCAGCACGCGGCAGATGTCCTGCAAGACATCGCCGAAATTTTCCCGCCGATGGCACGTGACCAGAACGTGCTGCTGTTCGGCGCCATGCCATGCGGGCAGCGGACTTTGCGGCGGCGTCGTGCTCCAGCTTTGGCGGACCTCGGCAATCGCATCGACGACCGTATTGCCGGTCACCACGATTTTTTCCGCGGCAATGCCTTCGCTCAGCAGATGCCGGCGCGCGAGTTCAGTCGGCGCGAAATGGAGCGTGGTAATGCGGCTCATCAGACTGCGATTCGCTTCCTCGGGAAACGGGCTCGTCAGATCGCCGGTGCGCAGGCCCGCTTCGACGTGACCGACCTTGATGCCGCGATGAAACGCCGCGAGGCCCGCGCAAAACGCCGTGGTCGTGTCGCCCTGGACGATCACCCAGTCGGGACGCACTTCGTCGAGCGCGCGGTCGAGCGCAGCAAGGAGGCGCGACGACAGCGCGTTGAGCGTCTGCCCGGCGCTCATCGTGTCGAGCGTGAGATCGGGTTCGATGCCGAAGAACGAAAGCGCTTGCGCGGCCATGTCCTTGTGTTGCCCGCTCGCGCAGACCACCGTGTCGACCTGCGCACGCAACGCGCGCACGACGGGTGCGAGCTTGATCACCTCGGGGCGCGTACCCATCACCACCATGACTTTCATTGCAGCGGTTTCCCCGGTTGGACCGGCACATGCGCGCCGCGATATTCGACGCCGAGCGTCAGGGCCGTCGAGGCTGTCGCCGGCGCGGCTTCGCGATTGCCCGGCGTCAGCACGCGAAACTCGCCGCCGTCTCCGGCGACCTGGGCAAGCGACCTGAACTTGAGAAAATCGAGCGCGGCGTCTTCGTGCAGAAAGAGCGGCTTGTGCGCCTTGCTGCGGATGTACGCGATGAACTTCTTGTGAGCGTCGATACGCTGCGCTTCGTCAGTCCAGCCGTACGTATAACGCTCGGAGAACGGATGATCGAGATAGCCGAACAGCGTATTCGTTGCGTATGCGTAGTCGAAAGCCTGCTTGAAGATCGCGAGCGGATCGCCTCCTTGCAACAGGCAATCGCCGTGCAGCATGCACTGCTGGCTGTGCGCGACGAAGCCCGCCGGCATGCCGGCCAGCGCGCCGCCGCGAGCGGTCAGAAACTCGGGATCGTTGCCGATGATTCCGCCGACGCAGCCTTCATAGCCGGCATCCGCGAGACCGCGCATGGCGTACGGCGGCGACTGATGAAACGGCGACACCGCATAGCGCACGGGCGCGCCCGTCGCGGCTTCGAGCAAGGCCGCCGATTGCATGCCTTCGGCGACCGCGTTGTCGTACGTGCCGCCCCAGTTGGGCGCATGCGTCGCGGTGTGCGACAGCACCGCGCCTTCTGTTCGCTCGGCGAGAAGTTCGCGCAGAATGCGGTGCTGCTCCGCGCAGTTCAGGTTTTGCGTGTGGACGGCGAGCGTGAACGGCACGCCGAGTTGTCGATACGCCTGCCACAGCGGACGCGCGGACTCAACGCCTTCATCGCAATCGAGGCGCGACGTGATGGCCGCGTCGTAGCCCCACGGCAGTTCGCTCAACACGGGCTGACACGGCAGGCTGTCCTGCGCCCGATAGCCCGACAGAAAATTTTCGACGAGGCGCCATTCGAACGAGTCGCAAGGACCGACCGGCCGGTTGAACCACAACACGCTCGACTCGCCCGCATCCGACAGCGCGGCGTACGAGAACTGCCGCTCGCCGTCGATCAGCGCAGCAGCAAGTTCAACCTCGGCTGGCACGTGCATCGGCTTGCCGACTGCCCACATCGAGCCGTCGCCGCGGATCGCGCCGAAGCCCAGGTTGTTCCACTCGTCGGCGAAATCGAAACGCTCGAACGGACGATGCCACGCGTCGCCGCCCAGCGTGCGCGCGAACATGCGGTAGCGGACCACGGCTGCGCTTTCCCGCGCCTCGCCTGACGGCGCAGGCTCGCTGCGGCTCGCAGTAGCAAGCGTGGCGGTGAAATCGGCCGACGGCTCCGCGCGTTGATAGCGCAGATAGTCGGCGAGCGCGATCGGCATGTTGCCGAACACCATGAGCTTGCGAGGCCGGGCGCGCAGCCAGGCGATTAGGTCCGCGCTCCAGCCGTCGGGCGTATCGACAGCCACCACGATGTCAGGCGCCAGTTCCTCGCGCAGCAGGCTGCGCGAAATCGGCTGCGCCTGGCTTGCGCTAACCGAGCGCTGCACGGCGGCGAGCGCATGGCGGCACGCTTCCGCCGACGCGTCGGACGAAAGAACGCCGATCATGCAGTCACCACGTGACGGAATTTGGCGCGGCTGCCGACGCGCACGAAGTCGTCGTGTCCGACATAGGCGATCGTGAACGCGTCCTGCCAGAAATGCCGCAGCTTGGCAGTGGTTTCCTCGGCGCTCGCATGCGGCTCGAGCACGATGCGCAACGTGGGTGGCGAGGTGCGCAGATCGATCTGAAACTCCTGAATTCCGCCGACGCGATGATCGAGCATGTCCTGAATGTGATGCGTCGGATGCGCGACGCCCTTGATCGGCACGACGTCATGAATACGGCCGACCACATCGGTCAAGAAAAAGCCGTTCTCCGTTTCCTGCACGCGCGCGAGATCGCCTGTTGCGTAGCGAATCAGCGGCATCAGCTTGTTGCGAAAGCCGGTGAACACGAGTTCGTGCGCGCCGTCCGGATTGCCCTCGGACAGACGGCTTTCCGGCCAACTTTCGGATTCGAGAATCTGGAAGCCGCCTTCGTGGCCGTCGAGTTCATAAGCCATCACACCGAGCTCGGCGAGGCCGTAACGGTCGATCACGCGGCAGCGCAGCGCCGACGCGATCATCTCGCGCGCATGCGGCTCGAGCAGTTCGCCGCTCGACTCGAACACCTGGAACGCCTTGCCGCCGCCATATTTGCGCTGCACGTAGCAGGCGAGCGCGTACATCGTGGACGGATGCGAATGCGCGAGATAAGGCTTGCGGCGCTTCAACGTGCGCCATATTTCCTCGAGGCCCTGATCGTCGATACGGTCGAAGAAAATATTGCTGCGGTTCATCGCGAAGCATTTGAAGTCTTCACGCGACGGCCATTCGGGAATCGCCTGATCCGGGAAGCGGCACGCAAAGTGAAGCTCCGAGCGATGGCGCAGTTTGCCGATGCGCTCGCGGCAATAGTTCGTCACCGCTGACGAATAGTCGGCGCCCTCCTGATCGTAGTAGATCGTGGTCGACAAACCCGTCGAGCCGCCCGTCTTGCACGCATGGTGCTGTCCGGCTTCGAGCGGCCCGGACAAAAGGCGCGGCCCCTGCTCGCGGATGATGTCCTTGGTCAGGTACGGAAGCTCTTCCAGATAACGCGGCTCTTGCTTGACCTTCGCCGGATCGAACTGCTTCGCCTTGAACAGGTCCTGGTAGTACGGCACTTTGGCGCCGGCGAATTCGAGCATGCCCGCGAGCCGTTCGAGCGCAATACGCCGGCGATGCGGCACCGGCAGCGTGTAGTGCTCACGCAGTTCCTGGATCTTCGGGCGCACGCTGCGCTTTTCGCGGCTCTCGGCGATCGGATAGGCGATGTAGCCGCCGGCAAAACCCTTCAGCGTGCGAAACGGCTGGCGCACGAACAGGGATTCGGAATAACGCAGGAATGGATGATTAGCTCGCATGACTTCGAACCTTGTTGCGCCTCTCTTGCGCCTGACTGCTGCCGCCGGATGCGCCACGACAGTCTCGCGGGCGCTTCGGCGGCATGATTGGTATAAAGCGCGAAACTTTGCCTCGAATGGAAGCGCGCGCAAACAGTGCCACGCGCGCGCGTCCAGCCTTCCTTGACACACAGCATGCGATGCCGCGACGGCGAGACCTCAACCAATGGTCCACGCGCCCCGCGACCTCGACTCTTACTCCAGCGTCAATGCGGCAACTGCGCGGTATGACTGACGAGCGGGCCCTCGCTCGCGACCGGCGGCGCCACGGGTTCATCCGCGATCATCCGGCCGTGCTCCATCGAAATCTTGCGATTGCATACGCGTGCCACGAGCGACGGATCGTGCGACGCAACGACCAGCACCGACGCCTTGCCGACGAGACTCTCGAGACGCTCCGCGGCCTTGATGCTGAACTCGGCGTCCCCCACGCTCAACCACTCGTCCATGATCAGGATGTCGGCTTCGACGCTCGTCGAAATAGCGAACGCGAGGCGCAGCATCATGCCGCTCGAATACGTGCGCACCGGCAGATTCAGGTAGTCGCCGAGTTCGCTGAAATCCGCGATTTCGTCGATCTTGCCGCGGATGCGCGCCGGCTTCAGGCCGTCGAGAATGCCGCGCAAATAGATGTTTTCGAAGCCCGTTGCGTCGGGGTCGAGGCCCATCGACACGTCGAGCAGCGACGCAATCTTGCCGTGCACCTTCAGTTCCCCGCGCACGGGCGCATAGACGCCCGACAGCGTGCGCAATAGCGTGGTCTTGCCCGAGCCGTTGTGACCGACGAGGCCCACGCGATCGCCTTCTGCGAAGGTGAACGAGAGGTCGTCGATCGCCTTAACGATCGCATGACGGCCGGCGTCCTGGCCGATGCGGCCACCCGTCGTCAGGTTGAGCACCGCTTTTTTCAGCGAGCGATGCGAGTTCTCGTAAATCGGAAATTCGACGGAGATGTTACGAGCGACAATCGATGAAGAACTCACAATATCAAAGCCAGTAAGGAACGCGATTACGGAAACGCTTCATTAGGAATTGCGCGAACGCAAAGCCGACGATCAACAAGCCGATTGACCAGGCCCACGACTCCCAATGGGTCGGGCGGCCGGTGAGCGGCGCGCGAACCGTTTCGATCAGGTGATAGAGCGGGTTGTAGTCGGCGATCCAGCCACGGTCTTTCAGAATTTCCGGCGACCACATGACGGGCGTGAAAAAGAACACGACCTGAATCAGATTGGTGACGATCGGCGGAATGTCGCGAAAGCGCGCGCACAACACGCCGAGCGTGACGCCGAGCCATACGCCGTGCAGCAGCAGAATGGCCAGCGCGAACGGCACCAGCAGAAACTCCCAGCCGGGCCAGCGTCCGAAAGCGACCAGCAGCACGACGACCACCGGCAAGCTGTGCAGCAGGATCACGAAGTTGCGCCACGCGATACGGCACACGTGCACGGTCAGCGGCAACCTGATCTGCTTGATCAGATACGCGGCGCCGATAAAGGCAAGACAGCCTTCGTTCGCGACCGAAGCCAGATACGCCCACACGACCAGACCGACCGCGAGATACGGCAGATAGTCCGAAATCTCCTGATGCAGCAGCGTCGAATATAGCGCGCCGAGCACGACGACCATGATGATCGTGCTCAACGTGAACCAGAACGGCCCGAGCACCGAACGCCGATAGCGTTGACGGATGTCGTGCCAGCCGAGCGTGCCCCACACGCGCACCGACTTCATGCCGACGATCAGGTCGTCGTTCTGCGTGTGCCGCGTGAGGTCTTCACTACTGTCGTTAATAAAGGTGATGTCCATCTCAAGTACGTCCGTAAATGTCTTCAAAGCGGACGATATCGTCTTCGCCCAGATATTCGCCGCTTTGCACTTCGATCATCACGAGCTCGACGACGCCCGGATTTTCGAGGCGGTGTTTATGACCCGCCGGAATATAGGTGGACTCGTTGGTCGACACGAAGAACGCCTTCTCTCCGTTGACGACCTTCGCCATGCCGCTCACCACCACCCAATGTTCGTTGCGGTGATGATGCATCTGCAAACTCAGGCTCGCGCCGGGTTTCACTTCGATGCGCTTGATCTTGAAGCGCGGGCCTTCCTCCAGCACCGAGTAAGTGCCCCACGGCCGATGCACCGTGCGATGCACCTTGTACGCTTCATGTCCGCGCGCTTTCAGTTCCGCGAAGATCTGCTTGACGTCCTGGGCGCGGTCTCTGTGCGCGAGCAGCAGCGCGTCGGGCGTGTCGATCACGATCAGATCCTCGACGCCCACCGCGCCGATCAGCCGGTTGCCGCCGCGCACATAGCAGTTCTTCACGTCGAACAGCAGCGCCTCGCCTTCCACGCGATTGCCGCTCGCGTCCGCTGGCGAGAGATCGCTCAGCGCAGTCCACGAGCCCACGTCGGTCCAGCCGATGTCGCAACGCACCACCGCCGCGTGCTTGCACTTCTCCATCACTGCATAGTCGAACGAAACGTCGGGCACCGTGCCAAAACAGCCGGGCTCGAGGCGGATCTGCGCGGCGCCGTCGGCGCCTTGTGCCGAAGGCGATACCTTCATGCACTCCGCCGCGGCATTCAGTACCTCGGGGCAATGCTGCTGCATCTCCTTAAGGATAGTGCGCGCGGTGAAGCAGAACATGCCCGAGTTCCACACGAACTTGCCCGACGCCAGATACTCGCGCGCCTTTTCGAGCGACGGCTTCTCGAAGAAACGCACGACCTTCTCGCCGTCCGCCTCGATATAGCCGTAGCCGGTCTCAGGCGTGAGCGGCTGCATGCCGAAGGTGACGACCTTGCCCGCTTGCGCAAGCTTTTGCGCTGCCGCGACGGCTTGCGCGAAGGCGGCCTGGTCGGCGATCAGATGATCGGCGGCCAACACCAGCATCACGGTTTGATCGCCGTGTGCCTTCGCCGTATGCAGCGCCGCGGTCGCAACGGCAGCAGCCGTGTTGCGGCCGAACGGCTCGAGAATGAACGAGGTCGCACAACCCTTCGTGTTCACCTCGCGGAAGTCGTCTTCCGTTTTGAAGAACAGCTCGCGATTGGTTACCGTCAGCACTTCCTTCACGCCGGGCAACGCGACCGCGCGCAGGAAAGCTTTCTGCAAAAGGCTCTCGCCATCCGCGAGACGGATGAACGGCTTCGGGTGCGACTCGCGCGAGACCGGCCACAGTCTCGAACCCGCCCCGCCACACAGAATGATCGGCAACAAATCCACTGGCTCCCCTTCAATACCGTATTTATTACTCGACCGATAATGCTCAGCGCTCATTGGTCACCGCTTATTGCTTGGCGCTTATTGCTCGCACTTACTGGGTCACCGCTTGCCGCGTGCTTGCCGCGCGCACGGCCTGCATGCCGCGCCCGTCGCGCTCGTCAGCGGAAGTTGGCAAACGCTTCAATCGGGCCGCGGCAAATGTCACAGGACGGTCAATATTCTACCCTCGCCCTCTTTCAAAATCGTCAGCCAGCGCGGGCTCGGTGCATATATGCTTACCAGCCACAGATCACGACTCGACGTCTTCATGAGCCGCGCCGCGAGCTGACGCAACGGCTTCAGGGGCGCACGGCAGGCGACTTTGGGAAACCGTCGGTCAGGCATAGCTTCAACGCGTCGCGCCAATGCGGAGCGGCGAGCCCAAAGACGCGGGCGAGTTTGTCGTTCGACATGCGCGAATTGGACGGACGCCGGGCCGGCGTCGGATAGTCGGCCGCGGGAATCGGCAGCGTGTTGGGCCGCTGCGGCAAATCGGCGAGGTCGAAGATCGCGGACGCGAAGCCGTGCCACGATGTCGCGTCGCCGGCGCACAGGTGATAGATGCCCGAGCGCTCGCGCCACCACGACGCACTGTCAGGCGTGGCAAACGACTGCGCCGCGATATGCGCAGTCAGCGTGGCGATCGTGTTGCACCACGTGGGCGCGCCGAACTGATCGGCGACGACCTTCAGCTCGGGCCGATCGGCGCCGAGACGCAGCATGGTGAGCAGAAAGTTTTTGCCACGCGTGCCGTAGACCCAGCTCGTGCGCAGCACCAGGTGATTCTCACCCGTCGCCGCAATGGCCTGTTCGCCGGCGAGCTTGCTGCGCCCATAGACGTTCTGCGGATTGGCGGGATCGCTTTCGACGTAAGCGCCTTGCTTCTCGCCGTCGAACACGTAATCCGTCGAATAGTGGATCAGCGCCGCGCCGAGCTTCCTGGCTTCCTCGGCCAGCACACCCGGTGCTTCGCCGTTAATGCGCATAGCAAGTTCCGGCTCCTGCTCGGCCTTGTCGACCGCCGTGTAGGCCGCGGGATTGACGATCAACGCGGGCTTCACATCGCGGACCACGGCGCGGATCTGATCGAGGTTCGACAGATCGAGCGTCGAGCGGTCTACCGCGACTACGTGCCCGAGCCCTTGCAGCGTGCGCGCGAGTTCATAGCCGACCTGGCCGTTGACGCCGGTGACGAGAATCGTCGGCTTGCCATTGTGTGCGCTCATGCGGCCGCCCCTTATGCGTAGACTTCGGCGTCGGCGAGACGCTTGGCCGCCGCATCTTTCGCTGCGAGCAGCGGCTCGAAATCAACAGGCCATTTGATACCGATAGCGGGATCGTTCCAGAGAATGCTGCGCTCATGCTCAGGGAACCAGTAGTCGGTCGTCTTGTAGAGGAACTGCGCGGACTCCGACAGCACGACGAAACCATGCGCGAAGCCAGGCGGCACCCACAGTTGCCGATGGTTCTCCATCGACAACGTCACGCCAACCCACTTGCCGAAGTTCGGCGAACTCTTGCGAATATCCACCGCGACGTCGAACACTTCGCCTTCCACCACCCGCACGAGCTTGCCCTGCGCATGTTGAATCTGATAGTGCAAGCCGCGCAGCACGCCTTTCGCGGAACGCGAATGATTGTCCTGCACGAACGTCACGCCGGCCTCGACATGCTCCGCGAATTCCACGGCATTAAAGCTCTCGTAGAAATAGCCGCGCGCATCGCCGAATACCTTCGGCTCGATGATCTTGACTTCGGGCAGCGCCGTAGCGGTTACTTGGATGGCCATGCAACTTGGTCCGTAAGAATGTTTTGCAGATACTGCCCGTAGGCGTTCTTCGCGAGCGGCGCGGCGAGCGCGAGCAACTGCTCGGCGCCGATCCACTGCTGGCGATACGCGATTTCCTCGGGACATGCGACCACGAGGCCCTGGCGCTTCTGCAACGTCGCAATGAACGTGGCCGCTTCGATCAGCGAATCATGCGTGCCCGTGTCGAGCCACGCATAGCCGCGGCCCATGATCTCGACATTAAGCGCGGCGTTGGCGAGGTAACGCGAATTGACGTCGGTGATCTCGAGTTCGCCGCGCGGCGACGGCTTGATGTCCGCCGCGATGTCGCAGACCTGCTTGTCGTAGAAATACAGACCCGTGACGGCGTAATTCGAACGCGGCTTCGCGGGCTTTTCCTCGATGGACAATGCGCGGAACTGCTTGTCGAACTCGACTACACCATAGCGCTCCGGATCGTGCACGTGGTAGGCGAACACGGTCGCGCCGTCGGCCTGATCGTTCGCGCGCTCGAGCTGCTTCGCGAGATCGTGACCGTAGAAAATGTTGTCGCCGAGAATCAGCGCCGACGGGTCGTTGCCGACGAACTCACGCCCGATGATGAACGCTTGCGCGAGGCCGTCCGGCGAAGGCTGAACCGCATACTGAATGTTCATGCCCCACTGGCTGCCGTCGCCGAGCATGGCTTCGAAGCGCGGCGTGTCCTGCGGCGTGGAGATGATCAGCACGTCGCGAATGCCCGCCACCATCAGCGTGGACAGCGGGTAGTAGATCATCGGCTTGTCGTAGACCGGCAGCAGCTGCTTCGAAACGACATGGGTGATCGGATAGAGCCGGGTGCCGGATCCGCCCGCGAGAATAATGCCTTTGCGCGCCATGACCGTGCCTTTACGCGCGTTGCGCGTAGTTGGTCTCAACCCACTTGCGGTACTCGCCCGAAGCGACTTCGTCAGACCATGCCTGATTGTCGAGATACCACTGAACAGTTTTTGCCAGACCCGTTTCGAATGTCTCCGCAGGCTTCCAGCCGAGTTCGCGCTCGAGCTTGCGGGCGTCGATTGCGTAACGGCGATCGTGGCCCGGACGGTCCTTCACGTAAGTGATCTGGTCGCGGTACGAACCGGCCGTTTTCGGACGGAGCGTGTCGAGCAGATCGCACAGCGTGTGCACGACCTCGAGGTTCTTCTTCTCGTTCCAGCCGCCGACGTTGTACGTTTCGCCCGGCACGCCGCGCGCGAGCACTTCGCGAATCGCGCTGCAATGGTCGCCGACATACAGCCAGTCGCGCACGTTCTGACCGTCGCCGTATACCGGCAGCGGCTTGCCGCCGAGCGCGTTGGCGATCATCAACGGAATCAGCTTTTCGGGGAACTGGTACGGGCCGTAGTTGTTCGAGCAGTTCGTGGTGAGCACCGGCAGGCCGTACGTGTGATGGTACGCGCGCACCAGATGGTCCGAGCCCGCCTTGGTCGCCGAATACGGGCTATTGGGCGCGTACGGCGTGGTTTCGGAGAACTGCGGATCGGTCGCGGACAGCGAGCCGAAGACTTCGTCGGTCGAGACGTGCAGGAAGCGGAACGCTGCCTTCGCGGCTTCGTCCAGCGTGTTCCAGTAGCTTCGCGCGGCTTCGAGCAGCGTGAACGTACCGACAACGTTGGTTTGCACGAAATCGGCCGGGCCGTGGATCGAGCGGTCAACATGGCTTTCCGCGGCAAAGTGCAGCACCGCGCGCGGCTTGTGTTCGGCGAAGAGCGCGTCCATGGCGGCGCGGTCGCAAATGTCCGCGCGCACGAAGACGTGCTTCGGATTGCCTTGTTGCGACTTGAGCGTGCCGAGATTGCCGGCATAGGTCAGCTTATCGACGTTCAGCACCGCTTCGTCCGACGTATTCAGCCAGTCGAGCACGAAATTGGCGCCGATAAAGCCGGCACCGCCCGTAACCAGGATCATGAAATTCCCTTCCAGATATCAGCGACGGCCCGGCATTAATGAGCCGGCCGCTCGCCACGCGTTATGGTGTTCGATTATTGCGGCGCCCGCGGCCTTGCACGGCACGCAGGCGCTTGGACGCCAATCTTATGAAGCCCAGATTATAAAGCCGCGCCGAGCAAAAACTAGAACCCTAACAACTTGAAACAGCTTGACAAGTCTGGTTTCCGGTGCAGTTTGCGAAGTCGCATAGGGGCGTTGATGCTTGCCGGGTCGACGGGGCGTATGCAAAAGATTAACGCGCGGTCAGATGCTCAGGCCGAAAGGCAAATCGCGGCGTTGCGCGAAAGGAATCGAAAGCATAGAAGGGACATGCTGCGGACCGCGCCATTGTGCCGCTGGCGGCATTTGCAGGACGGGCGAGCGCCCGTCCATGAGCTGCAGGCGCTTCAGGCCGCGAGCATCCAGCGCAGCGTATCCATGAACGGAATGGCTTGCACCTCGGGAACCAGCGAGCGGAGCTTCGCGGGCGAACCGGCGAGGACCTTCACATCCGTTTGGCGGACGAACGCGGGATTGACATGCACTTGCAGCTTATGTCCGGTCATGTCGCTGGCCGCGGACAGAATCTCGCGCAGCGTATAAGGCGTGCCGGTGCAGACGTTCACCGTTTCGCCTGCCGCATCGGATGTCAGCAACGCTTCGTAAGCACGCGCCACATAGCGCACGTCGGAGAAATCGCGCGCGACGTCGAGATTGCCGAGTTCAATGGATGGCTCGCGCCGCGCGAAATGCTCGACGATCTTCGGCACGAGAAAGTTGGACGCCTGGCCGCGCCCGGTGTAGTTGAACGGCCGCGCGATCAGGATAGGCAGCCGCTCGAACCACGTATGCACCATCGTTTCCATCGCCGCCTTGCTCGCGGCGTAGTGGTTGACGGGCGTGAGCGGGAAGCTTTCGTCGATCGCATCGCTCGTCACGTTGCCGTACACGTTGGCACTACTCGCGATCAACACCTTGCGCGGCGTGTGGCCGGTCGCGGCGCACGCTTCCAGCAGGTTCAGCGTGCCGATCACGTTGACGCGGTAAAAATCGAGCGGATCGTCATGGCCGACGAAGCTGATCGCCGCAAGATGCACGATATAGTCCGGCCGCACGGTTTCCATCACATGCCGGCAGTTTTCCGGCGACGTGATGTCGAGCCTCAGGCGCGTGGCCGTTTCGGGCTCGTCATGCCCGGCAAAGGTTTCGATCACGGTATGGCCGCGACCGGCGAGGTTCTCGACCAGATAGCGGCCAGTAAAGCCGCTCGCTCCAGTGACGAGCGTGCGGACGGGTTGCTTCGCATGGGAAGACGACATGCTTTCTCCGTTCACGAGGGTCATCCTGTTGTGATGCAATATTGCGCCGGTCGTTCACTGCGGCGGATGCGAACTGCCGCCAGGTTGCCTGCGGAGTGGTCGCATAGTGGCCACAGCGGCCGCGCGGTGGCCTTCAACTGCTCGGCACACACGTGATGGCCGCCGCACCGCGCGATGCCGGCGCTGCAAACGGGCTATTATGTCACGCTCTTTTGCTGCACCGCCCCAACGCGGCACGCCTCCTGCATCGCCGCGCGTATCGAACCGCCAACATTTCGTCGATGACACCGTCAACCGCGCCTTCACCCGCTTTGCCAATCTCGCAGCAGCAGCCCGTGCCTCTGGCTTTCGGCGATCTGCAAGGCTGCCGCACGCCGTTCCAGCGACTGCTCGCGAAGGCCGCGCCTCCCGCCGGCACGCCGCTGTGGTTCGCGGGCGACCTGATCAACCGCGGCGCCGAGTCGCTTGCGACGCTGCGCGACATCATCGCGCTCGGCGATCGCGCGGTGCCGGTGCTGGGCAATCACGATCTGCATTTGCTGTCGGTATCGGCGGGCATTCGCCAGTCGAAAAAAGGCGACACCATCGACGACATTCTCTCGGCGCCCGATGCCGCCGATCTGCTCGAATGGGTTCGTCATCGCCCGATCGCCCACTACGAGAACGGCATGCTGATGGTGCATGCGGGCGTCGTGCCGCAATGGGACGTGAACCTCACGCTCGATCTCGCCGACGAATTGCAGCGCGCGCTGCGCGCGCCGAACTGGAAGGAAACGCTCGCCGGTCTCTACGGCAACGAGCCGAGTTTATGGACGCCGCAATTGAAGGGCATCGAGCGGCTGCGCGTGACCTGCAGCGCGTTGACGCGGGTGCGCTTCTGCAACACCGAAGGCGCAATGGACTTCAGCAGCAGCGGTGGCCTGAACGCCGCGCCGCCTGGCTGCATGCCGTGGTTCGACGTGCCGTGGCGCAAGACCGCGGACGTCACCGTCGTATTCGGTCATTGGGCCGCCCTTGGGCTGACGTTGCGCGACAACCTGATCGGGCTCGATTCGGGCTGCGTGTGGGGCGAAAAACTGTCGGCGGTGCGGCTCGCGGCGAACCCCGCCGAGCGCACGCTCACTCAGGTGGAATGCGAGAACTGCCGCGCGCGCGGCGGCAACTAGACAGCGCTCGTCCGAAAGACGCTCAGACGCTTGGCGAGCGGCCGGACTGATCGACCGGTTCGATCAGCGTCTCGTTGCTCGCTGACGACTCCACTCGCTCGACAACCAGTGCGCCGCTCGTTGCCGCGCCACCCTGCATTTCCGTCAGCGCGGCCGCAACGGCGCCCTGCGCTTGCGCCGCCAACGCACGGCGGTCGGCGCCAGGTAGAAGCGGCTCGCACACGTAGACATGCGCGGTCAACGGGCCGCCGCGCAGCAGCAGATTGAGCGAGTCGGCGAGCGAAAGATCGTCGATATAGGCAGGCGCCGTCGACTGCCGGCCGTGTGCGTCTTCATACATGATGCACAGCGGCTGCACCGGCACGGACGCCGACACCGCCGCCTGAAACATGTTCGCGTGAAACGGCAGCAACTCGAGACCATTCGACGTCGTGCCCTCCGGAAACACGCACATCAATTCGCCGGCGCTCAAACGGTCGGACAACTCGTGCATGATCCGCTTTGCGTCGCTGCGTTTCTCGCGCTGGATGAACACCGTATCGAGTTGCTGCGCGAGCCAGCCGACCAGCGGCCAATGCCGGATTTCCGCTTTGGACACGAACGGCGTCGGCCGCCACGCATTGATCACGTAGATGTCGATCCACGAAATGTGATTGGCGACCACCAGCGCGCCGCGATCGAGCCGCGCGCCATCGTTATGGACGACGAGGCGCATGCCGCACAGCCGCAGCATCTTCAGCGACCACGCGCGATTAAGCGCGTGACGCCGGTCGGCATCGGCTTTCGGAAAACGCGTGGCGACGATCCACATGCCGTGCAGCAGATGCGCGATGAGACGGGCCTTGCGTAACGCGAGCTTCATGGTCGGAGCTTTTCCTGGCGAGTCGATGCGGTGGCTGCGGTCAATGCGAAGTCAGTACGTGTCGATGCCTGAGTCATGCCGCGAACATCAGCGCAAACATCAACGCAACATCAGCGCTGTTCGAACGCGACGCGGCCCGACACGATGGTCGCACGCACGCGCGCCGGCAGTTCGTAGCCGAGGAACGGCGTGTTATGCCCCTGGCTCTTCAGCGCGCGCGGCTCGACGCGCCAATGTGCGTGACGGTCGAACACGCACAGGTCCGCCACGCTGCCCACGGCGACGCGGCCAGCCGCGTCCAGATCGAGCACTTGAGCCGGCGCAGCCGTGATGCGGTTGAGCGCCTTCGCGAGCGGCACGCCGGCTTCGTCGGCCCATTTCACCGTCAGCGAGAGGAACAGCTCGAGGCCCGTTGCGCCCGGTGTGGCTTCGCCGAACGGCAGCAGCTTTTCGTCGTCATCGACGGGCGTGTGGTCCGAGCAGATTGCGTCGATCGTACCGTCGACGAGACCCGCGCGAATCGCTTCGCGATCGCGCTGCTGACGCAGCGGCGGATCGAGGCGGAATTGCGCGTCGAAGTAACCGATGTCGAGATCGATCAGATGCACGTGATTCACCGTGACGTCGCACGAAACCGGCAAGCCCTCGGCCTTGGCCTCGCGCATCAGCGCAATGCCCGCCGCCGACGACACATGCGACAGATGCACCCGCGCGCCCGTCACGCGCACGAGTTCGAAGATCGTATGCAGCGCGATGGTTTCAGCCGCGACGGGCACGCCGGAGAGGCCGAGCCGCGACGCGAGCGCGCCGCTCGCGGCCACGCCGCCCTTGCCGAGATACGCGTCCACAGGACGCAGCCACACGGTGAAGCCGTACGTCTTCGCGTATTGCAGCGCGCGCATCAGCACCTGCGTATCGACCACCGGCGCGTCGGCCTGCGAAAAGCCGATGCAACCCGCCTCGGTCAACTCCACCATTTCGGTGATGACCTGGCCTTTGAGGCCGACGGTCAACGCGCCGAGCGGATACACGTGCGCCTGATCGAGATTGCGCGCGCGGAACTTCAGCATTTCGACGAGGCCGGGTTCGTCGAGCGTGGGATCGGTGTCCGGCGGACACACGAGGCTCGTCACGCCGCCCGCGAGCGCCGCGGCCATTTCCGATTCGAGCGTTGCCTTGTGCTCGAAGCCAGGCTCGCGCAGACGCGCCGACAAATCGACCAGACCCGGCGCGATATGCAAGCCGCGGGCGTCGATGGTTTGCGTCGCCTCGAAATCGGCGGGCGCGTTGCCGAGCGCGACGATCTTGCCGTCCGCGATAAAAACGTCCTGCTGCTGTTCGGTGCCCGCTGCGGGGTCGATCAGCGTGCCGCCTTGAATGTGAATCTTCATGCGCTGCCTTAGTTGTTTCAGCCTGGTTCGGCGAAGGTTTTGCGTTCGCTTGCCGCGTTCGTTTGCCGCGTTCGTTTGCCGCGTTCGTTTGCCGAGTGTTCGAGCCGCGAATCAGTCGTTATTGCCCGCGACAATCCCCATCACCGCCATGCGCACCGCGATGCCGAACGTCACCTGATTCAGGATCACCGATTGCGGACCGTCCGCGACCTGCGAGTCGATCTCGACGCCGCGGTTCATCGGGCCCGGGTGCATCACGATTGCATCCGGTTTCGCGAGCGCGAGCCGCTCGGGCGTCAAGCCCCAGCTCTTGAAGTACTCCTGCGCCGAGGGCAACAGCGCGCCGCTCATCCGCTCGTTTTGCAGACGCAGCATGATGATCACGTCGACGTCCTTCAGTCCTTCGTCGAGGTTGTGGAACACCCGCACACCCATCTGTTCGAGGCCGCCCGGCAGCAGCGTGCGAGGACCGATCGCGCGCACTTCCGGCACGCCGAGCGTGGTCAGTGCATGAATGTCGGAGCGCGCGACCCGCGAATGCAGAATGTCGCCGACAATCGCCACCCGCAGATTCGTGAAGTCCTTCTTGTAGTGGCGGATCGTGTACATGTCTAGCAGCCCCTGCGTGGGGTGCGCATGACGGCCGTCGCCGGCATTGATCACATGCACGTGCGGCGCGCAGTGCTGGGCGATCAGATACGGCGCGCCGCTCGAAGCGTGACGCACGACGAACATGTCGGCGTGCATCGCCGACAGATTGTTGATCGTGTCGAGCAGCGATTCGCCCTTGCTCGTCGACGATGCATTGATGTTCAGATTCAGCACGTCCGCGGACAAACGCGTGGCCGCGATTTCGAACGTGGTGCGCGTGCGCGTGGAGTTCTCGAAGAACAGGTTGAACACCGACTTGCCGCGCAACAGCGGCACTTTCTTCACCTCGCGATCCGTCACGCTGACGAACTGGCTCGCGGTGTCGAGAATGTGATTGACGATCGCCTTCGGCAAACCTTCGATCGACAACAGATGCTTAAGCTCGCCGTTTTTCGTGAGCTGCGGGTTGCCCTTCAGGAAGCCATAACGGAAGCGCTCGGTGGCGCTATCGGCGGAATCCTGCGGAGCCTGGGTGGCGGTATTCATGATTTACCTGCTTGAAATACGGGCTTCAACGTGTTGGTGCGATGCGGCGTTGGAAGCTGCACTTGCAGCCGCACTTGCATCTGCACTCAATCGACGCGTGCTTCGGTATGAAACGTGAAACGCGGCTGATCGGCGCTGCTGGTTTCGTCGCGCGCGAGCACGAGCGTGGCGTCGGCGGGCACATCCACCACGCCGCCGACAAAGCGTGCCGCCACCGGCAACTCGCGCCCGCCGCGATCGGCGAGCATGGCCAGTTCGACCGCTGCCGGACGGCCGTAGTCGTACAGCTCATTGAGCGCCGCGCGAATCGTGCGGCCGGTGTACAGCACGTCGTCGACCAGCACGATGCGGCGGCCGTCGACGGAAAAAGGCAGCGACGTCGGGCTCGCCTGCGAGTGCAAACCTTTCTTCGCGTAGTCGTCGCGATGCAGCGCGACATTGACGACGCCGAAGCTCGCCAGGTTCAGATCGCGCGCGAGCCGTTCGGCGAGCCACGCGCCGCCGCTGTAAATGCCGGCCAACACGGCGCCCTCGGCGCCGTCGTGCGCACCGAGCTTGTCGCCGTACGCGGCGCGAATCTGGTCGAGCAGCGCGCGGTATAGCGCTTCAGCGTCAATGGAACTCATGGGTGTCGGAAAGTCCGTCAAGATATTGCTGAAGGATGATGCTGGCGGCTTCGGCGTCGAGCATATCGGCGCGGCCCTTGTTGGCGCGCGTGGTCGCTTCCGCCTCGACCGACGAATAGCGCTCGTCGACCCACGTCACCGGCAAATTGAAGCGGCCGTTCAACTGATTGCCGAAGCGCTTTGCGAGCTGCGTCATTTCGTGCGGCGTGCCGTCCGGATGCATCGGCAAGCCGACCACGAGCGCGTCCGGCTTCCATTCGGCAATCAGCTTGCCGACTTCGGCAAAACGATATTCGCGGCTGCGATTCTGCACGATGACGAGCGGCCGCGCGCTTCGGGTAAGCGAATTGCCGACCGCGACGCCGATGCGCTTTTCACCGTAATCGAACGCGAGCAGCGTCGCCTCGCGTCCGCCCGGCAGGCTCATGCGGCGCCTCTCATGCGTGCCCGGCCTCGCCCGACAGCATGGACAGCGAGACGCCGAGCAGCGCGAGCGCGGCTTCGAAGCGCTCCTCGGCGGGCACGTCGAACACGATTTTCGGATCGGCCTCGACGGTGAGCCAGCCGTTCTTCGAAATCTCTTCTTCGAGTTGGCCCGCACCCCAGCCGGCGTGGCCGAGCGTGAGCAGAAAACGCTCGGGACCAGTGCCGCTCGCGACCGCCTCGAGCACGTCTTTCGACGTGGTCATCTCGAGACCGCCCGGCACCGACATGGACGACGTGTAGGTATTGCCGTCTTTCGGATCGTGCAGCACGAAGCGCGCCGAAGTGGACCGCACGACGCTCGTCTATCGCGATGCTTTGACTCACACTACGCGTATCGTGCGGGTGCAAGACCAACTATGAACAACGCCTTTCCCAGAGAGAGTGGCCTTTGAGCACGCTGATCGTCTTATTGCCGCCGCGTGATCCGGCGGTGCCGTCGCAGGAATGGCAGTTGCCGGACTTGCCGTTCGTGCTGCTCGACAAGTCGGGACGCACGCAGCGCGCCGGGCGTTC
>NZ_ABLD01000003.1 GCF_000172415.1 Paraburkholderia graminis C4D1M
GCGAGCAGCGCGACGTGGCCAAGGCCCAATGCGCAAGCCGCGGACCCGAGCCGGTACGCGGCGTCGCCGGCTTGCAGTGCTTCGCTCGGGTCGGCCTTTTCCGGCTGGTCCGCGGCACGCGCGTGTTCCGCGAGCGCGGAGATGGCGGCGTCCGCCGTCTGCAAAAAGTCTTCGTAGGCATGGGCATTGACGCTCAGCACGCCGAGGTCGCGCGTCATCGACGTTTGCGCGCTGAACGATTGCGCCTCGACCGCGCCGGCTTCCCAAAGCATTTCCGATGCCTGAGTGCCCGCGACGTGCCAGTCGACCGTCAAGCCGTAATCGTGCAGCACCTCGACCTGGTCGGCGTCTTCGGCGGCGGCGCCGAACAGCGCGTAGTCGCGCCACAGCAGCGCGAGCGTGGCCCGCACGAGCGAGCGCTGCGCGCGTTCGATGCCGCGCGCGTGGTCCGCAAGCGCGAGGTTGCAGCGTGCGTAGAAGCGCCGCGCGTCGGGCTCGCCGGCCGCGCGCCCGCTGACGCGCAACGCGCGCGCGCAGGCCTTGGCGAGGCGCCAGAAATCGTACGGATCGGGACCGGCCAGCTCGGTGAATACGGCGTCGAGTTCGTCCAGTGCGGCTTGCGTCGCTGCGCGCGCCGCCGCGCTGCCTGTGTCCGGCTGCGAGCGCAGCACCGGCAGCAGCGCGCGCTCATAGCGCGCCCGCAGATGCGCCAACTGCTCGGCCGGCTGCGCGTGAAACGACACAGGCGGCACGGGGCGCGCGGTCAACGCGAGATCTTCGTACGCAACGGGCGACGCGGCGCTGTGCTCGCCGAGATGGGCGCACAGCGCGCGGTAGTGATCGAAGAGCGTCGGCGAACAGGCGAGTTCGCGCAGATTGTGACGCTCGAGCGCCGCCCGGAAATCGCGCAGCGCCGCGCCGAAGCCCGGCCGCACGCTCTCGGCCTCGGCCGGATCGCCGGCCGCGAGCGGCGAAAGGCGCACCAGCACATCGGCGAAACGCGTGGCGCTCAGCCAGCCGGCGCTGCGCAACGCGTGCGAGACGCGCACTAGGGCGGTCGTGCAACCGGTGTGCTGCTCGAACGCCAGCAGCGCTTCAGCGAGCGCCAGCTCCGCGGGGCGTACGGCGCCGCCGCGCGGGTTGGGCAATGCGTCGAAGGAAACGGGAGCTGCGGATCGAAGAGTCATGAGTTGGCGACGGAAAGTCGGCGGGCCGCCGCTTGGCGCTGCGCGCAGACTGAGCGCCTAACGCGCGAACCGGCGACTGAACAGTGACAAATGCGCAATGACAAACGCGCAACGACAATGCGCAACCACAATGCGCGGCGATGCGTGCCCAGTGACAAATGCTGAAGAGCCAATGCCCCGTGCAATACCGGCGATATCAGCTTGTGATTGCGACACCGCCGGCACGGCGACGTTCCGGCGCGACGCCACACTCTGGCCGAGCGCCGCCGGCCGACTTCGATGTCAGATCTGGACCATCTCGAAGTCTTCCTTGCGCGCGCCGCATTCCGGGCACGTCCAGTTAATTGGGACGTCTTCCCAGCGCGTGCCCGGCGCAATGCCTTCGTCCGGCAAACCGGCTTCTTCGTCGTAAATCCAGCCGCAAATCAGGCACATCCAGCTTTGATATTCCATTCTTGTGTCGCGTCGTGAAGTCCGGGGAAACGGGAGCCATGATGGTACCGTGTTGCCGCCCCAATGCCTAGCAATGGCAAACGCCCAATGCAGGCGGCTCACGACGGCGGGCAGCGCTGGGCGGATCACGCGGCGCAACATGTGGCGCCGCGCCACACGGCGGGCGCGCGTTGCGGCAGGAAGCGGCAGGCGGGAAGCAACAGGGAGCGGCAGCAAGCGACAGGGAACGGCCCTGTGCGAAAAAACGCCCCCGCGCCGGTTTAGGACGCATAATTGAGCCAATTGCGCACCTGATGCGCCGAAAATACTGCTCCTCGTAAATCTTCATGCCCAGCGACACGCCTCCGATCGTCCTCACCTTCGGTCTTTCCGATCCCACCGGCGGCTCAGGCCTGCAAGCCGACCTGATGACCCTTGCCAGCATGGGTTGTCATGGCGTCTCCGTGCTCACCGGCTACACCGTGCGCGATTCCGCAACCTGCGACGAGGTCAACGGACTCGATCCTGAAGTGGTCGCCACCCAGGCGCGCATGCTTCTCGAAGACATGCCGATTGCGGCGTTCAAGGTCGGCGCCTGCACGCGCGCCGAAGTCGTGAGCGCGATCGCCGAGGTTGTGGCGGATTACGACGACATTCCGCTGATTCTCGCCCCGGACTTCACGCTCGACGACGAACACGTGCTCGCCGCCGACGAACTGCGCGAGGCCATCGCCGATCTGCTCGCGCCGCAAACCACCTTGCTGGTCGCCGATTCCGCCACGCTGCTCGCCCTTGCTCAACCGGACGGCGACGCCGAAGCGCCGAGCCTAGACGCGGCGATCTCGCATCTGCTGTCGCACGGCTGCGAATACATTCTGTCGACGGAAACGGGCACGCACCGGCTCGTCAACACGCTTTTCAGCGAAGACGGCCAGTTGCGTCAGGACATGTGGGACCGCGGCAGCAACCGGATCATGGGCATCACCGACACGCTCGGCTCGGCGATCGCCGCGCTGCTCGCCAATGGTCAGGAGCCTGCCGAGGCAGTTCGCGAGGCGCAGGAGTATCTGTATCAGGCTATACGCAGCGCGTTCCGGCCGGGCATGGGCGCGTATATGCCGGACCGCTTCTTCTGGGCCCGCGGCAGCGACGACGAAACGCCGCCGGCCGCCGGCAAGGACGCGGCGCCAGGCGAAGCAAGACACTGACTCGCGCGCGGTCGGTATCGCAACTTGCGAACTCGGCGCACGGAGCATGTCGCTGACGCCGTTGCGCGTCAGCCGCCCGCTTGATGGGGTGCCCGCCGTCGCAATCTGTACCCGTTCGTGATGCAACTCCGCGCGGACAGGCGCCTTTCGCGCTGTCTCCACTTTTTTCTGCCGCGCACTTTGATCCAACGACGTCCCGTGCGCTGCCTATGCAGATGTCGTTGTTGTAATCAAACGTTACAACGGGCGCCAGGTCCAGACGTTACACTGGCAAATCGTGAATCGTCATAACGTTATATGTCCGCGCCCACATTTTTTATTCACCCGCCCAAGAGCGGGGGATCGACGGTTATTTCATTTTTCGACCTGAATAAAGGTAAAGACCAATTCGTCGTGTTCGAATGGGATAGAGAAGGCTGGGACAAGTGCCGGGCGAGACTGCTTGAGACACTTATCGGCGGCGGTCATCAGCCGTATGGCATTCATAGAAGCCTCAAAACCCCTCTCTCCTATTGCACCATTCTGCGCGATCCTTTAGCGCGGCAAATATCGCATTACCGCTATGCATTGAATGGCAAAAATGGCGAAATCGCCCACGGCGCGAGCGTGTCGGCCACCGAGGCGCTCGTACTGCGCGGTACACTTTCGCTCGACGAGTGGGTCAGCGAGTCCCTCGGCGGCAAAAACATCTTTGTGCAAATGCTGACCGGCCATTCGGCGCCGGAAGAACTCAGCCTGGAAATTGCGAAAGCCAACCTTCGGCATCATTTCAGCGCCGTCGGCCTTTGCGAGAACATGAGTGAATTTTTACTGCGTCTCTGCGCCAAGACCGGATTGAAATTACCGTTTTATTTTCAGACGAACATCACGAGCGGTTCTCCGAAAGCCATAGGCCAGTTAAGCGAAAAGTCCAGGCAGAAATTTATCGAAGACAATCAGCTCGATTACAGGATTTTCGAGCACGCAAAGAACGAGATTGAGAGCAAGACGCGCAAGTCCGGCAGCGTGTTCAGCAAAGCGCTGGAACTGGTCGAGACGATCCAGGCGGAGATCGATCGGCTCGAGAATCCGCATCTTCATAGCTCGGTGGTGTTCGGCTTCGACGAAGCGTTTCTCGCGAAAGTACACGGCGTAATCGGCCGTTTCGACCTCGCGCCAATCGAGGAATACGTGCGGTTTGCGCAAAGCGAAACGCAACCGCTTGCGGATATGTACGACGGCTTCGTCGACTCCGTGCACGACGGCGTCGTGTCGGGCTGGGCCGTGAACCTCAGTCGCCCGGAACAGAAGGTGCTGCTCGAAGTGCGCGTCGGCAGCGACGTGATTGCGAGCGGCTGGACCGGCGAGCAACGGCCGGATGTAGCCAGCGCGGGATACCCGAGCGCGCACGCCGGCTTTTCGATTGCTTTGCCGCCGGACGCGCCCGACGGCTTCCACGTCGCTGTCGCCGATTCCGCCGAGCGCTTGCACAACGCGGGCGTTTGGCGGCGGGGTTGGCACTGCGCTTAGTCCCTGTGTTGGTCTCTGTGTTTAGTCCTTCAGGAACATGAGAATGGAAGAGCCCTGCAGTCCAGTGCAACGCTTTCGCGGCGGCACGATCACGCTCGAGGACAGAATGCGCATGCACCGCCAGAAGCCGGTCACGATCTGGCTCACGGGCCTGTCGGGAGCAGGCAAGTCGACCATCGCATTCGAACTCGAACGGCAACTCGTCGCGCAAGGCCACGCGTGCTATGTACTCGACGGCGACAACGTTCGCCACGGTCTCGGCAGCGATCTGGGCTTCGATCCGCGCGACCGCCATGAAAATATTCGCCGCGTCGCGCACGTCGCACAGTTGATGAACGACGCGGGCCTCATCGTCATTGCGGCGCTTATTTCGCCGATGCACGCGGACCGCGCGATGGCGCGCGGCATCATCGGCGCCGGCAGTTTCATCGAGACGTACGTGTCCGCATCGCTCGCCACCTGCGCCGGCCGCGATCCGAAAGGACTGTACGCGAAGGCGCTCGCGGGCGAGATTCCCGCGTTCACCGGCATTTCGGCGCCGTATGAAACGCCAGTCAATCCGGAACTCGTCATCGATACCGCTTCGTTGACGCTGAGCGACAGCGTGGCCCGCATCTTCAGCTACTTGCGCCAGCATTCGCTCGCGGTTGCGGCATAGGCACACGCATAGTTTTCCGAAGCGCTGCAAAGCGCAAAGCCAAAGAAAAACCCGCATTTCTGCGGGTTTTTCTTTGGCAAGGCGCACCTCGCGGTGCGCTTTCGCATGAGCTCCCGACCGAGCCTGTAGGCCAGGCCCAACCGGGGAGCGGACACGAAATTACATGTCCATGCCCATGCCGCCCATGCCGCCGGGCATGCCGCCAGGCATCGGTGCATCTTCCTTCGGCAGTTCGCAAACCGCTGCGTCGGTCGTCAGCAGGAGACCTGCCACCGATGCTGCGTTTTGCAGTGCCGTGCGCGTGACCTTCGTCGGGTCCACGACACCGGCGTCGACCAGGTCGACGTACTCGCCGGTCGCTGCGTTGTAGCCGTAGTTGCCCTGGCCAGCAGCAACTGCCGCCACCACGACGCTGGCTTTTTCGCCGCCGTTCGTGACGATCTGGCGCAGCGGCTCTTCCATTGCGCGCAGAACGATCTTGATACCTGCGTCCTGATCGGCGTTAGCGCCCTTCAGGCCGGCGATCGCCGTACGTGCGCGGATCAGCGCGACGCCGCCGCCAGCAACGATGCCTTCTTCCACAGCTGCGCGCGTTGCGTGCAGTGCGTCTTCGACACGTGCCTTCTTTTCCTTCATTTCGACTTCGGTCGCAGCGCCGACCTTGATCACTGCAACGCCGCCTGCCAGCTTGGCAACGCGCTCTTGCAGCTTTTCACGGTCGTAGTCCGACGTTGCTTCTTCGATCTGCTTGCGCACTTGCTTGACGCGCGCTTCGATGTTCGCACCTTCGCCAGCGCCGTCGATGATCGTCGTGTTTTCCTTGCCCACTTCGATACGCTTCGCCTGGCCCAGTTCTGCCAGCGTTGCCTTTTCGAGCGTCAGGCCGGTTTCTTCAGCGATGACCTGGCCGCCGGTCAGGATCGCGATGTCTTCCAGCATGGCCTTACGGCGATCGCCGAAGCCCGGAGCCTTCACAGCAACCGTCTTCAGAATGCCGCGGATGTTGTTCACCACCAGCGTTGCCAGTGCTTCGCCTTCGACGTCTTCTGCGATGATCAGCAGCGGACGGCCAGCCTTGGCGACCTGTTCCAGAACCGGCAGCAGATCACGGATGTTCGAGACCTTCTTGTCGTGCAGCAGCACGAACGGGTTCTCGAGCACGGCAACTTGCTTGTCCGGGTTGTTGATGAAGTACGGCGACAGGTAGCCGCGGTCGAATTGCATACCTTCGACGACGTCAAGCTCGTCTTGCAGCGACTTGCCGTCTTCGACGGTAATCACGCCTTCCTTGCCGACCTTGTCCATTGCTTCAGCAATGCGGTCGCCGATCGACGAGTCGCTGTTTGCCGAAATCGCGCCAACTTGTGCGATTTCCTTGTTGGTCGTGCACGGCTTGCTGATCTTGCGCAGTTCTTCGATTGCGGCCGTAACAGCCTTGTCGATACCGCGCTTCAGTCCATCGGGTTCATGCCCGATGCGACGTACTTCATGCCTTCGCGGACGATCGACTGAGCTAGGACCGTTGCGGTCGTGGTGCCGTCACCTGCGTTGTCGCTGGTCTTGGAAGCCACTTCCTTGACCATTTGCGCGCCCATGTTCTGGAGCTTGTCTTTCAGTTCGATCTCTTTTGCGACCGACACACCGTCCTTGGTGACCGTCGGGCCGCCGAAGCTGCGTTCCAGGACAACGTTGCGGCCCTTCGGACCCAGCGTGACCTTCACAGCATTCGCGAGGATGTTCACGCCTTCGACCATCTTGGCACGGGCGGAATCACCGAATACGACGTCTTTAGCTGCCATCTTCTAACTCCTTGAATTCTCTGGATATAACCGTGTAAGTAGCGCTTTGCGCTTACTTGTTGACCACGGCCATGATGTCTTCTTCGCGCATGACCAGCAGTTCGTTGCCGTCGACCTTGACGGTCTGGCCTGCGTACTTGCCGAACAGAACGCGGTCGCCAACCTTCACGTCGAGGGCGATTTGTGCGCCCTTATCGTCACGCTTGCCCGGGCCGACGGCCAGGATTTCGCCCTGATCCGGCTTTTCTGCTGCGGCTTCGGGGATCACGATGCCCGACGCGGTCTTGGTTTCTTGATCCAGACGCTTGACGATCACGCGATCATGCAAAGGACGAAGGTTCATACATACTCCTCTCTTGATTGAGACTGAAGAACGCTTGGAAAACCCGGCTGGCCGAGCCAACCGGCGAAGTTGTTAGCACTCTCGTGCGACGAGTGCTAATTATATGGACAGGTGGTGACAAATTCAAGAAGGGAGGGATCGTTGGCGAGTTTCGTCCAACTTTGAAGCTGTTTACTTCAGCTTGAGCCGCGAGCGTGCGCAGCAGGACAAATTACCCTTGTACATACAAGGGCTTACGGTCACGAATCGCCGTAATCCGACGCGGCAACCTTTACGTTTGGCGCGCCAGATTCGATGTGCGAGGCAATCCACGCAAGGTCGGTAAAAACCCTTACTACCCGGAGCTTCAAGCTACGCTGCTTGAAGCTCTTGAGGGCCGCATAAGGTTTAGGCGGCAACCACGGAACCCGCAGCGAGCCGCTTGCGCCAGGCAATCCAGCCGACAACAATCGATAGTATCGCCACGACAAGCGGCGCCACCCCATGTCCGTATTCGCCGTGCACTGTCACGGTTGCCAGCGCGGCCAACATCACGGTGCAGCCGAGCGCCGCGCCCCACAGCCGTGTCCGTGCTCGCGCCAGCAGAACGGCGGTCATAAGTTCCAGCGAACCGGTCACGAAATGGAACCAGTGCGGGTATCCCCACTTCAGGTATTCCTCGAAGATGGATCGCGGGGCGACGATGTTGCTGAGTGATCCCACGACGAAAAAAGCCGCGAGAACCAAAGGTAATATCTGGCGCCAGGAAAACTTGGACATTCGTTCTACCTTCTCCGATGAGGGCGCTGCCGAGCATCAGTGTGGCCGCCTGTCGACGAGCCGATACGAACTGCGCTGTTCATGCCGTGGTGGCCTTGTAGGCCGCCGCAAAGACATCGCGAGGCGATGTCGTGCCCGCGACGTGCTCGGTGCCCGCAACGCCGAGATCCATCCAGCCCGCGTTGACGGCATCGAACATCGCTTCGGCGGGTCCGGTGTGGCCCTTCGGAACGCCGAGCTGTTCGAACGCTGCCGCCCACCCGGCCCGCGGGATGGCAAAGGCCTTGACGTCGCGCTGCAAGACTTTGCCCAGTTGGGCGGCGACTTCGTCGGCGCTGACCATCGAGCCAAGCTCGACAACGCGATGCCCGGACCACGTCGGCCCGGTCAGCAGCGTCACCACCTGGGCGCCGATATCGTCGGTCGCGATCATGGTCGACTTCCGGCTCGTCGGGTTGTAGTAGACGGGTAGCGTGCCGTCCTTGGCAACATGCAAGCCGTAAAGGAAGTTTTCGAAAAACCCGCCGGCTCGCACATAGGCGATCGGCAACGTCAGGTGGCGCAGTCCCTCCTCAAGAAGCGACAGGGCCGTGATCATTCCCAGCCCGCTCGTTCTGTTCGCACCCATCGACGACAGCACAACCACCCGCGGCGGCACTGCCCTGGCCAGCGCCGCGACATAGTTCGCGATCACGTTCTTTGCTTCCCTGAAATCCGGCGACGGTGCCCAGACCGCCGGCAGCATGACAAATGCACCGTCGACTCCTTCGAGCGCCCTCTCTACGGCGGCCGCGTCATTCCAGTCGCCGTCGACCAGTTCCACACCTTGATCCGCCCAATTGGCCGCCTTCTCGCGATTGCGGACCAGCGCCCGGACTTTCCTGCCTTGCGCCAAAAGATGTTGCGCCGTTGCGCCGCCTACGTGTCCCGTGATTCCCATAACCAGAAACATGTACTTCTCCTGAAATTAGTATCCTGCGACTCCACCACACGCCCGGCCCAGAGGTCCGTAGGAGTGATGAACGGTCTTTGTTTGAGGGCAGGTCTATCATAGAGACCTCTGCCTTCCATCGTAAGGAGGCAGTTTTTTGTTACCAGAAGAGTTAAAGGGAACCCGAATGAGCACGTCCCAGAATGCGATCGACAGATTCAGCCGATATCACCGTCAATTGGCCGACGCCCAGCCGGCACACTGCGCGGTTCGCGACGTGCTCGACCGCATCGGCGACAAATGGAGCATGCTCATGGTCATGGAACTCGCGACGCGATCGCAGCGCTTCAGTGAGCTTCACCGGGCCATACCGGACATTTCCAAGCGCATGCTGACCCAGACACTGCGCGATCTCGAGCGCGACGGACTCGTCACCCGCCATGTTTTTTCAACGAGGCCGCCGACCGTCGAATATCGTTTAGCCGCACTAGGCCAATCCCTGTTGGAACCGATGGCGGCGCTCATCGATTGGGCCGATCGTCGTTATCCGGAGATCCATGCCGCGCGCGTCCGCTTTGACGACGCACCCGGTGATGTCCCGCGCTAGATGCCTGGCCTGATGTGAGGGTGATGGCGAAAGCCTGAAGCGGTCAGCTTATGTTGGGCTTCGCAGATGGCGCGGTAGGACGCATCACTCGTTTAGTACTCGACTTGGGACGCCGAGGCGAAAACCGCATTGAGAACTCGTAGCAGGCGCGCGAAGCACGTTGGCGCCGACGCGGTTATACCGCGGAGGCCATCACATTTTCTCTGACGGCGCGACCCATTGCGTCGCCTTGCCCGAATCCAGGGCTTCCACCAGCGCGGCGAGCGGCATTGGCTTGGCGATGTAATAACCTTGGGCTTGCCCCGCGCCGATTTCGCGCAACGCAGCGAGCGTCATCGCATCTTCGACACCTTCCGCGACTACACGCAGGTCAAGCGATTCCGCCATGCGCACGATCGCCCGAACAATAGCCCGCGTGCGCGGATTCGACGATAGGCCGAAGGTGAACGACTTGTCGACCTTGAGGCCGCTAAAGCGATACTCGTGGACGTAGCTGAGTGACGAAAAGCCCGTCCCGAAATCGTCCAGTACCACGGACACGCCGTTGTCGGCCAAGCGCTGCATCGTACGCCGTGCTATCTCTGGCTCCGCAATCAGCGCGCCCTCTGTTAATTCCAGACAGATGCGCGACGGCGCGACTCCGTGCTGCTGGAGGAGCGCGAAGACGTCGTCCGCAAAATCCTCGCGAGTCATGCTGTAACTGGAACAGTTCACATGTACGGGCGGCCAGCCGGCGAGCCCCGGCTGGGCGAGTATCACTGCGATACGATTGAGCATGTATAGATCGAGCCGGCCCATGACCCGGAGTCCTTCCATCGCAGGCAGAAATTCTCCAGGGGTGAGCACGCGGCCGTCTGGCTGGCGCCAGCGAATCAGAGCTTCGAGCGCAGTCAGACGACCAGTGGCGGTACAGACGATCGGCTGAAAGAAAGGCGCGAGTTCATCGTCTTTTTTTAGCGCAGCGCGCAAGCTGCCTTCCTGTTGCATCTGATCCGAAACCTGGCGTCGCAATTCCTGATTGAACACCACGTAACTGTCACGCCCGCCGTTTTTTGCCCGGTACATCGCCGTATCGGCATCGCGCAGCAGGTCCGCCGGTTCGCCGTGAAAGTCATCGTCAGCGGAGACAATGCCGATACTGCATGACGAAAAAACCACGTGATCGCCGATAGAAAACGGCACGTCGAATGCTGACAGTATCCGCTCGGCGAGCTCGATAGCGTCTTCGACGGAAGCCTCGGCGGAGAGGATCGCGAATTCATCTCCGCCGAGGCGCGCAAGCATGCATTTATCCGCGAGACAATCACGCAGCCGCGTGGCCGCCGACACCAGCAACTGATCGCCGAAATGGTGACCCAGACTGTCGTTCACGACTTTGAAGCGATCGAGGTCGAGAAACATTACTACCAGTTGCTGCCCGGCGTCGCGGTGCCTCGTCCATTCCGCACCAAGCCGCTCGAGCAAATAACGGCGATTAGGCAGACCGGTCAGTGCGTCATGAAAGTTCTCGTGCCACAGTTGCGCGTTTGCCTCGTCGAGCTCCCGCGTGCGTTCCTGAACGCGTGCTTCCAGCTCGACGTTGGCAGCATGTAGTGCATCGGCGGCGCTGCGTCGTGACAACGCAGTGTCGATGTGACGTGAAACGAAGGTCAGCAGCTCCTGATCGCGCGGGGTGTAGTGGACGTCCGGGGAGTAGCTTTGCACTGCAAGCATGCCCCGCACGTTGCCGCCTTCGAAAAGCGGGATACCGAGCCAGGAACGCAGCTTGAGCTGATCGTGCTCAAGTTCCACCTTTCCTTCGCGAATCAGGCATTCTGCATCGGCGCGATTCAGTAGACACGGCCGACGCAGCGAGATCACGTATTCCGTGAAACCTCGTTTGCGACGTCGCGGAGCCGGCTGATGGTGAACGAGTTCATCGGCGTAGTAAGGAAACGAAACCGTTTCGGTATTCTCATCGTAAAGCGCGATGTAGAAGTTATGCGCGTCGAGCAGTTCTCCGAGGATGCCATGCAGATTGCGGAAGAACCCGACCATATCTCCCGGCGCGCTAGACAGCTCGGCGATTTTGAAAAGCGCACCTTGCAAATGTTCCGCGCGTTTGCGCTCCACCACCTCCTGACGCAACGCAGTGTTGAGTTCTGACAGTTCGGATGTTCGCCGGGTGACGGTTTCTTCCAGATTGGCGCGATGAAGAATCCGGTCCAAGGCCATTGCAACGTGACCCGCGACTACGAGAAACAACGCGCGGTCTTCGGCGCTATAACTGCGCGACACGTCGTACACCTGCATGGCAAGCATGCCGAATACTTCATCCGATGCATTTTTTAGCGGGGCGCCCATCCAGAACTCCGGGCGGTCGCCAACGCAATAGAAACGTCCCTGCTTTTCAGCCTCGATAATCCCCGCAGCGTCGATCAGCAACGGCTGTCCACTGGTCAGCACGTGGCCTGTCAATGACAGGCGGTCCGGGTCGACGACGTCGTAGCTTTCCGGCTCGAGCGCCTCAACGTCGATAACATCGACGTAATACGGATAGGTGATGCGTCCGCTTGCCTGTTCATACAGCGCGAGATAGAAGTTTTCCGCGTCGATTATCGTCGCGAGCTGCCGGTGCACCGCGAGCAGGAAAGCCGAGCGCTCGCGCACAGTGCTGGCTATGTAGGCGATCTCGTACAGTACCTGCTGCGTCTTCTGCGCGCGCGCGAGCGCGTCGGCAAGCAGTTGCACTCCCAGCGCATTCGCGAATGCGGCAAGGGCCGCCTCATGCGGCTGGGCAGGCGGTGCAAGGAGCCATCCGAAAGCGCGGTCGCTGGGTCCCGTCGGCCAGCAATGCAGAGCTTCCGCCTCGCAAAACTCGCTGAGTTTATTGTTGGCCAGAACTTCCGGCCATACCCGGTGTGTGCGGGCATGCGCCGCCAGATGTAGTTTTTGTCCCGCGCGATACCATGCCCATTCTCTCCCGCGCAGAAGGTCGCCCGACGCTCGAAGGAGGTTATCGATCGATGCTGTCGCCTCTGTTGACGCAGACAGGTGCATCGCTGGACTTCCGGCAACTGTCGTCGGATTGTCGTCCTTCACTCCTGTCAAGCCGCGATGGTCCCCGGAAACGATATTCATCGACGCTCCATGCAATATTGGTCTTGCATGCCTCCACATCCAGTAACGATCTCTATGGCGTCGGAGCTTTTTTAGAATTTGGCTGCCGACACTCGCTTAACGGCAACTGGGGGGTTTTCCTTTATGGCGACATCATTTCAATGTCGGCAGCGGTTTTAAGGACACCGCGGTACAAGTGCAGCTCCAGGCAACGCCTCACCGTAAAACCTCGGCCACTTCGGCCGTTCGCGACGACCGGGCACTTGAGCGCGTCCGATAATTAATTGAGTGGAAAAAGGTTCAGGGCAATAACCCCGTCCATTCTGGATATCGTTTCCTTTTCAACGCCCCGGGCAGTCCAGTGCCAGGACTCTCCGTGCTCCCGATGTCCCGTTCAAGGGAAATCCCTGCCCTTTTATTCCCATTGAGCGGGAATATGATTTTTGAAATTCGAGAATGGTCTGGCATTCTGCGCTCTTGATGGATCGTGGATAGCGTGATCGTGAATGTGGAACAGGGTGTGACAGGGGCCGAACGGGTGTTGCTGGTGCTGGCCGCGCTCGCCAGTCATGGCAAGGCGATGTCGGTCAAAGATCTGCTAGCCGTGACCGGGCTTGCGCAAAGCACACTGTACCGTCAGATCGCGCTGCTCAAGCGCTGGGGTTTCGTCGCCGAAAACGCCGGTTACTACGCGCCCGGTCCGATCAGCTTGCAACTCGCGCTTGACTTCGATGTGAATTCTCTGCTCGTCGAAGCGAGCCGCACGGAGATGCAGCAGCTCGCGCGCGCGTCGCAGGAAAGCATTGGGCTGGTGGTCGCGGTCAGGCATCAGGTGATGTGCCTTGAGATGGTCGACAGCCAGCAATCGTTGCGCTGCTCGTTCGAGAAAGGCCGCGCCGTGCCGCTCAAGGCGGGCGCGTCGGCGAAATCCCTATTGGCATTCATGGGCGACAGGGCGCGCGCCGAAGTGCTCGACAGCGTGTTTGGCAACGACCCCGTCGGCCGTGCCGCGATCGAAGCAGAACTTGAACAGATTCGAGCCCAGGGCTACGCCGTTAGCGACAGCGAAGTCGACCTGGGCGTGTGGGGAGTCAGCGCTCCGATCTTTCATCACAGTGGACGCAGCGCCGGCAGCAGCGCGTCGATCACGTTGATGGCGCCATCAACGCGCGCCATCGGACGAGAAAGCCAATTAATCGACGGGACGCTACGTACGGCCCGCGCCATTTCCGAGCATATGCAAACCGATTAGCGGGACGAATCTTTTTCAATTTCATCCGTAAATTGGGCGCTCAAATTAACCGCATCACTTGATAGAACCGCAAGGAGCCTACCCCATGAAGCTGCAACGACTGTTGTCCCTCGCATGCGTGACGTTCGCCGTGACGTTTGGCGGATTTTCCGGCGCGGCGTCAGCACAAACGCCGGAAGTGCTGAACGTCGCCACCGACGCCACTTTCCCGCCGATGGAGTACACCGAGAACGGCGCGCGCACCGGCTTCGACGTCGATCTCATGAATGCGCTCGCGAAAGTGATGGGCAAACGCGTGCAATGGACCGACATTGACTTTAAAGGACTGATTCCAGGTCTGATCGCGCATCGTTTCGACGCTGCGATCTCCGGCATCTACATCACTGACGAGCGCGCGAAAGTGATCGACTTCACCGATTCCTACTACGCGGGTGGGCTGGCCGTGCTGGTCAAAAGCGATTCACCGATCAAGACGGTGACCGATCTGAACGGCAAAAAAGTCTCAGTCCAGGTGGGCACGAAGTCCGTGAACTTCCTACGCGATAACTTCCCGCAGATCAATCGCGTCGAGGTCGAGAAGAACCAGGAAATGTTCGACCTGGTTGGCATCGGCCGTGCAGACGCTGCTGTGACGGGTAAGCCGGCCGCCTATCAAGTTGCGAAAACGCGCACCGGCTTCCGTGTACTCGACAAAACGCTGACGACCGAAGCGTACGGCATCGCCGTGCGCAAAGACGAGCCGCAGCTGAAGGCAGCCTTCAACACCGCGCTCGCCAGGATCAAAGCTGACGGCACGTATGCGGCGATCGTCAAGAAGTGGTTCGGCGCGAGTGCGCAATAAACGGCTGGACACGAAATGGAACTTGATTTCTCGCCGGTGATTGCCGGTTGGCCAGACATCATGCAAGGCGCGTTAGTGACGGTCGAAGTGACCGCCGCGTCACTCGCGCTCAGTTGCGCGCTTGGCCTGTTGATCGGCATCGGCCGGCTGACGCCGCAGCGGCGCATCGTGTACGGTTTCTGCACCGCTTACCTGACGTTCTTCCGCGGCACGCCGTTGCTTGTACAACTCTTCCTGCTGTTCTTCGGCCTGCCGCAATTCGGCATCCTGCTGCCGGCGTTCTTGTGCGGCATGCTGGGGCTCGGTCTGTATTCGGCGGCTTACGTATCGGAGATCGTCCGCGGCGCGATTCAGTCGGTCGATCGCGGGCAGATGGAAGCGGCGCGTTCGATCGGCATGTCGTCAGGGCAGGCGATGCGCGCAATCATTCTGCCGCAGGCCATCGTGCGGATGATCCCCCCGCTCGGCAACGAATTCATCGCGTTGATCAAGAACTCGGCGCTGGTGTCGCTGCTCACGATCGACGATCTGATGCATGAAGGCCAGAAGATCATCAGCGTGTCCTATCGTTCGCTTGAAGTGTATCTCGCTATCGCGCTGGTGTATCTGGTATTGACGCAGGTGACCAATTTCGCGCTGCATCGCGTTGAACGTCGTTTGCGTGTGGGAGGAATGGTGCAATGAATACCGTGGCCAAAATCAACGAGCCTATCGTTAGCATTCGCGGTCTGACGAAATCGTTCGGCTCGCATACCGTGCTCAACGGCATCGATTTCGACATTCAACCGCAGCAGGTCGTGGTGGTGATCGGGCCGAGCGGGTCGGGCAAGAGTACCTTTCTCCGCTGCTGTAATGGACTCGAACAGGCAGAAGGCGGCACGATCGACATTTGCGGGCATCGGTTAGTCGACCACGGCGAGATGCTCAAAGAGCGTTCGCTGAATGCTCTGCGCACCGAAGTCGGCATGGTGTTTCAGTCGTTCAATCTGTTTCCGCACCTGTCGGTGCTGCATAACATCACCGTGGGACCGCGCATGTTGCGTGGCGCCAGCAAGGCGCAGGCCGAAGCGGCTGCGATGGCGTTGCTGGAGAAGGTCGGGCTCGCGCACAAGGCGCATGTGATGCCGGCGAGTCTCTCGGGTGGTCAGAAGCAACGGGTTGCGATTGCTCGCGCGCTAGCGATGCAGCCACGGGTGATGCTGTTCGACGAGCCGACGTCCGCTCTCGATCCCGAACTGGTAGGCGAAGTGCTGCAAGTGATGAAGCTGCTCGCGAGCGAAGGCATGACGATGGTGGTCGTCACACACGAAATGGGCTTCGCGAAGGAAGTGGCCAATGTGGTGGTAGTCATGGACGGCGGTATGATCGTCGAAGCGGGGCCGCCCGCGGAGATTTTCACTGCGCCATCACAGCCGCGCACACGCGCATTCCTGCAGGCGGTGTTGTCGCGCGCATGAGAGTCCCATTCGATGACAAGGTGTGGGCAGGCCGTTCCGACGACGGCGAACCCGGCGACACACGACGTGTTTTCAATCAGGTGATGCCATTCGGTAACGCTGTGGACGTGCAGCGCGATGCGCCCGTGATCGTCGGCTTCGGCTCCGATGAAGGCGTGCGCCGCAATCAAGGTCGGATTGGCGCAGCGCATGCTCCGAAGGAATTGCGCCGTGCGCTCGCGGGTTTGCCGGCCAAATCGGCGATGGCGGCACTTGCCGACGCAGGCGACGTGGTGTGCGACGACGGCGACCTCGAAGCCGCGCAAGTGGAACTGGCCCAAGTGGTTAGCGAAGTACTGGCGAGCGGTGGGCGGCCGTTGGTGTTCGGCGGCGGTCATGAGGTCGCGTGGGGTACGTATAGCGGTTTGCGGCTGCATCAGCAGCGTGAAACCGACAATGCAGCAACGCCATTGGCATTGCGCAGTTTGCTGATCATTAACTTCGACGCTCATTTCGATCTGCGCCAGAAGCGTCCCGCGAATTCCGGCACGCCGTTCGATCAGATCGCGCTTGACTGTGCGGAACGAGGGGTGCCATTCAACTATGCGTGCTTCGGTATCAGCGATCTCGGCAATACCGCTTCGCTTTTCGCGCATGCGGAGCGACTCGGCGTGCGCTATGTGTTGGACGTCGATATGCAGGAAACGCAACTGCCGCAGCGCCTGAATGAGCTTCAGAAGTTGCTGGACGCGGCGGACGACGTCTATCTGACGATCGATCTCGACGTGTTGCCGGCCGCCACGGCGCCGGGTGTGTCGGCGCCCGCTGCGCTGGGCGTACCGCTATCGGTGGTCGAAGCGATGGTGCTGCGCGTGCGGGCTTCGGGCAAGCTGCGCGCGGCGGATATCGCGGAGTACAACCCGGCGCTCGATCAGGACAGGCGCACCGCGAGAGCGGCCGCCCGACTAGCGTACCGGTTGCTTTAAATCAGGTCATCGCGCTCACCGTATCGCGTGAGCAGAAAAAACGGCTCGCCGGATTCCCGAACTGGACCGACCGAGTTCAACAGTTCCCGAGTGGGCCCGATGGGGCTGAGTTCTGTATCGCACGGGACTCCGGCGTTTCAGTTTGAGCTCGATGCGCTTGCCGACGCATGCAAGCCAATGCGCGAACGTCTGCTGCGGGCCGATAACTATTTAGCCCCCATCCCAGTACGAACGTCCGTTGTTTGGTGCGCATCTGCCGTTTGAATGGCCCGCTGAACACGAAGGCAAACGGCTGCAACTGGCCGGAAATTGTCCACGATCCAGGCGTTGGCGTCGAATGTCCAGTTCTGGCCGGCTAGTGCCCACCGACCAATGGCGGCTCGTGGCCGCACTGCGTCCCAGGTCCGAGAGGGCCGCGTCTGCGAGGCCCGCGTTTCGTGCGCCGGCATGAACAAGCCGGAACGGACTGACGACGTCACCGCAAGCGGTGGCCATTGATACTCACGGTCTCTGAATATGCTAGTGACAAATGTCGAAGGAGGTATCAGACATACCAGTAGGATGTGTTGCCTTGTTGGTTGGCCGTGACGTTGAAACAATGCTTGTGAGTCAACGGGCTCGATCCCGGTCAGGGAAGCGACGAAACAGACGCGTTCAATTCACGAGGGAACTGGCGATGCGCATCTCGTTTTTGCATACGATCAATGACAACCAACGCATATTCGAGGACGCGGCAATAAATCTTGGTTTGCGGACCGATAACCTCCGCCATGAAGTCCGGTCGGATCTTCGTGAGGCTGTTCAACAAGCGGGTGCATTCCCAGCCAGCGTGAAGGAGGAGACGAAACGTTGTCTTCTGGCTCTTGCGGCGGACGCAGATGCCGTCATCCTGACTTGTGCGACGCTTGGACCGGCTGTGGAAGGAATTGAAAGCACGTCCGTTCCGATTGTGAGAGCAGATGTCGCGTTAGCCGCGGCGGCAGGCAAGATTGGTGGAAAGACCGCCGTGCTGTGTGCGGTTGAGGCTTCCGTCGAGCCTACGAGACGCCTTTTCGCGCGGTATGCTAGCCACTCTGTTACGTCATTGGACGTCATCCACGTTGAAGGTGTGTGGACGCTGTTCCAGAATGGCGACGTCGACGAATGCTTCGCTGCTATCGCGGCATCGGCGGATCAAGCATATGAAGAAGGCGCAACTCTTGTTGCATACGCTCATCCCTGGATGGCCCCGGCGGTGAACCTCGCGCGCAGAGGAAGGCAGCCGCTTGATAGTCCCCAGGCTGCGTTGCGCGCCGTGATGCAGCGAGGCGGTGACCCTTCGCTCGGCTTCTGACATCCGACGGTGGTGCCGATTGTTGGATTGTTGACGATCTTCGCCGCACCTTTGAATGTCTCAAAGTGGCCGACTGTACGCGTTCGTCGCCTGCACCAGATTCGCGTCAACGGCGGACGAACCAAACCGACCCACAAGCGCCGCTGGTATTTTTTTCGGAGCGGACGTTCGACACGGCGAGCCAGCCGTTTAGCTCATGGTGCCAGTAGTGATTTCGACCAATGAAGTCAAATGCTTCTGGCCACGCCCGCCTGTCCCTGAAGGGCTGGTGCCTGGGAACGCTGGAGGAAACCGTTCGCTTCCAGGCCAGAGGGCGCCCGGAGGGTGGCGCGAAGAAGCGTCTTTCCTGGCGCATTGCCGCAGTCAGCGACTGAGTACTGCTGAACCTGAAGTTGTCCTGCATGGCAACCGTGTTAGGTCGCACAACCGGGTGCTCAGCGGCGGGGCAACAAATTGCTCTTGGCATTTCTCGAGCAGCTGCAGTAGCCGAAAGCGCTCTATCGGCAGCGGGAGCTTTTCACCAATCAGACCATGGTCCTATTGCGTCTAGGTAAAGCTGGAACAGATTATATTGGGATGGTGCGCATTCAACTCGGTGCATGTCCGTTCATCTGTGAGCAGTTAGGACTAGCGCAACTGGAATGCTGCGCGAACAGCCCGCATCGTGGACCGCGGTCCTTCAACGATCTGTCGTAGCCGACTTGGAAAGAACAATGAAGCTGACCAAAACATTCATGATGTTGGCGGGCCAGTAACAAACTGCTGCTCGGGTCTGCCCCGGCTACGCCGGGTAGATTACTCCCGGGAAAATCCGGGAGCGCGCGCCTTGTCGCCTTCGCGTAAGATCGTCGTCAGACGATCACGATCCGGGTGTACCTGCATGTCACCCTTCGTCCGCCCACGATGCACGACAAATGCAAGCGGTTCCGCTCGAAGCAGCACTCGATACCGTGTCTCGCGGTCGCGAAGGGCTCGCGTGAATCGGGGACCACGGCGTCGCCCCCATTCACGCCTATACGCCCTTTTGATCCTGCGGTGACTACGACGATCTGCGCCGCGGCGGCTTGGATGCCGTGCGTTTGAGGTCAGCCGTTCTGTCGATGGTCGTCAGGCGGCTGGCAGCGTTGCCAAGGTCGTCCGGGGCCGCGAGCACGGTGCAATGTATCGCCCCAGTCAGTGGCGCGTCACAGCGCGCGACTTGAAACCGCTGGCGTCGCTCGCTTGTCTGGTCCATCTTCGAATCTGCGGAGAGCGACATGATGAACCTCCGAAGTCTTGTTGCGGCGATCGTCGTCGTCCTGCTGACTTCGTGCGCAAGCCTTCCACCGCAAGCCGGCCGCGTGTCCACCCACGCGCTCACCGATACGCAGGCCACGCGCCTCGGCGCAGCGTTCACACCGCGAGACCAGCAGCATCCGGGAGAAAGCGCGTTTCACCTGCTGCCCGACTCTGTCGACGCGCTCGTCGCGCGCGTTGTGTTGATGGAATATGCTGACCGCTCGCTCGACCTTCAGTATTACATCTGGCACGCCGACCTGACCGGCCGTGAACTCGCCGCGGCCTTGCTGAGAGCGGCAGACCGCGGTGTGCGCGTGCGCGTCCTGCTCGACGATCTGGGCACGAATGCGGACGACCAGATGCTGCTGGTGCTCAGTTCGCATCCGAACATTGAGATCCGGCTCTTCAATCCTGTCGCAAACCGCCGGTTCAAGACGCTCGGCACGGCCACCGAGTTTGCTCGCGTCAACCGGCGTATGCATAACAAGGCGTTGATCGCCGACAACCAGGGCGCAATTCTCGGCGGGCGCAACATCGGCGACGAATACTTCGGCGCGTCGAGCACCGTCGCGTTTGGCGATCTCGACGTGCTGGTGCACGGGCCCATCGTACGGAATGTTTCGACGGCGTTCGACGAGTACTGGAATTCGGACGCGTCGTATCCGATCGAGAACCTCCTCGGCCGTCAGGCCGATCCATCGGCGCTAGAGGCTGGCCGCGCGAAGCTGGATGCCTGGCTTGCCTCCAACGAAAACGGTGCGTATGTGCGGCAGGCGAAAGCGCGGCTGACGCAGGTGATCCAGTCACGCGATGCCGAGTTTTCATGGGGCAAGGCGACGCTGCTCTATGACGACCCGTCTAAAATCACGCGCACGCCCAGCGACGCTGAAGGACATCTGATCTCGCAGTTCAGGGCGTTGAAGCTGGAGCCGACCCAGCACTTGCTGATCGTCTCGCCGTATTTCGTGCCCGGAAAGCGCGGCGTGGCATGGTTGAGCGGCCTGACGCAACACGGCGTGCACGTGACGGTGCTGACGAACTCGCTGGCGGCAACGGATGTCGCCGCGGTGCATGCGGGCTATCAGCGTTACCGGAAGCCATTGCTGGAAGCAGGCGTGCAACTGTACGAACTGAAACCCGTTGCGACAACCAGCGGCACTGTCGACAAGAACAAGTCAGTGTTGGGCTCGTCAAAAGCGTCATTGCACGCGAAAACGTATGTGTTCGACCGCAAAAGTGTCTTCATCGGCTCGATGAATTTCGACCCACGTTCGGTCGAGTTAAACACCGAGATAGGTATCTACTGCGAAAGCGAGCGTGCCGCCCGGCAGGTGACCGACCACGTGGAGTCGAGCCTCACCCGCGGAGCGTGGCGGCTCGAACTACGCACCGACGTGACCGGCGCGAGCCATATCGTCTGGAACGATACGGCCGAGGACGGCACCGTCACGGTATTAGATTCCGAGCCGGAAGTATCGGCGCTGCGCCGCGCAGGCATCTGGTTTCTCGGCATTCTGCCGATCGAGTCGCAGCTATGAATTCTGTTCTGGCTGGAAGTCGAACGCCATGGAGCCGGTTGCTGGTCGATGAGCGACGGACGCGAACTCGTCGTCCTATATACGATAAAGTCCTCTATCGCATACGGGTCGATCATAAAAAAACAATCTCACTGTTTGCTCTGGTGACACCAGGCCCTGATCGCTCAAATAAAAATCCCCGTCGGGCGTATGGCCCGTCTGCCGAATCATCGGTCGTCGTCGCTTTGCAAAATGGCGGTTCGTCGCTCGTCAACAGACGTTCAGCAACAGAGTGCGGAGGACCGTTCTTGGCCGACTATACGCGTTCGTCGCCTGCACCAGATTCGGGTCAACGGCGGACGAACCAAACCGACCCACAAGCGCCGCTGGTATTTTTTCGGAGCGGACGTTCGACACGGCAAGTCAGCCGTTTAGCTCATGGCGCCAGTAGTGACTTCGACCAATGAAGTCAAATGCTTCTGGCCACGAGGGTTCGTGGTCCGCCTCTACGTGAAACGTCACGCCGCCCGAAAAACAAAGGCAAAGTACGAAAGCATCTGTCCGTGTGACAGTGGTCACGGACCTACTCCCGACTCGCTTGTTTGACGCCGTTGGAGAAGACAAGATTCGAGAGGCGCTACAGCACATGGTGGTCTATGACCTTTACTCCGGCGACTGGAGAGAGCAGTAGTCATACTTTCATGACGCATACCACGCCGGCCATTCAACCTTGGGTTCGCCGATCAGGAGTGCTGCGGCACTCAGTCGGCAAATCGTCGACGATCCTAAGCCCGATCTCGAATGACTGATTGTGGCCGAACCAGGAAGTTCGGCATGAACCGGCCAGTGACCAGCTCCGCCTCGCCGCGAATTTCCCTTGTCGACCCCTGAGCGGCCGTTCGGAGACGCGTCGATCCTTGACATAGACCCGTAGGTGGGCACAGCCATCATGATGGGCTGTTCTACTCTATTTAAAGGTACTTGAATTTTGTGATGTATATTTTGCTATTGAACCGGGCAGCCTTGAACTGAACTGGCTCCGTCGAGTTTGCTGTAGTTCGCTCCATAATCCACGGAATGGGTCGATATGTCATCTTTCGGCCCTCGATAATTAAATCCAGTATCTCGAATTCCTTCACATAGGCACGTGTCAAATAGCGTCCACCAGTTTCCCACTCCCAATGAGCGGGCACAATCCGCTTTGCTATGACCGTGGCGCTTCCGGTTCGCGCCTTCACTCCCGCAAAGTTGGCAATTTCGAATATTGCTTTCGCCATGCCGGCGAGGATGACCGCGTAGAAGAAGAAAAGCACGCCTGCGGCACCAAGCTGACCGCGATTCAGTAAGGTGAATGGAAGCGACGCGACGTTATGCAAAGACACTCTTGATCTCCATCTTGAAGGAGCCCGGTGCAACGCGCCGAGTGACGCTCACACGCAGTGCATTGATTCTCCCTCAGTCTTGGCCGAATTGTCAGCAATCTCGCCTGACATGTCGAGCATCCGGTTCTGGCCGTCTGTTACCGTTCGCGGCCACGACCGCCTATCTCTCGTCGGAGTCAAACACAAACGAGAGTTCGCTGACCCGCGACGCCCCACTCGCGAGTCCAAGGCCTAGCCAATTGAGCGTTGCTGGCTCGAGCTCAACTGCGAAGCGAGATCGTGCGCTAACAAGACGTGTACCGATTCTTTGACACTCGACCTCAAGCGCCGAATGCTCAACGCTGTCAAAAGCAAACGCGCGGAGAACCAGCCGACTGTATGAATTCGCGGCACTGGAGCCGTTCTCAGACACCACTTCATCTGTGGATGAACGAGGGAACTCGTACAAGGCACGGCCGAACTCTTGCGTCTCGGTAAGAGCAAAAATCTATTGTTGCTGCGAAGCCGGCGCCTCCATGGAAAATCGAAGCTTAATCATGCCGTCGTGATCGCCCCGAAGCGCTCACCACATCAACTCATTTGTCGATAACAGGTTTGCGATCCAAAGCGGCCGTCGTTCTGACCACCGCTGACCGCGAACCGCCTTCCACCCGCTCTCCACCGCCTAACGCCGTCTCGAGCTTCTTTCGATCGAGTCCGCCTTCCCACGCCGACACCACGATCGCCGCCACCCCATTGCCGACGATATTGGTCAAAGCCCGGCATTCGGACATGAAGCGGTCGATGCCGAGGATCAGCACCATCGCGCTCACGGGAACCGTCGGCACGACCGACAGGCTCGCGGCGAGCGTGATGAAGCCCGCGCCGGTTACGCCGGTCGATCCCTTCGAGGTCAACATGGTGACGAGGAGCAAGGTGATTTCCTGCGCGAACGACAAGTGCGTGTTGGTCGCCTGCGCGAGGAACAGCACGGCGAGCGTCATGTAGATGTTGGTGCCGTCGAAGTTGAACGAGTAACCGGTCGGCACGACGAGCCCGACGACGCCGCGCGGGCAGCCCAGCCGTTCGAGCTTGTCCATCAACTGCGGCAAGGCCGCTTCGGACGTCGAGGTGCCGAGCACGATCAGCAATTCGTCGCGGATGTAGGCGAGAAAGCGCCACAGACTAAAGCCGCACAAGCGCGCGACGATGCCGAGCCCGACCGCCACGAACAGAAATGCGGTGAGATAAAAAGCGCCGATGAGCTTGAGCATCGGCACCAGCGAGACGATGCCGTATCGGCCGATCGTGAAGGCCATCGCGCCGAAGGCGCCGATCGGCGCAAGACTGGTGACCATCCGCACAATGCGAAAGAACGCTTTCGAAAGTGTCTCGACCAGTTGCGTGACCGGCGCGGCGGGCGCACCCATCAGCGCGAGCGCGGTGCCGAACAGCATCGCGATCAGCAGCACGGGAAGGATATCGCCCTGAACCAGCGCGCCGAGAAACGTCTCTGGGATCACATGCGCGATAAATCCGGTGATGCCCTCGCCATGCGCCGCCTGCGCCGCATAACCCGACACGGCGCGCGCGTCGAGCGTGGACGGATCGACATTGAAGCCCGCGCCGGGCGCGAGCACGTGCGCGGCAAGCAAGCCGATCGCCAGCGCGAACGTGGATGCGGCTTCGAAATAGAGCAACGCCTTGCCGCCGACGCGTCCGACCTTCTTCATGTCCTGCATGCCCGCGATGCCGGTTACGACTGTGCAAAAGATCACCGGGCCGATGATCATGCGCACGAGCTTGATGAACAGATCGCCGAGCAGCTTGAGCGCGACCGCCGTTTGCGGTGCGAAATGTCCGAGCAGCACGCCGGCGGCGATGGCCGCGAGCACCTGAACATAGAGAATCTGGTAGATCGGCTTGCGTTTCATGTGTCTCCTCCGTTTTCGAGGCAAAGGGACGCCCTTCCCTTCTTCGATCGGAGGGGAATTGGCGGGTTTGAAACAAGGAAAGCCGCCGCGTCGCGCGGCGGATGGGTGCTTACATCACCTGCGCCCAGGGATGCCTGGCGAAATGCCGCTGTTCGAAGGCTTCGATCGCGGCGAGCGAGTCGAGCGTCAGATCGACGGTATCCATGCCTTCGATCACCATGCGCTTGTGGCGCGCGCCGATCGCATAATCGAACCGGTTGTCCGAGCCGGATGTCACCGTTTGCCGTTCGAGATCGATCGACAACAAAGTGCCTGGCGTTTCGCTTGCCTCGCGCGTCAGGGCATCGATCGCGTCGCGCTCCAGTTGCACGAGCAAGAGGCGGTTGTTCATCGCGTTCGAATAGAAGATTTCCGCGAAGCTCGGCGCAATCACCGCCTGAAAACCGTATTGCTGCAAGCCCCACACCGCATGCTCGCGGCTCGATCCGCAGCCGAAGTTCGCACCGCCGATCAGCACGGTCGCGTTCGCATACGCGCGCTGGTTCAGCACGCAGTCGTCGCGCGGCGCGCCGCGCTCGTCGAAGCGCAGGTCGTACAGCAGACCGTCGGCGAGACCCGCCTTGTCGATGATGCGCAGGAACTGCTTCGGCATGATCTGGTCGGTGTCGAGGTTGTCGATGGGCAGCGGCGCGGCGCTGCCGCGAATGGTCGTGAGTCGGGTCATGATGTGTGCGCCTCCAGCGTGCGGACATCGGTGATGCAGCCGGTCAGCGCGGCGGCCGCTGCCATCGCCGGGCTCATCAGATGCGTGCGACCGCCGCGTCCCTGACGGCCTTCGAAATTGCGGTTGGTGGTGGATGCGCAGCGCTCTCCGGCGTCGAGCACGTCGTCGTTCATCGCGAGGCACATCGAGCAGCCCGGCTCGCGCCACTCGAAGCCCGCATCGATCAGTGTCCGCGCGATGCCTTCCTGTTCGGCGGCCCGCCGCACGCTGCCCGACCCCGGCACGACCATCGCGCGCACGCCGGGCGCAACCTGCTTGCCGCGCACGATGCCGGCCACGATGCGCAAATCTTCGATGCGTCCGTTGGTACACGAGCCGATGAACACGCGGTCGACGCGCGTGCCGGCAATCGGCCGCCCGGCGGCAAGTCCCATGTAGTCCAGCGCGCGGCGCAGCGATGCGGCGGCCTCGGGCGTCGCTTGCGCGGCCTCGGCGGGAATCGGCTGATCGATGGCGACGGCCTGATCGGGGCTCGTGCCCCAGGTGACGAACGGCGCAATGTCGCCCGCGTCGAAGCAATGCTCGGCATCGAAACGCGCGTCGGCGTCGGAATGCAGGCCGCGCCAGTCCGCGAGCGCCGCTTGCCATGCCGCATCGTCGAGCGACGGCGCGTGGGCGCGCACGTAGTCGAACGTGGTCGCGTCCGGCGCGATCAGCGCGGCGCGCGCACCGGCTTCGACGGTCATGTTGCACAAGGTCATGCGCGCCTCGGCCGACAGCGATGCGATCGTCGAACCGGCGAATTCCACCGCGTAGCCGCGCGCGCCCTGTGCGCCGATCCTGCTGATGATCCAGATAACGAGATCCTTCGACGACGTGCCATAGGCAAGCGCGCCGTCGATCGTGATGCGCATGGTCTCTGCGAGCCGGTACACGAGCGTCTGCGTCGCCAGAACGTGCTCGACTTCCGACGTGCCGATGCCGAAGCCGAGCGCACCGAGTGCGCCGTATGTCGTGGTATGGCTGTCGCCGCACAGCACGACCATGCCGGGACGAATCAATCCGAGCTCCGGCGCGACGATATGTTCGATGCCTTGCAGCGGATCGTCGGCGGCGAGAAGGCGTATGCCGGCGCGTTTGCAGTTACGCGCCAAGTTCTGCGCCTGCAACAGCGACGCCGCATCGCGAATCACGCGCGGCGACTCCGCATGCGTCGGAATGATGTGGCTCACGACCGCGAGTTGCTGGCGCGGACGGCGCACCGCGCGGCCGCGGGCATCGAGCCCGCTGAACGCTTGCGGGCTGGTGTACTCGTTCATCAGATGCAGATTGGCGTACAGCAGCACGTTGTGTTCGTCGATACGCGCTACGCTGTGCGAATCGACGAGCTTCCGGTAGAGGGTCTGGTCTGACATGACTTACTCGCTGAGAAAAGGCAGCACGCGCTCGAGCAGCCGCTGTGGCGCTTCTTCGGGAATGTAGTGGCCGCAAGGCAGGGCCTCGCCCTGCACGTCCGGCGCGTACGCCCGCCACTCGGCAAGCGGATCGAAGCACTGCTCGATCACACCCTGCGCGCCCCACAACGCCATGAATGGGCAGTCAATCCGCTGCTGCGAGGCCAGCGTCGCGCGATCGTGTTCAAGGTCGATCGTCACGCTCGCGCGATAGTCTTCGCAGATGCCGTGCGCCGTCGCCGGATCGGATAGGCAGCGCAGATATTCCGCGTAAGCCGCCGGCGTGAACGGCGCGAGGCCGGCGCTGCGCGCGCCGATGGTCTGCTTCAGATAGAGATCGGGGTTGGCGCGGATCAGCGTCTCAGGAAACGGCGCGGGGCGCACCAGCATGAACCAGTGCCAGTAGGCGCGCGCGAACTCGAACGAGGTCTGTTCGTACATGGCGAGTGTGGGCGCGACATCGAGCGTCACCAGGCGCGTCACGACTTGCGGATGATCGAGCGCCATGCGCGCCGCGACCCGGCCGCCGCGATCGTGACCGATCACCGCGAAGCTCTCGTGGCCGAGACCGCGCATCAGCTCGACCTGATCGAGCGCCATGCGCCGCTTCGCATAGTTGGCGTGAGCCGGGTCGCCGGGCGGCTTGCCGCTGTCGCCGTAACCGCGCAGATCCGCCGCGACCACCGTGAAACGCTCCGCCAGCGCGGGCGCGACTTTATGCCAGATCGCGTGCGTTTGCGGATGCCCGTGCAAGAGCAAAAGCGCGGGACCGCGCCCGCCCTGAATTGCATGAATGCGCACGCGATCGACGGTTGCCGATGCGTCGCTGAAGCCTTCGAACATGGTTGTCTCCTGATCGCAATCCGAGTCTAATTGATGACTCATGCGATTGGGTTTCCTGAAAAGCATTCCGGCAGTAACTCACAGGAACGAATCGACCGAACAAAACGGAGCTCGGGATGGATAGCTTTTCGGATCTGAATCTGTTCGCGCTCGTGGCGCGGCATCGCAATCTGGCGGCGGCCGCGCGCGAGTTGGGCGTGACGCCACCCGCGGTCAGCAAACGGCTGGCGCAACTGGAACGGCGCCTCGGCGTGCGGCTGATGAATCGCACGACGCGGAGGCTGAGCCTCACGCCCGAAGGCGAGCTTTATCTGTCGAACGGCTCGCGCATTCTGGACGAGTTGTCGGAACTGGAGCATCTCGTCATGCAGAGCCGGGGCGAGCCTACCGGCCTGCTGCGCGTGAACGCTTCGTTTGGATTTGGGCGGGCCCGCATCGCGCCGGCGGTATCGGAATTCGTCACGCGTTATCCCGCGATAAAAATCCTGCTGCATCTGACGGACCGTCCGATGAGTCTTCAGGACGAAGGTTTCGATCTCGGCATTCGCTTCGGCGAAGTGCCGGATGCGCGCATCAACGCGCGGCTCCTGCTCGAAAACCGGCGCATGGTGTGCGCATCGCCCGGCTATGTGGCGCGGCATGGCCGACCGTCCGTGCCGCACGATCTGACGCGGCACGCCTGCATCGTCTTGCGCGAGAACGAATCGGCCTACGGCACGTGGCATTTTTCGCGCGGCAAACGCTCGGAAACGGTCAAGGTCGACGGCGCCCTATCCAGCAACGACGGCGGCGTCGTCCTGCATTGGGCGCTCGAAGGCCGCGGGATTGTCGTGCGTTCGCAGTGGGAAGTGGAACGGCATCTGGCGCGCGGCGAACTCGTGACGCTGCTGGACGACTGGGCGTTACCGGACGCCAATATTCACGCGATCTATCTGGAGCGCAATCAGCTCTCGGTCAGGCTCAGGGCCTTTGTCGACTTTCTCGGCGAGTTTCTGCGCAGGCCGGGCGGCTTGATGTAGCTACGTCGAGAAGGAAAGCCGCACCGAAACCATTCTCGCACTCAGCGTGCCCTACATCCCCCAACGCAACGACGGCGTATGAACCGGGCTGTCCCAGTGGCGTGTCATTTCGTCGTCCAGCATACATAGCGTAATCGACGCGCCCGCCATCTCGAGCGAAGTCGTCAGCGCCCCCACCTGGGCCCGGCCAACCTTCAGGTCGCGTTGCTCAAGCCATGCACGCGTCGAGTTAAAGAGCAGGTAAAGCTCGCCAAGCGGTGTTCCGCCGAGGCCGTTGATGAGCACCAGCAATTCAGCTCCGGGTTGAGGCGCGAGGTCATCGACGATCGCTTTGAGCAGTTCTCCCGCAATCGCGTCGGCGCCTGCGAACTTTGCGCGGCGCCGCCCCGGCTCGCCGTGAATACCCACGCCCACTTCGATTTCGTCATCGCCGATCTTGAACGTCAGCGTTCCTGCGGCCGGCACGGTGCAACTGCTGAACGCAACACCCATCGAAGCGGCGCGCTTGTTGATCCGGTCACCGAACGCCTTGCACTGTTCAAGGCCGGCGCCGCTTTCGGCCATGCTGCCCACCAGCTTCTCAACGATCACTGCGCCAGCGACACCACGCCGCCCGGTGGTGTAACTGGAGTTTTCGACTGCCACATCATCGTTGATCAGCACCATCGCGTTCGGGACCTCCGACATCTCCGACGCCATTTCGAAATTCATCAGGTCACCGGAATAATTCTTCACGATGAATAGCACGCCCGCACCGGTATCGACAGCGTCGGCAGCGGCCATCATCTGATCCGGCGTAGGAGATGTGAAGACCTGGCCGGGGCAGGCTGCGTCGAGCATTCCATAGCCCACGAAACCGGAGTGCAACGGCTCATGCCCCGAACCGCCACCCGATATCAACGCCACTTTGCCCGGTTTGAGCGTCTTGCGACGCACGTACACAGGCTCGTTGTTGAGTACGACGAGATCGTTATGCGCGGATGCAAATCCCGCCAGACTTTCGGCGAGGAAATCGTCGACGTGGTTGATGAATTTTTTCACGGTCTGGCCTCCTTTCACACCGGGTTGCGCGCCAGATGCGCGCATACGGCTGTAATCATGGTCTGACTGGAACGCGCACCAGGGTCGATATGACCGCGCGAGCGTTCGCCCAGAAACGACGCCCGCCCTTTGGTCGCGAGCATATCGCGGGTGGCAAGCATGTTCTGCTCGGCCACCTGCGGCAATTCATCCAGCACCGCTTTTCGCAACGCAGGTGATTCGACGGCCGCAAGCTCCTTAAAGCGCGCGGCAACGGGAATCAGCACGTCCATCATCGTCTTGCTGCCTACGCCCGTCTTACCCCGCTGCGCGACCGCTTCGACGCCCGCCGCAAACATGAGCGCGGTGCCCGCAACATCCAGTGGAGTGTTCGCCGATGCTTTCGCCATCCCGTGCAGCAGCGAAAAGAACAGCGGCCCGGACGAGCCGCCGACCGTCGACAGCACCTTGTTCGCCGCGAGTTCCAACGCGGCCCCAAATGTTTTCCCTTCGATGTCCGCACGCAAGGCAAGCAAGGCCTCCATGCCGCGCAGCAGATTGAAGATGTGATCGCCATCGCCGATCTGCTGGTCGAGCACGGCTATTTCGTCCGTGTGTTCCTTGAGCGCTGCATATGCGGCGTCGATACACTCCATGACCGTTTTGCCGTTCATGTCGGGATCCTCCTGCCGTCTGCACGGAAATATAAGAGGCTGCGTGCGGGCAGCGACACGCCCACGGACTGCCCCGGGCTGAAATTGCGTTCGACCATCGTGGTCGCCACAACCGCGGTTCCTGCATGCTCCAGAATCAACAGATGACGCAGCGGCGAGTACTCGAGCACCTTCAGGTCGAGTGCGTCACGTGGATGAGGGGCGCCGGGTGCATCACGCGCGTTGCCCTCGTGCAGCAGCACGTCTTCAGGACGAATCGCCACGGTGGCCGTACCGGTCGGCACCGCTGCCGAATTGAACAGCGTTGGCGGCAACAGGTTGATCGGCGGCGAGCCGAGCCGCTGCGCCGCGCTCAATGAAACCGGATTACCGTAGACCTCGCGCGGTGTGCCGAGCTGCACCAGACGGCCGTGTTCAAGAATGCCGATGCGGTCGGCCAGTGTGGTGGCTTCCACCTGATCATGCGTGACATAGAGAATCGTCGCGCCAATCTTACGATGCAGGCGCTTCAACTCGATACGCAATTCCTCACGCAGTTTTGCATCGAGCGATGACAGCGGTTCGTCCATCAGAAAGACTTTCGGCTCGCGCACGAGCGCACGCCCGATCGCGACGCGCTGCATTTCGCCGCCCGACAAATGCGTTGCCATGTTGTCGAGCTTCGCCTCCATGTGCAGCATCTGCGCGACCGCATGCACCCGCGCGCGCACCTGTTCCTCGCTGCTGCGACGACGGGGCGAACGCAGCGGAAACGCGAGATTGCCAAACACACTCAGATGCGGATACAACGAGTATTGCTGAAAGATAAACGCGACATCACGATCGGAAGGATGCACGCCGGTGGCGAGCGCGCCGTCGATCAGCACGTCGCCGGCATCGGGACCTTCCAGTCCTGCAATGAGGCGCAGCGTCGTGGTTTTGCCCGCGCCGCTCGGTCCGAGCAGCACGACGAATTCGCCGTCTTTCACGTCGATCGACAGGTCGTCCACCGCAACGATGTTGCCGAAGCGCTTCGATACATTGCGTAGCTGGACTTCAGCCATGACCGACTCCGTTGACAGAAAGCGTGGAAGCAGCGCCCAGCAGCAGGCGCTCAGTGGTGGCGTCATAAAGCAGCGTGCGTTCTTTCCGAAACGACAGACCGACGCTCGTGCCCGCGGCAACACCATCGTCTTTGCTGACGCGCACGCGCACGACGCCGAGCGCCGTTTCAACCGCCAACACCTGGTGCGAGCCGAGGTATTCGTCGGCGATCACGCGACCGCGCAGCGGCCCGTGCTCGTCGATCACGACGTGCTCGGGTCTGATCCCCAGCAATACGCGTGCGGCAGCGGCATCGCAACGCGGCACGCAAACCGGTGCGCCATGCAGACTCACCTGCTCCTGACCTGCCGTCACCGCGTCGTCGACGGGCAAGAAATTCATGGGCGGACTGCCGATGAAGTTGCCGACGAACACTGTCGCGGGGAAGTGATAAATCTCATGGGGCGAGGCCGCCTGCAACACTTCGCCCTGATTCATCACGACGATATCGTCCGCCATGGCCATCGCCTCACTCTGATCGTGTGTGACGTAGACCGTGGTGGCAGCGAGCGCGTTGTGCAGTTTGCGTAATTCCAGGCACATCAGTTCACGAAAGTCGGCATCGAGTGTGCCGAGCGGTTCGTCCATCAGGAATGCTTTCGGTTGCCGCACGATCGCGCGACCGAGCGCCACGCGTTGCCGGTCGCCACCAGACAGGCCGCCGGTCTTACGATCGAGAATGTTCTCGATGCGCAGCATATGCGCCGCTGCATCGACCCGCGCGGCAATCTCGCTGCGTGACACATGTTCGTTCTTCAGCGGAAACGCGATGTTATTGCGCACCGTCATGTGTGGATACAGCGCAAACATCTGGAACACGAAAGCAATATCGCGTTGCCGGGCGCGCAACGCAGTGACATCCTCACCGTCGATCAGGATCTGCCCGGAAGTCGGCAACTCGAGCCCCGCGATCATCCGCAGCGTTGTGGTCTTGCCGCAGCCTGACGGTCCGAGCAGCACGACGAAGCGTCCGGCGCCGATGGTCAGGCTGGTGTCGCGCACCGCGACAAAATCGTCGAAGCGCTTCTGAAGATGAGCGAGAACGATCGTGGACATGATTCAGTCTGGAAAATGGCTGGTGACGACGAACGCGAGCGCGCCCACCAGAAGCACCGGAAACGACCAGGTGAAGAGCGCGAGCGAAAACGGCTGCACGAGCATCGCCGCACCCAAGCCGATCAGTACCGTCGATGCACCCTCGCTGTACCTGCGACGTAACAGCCAGCGATGCGGAGCAATGTCTTCGCGTTTCATTTGCGCACGGCTCCGAAGGTGATGCCGCGTAACAGATGTTTGCGCAGCAGAACGGTGAAAAAGAGAATCGGCAGCACGAATAATGTTGTTGCAGCCGCAACGGCCGGCCAGTCCTGACCGCCTTCTCCGATGATGAATGGAATGAATGGCGGCATGGTCTGCGCATCGCCGCTTGTCAGCAGCGAAGCAAATGCGTATTCGTTCCATGCGAAGATCAGGCAGAAGATCGCTGTAGCGGCAATGCCCGTCGTCGCTTGCGGCAACACCACTTTCACGAAGGCCTGCAAACGCGTGTAGCCATCCACTAGCGCGGCTTCTTCATACTCGCGCGGGATCTCGTCCATGAAACCTTTAAGCAGCCATACCGCCAGTGAGACGTTCACCGCCGTGTACAGCACGATCATGCCGACATAGCTGTCGCTCAAACCCAGCGCGCGATACATCAGGTAGATCGGAATGGCGACGGCAATGGGCGGCATCATCCGTGTGGAAAGAATGAAGAACAGCAGATCGTCGGACAGCGGCACCTTGAAGCGCGAAAACGCGTATGCCGCGAGCGTGCCGAGAAATACCGCAAGAAACGTCGAACCGAACCCAATGACAAGCGAATTCATAAAGCGCGGCACAACCTTCGAAGGTCCGGCGATCACCATGTTGCGCTTGCGCACCTCGCGCTCATACCAGGTCCGCGCAGGCGGCAGGCTCGCAATGAACTCGGGCGTCTGCCGCGACCGGATCGTAAGCAGGTTCACATAGCCTTCCATGGAAGGCTGAAACAGCACGACGGGCGGATACGCTATCGCATCTTCCTGCGTCTTGAAGCTCGTCAGGAAGATCCAGACCATCGGTAACGTAGCAATCAGCGCATACGTGATGACAACCGCAGCCGCGAAGCGCCTGGCGCGCGGAGACGACGCCACCACGGAATGTTGTGTCGCAGTCGGTCTCATCGCTGTTTGATCCGGTTAAGTGCCTTCACATAAATATTCGCCGCACCGAATACCGTCACGAACAGAATAATTGCGAGCGCGGACGAATAACCTGTCTGCCACTTTTCGAAGGCGGCGCGCTTGAGCGTGATCGATACCGTTTCGGTAACCGAGCCCGGGCCGCCCGATGTGAGCAGGTTCACCATATCGAACATCTTGAAGTTTTCGATGCCGCGAAACAGTACCGCCAGCATCAGGAACGGCATGGTCATAGGCAACGTGATCGACCAGAACTGACGCCACGGCGTCGCTCGGTCCACTTCCGCTGCTTCGTAGATATAGTCGGGAATTGAGCGCAGACCCGCGAGGCAGATGAGCATGACGTACGGCGTCCACATCCACGTATCGACCATCACAATGGTCCACGGCGCGAGCGCCACGTCGCCGATCATCTGGAACGACGCCGGCGCGATGCCGGTGAAGAAGCTGACGATATCGTTGAAAAGCCCCGTCTGCGGTTGCAGCAGGAACGTCCAGAAGTTGCCCACTACAGCAGGCGAAAGCATCATCGGCAGCAGGATGAGCGTGGTCCAGAAGCTATGTCCGCGGAACTGCCGGTTGATCAGCAAGGCAAGCCCGAATCCCAGCAGCACCTCCAGCCCGACCGACCAGAACACGAAACGCGCGGTCACCTGCATCGCGTACCAGATATCTTCGTCAGTCAGGATGTCGACATAATTGTCGATGCCGACAAAACGCGCCGGCACGCTCGGCATGTTCGACTTGAAGTTGGTGAACGACAGGCGAAGCGCCCAGATCAACGGAAAGATGTTGATCGCGAGAAGCAGCAGAATGGTCGGGAGGATGAAGAGCCACGCGATGGTCCGATCCGACAGTCCGCTTAACCGCTTCGCTATGCGCGTCGACGCTCCCGCTTCGAGACTCGTGGGAGAAAAAGGCTTATCTGCCAACATGCCTGGCTCCTTTAAGCGGACCGGAGACAGGCCGTTCGGCCGCCGCCGGTCCAGTCAAGCCCAGCTAAAAACTACTTTCCTTCTTGCTTGAAGACCTTGGTCCAGTCTTTCACCAGCAGATCCAGCGCATCTTTGGCCGTGCCTTTATCGGCCACGACGTAGTCGTGCACACGCTTTTGCATGTCGAGCAACAGCTCGGCATAAGCCGGCTCTGCCCAGAAGTCTTTGACGATTGCCATCGACTTCAGGAACGCGGGTGCGAACGGCGCGCTATTAGGGAAGTCCGGTGCGTCCACCACCGATTTGGCTGCCGAATAGCCACCCAGTTGCCACCATTTCTTCTGCACGTCGGGTTGCGCGAACCACTTGATATATTCGAGCGCGTCTTCTTTATGGTCCGAGTACGAGACGACCGAGATCCCCTGCCCGCCCAGCTGAGTGTATTGCTTCGTCTCACGCGGATTGACGAAGAAGCCGATCTTCTCGCCACCGACATTCGGGTCTTTATAAAGCCCTGGGAAGAACGCAAACCAGTTCATCTGCATTGCCACCTGACCCGACTTGAACGCGTCGAGCCCCTCCTGCATGTAGGCGTTGGTCATGCCTGGCGCCGTGCAACATTTATAGAGCGCCTTGTAGTACTCGAGCCCCTTCACCGCGCCTGGCGAGTTCACGAAGCCGTCGAGGTGATAGGGGTTCTTGGGATCCTGATACTCAAAGCCGAAGTTGTATAAGGCATTCGTCGCGCCCATCGTGATTCCCTCGGAGCCACGCTCCGTGAAGATATACACGCCATAGACCGTCTTGCCGTCGATCTTTCGACCCTGGAAGAATTGCGCAGTCTGCTTGAGTTCGTCGAGCGTAGTGGGCGGCGCAAGCTCACGGTTGTACTTCTGCTTGAATTCCGCGCGAAGTTCCGGGCGCGCAAACCAGTCCTTGCGGTACGTCCATCCGACTGCGTCAGCCATCGCAGGTAAAGCCCAATAGTTCGGCGTATTCTTTGGCCACTCCGAATATCCCACCACCGTTGCAGGCACGAAGTCGTTCATGGAAATCTTGTTCTTCGTGAAGAAGTCGTTGAGCTTCACGTAGTGTCCATTGACCGCCGCGCCGCCAATCCACTGACTGTCGCCAATGATGAGATCGCACAGCTTGCCGTGCGAATTGAGTTCATTGATGAAGCGGTCAGCGTAACTGGTCCACGGTACGAACTCGAACTTCATCTTGATGCCGGTCTTCGTCGTGAAATCCTTCGACAGTTCGACCAGTGCATTGGCGGGATCCCATGCCGCCCAGCAAAGTGTCAACTGCTTATCCTGTGCCTGCGCGCCCGTTGCAGTGCCGAGCCCCAGCGATATGAGGGTTGCCGCCACTACCCTCGCTGACGTTAGACGTACCATGTCTCTTCTCCTTGTCTTTCTCGCGTCTCCAACCTCATGACATTCAGCGCCCATGCGCCGGGCACCGCATTTCGGCTCTGGCAGATCAGAAGTCGATCCGCGTGTCGCGAGCGTCAGGCATGCGCATTCTCACGAAGATAAATCCGGGTTTCCGGCGTGGGGATGGCAAGCGCCCCCCGAACGTCGTTAAGAAAATTAATCGCGGCGAGCCCAGCCCAATGAACAATGCCGCGCACGTCCTGACCGAGTATCACGTCGATCGCGCGTTCCGAGAGTTGGCTGCGGGTCTCCGCAGTGCATTCGTGGCCAATCAGGACGAGGTGAGCCTTGTCGCCGGACTCCTGCAATGCCGCTGCAATGCCGGAGATGCCGCCGCCCGTCACATACACGCCGACCAGATCCGCATGGCGCGCACGTAGGCCCTGTACGGCGAGGCCCGCACCATCGTCGTCTTCGGCGAAGTCCGGTTCGGCGATCCAGCGCAGGTTGCGGAAGTCCTCCTCCAGCACTTGCGAAAAGCCAGTGCGGCGTTCCACCTGATCATGCAGACGCGACGATCCCGATAGCACGGCAACCGTGCCGAGCTTCGCGCAAAGGAAGCGCCCCATCAGTAGTCCTGCCGTGCGTCCGGCAATCCGGTTGTCGACACCCACATACGCGGCGCGCCGGCTCGCAGGCAAATCGGAGAACACGGTGACGACCGGCACCTGAGCGTCGCTCATCTCTTCGATGAAACGCTCGACCCACGGATAGTCCAGAGGCGCGAGCACGAGCGCGTCGTAGTCGATCACTTCGGCGGCGAACGCCGCGGTCTCGCGTTGGCTGGAAAAATCGCAGCGGTAAAACGAGGGGATGATGCGGTGCTCGCGAAAGAAGCTGGCCGACAGCGCAATATCGCGCTCGACGTGATCGAGGAAGCGGGAGTTCACTTGCGGCAGCACGAACGCGACCCGGAACGAACTGACCTTTGCCGGCCGGCCACGGCTCGCCCGCTCGTCACGCAGATTCGCGAGTGCAAGATGCACGCGTTCGGCCGTTTCCGGACGCACAGCCTGATCGTCGCGCAGGACACGATCGACCGTGGCCACGCTGACGCCAGCCCGACGCGCAATCATCGTACGAGTAGCCGGCATGGGTCTCCTCCGGTGCCGAGCGAAAGAATTATTTTGTTTTACTGAAGGTAGTTTTTCCCACGAAAAATGCAAGCTTTTTCGCCGCGGAAAAAGCGTCATTGTTTTGATGGACATAAAACACGGTGGTGCCCGGTAGCGCCAGCAAGTGCGACGGACGACGCAGCGGGCCTACAGATCGGGGATCGCAGGGAGAGTCGATGGCGTGCGGCGGCTATTAGCGCCCGAGGAGAACCCCGGCCAACTGTCGTGTCGACCGCGGTATGGGTATTGGGTGGGTGCTTAGAAAAAGAGAAGCCCTCGGTCGTGAGTCACAACTGATCCTGCCTTTAGGCTTTTAATCGCCGGAGCCATTTCGAACTTCGCGAACCGGACGTCCGACACGGTCGGACGGCGCGGAATTCCTGTGATGAGCCCACTCGCGCAGCTTATCCAGTGCGCCGCCTGAATGCGGGTTAGCAAAGTGAAACAGGACGGTCGACCTGACGCTATGCGGCAGACAAGCCTGATTCGCGTGGAGCGATCGCATTCCCCAGAAAAAATACATGTTGCCTGGCTCGAGCGGTACGACGCGTGCGCCGAGCGCGCGCTGCACGCTTTCGGCTGCAAGTACCCGGCGCACCAGCGAGTTTTGCACTACCGCTTTCTCGACAAGGTTGATCACCGATGAAGAGCGGATCTTGCGCAGGTTCGGATACATCACGAGGTCGCCGCGCGGCTCGTTCGGGCCGTTTGGAATGATCAGCGGCAAGAGCGCGGTGACGACGTAGGTGTCGTAGTGGAACAGGTTTGATGCCTTGAGTCCGAGATCACCCGACAGCACCCGAAGCGCGGAGACGATATCGATGTCGGGCACGGCTCGCCCGGTGCCGCGCCGGTACAGTCCGGCGAGTATCCGGCGCAGATCAGGCGAATCACCGAATGCCGCGAGCGGCGAGGCGTCGAGCCAGGGATGGCCGGCATAGATGAAATGCTGGCGCTGATGCTTGTCCAGTTCGCGCTGGACATAATCGCTCGCCATTGCAAGTTCAACGGGTGAAAGGACATCGTGAAGTGCGCTTATGCCGACCGCGTCCATCTCACGGCTCAATGCGTCGAGGCTTTCATCGGTCACCTGCTTCAATCTGGAGTCCAGAATTTGATCGGGCGGACTTTCCATGATTCCTCACACAAGGTTGTCGCAGGATAGATACGTCGTGTTTTTTCCGAATCGTCCAATTTTGCCTACAGTGTGTCATGCACCGACTATGAGTTATGTGCGGCGGAGCATATGGCGGTTCACGTTAAAGGACATCGCGTTCTGCGACTAGTTGTGCGCCCGTGTGCTGAAGGTTGCTTGCCAGGAGCATTCCCGCACCTTGCGCTACCGGATAGCCGGCACCGATGTTATGCACGAGGGGAATGAGATCCGGGCTCCTGAAGCCGACAATAGTGGCGGATGTGAATTCCGTTCATAGCTCTTTCGGTTCTCGCCACACGCCGCCCGAATCGCTCGGCATATTCGCGCAAAGTATTGCGCGCCGACACGCTCTTTTATTAGCGATACCCCGCGATGTGATCTAAGATCGAAAGAACGTGCGTGCTAAACAGCCTTCTCAATAGGAGATATCCAATGGCAGCATTCGTCGATCATCCGGCGATTTTGTTTCTGGTTCTCTTTGTTTTATTCATTGCGGCAGTTGCATTCGGGGTGTTTGTCTTGCGCCGTCTATCTCCATTGCATGAAGACGAACGCGACGATTTCAGCGCTGTCCAGGGCGCCACGCTCACGTTGTTGGCTTTATTGATCGGTTTCAGTATTTCCATGGCGGTGAACCGCTATGACCAGCGAAAAGTCCTTGAAGAAGCGGAGGCTAACGCGATCGGTACGGAATTCGCGAGGGCCGATTTGACGGAGCCTGGCGTCCGTGACGAGATGAAGGCGGCATTGCTCCAATACACCCGCTTGAGGCTGACAGAGTTTCGGACCCGCGATCACGCCGAGCGCAAACAACTCGACGGTGAACTCGCAGCGCTACAGTCGAGATTGTGGCTGCAGGCAACCCACGTTGGAAAAAATCAGCCCACGCCCATCGGGGCGCTCGTCGTTGCGGGAATGAATGATGTGCTCAATTCGCAGGACTATTCAGAGGCCGCAAGAATCAATCATATTCCGCTCGGCGCATGGGTTTTGATGATCGTGATCGCGGTTTTCGGATGTGCGGTTCAGGGTTATGGCGCCAAAGGGAAGCGCCGTACTGCACTGCTCATGACTATTCTGCCCGTGACGATCTCATTGTCACTCGCCCTGATTGCCGACATAGACAGTCCGCGCGGCGGGATCATCCGCGTGCAACCGCAGAACCTGGCGAGGCTTCTCCAGTCGCTGGAAAAGTAATGGCTGGTTCTGACAGCCTGCTTATTCACATTGGAATGCGCGACAAGTAGTACCGCTTGATCATGCTATTAGCTAATGCAGCCTAAACCTGAAAGCGTCGCTTCCACTGCCTCGTCGATTGGCGTATTCGGCTCGTGCCCTAACGTAGCGATCAATCGGGTGTTTTGCATCCGGACAGGCGTTTGCCACAAATAGCGCATCTCGCCCAATTCGCGAAACGTCGCATTAAACGGTGACGCGAGCTTGACGAGCGCCCACGGAAATGCGCCGACCCCCGGTTCTCGCCCCGTGCGCCGCGCCACGACTCTGCGAATGGCCGCCACGAGTTGAGTACCGTCCTCGTCCCAGTGGCCACCCATATGAAAGCGCGCGAAAGGCTCCAGCGTGTCGCGCCGCGCAAGCAGCTCGAGCATCGTATGAGCTACGTCAGGCAAATAAGACCACTGATGGCCAACCCCGCGCGCGCCCGGATAACTGATCTTTGCGACGGGCTTTCCCGGTTTGACGAGACCCTGCGAAAACCAGTTATTGCGCGCTCGCGGGCCGAAGAAATCACCCGCTCGCACAATCAACGCGCGCAACCCTTCTGTGGTCGCGCGTTGCAGCAGAGCCTCCATTTGCACGCGGATTGCGCCTTTCTTTGTCACCGGATGTTGAGGCGCATCTTCATCGAGCAGCGCAAACGCGTCCGGACCGAAGTTGTACACCGTGCCCGGCAGCACGATCGTTGCGCCTACCGCTTTCGCTGCTGCGATGGTGTTATCCAGCATCGGCAGGACAATCTGTTCCCAGCGCCTGTAGCCCGGTGGATTGACCGCATGCACGATGACCGACGCGCCTTGCGCCGCGCGTACAACGTCGGCATGGTTCATCGCGTCGCCCTGCACCCATTCGATGCCGTCCGCGCGCGGACTCAATGCACTTGACGCACTCGACGAGCGCTGCATCGCCCGTACATGCCAGCCTGCCGCAACCAGTTGCCGCGCAAGTTCCCCACCGATGCCGCCGGTCGCGCCAAGTACGAGTACCGTTTCATCTGCCACGTCAGTTGCTCCATTTCGTATTTCGATGCAGCCATTCTGCGACTTTTACTGGCACAATAAAAGTAGCGAACCCCGTTGACCGGATATACGAATTTGTATGGCAGACAACATTGGTTGGGAACTGTATCGCACGCTGCTTGCGGTGCTGCAAGAGGGCTCACTGTCAGGCGCTGCGCGCGCGCTCGGCATCACGCAGCCCACGGCGGGCCGTCATATCGAAGCGCTCGAACGCGCGCTGAAAGTATCTCTATTCACGCGCTCACAAACGGGTTTGCAGCCCACCGACATCGCCCTCGCCCTGCGCCCGCACGCGGAGACGATGCAGAGCACGGCGGCATCACTGGAGCGCGCGGCGAGAAGCGACGCTGCCCAGGTGCAAGGCGCGGTGCGCGTGGCGGCGAGCGAGGTCGTCGGCGCGGAAGTGCTGCCGCCTATCATTGCGGCGCTTCGCGAGCGCTATCCGCAGCTTGTCGTCGAGCTGGTGCTGTCCAACCGCGTGGAAGATCTGCTCAAGCGCGAGGCCGATGTCGCCGTGCGCATGATGCGGCCGAAGCAGACGCAGCTCGTCGCGCGGCGCATCGGCAACATCGAACTCGGCCTGCATGCGCGGCGCGATTACCTCGCGAAACACGGAACGCCGCGCAACGCCGCCGCACTGTGGCAGCACGCGATCATCGGGTACGACAGGCCGAGCGCGTTCGTTCGCGATGCCAGCAAGGCCTTTCCAGGGTATTCGCGTGCGGGTCTGTCGATCCGCACGGACAACGACCTCGCGCAGCTCGCACTGATTCGCGCGGGTGCCGGCATCGGTGTCTGTCAGGTCGCGCTTGCCCGTCGTGACAAGTCGCTGGTTCGCGTGCTGCCGAAGCTCGTCGCGCTACGCCTCGATACGTGGGTGACCATGCACGAGGATCTGCGCAACAGTCCGCGTTGCCGCGCGACGTTCGATGCGCTCGTCGAAGGACTCATGGGCTATGTGCAATAACGGGGATTGTCGGCGCGCATGTGTGCCCACGCTGCGCGCGGTTCGGGCATTGCGTCGCAACATCGAAAATCCGATAAAGGCACGCACATCCAGGGAAAACCCGTCTTGCCTGACAACCCCAACGACTCGCCGCTGAACGCTCGCGCAACGAGTGGCCGATTTCGTTGATGCCTTTGCCGAAAGCGAGGAGACTTGGACCTCGCCGTGAAATAACGCTGCGGTATGCTGTTTCTCATGAAGAAACTTATACTCTCCGCGACAGGCGCCGTAGCTTCAATGCTTCCGTTGAGGCTGCGGCATGTTATGGCGAAGTCCCTGTTAGAGGATAGCTCGCTCACGCGGGAGTATGGCTATCTCTACCTGTCGAGCCTTTCGCGCAAGCTCAACGTTGTCCGCTTCTCCGCCGCGGGACAGTACGGCACGATGGTTAGCAGCTCCAACGATTTGAGCATTCTGAGAAAATACGCGGAGACCGGCCGCTGGGCACCCGAACTCGCGGAGAAGTTAAAGACATTCTTTGGCGAATCCGGCGGGACTTACCTCGACATCGGCGCGAACATCGGCATGACGACCATTCCGATTGCGCAATGCAACGAGCGCGTGAAGTGCTACGCGTTCGAGCCCGAACCGGCCAACTATCGCAATCTGCTGCGCAACATTGCTGAGAACTGCCCGTCATCCAATATAGAGACGTTTCAACTCGCGCTGCACGAACGCGAAGAAGTACTGCCCTTTGAAATTGCCGACGGCAATCTGGGCGATCATCGCCTTCACATTGAAACCGGTCTCCCGGCAAAACAGAATGAAAAGAGTCGGCAGATCATCGAGGTGCGCTGTGTCAGGCTGGACGATCTGCCAATTCATCTGACCGGCCCCGTCTTTGCCAAAATCGATACGCAGGGCGCTGAGCCTTACGTCTTCGCGGGCGGCAGCAAAACGCTTGCAGAGGCCGATGCGATTCTCGTCGAATGGTCGCCGTATCATATGGCGCGGCTAGGCGGCAATCCGGACATCGTGCTCACGTTTCTCGAAGACCACTTCAGTCACGGCCGGATTGAAGAAACCGACGCGAAAGCGGGCAAGCACGGCCCGACTGAATCGATGAAAACGATCACAACTCGCTTGCGCGGCACGATCACGCAGTGGCGCGACGATCCGCTGAATTACGTGGACATCTACGCCACGAAGTCGCCGTCGATCGGTGGCTAGCTAGCAGGCGCCCGCGCAAAAACCTCACTCCGTTACCGGCTTTTCCACCGCAGCCGCCTGTCCGCCGACGGTCTCCAGATAGTGTCCGTAACGCCGGCAGCAGGTTTTCCAGCCGAACTCGTCGAGTGCCTTGCGATGACTCGCATTGTTGGCATACGTCTGCCACGACTCGTTGACCGAGCGCAGGATTGCAGGCAGTTCGCTGGCGTCGTTAAAGAGAATGACGTTGTCGAACTTCCTTGCTGCCCATTTCATGAACGGCGTCGAGCGCGCGATCAAAACCGGCACGAGTCCGATAGCCTCGAAGAACGCGCCGCTGACCAGCATCGAGTCGGCCGAGTGCGGGAGAATCAGCACATCGCTGTCGGCGATGCTTTGCGCAAACTCGGCGTCGGAGAGAAAGCGCGATTCAAGGCGCACCGCGTCTCGCAACGATCTTCTATCGATGATCTCGTTCAGCGTGGCAAGGTAAGCGTCGGTGGCGTGCCCCGCTATATGCAACTTGCAATCGGGCGGCCAGACGTCGAGCACCGCATCGATCTGCTTATACGGACGGATCACGCCGAGCATCGTATAGAGCGGCGCCGATCTTTCCGGCCTTGCATTGTGCGGCTGATGACCGGGCGAGTCCCAATACAGCGGATGAGGCAAATACTGGGCGCGGTACTGCTCCTGAAAGTCCGGCGCGTGCACCACACGGAAATCCGCAAGACGGCGCACGAATGCAATGATCCGCATCGACAGGCGCCTGTTGAATCCCTCCGTATCGTGCACTGCCTGGTCGTGCACGAAGTACACAACCTTGGCTCGCCCAAGCAGCATCAGAGAACAATAGAAAGCAAAAAGCAGTGAGCCGCCGAAGCTCAGTTGCGCAGTGCCTTTCTGTCGCCTGAACGGCCTGTACTCGAGCCAATGGAATACGAGAACATTTTCCGGCTTGAACAGATCGGTAAAGCCGCCCTTTAACAAGCCCTTGATGGACAACGGAGCAACATCGTAGCCGACCGACCTGTACAGATCTTTTTGAATCTCTATATAGCGGTTGGTCGGATTCGTAAAAGGACACATCAGCACGCGTTGCCGCAGCCGTTTCGTTTCATCGTTTCCGTGCGCGCTGCTGGCGTCGTGAGAAATCTGCGACATTCGACAATCTCCGGTCAGAGTGCACTCGCGGAACAATAAGCGCGAACGTAATTCCGACGTCTTGAATTCCCGTCGTTATGAACGCTTCCAGTGAATATCGAGTGATTTAATCAGTATGTTCAGTCCAGCTTAGCATGCAAAAAACGGCATTGTGTGGCCGCAATCACCTGAAAACGCGCCAATTTGCGCCCGCGCCGCCGATTCGATGTCCGAAAGTGCGGACCGAAGACCCGCACGCCAGGTCACCTCGGATAGCCCGCAGCCGCTCCGAAAATCCGCGCGCGGCGAAAGCGGAAAAAACGACTTGCTCCTCTTGGGGTCAAAGCGCAAATAATGCAGGGCGACCAGTCCCCATACATCAGGCGAAAGCGTAATTTTTTCGGGTGAGAAGCGTTGATCGGAAACGATCCTGCTTTCTGGCGGAATACAGCTATTTTTCATTTTGAGCCGCAGCGCTTCCGGGTAAGATCTACCCCGTTCGCAGTAACCGTCCGAAAAAATTACGCGGTCGGCTTGATCCCCGGACAAACGTTTGCGCGAGTGCGCCGTACTCACATTCGGCCGCGCGCGGCGACGTCGGTTGATTTCCTCTGTTGATTGAACCGTTGGCGCACGCGTCGTGCCCGAGCGTTCCCTGCTCGTGCGCACGTTCATTCCGGCGGCTTTAACTGGTTGGATAAAACAACCAGCATAGCGCATTAAAAGCACTCAGATTTCCTGGACGATCAGTAGTGCCAATAAAAATAACGTTTCGAGTTTCGCAATAAGCAATTAACCAACATAAGAACACATTTTTATCTTTATTCGGGGACTTTCTCGATAGTGGAATAACTCATAATGTTGAAACGACGGCAGTTTATTGGTGCGCTGGGCGCATTCGGCGGAAGCGTGATTTTGAGCGCCTGCGGTGGTGGCGGCGCTGAAGATGCGGGTGCAACTACTTCGACTTCTGGCGCCAGCGCGCAAAAGACGAGCGCGACCGCAAAGAGCGCTTCTCCGAACGGCGCGGCTATGCCGCCGGCCACGTCGCTGATCGACGGCACGGGCGCGACCTGGACGCTTTCCGGCGGCGTCGCCTATCGCAATGGCGCAAAGGCCGGGAACAACTACAACGTGGTTCTCGCCATGTGCTTCAACGGCAACATCTACGTTGAAAACACGAGCGCGCAGTACTATCAGTGGACCGGCTCGACGTGGCAGGCTTCGAGCGACCCGCGCCTCGGCACGACTTCGCCGGACGGCACCACGATGCCGTCCGCATCCAGCATCATCGACAAGACCGGCGCGGTGTGGACGCTCACCAATGGCGTCATCTCGAGAAACGGCGCCGTGGTGGGCAACAACTACGCCGTGTCGCTCGTGCTGTGGTACGGCGGCAAGATCTATTGCCGCAATACGAGCGGACAGTTCTACGCCAATGCGGAAGTCGCCTCTCAATGGCTGCCGTGCAACGATCCGCGCACTCCCATCGCGGCGAGCGCGGGCAGCTTCTTCGGCATGAACGGTCACTTCGATTACACGTACACGCCCGCACAGGTCGTGTCGATCCTGAAGGGCCTGGGTTGTACCAGCTACCGCGTCGGCTGCACGGCGGACCCTGCTCAACTGAATGCCGTGGTCAAGCTCGCGCAGGCCTTCCAGTCGGCCGGCATGACGCTGCTCGTTTTGCTCGATCTTGGTCTTCGCGACAGCAGCGGCAGGCTTCTGGCCGGAGAATCCGCCGCATATAACGCCACTTATGGACCCGCCTTCACGATCGCCAATACGCTGAAGCAATACGGCGTGACGTTCTATGAATGCGGCAACGAATTGACCCGCGACAGGGCCATCATCATCGATTCGACGAATGCAGGGACCAAGGCGCTCGACTTCAACAATGCGAACTGGCCGGTGATGCGTGGCGCGATGCGCGGCATGATCGACGGCGTGAAGGCCGCACAGCCCGGCGCTAAATGCGGCGTGAACTTCTGCGTCGCGGATGTCGGTGCGTCGGATGCGCTGTGGGACGGCATGCAACCGGACGGCAGCGGCGGCTATCCGAAGGTGCGTTGGGACATCACGACGTGGCACAACTACGAAGTCTACGGCGACATCTTCAACATCGGAACCGATGGCGCCGGTCCCGGCTTCAATTTGCCTGCCTACTGCAAAGCCAGATACGGTGTGCCGTTCTTCATCACCGAGTGGAATACGGGCCCCGAACAGGCGCAGTCGTATCGCGCGAGTTACATCACTTCGCAACTGGGTTCGTTCTACGCGGCGCGCAAGACGCACAACATTCAGGCCGTCATGTACTACGTGCTCGATAGCGGCAACAACACGTTCGGCATTATGACGAATGGGACCGCGTTGAATCCGCCGTATGGTGCGTTCACCGCTTTCACGTCGAGCCACGTGGATAGCTGATACGGCGAAATCGTCGCATCCATACTGCAAAGCTGGCCTTCCCGCTGCACTCCGGCGGGAGGCTATTTTTTTGCTTGAAACTGAGCGCAGATCAGCGTCGGCACACGCGGCCCATGCATACCGGCACGCGACGCAGGTATGCTTACTGCTCCATTGCGGCAGTAGACCGCAATGCGTCACAGCCTGTCGCTAGAGAACACGGAGAAACGCCATGCGCCTTGATGATGAAGTGGAAAGCCAGAACGTCGAAGACCGGCGAGGCGGCGGTATGCGGGTAGGCGGCGGCATCGGCATCGGGACGATCGTCATCGCGCTGGCCGCGTCGTATTTCTTCGGCATTAATCCGCTGACGATCATCAACGGCGCGCAGGTGCTGCAAGGCAATGCGCCGCAGGCCAATGCACCGACCAACGCGCGCCCCGCCGACGATGCCGGCAGCCACTTCGTGCGCCGCGTGCTCGGCAACACAGAACGTACATGGCAGCACATTTTCCGCACGCAGTTCAATCAGGATTATCCGGCGCCCAAGCTCGTGCTGTTCAGCGACGCCACACCGACGGCGTGCGGCACGGGCCAGTCGGCGATGGGTCCGTTCTACTGTCCGCCCGACAGCACCGTCTACATCGACCTGTCGTTCTATCGCGAGTTGCGCGACCGCTTCGGCGCAAGCGGCGACTTCGCACAAGCCTATGTGATCGCGCATGAAGTCGGGCATCACATCCAGAAGGTGCTCGGCATCTCCGACAAGTACGAGGCCGCGCGTGCACGCATGTCGCAAGCGCGGGGCAATGCGCTGTCCGTGCGCCTCGAATTGCAGGCCGATTGTTTTGCGGGCGTATGGGCCGCGGTCGCACAGCAGATGAACGCGAAGCTGATGGAGCCGGGCGACTTCGAGCAAGGGCTGAATGCTGCCGGCGCGATCGGCGACGACCGGTTGCAGCGGCAATCGCAAGGACGCGTGGTGCCCGAAGCATTCACGCACGGCACGAGCGAGCAGCGGCAACGGTGGCTCAGGCGCGGCATGACGAGCGGCGACATTCGCCAATGCGATACCTTCTCGGCGCAATCGCTATGAGTTTGAGCACCGGCTAACCAGGAAATACCCGTCGGTGCTATCCCTACAAACAAAAAACTAACATTACATTTCACTTTCGACTATAAAGGCAAGGCACGCGGTGAACAGCCTTGTCTCACTGCCTGCCCTCAGCCCGCCGGCCTTGCCGGCGGGCTTTTTTTGACTCTTTCGAATGAGTCGGCAGCATTCCTTCGTTTTCCTTTCTTATCACAAAAGACGTCGTCAGAACGTCGGGTTTCTTTCGCTTGACTTACTTGATATATCACATACTGTATCGATTCGACCACCGACTTCAAGACGCGTTAAAGACGTCCAACGGTTGTCCGCGGAGCGTGGCGCCCGCAATCACAAGACAAGGCATGTCAAAGGAGACAGCGATGGAAACGGATCACCAGAAGGGAGCGTCGTGGGTAGCGTCACCGTGGGTGCAACTCGTGTTCGGCGTCATCTGCATGGCGATGATTGCCAACATGCAGTACGGCTGGACTTTGTTCGTCAATCCGATCAACGAAAAATACCAATGGGGCCGTGCCGCGATCCAGGTCGCGTTCACGATCTTCGTCGTGACCGAAACATGGCTCGTGCCGGTTGAAGGCTATCTCGTCGACAAATACGGGCCGCGTCCGGTGGTGGTCGGAGGCGGCCTGCTGTGCGCGATCGCGTGGGCGCTCAACTCGGTCGCCGGATCGCTGCCCGTGCTTTACATTGCCGCGGCGATCGGCGGCGTGGGCGCGGGCGCGGTCTACGGCACTTGCGTCGGCAACGCGCTGAAGTGGTTTCCAAACCGCCGCGGCCTCGCTGCGGGGATCACCGCAGCGGGCTTCGGCGCGGGATCGGCGGCGACCGTCATTCCGATTTCGAACATGATCAAAAGCAGCGGCTATGAAGCGACTTTCCTGTGGTTCGGTCTCGGCCAGGGAATCATTGTAGTCGCGCTCGGGCTTGCGCTGCTCGCGCCGCCGGCCAGTCTGCTCGCGTCGGCGAAGAGCGCCCTCAAGCGCGTCGTCTATAACGCGACGCCGCGCGAAGTGGTGAGCTCGCCAATATTCTGGGTGATGTACCTGATGTTCGTGATGATGGCCGCAGGCGGTCTGATGGCGACCGCGCAACTCGGGCCGATTGCAAAAGACTTCGGCCTGCACGATTCGCCCGTTTCGTTGCTCGGCCTGACCCTGCCGGCGCTGACGTTTGCATTGACGATCGACCGCGTATTGAACGGTCTGACGCGGCCGTTCTTCGGCTGGATCTCGGATCGCATCGGCCGCGAAAACACGATGTTTCTTGCGTTCGCGATCGAAGCGGTCGGCATTCTCGCGCTGTCGAAATACGGGCAGAGTCCGGTCGCGTTCGTCGTGCTGACCGGCATCGTGTTCTTTGCATGGGGCGAAATTTACAGCCTGTTCCCCGCGACCTGCGGCGATACGTACGGCCCGAAATTCGCCGCCACCAACGCAGGGCTGTTGTACACCGCGAAGGGCACGGCCGCATTGCTGGTGCCGTTCACGAGCGTGATCACCGCGGCAACCGGCAACTGGCATGCGGTCTTCATGCTTGCATCGGGCATGGCGGCCGCAGCCGCGCTGCTCGCGCTATTCGTGCTCAAGCCGATGCGCCGCGCGCATGCCGCGCGGCACGCGAGCCCTGCGACGGAAAGCGTTTATAGCGGCGGCTCATTGATCAGCGAATCGGCGCGTGTGTCTGCCGATGGCGGTTGACGGAAGTTGTATCGAACGCACGGGCGGCATCGCGCGCGTCGGTAACGGCGCGCGCCGCCGCTCTTGGCCCAAGTTTCTGGCCCAAGCTTCTGGCCCAATAAAGTCGACGGAAGCTGGCTCTTCAGGATTGACCCGTTTCGGCGCACACTGCGTGCACGAACTCAACGGAGCAATCATGTACGTCCCAGCCCATTTCAACGAAGCACGCAAAGACGTGCTGCACACGCTCATCGCGCAGAATCCGTTCGGCACGCTGATTACTCACGGCGCGAACGGCCTCGACGCGAATCACATTCCGTTCGAGTTGGCATCCAACGAAGGTGAGTTCGGCGTGCTGCACGCTCACGTGGCGCGCAATAACCCGCTTTGGCAGGACGTGGCCAATGGCGACGAAACGCTGGTCGTGTTCCGCGCCGGCGACGCGTATGTTTCGCCGACCTGGTATCCGAGCAAGCACGAAGCGCACAGACAGGTGCCGACATGGAACTACGTCGTCGTGCACGCGCATGGGCGCATCACGATTCGCGACGATGAAAAGTACGTGCGCGGCGTCGTGGCGCGCCTCACGCGTACGCATGAAGCAGGCGAAACGCAGCCGTGGAAGATGGGTGACGCGCCGGCCGAATACATCGACGCAATGCTCAAAGCGATTGTCGGCGTGGAGATCAAGATCACGCGGCTCATCGGCAAGAGCAAGCTCAGCCAGAACAAGGACGCGCGCGATATTCAGGGCGCCGGAGAAACATTGAAGGCACGCGAGAACCGGATCGGCGATCAGATGCTCGCGTGCCTTGCAGAGAAGCCATAACGCTGCCTGCGTGGCGGCACCCTCCGGACACTTGCTTGATTCCGGAGGGGCGTCGGCAGGTTATTACACGAGCGCTTATTGCCCCGTGTAGCCGAGCGGAACCGTCGAGTTGTTCTTCGCCACGGTCGCGTTGCTGGACACAATGTACTGCGGCACTTCGGTAAGGGTCAGCGTCACTGAACCGTTGCTATACGGAACCGTGCTGACGTTCCCGTATCCATCGATCTTCGTCACGTTGCCCGACGTGCCGGCATTGTCGACCTGCAGCGTATAGCTCGTCGAATACGTCTGGCTGTACACGCCGCCGCTCGTCGGCCATTGCGCATTGCTGTGCGCCCACGCGGCCGTCACCACCTTGCCGTTGCCCAGCTGCTGGAACGCGTACGCGAACGTACCTGACGGCGCGCCCTTCACACGGCCCAGCGTATTGGTGCCGTCGAGAACGCGCGTCATCGTCGCAAACGCCATTGCCTCGGGTTTCGGCGAGAGGTTCGTCGCGCCGAATGCACCCTGCGCGTTGTTCAGATCGAAGAAAGAGCCGTATCCGACTTCGCCCGGATAGTCGGGACCGTAAAAGAGCGTGGTCACTTGCGCGCCGCCGCCGAGCACGATGATGTGCGAGCGCACGCCGACTGCCGCATGAGCAAACAACTGGTTTTGCGACGGCACGTTCGGGCCATAACTGAGGCCCGGATCGTAGCTCGTGCCCGCTTCCGTGAAGAAGAGCTTCATGTTGGGCTTGCCCGCCTGCATCACCGAACGCAGTTGCGCCATCTGATTGTCGAGCGCATTGGCCTGGTTCGCGGCATCCGGATCGGCGTCCTGCAACTCGGGCGGATGTGCCGGATACGTGCCCGCATTCCAGTAGCCGTGCGTCGACACCGCGTCGATGTAATTCCACAAGCCGAGCGCGCCGAACTTCTTCAGATAGCCGGTCGTGCAGGTATCGCAATTGGCGGCGAACGGGTTGCCCGTGCCCATCACGACCGCGTTCGGATCGGTCGAGTGGATGCCTTCGTAAGCGGCCTTGTACATAGCGACGAAGTTCGCGTCGCTGTCGGCCCAGCCGAGGCTCGGCTCCCACGTCACCTGGTAGTAGTTCTTCTGCTGATTCGGATAGTTTGCAGACCGGATCGAACTCGTGTTGGTCCCGACGCGCGCCATGAAGTCCTTGAACTCGGTCATGTTCGACGGCGCGTAATAGCTGTCGTTGAACTGGCCGGTCTTCGAATCCCATGCGGGCAGGCCGTCGAGACGCACGATACGCATCTGATCGGGATTGGCCTTATAGAAAGGATCGAGATCGTTCACGCTCGGCGTGTACGTGTACGGCCCGTTGGGTTCCATCGTCGATACCTGGCGGTCGTCGATCGTCCACGAAATGCCGAGCGCACGCAGCGCCGCGATGTTGCCGTTGAAGCCCTGCATGCCGAAGCGATGCTGGTCCTGATGCGCGTAGGCCACCGTGCCGATCGCCGAACTCAGGTCAGGCAGCACGCCGAAGGTTGCAATGCCAGTTGGCCGGGTGCCGCTTTTCGGCAGGGTGCCGCCCGCGGAGCGCAACGTTGCAGTCAGCGCGCCGTAGCCGGCCCACGTCGACTTGCACGACAGGGTGTTGGTCTGCACGCCTGAGCTAACCGGGAAGCTGCCCTGCGTCTTGATCGCGCCATTCGAATCCGCGACGGACCAGACGACCGTGTCGGCGCCCGGCGCGTTCGTCGTGATGGCGATCTTGAACGCGGCGTTGTTCGGGAAGACGCGCAGACCATCGCTGGTCGGCGTATCGGCGCTGATGATGCCGTTGGCGGTGCCGCCCGCGGTTTGGGCCGGCGTGCCGCAGGAGATCGCTGCGCTCGTTGCGACGGATTGCGTCGGTGTGGGGGTGGGGGTTGGGGTGGGGGTTGGTGTTGGCGCAGGTGCAGGTGCCGGAGCGGGCGCAGGCGTAGGTGCGGGTGCGGGCGTAGGTGCAGGCGCGGGTGTAGGTGCAGGCGCCGGTGCTGGCGCGGGTGCGGGTGCCGGTGCAGGCGCAGCGGCCGCCCGCATCCAGCAAGCCTTGTCATAGCCATACGCCGGATCAGTTGGCGAAACGGCGCCCATATAGCAACCCACGCCATTGCTGAACGTGCGGGGACTCGTCAGCATCGTCGACGGCGCATTGGGCGGCACCGCACCGAATACGACCGAAGCCGTGCCGAGGAACGAGCACTTGCCGTTCTCCTGCGCGCACAGCTTGTATTGCTGACCCGCGACGGTAACCGTGCTGGCTTGCGCTTGTGCGTTTTGCACACCAAAGGATGCCAGCGCCGTTGTCGCCGCGATCCCAATCAACCTCGAATATCTAACCATTGTCCCTGTCTTGCGAAGAAGAGTTATCCCCGAAAATGGAACGGCATCGGACTGGCCGTGCCGTCTTTGTCTTGTCGGATAAAAAGAAAAAGCGTCCCCCCGGACGCAATGCGGTCCGTCTGAACGTGTCAAACGCGGGACGAGCGAAGACCAGCGCGGCTATGTCTTACGCGCTCATTTAGAAAACAGGACCACCAGAACCGTTTGTCTTTCGTTGTGCTTCCAACCATTAGGATGGCTAACTGACAATGAAAGCCAGTTGTTTTCCCGTCATCGATCAATGCTGTTGGTTGGACACACCGTCTGTCACGCGCGACACACCCGGCGACAGACGTCAAGCGAGCGGTAAGAAGAACGCAGGCATGCTGGCCGGCGTCGTTGTTACCAGTACTGCGCGGCACCGCAAGGGCACCGGGATGGAAATCTTGCTGAGACTCACCGCGATCCGCGCGCCACAGGTAGTACTTACGGGTGCGCTGGCGGAAGAATTATAAACGTTTCAAAACTGCAACGAAGTGCGCTCACGGGCCGATAAGTAGCGATCCTGCCCCTGCTCCCGATGCTGAGGCCGGACTTTCGCAAATGCGCGGCTCTGCGAAAAGCCTGCCTCGCGATCGCGGCGAAAAGGTAAAACCTGTAATCGTCGGCGGATAGGCGAATTGGGGACGGCGATAGCGCGCCGCGCACGCCGCTTTCCGCCACTACTTCGCCGGTACATCGGCAATACTTCGCCACTGAGTGCCCGCGCGAACGCCGCGTGCCACGCATCGTTCTACTTGCACTATGCTTTTATGAAGGGCGTCAAACACATGCGAACCCCACGGCGCATGTCCTGATTGGACTGCACCATGGCGTTTTCGCGCGTTATGCAACGCACTGACCTCGCGCACCACAGTGGTACGCTGAGGAAAGCAGCCTTCGCGGCAGTGAACCGCCGTTTGTGCGGCGAGATCCACGCAACCAGAACGCACCGCGAAGCGCAATTGCCGGCGAACGGCTCAACATCGCTGCGGGAGCGACTGCGATGGGATACAAAACCTATACCTTGATGACCTTGATGGCGGTTAGCAACGCGGCCTTCGCGTGGCAGCCGGTCATCTATCCGATTCGAAGTCAAAGCGCGTATCAACGCAGCGTCGACAGCGCGATGTGTTACGCGACTGCAAACAAGCAAACCAAAGTCAACATGGCGCACGAAGCCCAGACGCCGCCGCCGAAGCCGGCTGGGACCAAAACATCGTCGACGGGCGCGCCATCGCGTCCGCCGTTGCCTCCCAGTACTTTTTCCGCGACGCCACCCGGCACCGCGATTCCCGACGGCATGGAGCCAGCAGCACCCACTGCGGCTTCCGCTGCGAAGCCCGGTACGGCAACGGCCGCCGCCGCAAGCAATGCGGCTTCCGCGACACCCGCGGCTCCGGCGAGCGAAGCGCCCAGCGCGACCGCGACGGCGACCGCGAATGCCGGGCACGCAGCATCAGCGACTGCGCCGGCGTCGGCATCGGCGGCAATCGCGGACAAAGGCGCCTCCGAGCCCGCTACCACGGCAAGCGCGCCGGGCGCCTCGCAACCCGGCATGGCCGCCTTGCCGCCTCTGCCCGCGCCCGAGCCGCCCATGACGCGCTACTGGGCCGCCTACGGCGCGTGCATGCAGGCGCGCGGTTACGTCGTCGCCCAGTAAGCGTCCGCTGCAAGCATGACTGGCGGTGGCCGCGCACCGGCTGCCGCAAGCGAATCCGACGCCCGCAACCTCGCCATCGATAACGACATGAATACAGACCAGATCAATACTTCGGGATGCGAACAATGTGGAGCACCGCTCGCCAACCGCATGATGCCTTGCGCGTCATGCCGTGCGCGCAGCACTCCTTCGTACGGTGCGATGGTGCCGACTCTGACCGTGCGGCTCAACGAAACTCGCCCGCTGCCGCCAAGGCGGCTTCCGGCTCGCAGAGTGTGGAGTCCGTCGCGTGCGCTGGCGAATCCGTATGCGACGATCGAAGAAGCGGTCGTGGTCCAGAGCGCTTATCGGCGACTGCGCGAGCCGCTCGTGCTTGCCGCGTCGGCGCTGGTCGTCGCGTCGGCGGTGTATGCGGGCTTCATACACAGTAGCGATGAGGGTGTCGAAGGGGAACCTGTCGCTGTGTCGGGTGCTGTTAAGAGACCGAGTGTCGTGCCGGCTATCGGAGCCGTCGAGCGCCCTACTCCGGTATCTTCAGTGCGTTCGGCTGCCGAAGTCGCTGCGCCGCGTGGAGAGCCGGCGCCCACGCCGTCGGTGGCAGTGGCGGCTGCATCGCCAAGGTCGTTGCCCGTGTCGTCGTCCACGGCATCGCGAGCACCAGCGTCGCCGTCCGCCTCGCCCTCACTCGCCGCGCGTCGCGCCGCGTCTGCGGCTCCAGTCGTGTCAACTGCCGCAACGCCCGCAGCTACGACCATAGCAATCGCCTCCGCACAACCGAAACCCGTCCCCAGCGCCCCGCCTCCGCTCACCGCGGAAGAAAAAGCACGCGCCGATCTGTCACGGCATCTGCGCGCCGCGCGCGCGAGCCTGCAGAACAACAATCTCTCGGCGACGAAGGTGCGCGTCGCCGCAGCCATGGTGGTGCAGCCTCAAAGCCGTGAAGCGCAGAACCTGCGCGCCGCCATCAACACGCGCGAACAGCAGCGCGACGCACTGCTGAGTCTCGCGCGCGGCTGCGGCTATATCGCGCGTTGGGACTGCGTGTCGCGCAATGCGGGCAGCGCGTTGGAGATCGATTCGAGCAGCAGGGAAGCGCGGCATCTCGTGACACTGGCGATGCAGGAGTCGGCGCTCGCAAGCGTGCAAGCGGTGGAATCCGAGCCGAGCCCTGCGCCCGATACACGCGACATCAACGCTCATCACTGAACGCGCGACGCTGAGCGCCTAACGCGCCGATACCGCCGGGCACACCTGCCGTGCAATCGCGCGGTATCGCTCGGCCGTGTCTCTCAGCGTGAGTCCCACGAGCGATCTTTGCACGCGCTCCTGGCTTAACGCCATGACGATCGCGTCGGCGTAACAACGAATGTCGTCGGTGTCGACGAGTTGCACGCCAGGAAAACTATTCGCGAATGCGAACGCCGGTATCCTGCTCGCGACGATCGGCACGCCCGAAGCCAACGCCTCGAGAAACGCCACGCTATGTCCTTCCGAGCGCGACGGCATCACGAACACGCTCGATTCCGACAGCACCGTCGCGACGTCGCTGCGCGGACCGGCCACGACGACGCGCTCCCCGATGCCCAGCTCCGTTGCAAGCGCAACCACCGCGCGCTGATAGTCAGGGTCCTCGACCACGCCATAGAGCACGAGTCGTGCGTCTTCGATCCGCGTCAGTACTTCGCTAAAAGCCCGCACGGTAAGCAGTTGATTTTTTACCGACGCATATCGGCCGATCTGCACGATTTGCGGCACGCTGCTCACGCGCTCGCCACCGTCGGTGAATGCGAAGCGCGCAAGGTCGACGCCGTTCGGCACGACCGTCATCGACGGATGCACGCCGATTGCCTGGACATAGTCCATCACGCCTTGCTGCGAGACGCCGATCACGACGCGCGCGCGGCCGGACAGCACATGCTCGACGCGCCTGAAGAGCGGCCGCTCGAAGTCATTGGTCGCGGAATGCATCACGTAGACGACCGGCGCGCCGAGCGGCAACGCGCGCGCGTAGAACGACGGAATCGTCGCATGCGCGAAGATGACGTCGGGCCGAAACCGCCGCACCGCGACGAACAGATTCCACAGCTTGCCGAGCGCGTGGTGCCGCTTCGGCGGAAACCAGCACTCCACGCCGTGCGCATGCAATTCATCGGCGAGCGACGCGAAATCGGCATGCGCGGGCAACAACGACGCCATGCACACCGCCATTCCTTCGGAGCACTGATCGATCGCGAGATCTTTCGCGAGCACTTCGGCGCCCGACAAACGCGGCGCCAGTACGAGGTGGAAGACACGCATCATGCCGTCCTTGCCTTCAAGGTTCTGTAGAGCATCCACGCCGCGGCGCAGCCGAGGCCCAGCGTCATCGACCATGCAATGCCGGTCACGCCCCACCAGCGCACCGCGAGCGGCGCGCTGACGAGCAGCACCACCACCTGAATCGCGGACGCATGCACGGTGGCCTTCGCATCGCCGACTGCGCGCAGATACGACACGAGTACCGCGATCAACGCACCGATTGCCATATTGATGACCAGTATCCTGAAGAGCGGCACTGCCGGCAGCCAGGCTGCGCCGAGAATCAACGAGAACATCGGCTCGGCAATGAGCCGCAGCAGTTCGACAAATGCAGCAAGCCCAACGGCGGCCACAAGCAGATAGATCCTGATGAGCCTGGAAGCCGCCTGCGCATTGCGCCGATGATGCGCGGCAAAAGTCGGAAACAGGTACTGCGACATCGCGATCGCCGCATCGGCGAGCAGCATCTGCGCGAGGCGCGACGACATTTGATAGCCGCCGAGTTGCGTCGGCCCGAGCAGTTTGCCGACCACCACCTTGTCGAACTGATTCAGCAGCAGGTTGATGACGCTGCTTGCCCAGATCCATCGGCTGAAACCGACATACTGGCCGATGCCCGACCACACCGCGCGCACCGGCGGGCGCGGCGTCATGGTGGCCCACGTCAGCACGCTCTTCAACGTTTCTCCGGCAACGAGGCCGATCAGCACCGACGCCGCGCCCGCGCCGAGATAAGCGAGCGTGAGCCCGACGGAACAATCGACAAACGCGGCCGCCACCTCGACTCCCGCTATATGCTGAAAGCGCCGCTCGCGCTGCACCACGTAATAAGCCGGCGATGCAAGCCCGCGCAACAGCGGCAGCAACGCAGCGAGTTGAATCAGCACGAGCGATCCGTCGAGATGAAACTGACTCGATAACAACGGCGCCGACGCAACCAGCAGCAACGAAATCAACACGCCGCGCGCCGTCAGCGTCGTCCATACAGCGCTGAGCTGCGGGCGCGTCGGCGCATGCTCGCCCTGAATCACCGCTTGCGCGAGTCCCGTGTCGGACAACGCCTCGGCAATCGCAACCGCAAGCAAGGCCACGCTGACGCTGCCGATTGCCGCCGGTCCGAGCATGCGGCCAATCGCCAGAAACTTGATCGCCACCAGTCCCCGCACCGCGAACTGTTGTAACAACACCCATGTCGCCGCGCTCGCGCCGAAGCTGCTCGCTATCGAGAGCGCGGGAAGCCTGATCGCCCGCAAGCTGGTTCTCCGTCGAATTGCAGCGCTGTAGAGCGGTTAGCAGCGCGTCATGACTCGCTGTGAACACCGCCGCGCCGGATTGGATTGAATTGGTCGCGCCAGCAAGCTGGCAATGGTTCATCTGGAACCGTAAGCATGACCTTACCGCGAGAGATTCGCCGTCAACCGCCATCAACCAGGCCGCTTCAGCCGCGGCCCTTGCGTGGTAGTACGTTTACCCACACAACGCGCGAATCAGGCAGTTTTGCGGTTGCTGGCAGTGCTAACGTTATTCATCTGATTGCATCGCAGAGCCCGCGGCGCGCGTCGTTTCGTCCATGCCGCTTGCACTGATGCAATTCCCCAACCCATGCATGTTGACTCCCGCCTATGCCTACCGACGTGATCGAACCTGACTTTGTCCTGATCGTTGAGCCGAATCTCACCGGTCATCGCTGGCGCTACGCGGAGTGGATCATGCAGGCGTGCGCGGAGGCCGGCTATCCATGCATCCTCGTCACCGAATGCGCGAATGAAGATCATCGGCTCGCGCGGCAGATTACCGCTGCAAATCGCGCCGACCAGCAGATTGCATTCGTCGATCCGGAAGAAAGCCGCACGCACCGTTTGCGGGAACGCAATCAGTACTGGCGCTTTCATCACTACTTCGAACGCGCGTATCGCATTCTCAGCCGCGCGCAATCGATCCGGCTTGTCGTCGTGCCGTATGCCGATTACTTCTTCAATGGCCTGCCCTTTCTCGGCTCACCGTTCGGCAAGACACCGTGGATCGGCATCACGATGCGCTCGACGTTTCATCATCACAAGGTCGGCATCAAGGCGCCCGATCGTCCGCTCGTCAACGCGATCAAGGCGCAACTGTTCAGGCGTGCGGTTCGCACGCCGGGTCTGCGCACGTTGTTGAGCATCGATCCGACCTTGCCCGAATGGGCGGCGCACCACGTATCGAAAGGCAGTGCGAAGGTCGCTTATGTGGCCGACCCGTTCCCCGACGAGCGCGCGGAAGATCCCGCGCTTGCGCGCGAGCGACTCGGCCTCGACCCCGGGCAGCGCTATCTGCTCGTCTATGGCGCGATTACCGAACGCAAGGGCATTTACGAACTCGTCCACGCAATGACGCGCCTCGAACACGCGCCGACGTTGATTGTCGCGGGCGAGCAGGATGCAGGCACACGCCACTTCATGCGCAACCATGTGCGCAGTCTCACGCCCGCGCCGGTCGTGCTCGACTCGTTTATTTCCAACGACATGGAGCGCGATCTGTTTTCCGCATGCGATGCGGTATGGCTCGGCTACAAAGGTCACTACGGCATGAGCGGCGTGCTCGTGCAGGCATACCGCTTTGGCAAGCCGGTGATCGCAACGGAAGACGGTTTGATCGGCTGGTTCAGCAGACGCTGCGAATTGGGACCGATTCTGAGCGACTTGAGTTCGGCGTCGATCGGGAAAGCCATTACCGAAACGTTGACCTCGTGGCCGCACGAACATTCGGCTGCGGCCCCGCGCGACAATCTTCTGTCGCAAAACACGCTCGGCGAATTCAAACACACTTTGCTGCAGCAGATGGCGTGATTCAAAAGCTCTCAGCGTGACCTGACGTGACGTGATGCGCCGGCTTAAAAGCCGGCGCACGTCATGAATAAGCCCGCGCTTTCAGGACAACTGCCCGCCTGCCACCGGCACTTCCTCGCGCACCGAGCTGCTGCGCTTTTCCGGGAACAGCGCATTGCGCATCAGCATGAACGGATACTCGATTGCGCGCGTGGTCACATAGCCGATCCCGATCGCAATGACGAACTGCGCGGAAAGCGCCACGATCCAGATGATGCTCGGCGCGAAGCCAAGCGCAGTCGCCTTGCGAATCAGCATCTCGCCCGGCGCAAGCGCGAGCGAGTGCCACAAGTAAATACCGTACGAATAAAGACCGACCCACGCGACGCCGCGATAAATCCACGTCGTCCGCAGCGACCCCGAGTACTCCAGAACGAAGACGATGAGCGCGGCAAAGCCGAGTGCCTGAATCGTGTAGCCGATGCTTTCGTCGAGCGCGATATGTTTCGTGGCCAACGCGAGCCATGCGCACAGCAGCCCGACGCAGCCGACCAACAGCCACTTGCGCTTCGCGATCTGATGATAGATGCCGGGCTTCATCCAGTAGATGGCCGAGAGAATCACGCCGATCAGTAAACTGTCGATACGGTACTGCGTGTATGCGAATGCGCCTTGCAAATCCCCATCCGCAACTGCAAAACAACGCGCTATGAGCGTTACCGCACAGATGCCCGACAGTACGCCGATAATCGTCCACGCGCCGAGCCGCAAGCGGGAAAAAAGCAATAAAAGCGCCGGCAGCACGAGATAGAAATGTTCTTCCACCGCGAGACTCCAGGTCTGCGTGATCGACGTGCCGAAATAGTTCTGAAGATGCGTGAGGTTCTGGAAAAGAAATGTATTCCACGGATGCCGCCCGGCGAGCATGTGAAATATGATCAGCACGTAATACGCGGGCCAGATGCGGAACATGCGTCGCACAATGAAGCGCCGTGCGTCGACGTGGCCTGTTTCGGCGTATTGCCGCAGCAGCAGTCCGCCCACCAGAAAGCCGCTCAAGGTAAAGAAGAGATTGACGCCCTCTCGCCCAAAGCTCTTTAGCGGGTACTCGATAATCTGGAGCAGAACATTACTGGTGTGAACAGTACGAAAGTGAAAGCCCATTACCGCAATAATGGCGATGCCGCGAACGAAGTCGAGTTCGATCGCCCGTCTGGCTTTCGCGGGTCCCGTCCCGCCAAATAGCTTCATGCTGTTTTCCCCTTTTTCCGTTTTATCGGCCGCATTGTCCTGTTTGCATCATGGGTGGCGGGAAGCAGGTATGAGCGCCAAGATCAAGGCATTCAGCGACAACATCGGCCAGCTTGCGTGCGTCTTGCAGGCATAGCCCTTTCCACTGTCGCCAGAATCCAGGCAGCCGGAGACGAACCGCATTGGCGACGCGCACAAGCATAAGGTTGCGCGCACAATGACCCGACGCGAGACCGTCCGCTTAGACGACGGCAAATGACGGCGACGGGGAGGAAACAAGAATGCGCCATCAGTATGCAACGCCATGGATATGGATTTTTCTTTTACCGCTTGCACTGGACTATAAGGCCACCAACGCAAGCACCGGGCACTTCGCCCAGTTCATCTTTGTCATTCCAGCAATGGCGGCAGGGCTCGCCCTTCTGCTGATCGCACCGCGCTTTCACGAGCGCTCTCCGCTACGCTCGGTCGTCACCGCAAGCATGCTGTTGTGCGTGTTCGGCAGCGTCGTCGCGCAACTGATTCAGGACAACGACAGCGGCAATTATTTGCGCGTGCTATTGCCGTTCATCCTGTTTCTGCTCGGCTACCTGGTCGCGTGCCGGCCGTGGAGCGAGCATCGAATCGCTCAATTCGAAAAAGCACTGTTCCTCGGCAATGTGATTAGCCTTGTATTCACGTTTGTCTACGGCATTGCAACGGGCGGCGGTCTCGAGGAGGTGCGCTTTCGCATCATCTCCGTGACGCTGCTCGGACTGCAAGGCGTGCTGCTGCATGAGTTCGTTGTCGCCAAACGCTATTCGCTATACACGGTGGCCGTATTCGCGGGCACGGTGATCGTCGAATTGCTGAGCGTCACGCGCAGCCTTCTGGTCGGCACCGTGCTGTTGTTCCTGATCGCGATGGCGCTCAGCGCACCGTCGGTGCGGCAAATCTGGCGCGCCGTCGGTCGCGGTGTCGTGGTCGCCTCGGTGCTGGCGGGCGTGGCGGGCATTGCGGCACTGGCCGTTCCGAATGTCGCGGAACACTGGACGCAGCGCATATTCTTCTCGGAAGCAACTGTCTCCGGCAAGGACCCGACCACCATCACGCGTCTCGCCGAAATGCGCGATCAGTACGACCAGGTGAGTGCGTCGCCGGAAACGCTTCTATTCGGCGCGGGCTACGGGCACTACTACCGCTATTCGCCGGTCTATTTGCCGGACCTTGCGGGCCAGTTCAGCAAGCAGGACTTTTACGCGATCAACGAATGGGCCGCGGGTCACAACTTCTGGGTCTATCAGTTGTTTGCGGGCGGACTCGTATTCGGCATCGCGATGCCGCTTGCCACGCTCGGCGCGCTCGCGGTGTGTTTCTTCGCCTATCGCTACTGGCGCAAGGTCGTACCCAATGCGCCGATGCTGCCGGTATTCGGACGCGCGATCATGCTGTTTGCCGCATTGCCGGCGACGTCGATTGGCGGCAATCCTCTCGGCCCGCGCTTTTCGGGTCTGGTATTCGGCATTGGACTCGGTCTGATGATCGCCACTTATACGCGTTTGCAGCTCGCGCTGCCCGCACGCGCGAATCGCGTGCGTAGCGCCCGGCGTATGCGGCCCGCCGCGATGCCGGACTTGCCGGGCCGCATTCAGCCTGGCATGGGCCGCCCGGATCTCGCCGGCACCCTCGGCATGTCGCACACGGCACAACTGCCGGGTTCCAACCGACCGGACATTGCGCGATGAAAATCCTCCACGTGCTTGCAAGCGTCGATCCGCGCGCGGGCGGTCCCGTTGAAGGCGTTCGCCGCAGCGGCATCGCGATGCAGGAAGCCGGCCATGAAATAGAAGTGGCCACTTGCGATGCGCCGGACGATCCGTATCTCGCGGCTTTCCCATTTCCCGTTCATGCGTTCGGCCCGACTTCGAATCGCTATAGCTATAGCGCGTATCTCGCGCCGTGGCTCGCGAATCACGCGAAGCGCTTTGACGCCGTCATCGTGCACGGCTTGTGGCAATACCACGGTTTCGCGACATGGAAGGCGCTGCACGACAGCGACGTGCCGTATTACGTGTACGCGCACGGGATGCTCGATCCGTGGTTCAAGGAAGCGTATCCGCTCAAGCATCTAAAGAAATGGCTTTACTGGCCGTGGGCGGAGTACCGCGTGCTGCGCGACGCGCGCGCGGTGATCTTCACGACCGAAGAAGAGCGCACGCGCGCACGGCAATCCTTCTGGCTCTATCGTGCGCGCGAGCGCATCGTGCCGTTCGGCACCACGGTGCCCGAGGTGGACGTAGCGTCGGCGCGCGAAGCGTTTTTACAGGCCGTGCCGGGCGCACGCGGCAAACGCATCGTGCTCTTTCTCGGCAGAGTGCACGCGAAGAAAGGCTGTGATCTTCTGATCGATGCATTCGCGCGCGTCGCGCAACGCGACGACGCGCTGCATCTCGTGATTGCCGGGCCCGACGAAACCGGCTGGGCCGCGAGCCTGCGGGCTCAGGCGCAAGCCGCCGGAATCGCGCATCGCCTGAGTCTGCCCGGCATGCTGCAAGGCGATCTCAAGTGGGGCGCTTTTTACGCGAGCGACGTGTTCGCCTTGCCGTCGCATCAGGAGAACTTCGGCGTCGCGGTGGCCGAGGCACTCGGTTGCGGACTGCCCGCGCTGATCTCCGACAAGGTCAACGTATGGCGCGAAATCGAAGAAGACGGCGCGGGACTGATAGCAACCGACACAGTCGACGGAACCGAGAAGAGCCTGATTCGCTGGCTCGAGCTCGACGACGCCGCACGCGCAGCCATGCGTGTGCAAGCCGCGCGCACTTTCCATGCGCGTTTCCGCATCGACACCATGGTGAGTGCGTTGACGAGTTTGCTGGAAACGAGAGGCGGCCGCGACAGCGAAGCGAACCGCAACAAGCTCGCCGGGTTGCGCGAGGCGAGCCAGCCGAGCCGCTGAATTGCACGAAAAAAACGGCGCTCGTTCGAGCGCCGTTTGCGTTAGCGGCGGCAGCGCGTTGGCCGCGCCGCCTTCTCTTCTACTTCATTGTTCCTTCATCAACGACGTCAACGTCGACGCTGCGATAGGCAACGTCTCGACCGGAGACTGCGCCGGCGCGATTACGTTATTCTCCGCTTCCGCATGCGTTGCGCCGACGACGTGCGGCACATCGAGCTGACGCGCCAGATGTCCGGCGAGCCTGAGCGACAACGCGGCAATCGTAATGGTCGGGAAGTTTGCGCCGACAGTCGGAAACACCGAACTGCCGCCGATATACAGATTGCTGATGCCATGCACCTTGCAATCGCGATCGACCACGCCTTCGCGCGGCGAATCGTGCATGCGTGTCGTGCCCATGTGATGCCATGTGCCTTCCAGCTTATCGGGCCACGCCCGGCCTTCGAGCGGCGCGTCGAGCTCGACATCGGCGAAGCGGGCCATCTGCAACTCTCTTGCGAATCCGGCGAATGTTTTATCGAACGTGCGCTTCACCTGGTCGCCGAGACGCCACTCCACCTTCACGCGCGGCATGCCAAAACGATCGCGCTTATCCGCGCACAACGTCACGCGGCTATCCGGATTCGGCACTGCCTCGACGATGGCCTGCAGCGTGACGTCGGTGATGAGTGCGGGCCATTGCAGCAAGCGCGCGAGGCCGTATCCGACCGTATGCAGCGGATGCGCGACCATCGTCGCGATGTCGGCTGTGAGCCTGCGTCCGGGCTGGTCCTTGAGCATCAGCGCTTCCTTGCAGCGAATCAGCGCCTCCGAGCCCGCACTCGCCTCGCCGTACCAGCGCGAATAGAGCCACACGCGGGAATTGAGCAGTTGTTCGCGCTCCATCATTTCGCGCTTCGGCGCGAACTGCGAGGAGATCTTCGTGCCATGCGCCGAGACCGCGGCATTCTGGTAGTGATACTTGATGTCGTAGAGCTTGTTACGCGGGACGCCCTGGCGGAAGCGAACCTTTCCACACATCATTCGCGGATGGTCCATGAAATAGCGTCCCACGAGATCGTTAGTGTTCCCAAGTCCTGCTGCATGTACATTGTTCGAAGCGAGCAGCAGTCGCGCGTTCTCGATCCCGCCCGCAGCGAGTACGAAGATGCGCGCCTTCACGGTCATCCGACGGCCGCTGAGCGTGCCGACCTGCACGCGCGTAATCGTGGTGCCTTGCGCATCGGCGTCGATATTGAGGACGTTCGCGTGCAGAAAGACGCGCACCCGCGTGGAGCGCCCCAATTCCTCGCGATACACCTTGCCGAAGCGCACCGGCGGGCTGAACTGCGCAACGGTGTCGCGCATGTCGCCGGTGCCAAGCGGTAGACGGCGCACGTCGGAGCGGCCAATCTCACGCTCCCAGTATGCGGGGTCGAAGTTCTGCGGACCGAGCTTCAGCAATTCATGCGTGCGCGCGTAGTACGGCGCGAGTTCTTCGAGTCCGAATGGCCAGCCGCTATGCGGAATCCAGTCGCGCTTCTCGAAGTCCCACGGATCGAGCGGACGGCACCAGCCGCCCCAGCAGTTGCTGCTGCCGCCGAAATAGCGGCTGCGCGAGCCGTCCGCGAATCGATACGGCAGTCCGGCGTTTTCGCCGCGGTACAGGTCGCGCGTTTCTTCGTCAGGCGCAAACCCGCCGCTTTCCAGCAGGCAGGTATCCACCCCGGCGGCCGACATTTCGCGTGCGAGCGTGATGCCCGCGACGCCTCCCCCGATAATGCAGACCGTCGTTTCGATGACCGTATTTTGTTCGACATTGCGAGTATCGATGAACATCCGCAGCTCCCGTGTTCTTCATCATGATTTTTTAAGGCGTCGCCGGCTTGCGGGCCTATGGCCGGCAAGCAACGCGCCCCTATGCCGTGACCGGATGCATCAATTGTCCGGTTGCCACGACATCGGTCTCCTCAGCGTATAAAAGCTGCGGATCTATTTCTGTGCTTCAGGTCACGGAAGAAAACGCTTCCGCAAAAAACGACACGGGTTCCCGCCGTATACGCCCCCGGCTTCGAGCGAGCGATGCACGACAGAGAGCGGTGTGACGACCGCCGAGCGGCCTATCGTCACGCCCATTTGCACGACGCATTTAGACGTGATCCACACGCCGTCCTCGATCACGATCGGCGCGACGCGCAAGTCCATCGTGGTGCTCATATCGTGCGAGCCGGCTGTCAGGAACGTTCCCTGAGAAATGCAAACATTGGAGCCGATGCGAATCGGTGCCTGGTTATAAATCCATACGTCGACGCCGAACCAGCACTTGTCGCCCACTTCGAGATTCCACGGCGCCTTCACCCGCAATGGATGCACGAAGCGGCAGCCAGTACCGATCCGCGCGCCGAACAGACGCAGCAACGCGACGCGCACGGATGAGAGCGGCAGCAGCTTGTTATTGATGACGCACGCCTCGACCACAAACCATATGAGCTCGACGAGCGCGCCGCGCCCCGCACGATAATTGCCCTTGCCCGCGAGGCTCAGGTCGATCACGCGATGCTCCGCGCCGGCGCTTTCAGTTGGCGGCGCACAAGCGAGCCGCGGATCGTCTGCGATATTGCCCATGATTCTTCTCCATACCGTGCGCCGTGCGTTTATGCACAGGGATGCTAATTAATCTCGATGCCTGTCTTTGGCAGACTCGCTCTTCTTCACTACGTGGCCGCGCAGGCAAGCGTTTTGGCGGCTGCGTGCATGGATTTTGGCGCACGATGTTTTCATTGGACTGCATCAACCCGGGGACCACAATGACAACACTGATTCGACACACCGCCCACTGCATGCTTCTTCTCACCGCCGTTTGCGCCGCACCCGCATTTGCGCAGAAGGCCGCGCCGGCCATGACCGCCACGGCGCCGACCGGCTATGGCGCGCCGGCGCCCGCTCCAGTCGATCGCCGCGCCGTTCAGCGCAAGCGCGAACAGAAGCTGCTGGGCGCGCCTGACGGCTACGTCGCCGGCAATCCGCAGGACGCCAATATCGACAACGGGCGCCGTGCAGCCCTGCTCGACGAACAACGCATGACCGTCACCGATGGCGAGCAAGCCGGCAAGCCGGGTGCAGCGGGCAAGCGCAAGGCGCCGCCCGTCGCGAACGGGCAGTTGCGTGTCGCCGATGCGGCAGCGCGTCCGCGCGCCGACGACAAGCTCGTGCCGCAAGGCGCCGCCAAGGCCACCTACGCCGATCCGTACACGATGGGTAAGCGTTCCGTCTACCGTTCGCCGTGGTGATCCTGCACTCATGATGGCCGCGGCCGGATCATTCCGGCGCGGCGTCCTCCGTGGTCGCCGGCTTCGCATGCGGCACGACCACCGCTGAAGGCCTGGCGTCGAAGTACGTAGCGCTCGCCTTCAAGCGCCTTCTTCCTGCCGCGCGGCACAGCATGCCGATGCGTTCTTCAAAAGTACTAATTGTCGAGTCCGGCGAAAGCGCGCTCTCCGCGTAATCGCGCGCGGCTCGTCCGAGCGCCGCGCGCCGCTCGGGGTCGTTGGCGAGAGCGGTGATCGCGCCGACCAGCGCCTTCACGTTATCGGGCGGCACGACGACGCCGCGCGCATGCACCGCCTCGTGCAGCGCGGTGCCGCGCCGCGCCATCGCGATCGTCGCGCGGCCGCTCGCGAACATGCCGGTCAGCTTCGACGGCATGACGAGATCCGCTGCATCGGCGCGTTGAGGCAGCACGTGAATGTCCGCGAGATTGAGCAGTTCGTTCAGGCGCTCGGCCGGTTGAAGCGGCAAGAAGACGCAGTTCGGCAACGTTGCGCAGCGCTTCTCCAGGTTCTCTCTCGCCGCGCCGCCGCCACAAAATACGAACGTGACATCAGGACGGGACGCGAGCGAAGCAGCGGCTTCCGCAAGCGTTTCAATGCCCTGCTTCGCGCCCATGTTGCCGGAGTACAGCACGACTTTCTGCGCGTCGGACAGATTCAACTCGCTACGGTATTCGCTCGCGCGCGACAGCGGATAAATGGCCGACACGTCGACCCAATTGGGCAGACACACCACTTTCGAAGGCGCTACGCCTTTCGCCGACGCACGCGCGCTCATCTGCCGCGTGATCGACGACACCGCGTCGAAACGCCGCAACAACTGGCTTTCGACCCAGCGCGCGATTCGCGCCGCGCGCGAGCCTTTGAGAAGGCCGAGTTCGAACGCCGCGTCGACTTCGTAATCCTGAATGTGCAGCCACGCGCTGGCGCGCGCCACGCGAGCCAGTGCAAGGCATGCCGGCGCGCATATCAAGGTCGGCGCGATCAACACGACTGCATCGGGGCGCCATAACGCCTGCAAGGCGAGCACAGGCAGCGAGGTCGCAGCAAAGCTTGCCAGATGAATCATCCGCTTCAGGCCGCTCGGTCGCGACGGCACCCACAGCGGCGCGCGCCAGATCGCGACGCCGTCGCGCTCTTCCCGCCGATAACGCCACGACGCATAGCCCGGCGAAACCTGCCATTCAGGGTAGTAAGGCGGAGCGCATACCACCCGCACCTCGTGCCCTCGACTTGCGAGCAGCGCGGCCATTTCAGCCGTGTACTTGCCGGTCCCCGTGAGCTCGGGCGCGTAATTGAGGCCGTAGATCAGGATCTTCATTGTGCGTATCTAACGTGTTAAAGCTTCCATGCCCGACCTCGCGGCGGCGCCGCGACACCCGTCAATCGCTCAGCATCAGCGCACAGCCCCGGGCAATATTGGCGGCTGCGGAAGGCGGATCAAACCGGCGAATCACTTCCATGCAACGGTGAGCGGTGCCGCTCGCATCGGCGAAGGCTTCCATTGCTTTTAGCAGCGTGCGCTGCAATCCGGCGACGTCGCCTGCGGTAAACGAATAGCCGCTCACGCCGTCGATCACGAGTTCCGGCACGCAGCCGCAACTCTCGCTGACGACAGCCGGACAGCCGTGCGCGAGCGCTTCGTTGACGACGAGACCCCACGGCTCGCTGAAGCTCGGCAGCACCATGCAGGTCGCGCCGTAGTACTCGCGCGTGAGCGGCTCATCCTGCAAGCTGCCCGCGAACGTTACGGCGTTCTCAAGGTGCAATTCGACGGCTTTTGCACGCAATGCGTCGGCCATCGGCCCCGTGCCGACAATGCGCAATTGCGCAGCGGGTACGCGTTTTTGCAAACCGGCAAACGCTTCGATCAACGTGCCGACGCCCTTCTCTTCCGACAGACGCCCGACGTATAGAAACACCGGCGGATTGCCGGCACGCGCGGCGACGCGTTCGACCAATGCCCGCTCCGGCGAAAAAGAACCGGGCAGTGCGGCGGCCTGACACGGTATAAAAATCTTCTCGCGCTTCGCGCCGAGCGACAGCAGATACTCGCGGCTGCGCTCGCCGAAACCGAAATAGCCGTCGCACAGCGAGAAAAACACGCGCTTCGGAATAGACGTGAGAAGCTTCTTCGGACGATCGCGTCCGGTCGAATCGCAGAACACCGCGCGCCGCTTGCCGGTCACAATGCAAGCCGCAAGCATCGCCCAGTATTCCGGACGGTGATAACCCGGCAGCACGATCAGATCGGACTTCGCCTTCAGCACTTCCCACGTCAGCCGCGCGATCATCTTGATCGTCGGCACGTCTTCGTAACAGCCGTCGAAGAGCTTCTGCATCGGATAACGATGGTACGAATAGTCGACCTCGGAAAAGCCGATGCGGTCGTGCTCGGTATCGGCGATCTGCACCATCCGGTAGCGAATTGCTCCGGATGCCGAAATATTATGCAGCGCAGAAAAGACGACACCTTTGTGACGCGACCATACGACGTTATGGAAGATGGTGACGGATGCACTCATTTTTATGCAGCTCCTCGAAAAGACGTCATTGCACGGCGGCCGCGGTCGGCGACCCGGCATAGGATTCGACGAATTCCCGATACGTCGACGCGATTCCCTGCTCCAGTCCGATCGTTGCCCGCCAGCCCATCTGCGCGAGGCGCGAGACGTCGAGCAACTTGCGCGGCGTGCCGTCGGGTTTCGACGCGTCGAACACGAGCTCGCCGTCGAAGCCGACCACCTTGCAAATGCACTCCGCCAGTTCGCGTATCGACAGATCTTCGCCGACGCCCACGTTGAAAAGCCCTTCCATCACGTTGTTTTCGAGCACGAACAGCGTGGCCGCGGCGAGATCGTCGACATGCAGGAACTCGCGGCGCGGTGTGCCCGAGCCCCATACCGTCAGCGTATCGGCGCCGTTCAGCTTGGCTTCGTGCGCCTTGCGCAGGAGCGCCGGCAACACATGGCTGCTCTTGAGATCGTAGTTGTCGTTCGGGCCGTACAGGTTGGTCGGCATCAGCGATACGTACTGCGTGTTGTATTCGCAGTTGTACGCCTCGCAGAGTTTCAAACCGGCGATCTTCGCGATGGCGTATGCGTCGTTCGTCGGCTCGAGCGACGAAGTCAGCAGATACTCCTCGCGAATCGGCTGCGGGCATTGCTTCGGATAAATGCACGACGAACCGAAAAACACCAGCCGCTCGACCTGCGCCCGATACGCGGCGTGAATCACGTTGGTCTCGATCACCAGGTTTTCATAGATGAACTCACCCGGCCGCGACGCGTTGGCAAAAATGCCGCCCACGCGCGCCGCCGCCAGCAGCACGACGTCGATCTTCTCGGCCTCGAAAAAACGGTTCACAGCGGCCTGATCCATGAGATCGAGCTCGAGCCGCGTGCGCGTGACGACGTTCGTGTAGCCCGCTGCGACGAGCCGCCTGACGAGAGCCGAGCCGACCATGCCGCGGTGCCCCGCGACGAAAATGCGTGACTGTTTGTTCATCGCATCACTCGTGATGTTCGAGCGCCGTGAAGCCGGCGAGCGTGACGAGCGCGTCACGACGTGCAATCTGGAAGTCGGAGCGCACCATCTCCTTGACGAGCGCGGCAAACGGCGTGGTGGGTTGCCAGCCCAGCTTCGCATGCGCCTTCGACGGATCGCCGAGCAACGTCTCGACTTCGGCCGGCCGGAAGTAGCGCGGATCGACACGCACGATCACGTCGCCCGGCGACATTCTGGTCTCGCGCCCTTCCACTTTGTCGACAATGCCGATTTCGTCGACACCGCTGCCTTCAAAGCGCACCGTGACACCCAGTTCACCCGCGGCATGCTGGACGAACTGACGCACGCTGTACTGCACGCCGGTCGCAATCACGAAGTCCTCCGGCTGCTCCTGTTGGAGCATGCGCCACTGCATCTCGACGTAATCGCGCGCATGGCCCCAGTCGCGCAACGCCGACAGATTGCCGAGATAGAGCGTCTTCTGCATGCCGACCGCAATACGCGCAATCGCACGCGTGATCTTGCGCGTCACGAAAGTCTCGCCACGCACCGGCGATTCGTGATTGAACAGAATCCCGTTGCAGGCATAAAGACCGTACGCTTCGCGATAATTGACCGTTGTCCAGTACGCGAACATCTTCGCCACCGCATAGGGGCTGCGCGGATAGAACGGCGTCGTCTCCGATTGCGGCACTTGTTGCACGAGGCCGTAAAGTTCGGACGTCGACGCCTGGTAAAATCGCGTCTTATTCTGCATACCTAAGATACGCACAGCCTCCAAAATCCGCAGTGCGCCAAGACCATCGGCGTTGGCCGTGTACTCCGGTTCCTCGAACGACACCGCAACGTGGCTTTGTGCCGCGAGGTTATAAATCTCGTCCGGCTCCACGCGCTGAATCACGCGCAGAATGCTGGTGGAGTCCGTGAGATCGGCGTGATGCAGAAAGAGGTGCTGTTCCGGATCGTGTGGGTCTCTATAGAGGTGATCGATCCGGTCTGTGTTAAACAGCGACGACCTGCGTTTGATGCCGTGCACGTCGTAGTTTTTGGCGAGCAGCAGCTCGGCGAGGTACGACCCGTCCTGCCCCGTGATCCCCGTGATCAGCGCGACCTTGCGTTTCATGAAGGCTTCTCCTTGTTAACTTTTCAACACTTGTAGCGAGAAACTCGGCCGCGATTTCAGCCCGCTATGCTGTCATATCCGTAATATCCGCCTTGGTAACCCGAGCCGAGGAACGCCCCTTCCTGCGGCACGTCGGTGAGCAATACGCCTCTGAGTCCCACGCCGCCATTACGAAGACGCTTGGCGGTCTCGGCAATTTCATTCAACGGATGACGGCCGTGGCGAACCACCAGCAGCGTCGTGCCCGCGTGCTTGCCGATCAGCGTCGAATCGGTGACGGCGAGTACCGGCGGCGTATCGATGATCACGAGGTCGTAGCGTGATTTCAGTTCGTCGAGCATCGTCTGGAAGCGCGAACTCATCAGCAGTTCCGACGGATGCGAGGGCAGCGTGCCCTTGGCCAGCACATCGAGTCCGGGCAGCACGTCGCGCTGGATCATCGAAGTCAGGTCGCCGCCGCTCAGCACATCCGACAAGCCCGGTTGATGTCCGATGCCGAAGTGCGAGTGCACGTCGCCGCGCCGCATGTCGCCGTCGATAATCAGCACGCGTTTATTCGCCGATGCGACGAGCGCCGCGAGATTCACCGACAGAAACGACTTGCCTGCGTCCGGCCGCGAGCCCGTAATCATCACGACGTTATTCGCCGCATGATCGAGCGAAAGTTGCAGTGATGTACGGAGATTGCGCACGCCTTCGACAGCAATGTCTTCCGGCGCCTGCTGCGCGAGAACATGCAGACCGCGCCGGCGCAGCATGACGTCCTCCTGCAAGCGCAACTGCGTCTGGCTGCGCGGCACCACCGCGAACACCGGCACGCCGAGCACGGCTTCCAGTTCGTCGGGACGCTCCACGCCGCCATACATCGCGCGCTTGAAGAAGGTCAGCATGATGCCGAGCACCAGACCGCCGCCCAGCGCAATGAGAATCGCGATCACGCGCTTCGGACGCACCGGCTCATCGGGTGCTTCGGCGAAATCGACCACGCGCACGTTGCCGACCTGGCCCGCCTTCGCGACGCGCAACTGCTGCGCGCTATTGAGCAGATTCGTGTACAACTCCGTGTCGACATGCACGTCGCGCAACAGACGCAACGCGGTTTGCTCCGTATCCGGCATCACCGACACGCTGCGGTTCATGTTGACCTGCGCGCCTTGCAGCGCTGCGATCTGCGCATCGAGCGAAGCGACTGCCGGGTGATTCGCCGTGAAGCGTTGCGACATCTCGGCGCGCTGCGTTTGCAGATCGAGCAGCTTCGTCTTGTTGTCGACGATCTGCTGAAGCAGCAGGCGGCTCTCTTCGCCGAGATCGACCGTGCCGTGCGTATTGCGGAACTTGTTGTAGCGCTGCTCCGCTTCGTCCAGTTCCTTGCGCAAGCCCGGCAATTGCTGGTCGAGGAATGCGAGCATGTGCTCGGCTTCCGTCGAACGGCTTGCAACGTCCTGGCGCACGAACTCACGCGCCATGCTGTTGACGATCGCCGCGGTCAGCGCGCTGTCACCGCCTTCGAGGCTCGCGCGGATCACGCCGGATTGCAGCGTGGTTTCCTGCACGACGAGCGCCTTCTGCAAGCGGTCGACGGTGCTGAGCGTCGACGCACGCGACAGCTCGAATTGCGAGCCCGCGGCGCCGGTCAGCGCATCGACACGCAACGCGATAGGACCGTCGGCGGTATCCGTCTGGACCGTTTCGCCGACGTGGCCCGACAGGATCGCAATGCCGTTCCTGTCGCGCAGCACGTACGAGCGGTCGTTGCCCGCGACCAGCGTGAAGGTGGTGTCGTACATCTCCTTCGACGTGTCGAAGCGCGACACCGAGATGCTCTCGTTGCCCCACGCATAGCCGGACAGGTTGATGAACTGGGGCAGTTTGAAGCCCCATTGCCCGTTCACCAGCCCGGCAATCAGACCTCCGATCACCGGCATGTAGCGCGGCGTGGCCGTGATGTCGAGATGCAGCTTCTTGACGGTCTCCTCCGTCACGAGACGCGACTTCAGCAGCTCGATTTCCGCTGCCGTCGACGGTTTCGTGTCGAACATGCCGGTGAGCGGCGGCAAGGAATCCTTACCGTTCGCGTTGGCATTCGCCGTCTTGTCCTCGACGTGAAACAGCACGTCCGCCCGGTACGTCGGTGGCGCAAGGAAAGCGTACGCGCACCCCAGCGCGAGCGCGATCAGCGTCACGGTTGCAATAGTGCGCCAGCCCCGCACGATAGTGCGGAGATAGTCCGAAAGATGCAACTCATCCGCTGCGGACACGTCCGTATAGCGGTTCTCGAAGTTGATTGCCATGTTTGGTCTCACCCAGCATAACCCGCGGTTTTTCTGAACTGCTTTATACGTTTTTTACTTTGCTGCTTGTTTTGCTGCTTACTTCGCCACTACCACGCCGGTCACAGCCGCATTGATCGCCGGCAGCAACAGGTTCAGGATACGGTTGAAACGAACCAGCCCGCCCTGGCCCACGTACACGACGTCCTTCGGCTGCAACTCGAACTGGTTCGCAAGAATCATCGATACCGGCGAGCTCGCATCGAGGTGATAGATCTGCGGCGATTCGCTTGCGGAATTTCGGATCACGAACAATTGCCGCGTGGAAGCCGTAGCCTGGTCGAAGCTGCCGCTGTCCGAAATGGCCTGCGAGAGCGTCAGCGAACCGTTGCGCATCGGCGTGACCGTCGCCGGCTTGTTCACTTCACCCATCACGTAGACACCGCTGTCTTCACGCGAGGCCACACGCACTGCGTCGCCCGCCTGCAGATAGATGTTCGACGGGTTCTGTCCGCGCTTGAGCAGGTCGTCCATGTTCAACTGATACGTGACGCCATTGCGGATCAACTCGACACGGCTGCGGTCCGCGTTCGGGCTGAAGCCGCCGCTCTGGCTGATCGCACTCGTCAGCGACATCGTGATGTCGTTCAGCGACTGCGCGCCCGGCGTGCGTACTTCACCGTCGATGAAAATCTGCGCGTTACGGAAAGAGGCCACGCGCACCGTCACTTCCGGCTTCTGGTACACCTTGCTCAGGCGGTTATACAGTTCCTTCTGGATCGCGCTGACGTCTCTGCCCGCCACGTGAACCGTGCCCGCATACGGAAACTGAATATCGCCCTTCTCGTCGATGAGAAAGCCCGAGGCCGCATCCGAAGACTTGGCGTTCTGCGCCGGTTGGCCGAGCGCCGCCGCGAGTTCGGGGTGATCCCACACGACGATCTGCAGCACGTCGCCAGGACCGACGCGGTATGGGCCCGGCTTGCCGAAGAGCGCGAGCGTTGCCGGCGGCAACGGGGCACTGGTCTGGTCCGCGTGCATCTTGCGCACGAGCGACAGATTGATGTCCGTGATGGGTATCGTCTGCTGCTGTGACGGTTCGGTGCTGAAATCGCCGCCCGTCTCCTGAAGAGTGGCCGGCGTGTCCATCCGCTGACCGGGCGCGGCAGCGCAGCCCGCGAGCAGTGCAGCGATTGCGAAAACCGAGAGACTTCCCGTGCGTGTACCAAGCGAGCTCATAACTTTTTCCTCCTTGCGCAAGAGCGAATGTCTCAGGAAAGAGGCACCGCCTTGCGTGCTTTGTTAACAACTAGTAAGCGTTTCGATGCACCAGTCCGGCGACAATCGTCGCGCCGATGATCCGCATGTCGAGTGCAAACGACCAATGCCCCAGGTAGTACAGGTCATGTTCGACGCGACGTTCCATCTTTTCGATGCGGTCGGTCTCGCCACGAAAGCCGTTGATTTGCGCCCAACCTGTAATACCCGGCTTGATCCGATAGCGATTGATGTAGCCCGCGACCACTTTCTGATAGAGGTCGTCGTGCTCGAGCGCATGAGGACGCGGTCCCACGACCGACATGTCGCCACGCAATACGTTAAAAAACTGCGGTAATTCGTCGAGGCTCGTACGGCGCAGGAACGCGCCGACTTTCGTCACGCGCGGATCATTGCGCGTCGCCTGGCTGACGGTGCCCTTCTCTTCCGTATGCATGCGCATCGAACGGAATTTGTAGATCGTGAATACGCGTCCATCAGCGCCCTTGCGCTTCTGCCTGAAAAACACGGGCCCACGCGACGAGAGCTTTACCGCGAGCGCAATAGCAACCAGCAGCGGCGCAAGACAGAAGAGCGCGGTAGCTGCGAACAGGCGATCGAAGATCTCTTTCTTCAGCATCGAGCTCGCCGAAAGAGGCGACGCCACGAGGTTGATTGCAGGCACACCGAGCAACTCGATCACACCGCTGCCCTCGAAAAGCGCGAGACTGCGCACGTCGGGCATGAAGCGGATGTTCACCAGATCGTCGCGAAACTCGCTGACGAGCGAACAGATCAGCGGCTCCTCCGCGAGCGACAGCATCAGCCACAATTCATGAACGTCATTCGTGCGGATGTATTCGGCGAGCGCATCCACGCTATCGAAAACCGGCACACCTTTACTGTTCACCGGCGATTGATCCGGCTTCGTGTTGTAGACCGCCGTCGCGCGAAAACCCGTGGTCGGCGCGGAATCGATGCGGCGAATCAGCGCGTCGCATTGCGAGCCGCTTCCCACTATCGCGACCCGATGCAGATTCATCCCCGCGCCGCGTGCACGCGCAAGCACCGCATGCGTGATGAGGCGATACGAGATCAGCAGGCCGCCCGTCACGGCAGTCCAATACGAGAACCACAAACGCGATACGAAGTCGCTGCGATGCAACGAATACATCAATACGAGCGCGCTGCCCTGCACGATCAGCCACGCGAGCGACACCTGTCCCGCGAGCGCGAGCTTCGAGCGGCCGCGCCATGATTCATAGACGCCGAACGCCGGAAAGATCGCGAGCGCGAAGGCAGCGGCGAACATCACCAGCGCCCAATAGAAACCCGATTGAGCGAGGTAGTCGAAGCGGATCTGCGACGCCACCGCCGCTCCTACGAGCACCAGCGCGACATCGAACATTCGCGCGAGCAAATCCTGAAACCTGCGCATTTTGCTTACCTCGTACTGACCGTTCCTGTCCGCAATCCGCCGCGACCGCTGCTTATGAGCAGCGGCCGTAGTTGTCGTTGAATCTCACGATGTCGTCTTCGCCCAGATACGTGCCCGACTGGATCTCAATGATCTCGAGCGGCACCTTTCCCGGGTTTTCCAGCCGATGCCTGATGCCGAGCGGAATGTAAGTCGATTCGTTTTCGCTCAGCAGGAATTGCTCTTCGCCGCGCGTGACGAGCGCGGTGCCGCGCACCACGACCCAGTGCTCGGCGCGGTGGTGATGCAGTTGCAGCGAAAGCTGCGCGCCCGGCGTCACGACGATGCGCTTCACCTGAAAACGCTCGCCGTGGTCGATCGAATCGTAAAAGCCCCACGGACGATGCACCTTGCGATGCGCGTCGGCCTCCGGTGCGTTCTGCGCCTTGATGCGCGACACGAGGCCCTTGACGTCCTGCACATGCGAGCGGTCCACCACGAGCACTGCGTCGGCGGTTTCGACCACCACCACATTCGTCGTGCCGACGCAGGCGACGAGGCGTCCTTCCGAATGCGCGTAGCTCGACACCGCGCCCTCGAACGCCACGCGACCACGGCCCGCATTGCCGTTGGCGTCTTTTTCCATCGCGGCCCACACGGCGTCCCATGAACCGAGATCGGACCAGCCGGCTTCGAGTCGGACCACCACGCCTGCGGGCGACGCATCTTTTGCGTTGGCGTTGGCGTTTGCCGTGTCAGCCGCGTCCGCTGCTTCACTCAAACGCTCCATCACCGCGTAATCAATCGAATCGGCAGGCGAACTCAAAAACGCATCGACGAGCGGGCGGAAATACCCGCCTTCGCTACGACCGCCGCTGAACGCGCGCTCGCAAGCCGAGTGCATGTCCGGCTGCAAACGCGCGAGCGTGTCCAGCCAGACGCTTGCGCGTACAACGAAGATGCCGCTATTCCACCAATAGGTTCCCGCTGCGACGTACTGCGCCGCGATCTCTTCCGCGGGCTTTTCCACGAAGCCGTCGATGGCATGCGCGCCGTCGCCGACCGTGGCGCCGATGCGGATATAACCGAAGCCCGTATCCGGACGCGTCGGCGGCACGCCAAGCGCCGCGATCGCGCCGCGTTCGGCGTAACGTGCCGCGTTTTCGAGCGCGGCCTGCAACGCGTTGACGTCGGCGATCGAATGATCCGCCGGCATCACGACGAGAATTCCGTCCTGGCCTTCGGCGCAAGCGAGCGAGGCCGCGAGCGTCAGCGCGGGCGCCGTATCGCGGCGCGCAGGCTCGACAATCAGACGCGCTTCGACGCCGTTCTCGTGAAGCTGCTCCGCAATCACGAAGCGGTGTTCTTCGCCGCATACGATGATCGGCGAAGCATCGACCTGCCAGCCCGCGGGAAAATCGTTCATGCGTCGTGCGGTGGCTTGCAGCAGCGAATCGGAGCCCACCACGTCGATGAGTTGCTTCGGAAAATTTTCGCGCGACACGGGCCAAAGACGCGTGCCGGAACCACCCGCGAGAATGACCGGGACGATGCGCGTGCAACGCGCGCCGCGTGCGTCCTCACCAGCGTGGGACGACGTATTATTTCCAGCTCCCTGATTCAACATATCTGCAATCCTTATGATTCTTGCAAAGCAACCCACCGATGCTACTGGCCGACCATGCGGCGGCTCTGTATCCGGAACTCGGTCGGCGAAATCCTCATTCGCTTGCGAAACACCTTGGCGAGACGGTCGCCGTTGCCCATGCCCGTGCGGCGCGCGATTTTGTCGACCGGCAATTCGGATTCGGTCAAGAGGCTGCACGTCACGGCAAGGCGTTCGTGCAACAGAAAACTCGATGGCGTGATGCCCATTTCCATCTTGAAGCGGCGCAGGAAGTTGCGTTCGCTCATCGCCGCGAACTGCGCGGCGTCCGCAATCGAAATCGATTGCTGGCAGTTTTCCTGCAGCCAGCGAGCCGCCGCGCGTACCTTGTCGCCTGGCGTCAGCGCGCCGTCTTCGCTAAGAAGCGGCGCGAGGTTCGAGCACGAATCGGCAAGCAGGCGCTCAGCAACGGTGCGCGCAGCCGCCGCGCCCAGGTCGCGCTTGATCATGCCGAGCGCGCTGCGCATCGACTCGAGGCGATCGCCGGCGTCGGCGCCCTGCTCGCTCTGACGCGATGTTTTCGCCGACTCGTCGCGCAATGCATAGGTGCCGCTTGCGTCGGGTAAGTAAGCCGCGTCGAGCAGCGCGCGTCCTTCCGCGATCGGCCGGATCATGCCGGTGTTGTGCCGCACGCGGCGCAGCCACGCGATCAGGCGCTCGTCCCGCGCCGCCGCGATGGCGCCCTTGCCGCCTGCTACGTACAGCGCGTCGAAGCCGCTGTAATGTCGCGCGTCGAGTCCATCGGTCCACACGCGCAGAGCCGACGACGACGTCACCATGCCGCCATCGGCGGAGAGGAAGCACACGTCGTATGAACAGCCGCTCGGGCCCGAGGAAGCCAGTTCATTCGCTGCCTGGAACACTTCGGCTACAACGCCGGCGCCTTGCAGCGAGCAGTCGTTGAACATCAGTATCGCGATGCGGCGCATGCCTTTGTTCGGTGCGTGCACCCAACGCAGCATGGCAGACTCGAGACTCGCGCAGGTCATAGCTATCCTCACCAGAAAACGGATTTACTTTCACCATCAACGGCCACGCCGGGGCCGACTCTGAGCAGTGCATCATAGCCACCACTAGTCAAGTATTTAGCCGCCATGACCGATAGTGCTGACATGTTGGCGCATTGACAGGAGTAGCTCGCGGTGATTTTCGGCAATATTCCGCCAACACCGAATTGCACCGAATTAATTGCCGATTCGACATATCATTGAATTGGCGTTGTGCGAATCTTAGTTCAAAGCAGAAGTCGATTTCGTTCGCCACCGCACACTGGTTCGCTACTCAAAAAAGGGCGGTTACAATTCGATCCGCACGGAACCAGGGCCAAAATAAAGGCGTTTTCGCCAATGAATGGAGCGGTTGCGCACAAACTCTCCCGCTTGTGCAGATTTCCCCGCGCAACCGCCGCGCAGGTTTCGGCTGACGATAGGAACCGCGCACTTCAATAACGCGAAGCAGTGTCTAATATAGGCACCTTGCGCAGCCTTTCGGTTATTTAATTTGTTCTTATTGGGTGCATTCAATATAAATACGGCGATTAATGTTTCAGACCTGAAACATGGGGAATAACGGCCGTTAAGATGACAGCGCAATTGACGGACCCGCGGCGGATCGCGCGAGACGCGCGCCAGTCGGAAACGGCCAGAAGCTTGCGGAAATGCACTATGCGGTTTCCGCAACATGCAGCAACGGACACTACGTCGCGGCGGCTCTGGCCTGGTGAATTAGCAGTTTGACGACGTTCGCGCGACGAGACACAGCGCGAGCAGCACGGGATACACGGGATACACGGGGGATGGTATGTCGAATTCAAACAGGCATCGCGCAGTGCGAAGCATTATAAGGTCCGTGCCGGGGCGCACGACTGCATGTGCGGTTCTTTTCGCGGCGCTCTGCGTATCGGCAGTTGAATGCCAGGCAGCGGCGGCGCAGGTCGATACGAAGGCGCCCGACGGCAAGGGCCTGCGTTGCTCGGCGCCTTCGTCGCAAGCAAGCGCAGCGTCCGCAGGCGATTTGATCGAAGCGGATACACCGAGCGACGGCACGCGTCTCTTCGCCGCATCGAAACCGTTTGCGCTTGTGTTCACCACGCGCGCGCCGCAAAACGATACGCTCATCTGGCAGATACGCGACACGTGGAATGTTGTGCGTGCAAGCGGTCGCTTCAGCGTCGCCGCTGGCGCAATGTCATGGACGCTCAATTGCGCATCGCCGATAGCGGGCTATTTCGCCGTGTCCGCGTCGCTCGAACGCGCGCAGGGTGAACTGTCATCGCGCGGCACGCGGCCGGCCGGCATCGCCACTTTCGGCGTGCTGCCCGATACCGCGGCCACGCTACCGGCCGTACGCTTTCCGTATGAAGACCTGCATCGGTTCGGCGGCCAGGGCACCGCGTATCTCGCGCCCGGTCAGCATTGCTGCGACGGCGACGGTTATCGTCCGGTCTATACCGCGCTCGGCCTCACGTGGATAAACGACAACCGCAACTGGTACATGGAAGAGCCGGACAAACCCGGCACCTTCGATCCCGCGACGAAGCAGCTCACGCCCTACCTGCAACGCGGCGATCTCTTGCGTCTGATCCAGCTCGACGGCATCCCCAAATGGGCGAGCACGACGGGCAAGCAAACTCATAGCTATGCACCCACTTCACTCGCGCAGATGAAGGAGTACATGGCGAAGGTCGGCGCGGAATCGAATCGCGTTCGCACGACTTATTTTCCGAAGCAGCGCGACAACTACTATCAGGTCACCTGGGAGCCCGACGCCGACGGCGGTTTGCCGTGGCGCGACAGCGACGCGAATTTCGTCGCGATGTACAAGGCCGTGTGGGAAGGCATCCATCAGACAGATCCGCATGCGGTGGTGATGGGCCTCACGTATTCATCGGTGCAAGGCAACGTGACGTGGATGCGCCGTTTGGGTCCGCTCGGCATCGGCCGCTATATGGACGGCATGACCGTGCACGGCTATTACGACATTGGCGCCACACCGTCGCATCCGCCGGAGCGCGTGGCCGACACGCGCAATCAGGGCACGGTATCGGGCGCGCTCGCTGCGTCGATGCGCGCGTTGCGCCACGAAATGCGGCAATACCTGAAGCCCGGCGCGCCGCTATTCGTGACCGAGACGGGCATCAGTTACGACATCGGCGAATCGTATGGCAAGCGCTATCCGGGCGCTGACGTGCTGTATGCGCAAGCCGCGGTCGTCGCGCGCACGCATCTGATTCTGCTCGGCGAAGGCGCCGACATGACCTACGTGTTCTATCTCGCGGACATGCCGGACGCGGCGCCCGGCTACGGCATCTTCTTCGAACTCGAGCATGCGAAAGGCGCCTATGGTCCGTCTCGCACCAGTCCGAAGCCGGCGGCGCTCGCGGTGGCGGCGATGACGCGCATCGTCGACGGAACGAGCACGCTCGGGCCGCTCAAAGCGTTGCCGAACGGCGTCCATGCGTACGCATTTCGAAGGCTCGGTGGTGGCAAGATCGTGACCGCGCTCTGGACTCACGACAACGACAAATGGAGCGCGAAAACCGGCTTCAACGCGGGGCAAAGCGTCGAATATCGCTTGCGTGTCGACGCGCCCGGCACGAGCGGCGAAGTCACCACGCTCGACATGATGGGCAACGCGGCGGCGGTGCCGTATCGCGACGGCGTCGCAACGTTGAAACTGTCGCCCACGCCTTTATACGTGGTGTCGAGTAACGCCGACGTATTCAAGGACGCTGTCACTACGCCGGAAGGTTACGTCGCCCGCTAGCGTTCCGGCTCGAAGTCATGCGGCGAGAACTACGCGAACTACGAGAACTACGAGAACTACGCGAACCGCGATAGCTAGCGCACAGAACACCGCGGCCGCCGCAATTAGCATCTGTATCGACGCGCGGGGGGCGCTAATAATGAACGGGGTTGCGTGGATCATGCTCGTGCTGGCCGCGATAGCCGGTGCATTCGCGTTTGCGGCGGCAGGCACTCTCATGCTTTTGCTGCTGATCGCGGACGTCGCGCAAAGACTGACTCGCGACGACGACAACCGTGGCGACTATTAACACTGCTTGCGCCACGGAAATCACCGTGGCAATAGCGAGCTTGCTCGGGAACCCGCATGCTGACGGAAATCGACTTCCTCGATGTTGTTCGTTTGACGCCGCTCGTCGCGATCGATCTGCTGGTTCGCGATGCAGACGGACGCGTTCTGCTCGGTCATCGCCGCAATCGGCCCGCGCGCGGCACGTGGTTCGTTCCCGGCGGCCGCATCCTCAAGGACGAAACGCTCGACGCCGCTTTCTCGCGCATCGCCGACGCCGAGCTCGGCATCGCGAAACTCGCACGTTCCTCGGCGCGCTTCGAAGGCGTATTCGAACATCACTACAGCGATAATTTCGCGGGCGAGCCTGGCGTGTCGACGCATTACATTGTGCTTGCTTATGCGTTGTCGGTAGCGAGTGCGCAGCCGGTCGGCCGGCCCGATCAGCACAGCGAATATCTGTGGCTCACGCCTCACGAACTGCTCGCGCGCGACGACGTCCATGAAAACACCAAGGCGTATTTCCGTTAGTGTTTCCGCTAGTATTCCCGCTAAGCAGCCACCGTATGCACAGTGTTAGCCCGCCAACGCGGAACGTCAGATGATTGCAGTATGATCGAGCGCACTATAAAAGGCTCGAATGCACATGCGATCATCGGCGGCCCGTGTTGTTCGGAGAATATGCATTGCGCTCGGCGCGCTCTTCGCGCTGCTCGCGTTGGCCGTGTTACCAACGGCAGCGCGCGCGGCGGACTGCAAGGCGGGAACGCTCGTCACCGTCGTTGCGCATCTGGACGACGATCTGCTGTTCGTCGATCCCGCGATTAGCGAGCGTCTCGATGCCGGATGGTGCATCACCACAGTTCATCTGATCGGAGGCGCAAACGGCGCGAGGCTGCCCTATGTGCTGACGCGCGAGCAGGCCTCGCGGCTCGCGTATGCGCGCATGGCCGGTGTGCCCGACGTATGGAACGAGTCGAGCGTCGAGATCGCCGGCAAGCTCGTGCATGAAATGGTGCTGAAAGCCAAGCCGCAGGTTCGGCTGCTCGAACTGCGGCTACCGGGCGGTGGCGTGCGCGGCGGCCGCGAGCCGCTCGGCTTGTTATGGGAACAGCGCGCAACGCTATCCACGTATCCGATCAACGCGGACGGCTCGGGGCGCATGAAGTACGATCGCGAGTCGCTCTCCGCGACACTGAAGACGATTCTCGCGCAAGCCACGCTGATCTACACACTTAATCCGGATACCGTACCATTTGTCGAGCACCCGGATCACATTCTCGCGGCGCGCATAACGCGTCATGTCGCGCAGACGCTCGGCAACAGCGTGCCGATCGTCTACCACGTGACTTATCCCACCGGCGGCTGGCCCGGCAATCTTCCTGCTGCCGAGGTGCAACGCAAGCGCGACATCGTCGCGAGCTATTTTTCCGTCGACGGAAGCGAGTCGTCGCATGTGTTCGGCGAATTCCAGTGGGACGGCAACTGGATCGCGCGACGCTATGCGTTCGCGGACCGCAGCGATCGCCGTGTGCCGGACTTCGTCGCGCGCCCGATCACGCTATTCAACGTGGCGACGAACCGCTGTGTGACCGCGCCCGGCATGAACCAGGCGCCCACACTCGCCGCGTGCAACGGATCGGCCGCGCAGCAATGGCGATGGGAACCGCTCACGGTGTATCCCGGCAATGCACGCAACGCCGCCCTCGTGAGTGTGGCCACGTCGCAATGCATTGCCGAGCGCGACGGTTATCTGCGCGCGGAAAGCTGCGATCAATGGGACCTCGCGCAACGCTGGACGCCTTGGGATTTTGGCCTCGTCTACACGCCGATGCGTCACTGCCTCGGCGAAACGGGCGGCAAGCTGACGATGCGCGGCTGCGCGGCGCTCACCACCCGTTACCGCTGGGCCACAACGCAGCACATTCAGGCCAACGATCTGCGGCTCGCGACCGCCATGTATGCCGACGTGATGGGAACGGGCGACGCATCCGCCGTCTACGTGCAACGGCAGCACGACGGTCCTGGATTCGATGCCTACGTCGCGTCGCTGGAACGCGCCGCGCCGCCGGCGCTGTGGTACAAGGCCGCGGTTCCATTCGATGCACGCGCCACCGCGCCAAGCTGCGCGGGCGACAAGTTGTGCTTCGACAGCGCGCGCTTTCTGCTCGGCGACTTCGACGGCGACGGCAAGGCGGATCTGATGATCGTCACCGCGCGCGAGAACGGCACCGCCTTCTGGCTGCTGCGCAGCGCGGGCGACCACTTCGACGCGCCGCGCCTCTGGCTGCAAACAAGTACCGCATTCAAGCCCGAGCTGACGCAGCAATATGTGGCCGCGGATTTCACCGGCACGCATCGCGCGAGTGTGCTGATTGCACAGAAGCGCGCGGACAGCGGACTCGATTTGTGGCTCGCGTCCTCGAACGGCGCGGCAAGCACTGCTGCTCAGCCCACGCTCGTCGCAGAAGCCAAAGGTCTCACGCAGAATGCGACGCTCTTGCCGTTCGGCAAGGCGGGCTCGCCCTCATCGCTCGTTGCGCTGGAGACGGGGCAAGAACGCGTGTCGCTCAGGGTCATACGCAACGACAACGCGGGCATGACGATCGGCGAACGCAAAATGCTGCCGGCCGGCTTCATGCCAGGCTTCGTGAAGCCCGCGATCGCCTCGCTGCACGGCGAAGATCGCGACACGCTGCTGCTGGTCACGCCGCGCCTCGACGGCACTGACGCCGACGAGTTGATCGACATTGCCGCGCTTGATATCGCCGACCCGGCTGCGATGCCCGCGCATGTCGCTTCGTTGCGCGGCATGTCGTGGTCGGATGTGTTTCCGGCCTACGTTCACGGCAAGCAAGGCGCGGCGCTCGCGCTTTATCGTCGAGTGGACGCGACGCTCGGCGACTTCTACTTCACGGGCGGCGCTCCGGCGCTGTCGCGCTATCCGCTGAAAAACGGCCTGACGCTGGGCACGCCGCAGGATCTCGGCGAATTGCCGGGGCTTTTTTCGGAGACGGTGCGAATCGACCGGCTCGCTCAATAACGTCGTGCGACGCGTAACGAAGCGGCCGGTCGATCCTGTCAGGCGGACATGCGCAAAGGCTCGGCGAACTTGCGCACGATCGACATATAGCGATCCGCCGTATCGTGCAACGTATAACCGGCGAGCTGCCGGTGCGCGCGCGGCGTATTCAGCGCGTTAGCGAGCGCATGGCCGTACGCTTCGACGTCCGTCGTATCGACAAGGCTCACGCCGGGCAGGCTGCTCGCAAAGCCGAACGAAGGAATCCGGTTCGCGACGACCGGAATGCCGGACGCCAGCGCCTCGAGAAAGCCAATGCTCTGCGCTTCGAAACGCGAGGGCATCGCGAACACGCGCGACGAACGCAACACCGCGGCGACGTCCGAGCGCGGTCCGCATACGGTCACTTTGCTCTCGAGCCCAAGCTCTCTGACCAGCGACACCACCGCGCGGTGATAGTCGACTTCTTCGACCACACCGCAAAGCAGCAGACGTGCTTCGGGTTCCACCTGCAAGACGCGCTCGAACGCGCGAACGGTGTGGAGTTGACTCTTTGCTTCTATGTACCGGCCGAGCTGGACGATCTGCTTCGGCGGCACCGCGCTGTCATGCGCAGGCGTGGCGTCCGGCGCGGCGAATTGCGACGCGTCCACTCCATTAGGAATCACAACCATCGACGGATGCCGGCCGATCTCGCGCATATAGTCGTCGAGATTCTGCTGCGAGACGCCGATGATCGCACTAGCTCGCCGCGACAGCAGGCGTTCGGCGCGCTTCAATGCGCCGTTCTCGAAGTCGTTGACACCCGAGTGCATTACCCATGCGATAGGCGTATGCACCGGCAACAAACGCACATAGAGCGCCGCAAGCGTCGCATGCGCAATGATGAAATCCGGCCGAAACTCGCGCACCACGCGATACAGGTGCACCAGCTTGCCCGCGCGTCCATGACGCACTTGCGGAAAGCGGCACATGACGCCGGCCGCGTTGAGTTCCGCGCGAATGTCGGCGAAATCGTCCTGCTGCGGCAGCAGCGAAGTCATACAGACTTCATGCCCGGCACGCTGATGATGAATTGCAAGCCCTTTGACGAGTACTTCTGCCCCCGACAATCGTGGTGCGTGAACCAGTTGAAGAATCCTCACGATTTATCTCTCTGATGACCGCCCGCTTCACAGCGGCGAGATGATCCGCGCACGTGAGCAAAAACGGCCCACTCGACGCTCTCATCCGATAGTTAGTATGTGGCGCGCATTCGTGACGCGCGTCGTCTCCGAAACCCGCGACTTGCCGATGCACCGGCAGCAGTCGCCAGAAAACGTTACACCCAACATCCTGCAAATTTGCGCCAAGGCCAAGACTTCTTCCGCTGTGAAATGCGCGGTATCGCCCATTCCGGACGCAAATCCGCCGCCGTTGCCGTTGCGATCCGAACGACCGCGCGGCGCCGCGAACTCGTGGCGGCAATCAACGTGCGCTACCGCACATTGCCGGAAAGATTATTGAAGCGCGAGCACGTTTGTTCTCGCGCCCAGTGCGCTACTTCGAGATGTCCTCCAGTGCGACGTCGCGCGTCTTCGGCCCCAGCGTGCCGATAGCGAGCATCACGATCACCATCGCACTCGAAATGAATGCGAACACGCCATTCACTCCAAACTCTCTCAGGCATCCGGCGATCACGAATGCGGAGAACATCGCCGAAAGCCGGCTCCACGAATAGACGAAACCGACAGCGCGTGCGCGAATGCTGGTGGGAAAGAGTTCGGCCTGATACGCGTGATAACTGTAGGAAATGATGTTGCCGGCCAGCACGAGACACACGCCGAGACTCACGAGCAGCACGGTCTCGCGCGCCTGGCTGAACAGCAGCCCGCACACCACGTTGACCGCAGCCATGCAGATGATCACCGTCTTGCGCTCGAAGCGGTCCGCGATCAGCAAGCCGAGCAGCGGTCCGAGCGGCGCGGCCACGGCGATGATGCTCGCATACATCAGGCTCGTCGTCACCGTGATGCCCTGCTTGATCAGCAAGGTCGGAATCCAGTTCGCGAAGCCGTAGTAGCCCATCGTCTGGAATACGTGAAAGATGATCAGCATCAGCGTGCGCTTGCGATACGGCGGCACGAGCAGATCGCGGAACGCAGCGCGCGCCCGCACCGGCTCGGGCAATGCAGGCTCCGGCAGTGCACGTCCATACTCGCGTTCGACTCGCGCCTCGAGCCGCGTCATGATCGCGTCGGCTTCGTCGAGGCGGCCTTTTTGCGCGAGCCAGCGCGGACTCTCCGGCAAACCGAGGCGAATCCACCAGACGACGATCGCGCCGACCACGCCGGTCAATACGACGAGACGCCAGCCGTCGAGGCCGAAATATCGATGCGGCACCAGCAGATACGAGAGAAACGCGACGATCGGCACCGCGCAAAAACCCACGGCCTGCGAGCACGCGGACGCGCGGCCGCGCACATGCTTCGGCACCAGTTCGGAGATGTACGTGCCGATCGTCACGATCTCCACGCCGATGCCGATGCCCGCGATAAAGCGCCACAGGTTCAGCCCGAGCGCCGTGTCCTGAAACGCCATGACGATGTTCGCCGCCGTGTACCACAGCAGCGACCATGTGAAGATCGCGCGCCGCCCGAAGCGATCGGCGAGAAAACCGCAAGCCGCCGTGCCGATGAAAAGCCCCGCGAACAATGCGGCGATAAAGCTCGCGACACCGCTCGTGCCAAAGAGACCATGCGTCGTCGCGGTGAGAATGCCGCTCTTCACGAGGCCCGGCGCGATGTAGCCGGAGAACATGAGGTCGTACAGTTCGAAGAAGAGCCCGAGGCTCAGCAACATCACGAGCTTCCAGATGGAACGCGTGGCCGGCAGGCGGTCGAGCCGCGCCGAAATGCGCGCGCCGCCAAGGGCGATTTCTTCGGCACGGCCGCCCGCCGCTGCGCCGGCGCCCGAAGGCAAGCCGAGCGCGCCGGCATCGCCGAGCGCTGTTGCATACACTGTTTGATTCGACGACTTCATCGTCTGTCTCCTTGAATGCCGGTCTGTTGCCGGTTAAGCCTTGGTTGACCGCGTGCGCGACAAGAAACGCCTATGCGGCTTCGCGCGGCGTCTGATTTGAACCGCTCGTCAACGAGGCGATTCGCGCGTCGTCATAGCCGAGTTCGCGCAGCACATCAGCCGTGTGCTCGCCGATCTTCGCGATCGGCTGACGCGGCTGCAAACGCTCACCGTCGATTGAAATGGGCAGCAGCGGCATCGCGGTTTCGCTGCCGTCGTCGAGCGTGAGACGCGCAAGGCCGCCGCTGTCGTTCAGATGCGGATCGTCGAACAGTTCTTCGGGCTTCACGATCGACGCGAACGGAATATGGTCGCGTTCGAACAGCGGCACGAGCGCCGCGCCGTCGAATTCCCGCAGGGTTTCGCCGAGCGTCTGCAACAGCCATGAGCGCGCGAGCACGCGATCGTTGTTGGTTGCGAGACGCGGGTCGGCGAGCAGATCGGCGCGGCCGAGAATCCCGCACAACGCGCGCCATTGACCGTCGCCCGTTGCGGCGATGAACATCTGCTCGTCGCCGGCAAGCGTGAACACGTCATACACGGCCCATGCGCTGATGCGCTCGGGCATCGGCGCAGGCGCCACGCCGGTGGCCGCATACTGCTGCATGTGCTGCGCGGACAGCAGCACGCAGTTCTCGAAGAGCGCGCTCTGCACTTCCTTGCCGCGTCCGCTCGCATGCCGTTCGTGCAACGCGGCCAGCACGCCGATCGCGCCGAACATGCCGCCCATGATGTCGTTGACCGAACTGCCCGCGCGCAGCGGACGGCCCACGGGGCCCGTCATATAGGCGAGGCCGGCCATCATCTGCACGACTTCGTCGAGAGCGAGCCGGTGCTCATAAGGCCCGTTGAGAAAGCCCTTGTGCGAAACGTAGATGAGCTTCGGGTTGCGCTCGCGCAGCGACGCGTAGTCGAGACCGAGGCTCGCCATGCGGCCCGGCTTGAAGTTTTCGACGAACACATCGGCGGTATCGACGAGCTCATGCAGCGCGGCAAGTCCCGCCTCGCTATCGAGGTCGAGCGCGACGCTCTTCTTGTTGCGATTGAAGGTGCGGAAAAAACCCGCGCCGGTGCCGAGCAGGCGCCGCGTGCCGTCGCCGCGCGGCGGCTCGACCTTGATGACTTCGGCGCCGAGATCGCCGAGGATCATCCCGCACGTCGGACCCATCACCATATGCGAAAGCTCGATCACGCGAATGCCGGCGAGCGGCAACGCGCGTTGCGGCGCGTCGGCGGCGGAATTGTCGGTAAAAGAAGAGGCGTTCATTGCGGCACCTGCGAGCACGAAGGAGTTGAAGGTTGGCTGGGTTGGGAGATCGCGAACTGCTTCGGCACACCGGCGCGCGCGAGATAACCGTAGAGCGGCTCGCCCGGCAATGCATCGGCGAGCACGTCGCGCGACGCGATCAGGCGGGCAAGGTCGATGCCGGTTTCATAGCCCATGCTGTTAAGCATGAACACGAGGTCTTCGGTGTTGACGTTGCCCGTCGCGCCAGGCGCATGCGGGCAGCCGCCGAGTCCGGCGAGCGACGCGTCGAATTCGCGGATGCCGTGTTGCAGCGCGATCAGCGTATTCGCGAGGCCCAAGCCGCGCGTGTCGTGGAAATGCAGCGAGCGGAGCTTGTCGCCCGCGACGCCGCGCACGCGGTCGATGATCTCGCCGACCTGACGCGGCGTGGCTTCGCCGGTCGTGTCGCCGAGTGCGATGACATCGGCGCCTGCGTTGACGGCGTCGCGTGCGATCGCCGCGATGTCCGCGTAAGGCACCGCGCCTTGCAGCGTGCAGCCGAATACCGTCGACAAACCGGCGATCAGTTGCACACGCCGCGTGCCTGCGCCTTGCGCGCTGTCGATCGCGTCGCGCATGGTTGCAAACGCATCGATCATTTCGGCGGGCGTCTTGCGGACGTTCGCGAGGCTGTGCGCGGTGCTCACCGAAATCGGCGCGACGATCCGATGGACGCCCGCTTCGAGTGCGCGTTGCGCGCCCTTCAGATTGGGCACGAGCGCGGTCACGATGAGATCGTCGTAGCCGAGTGCGTGAGCGATGACTTCGTCGGCGTCGGCCATCTGCGGCAACAGTTTCGCCGGCACGAACGACGCCACTTCCATGTGCCGCACGCCGGCGGCATACGCGGCATCGATCCAGCGGCGCTTGAATTCGGTGGGCATGGTTCGCGCGATGCTTTGCAGACCGTCGCGCATGCCGACTTCGGTTATGACGACGCGTTCCTTCGTATCGCTCATGTCGCTCATGTCGCTCATGGGTTGAATTCCTGCGGAGAAATGCGGGGAAATGAAGCACGGATCACAGCGTGCCTGCGCGCGTGCGCGTAGCAAAGTCTGCGTTGACGAAGCACTCCATCGCCGTTGACGATGCCCGGCGAAGCAAGCGGGACGGCCGTGCGGCGTCGCAGAGGGGAAACCCTTAAGGGCTTTTCAGAAGGGGCGGGGCGTGCGTGGAGCGTGAGTAGTTAGCGCAACCGCGGCGCAACGCCCTAAACCGCGCGCAGCAAATGATCCAGCAGATGCGACGCGGCAAGTGTCAGCGCGCCGCGGTCGCGCACGCAGATCACGAAGCGCCGCTCGGCCCATGCGTCGCACAACGGCACGGCGACGATGCCGTATTCGTCCGCGGCATGGCGCGGCAGCGCTTCGCCTGGCAGGATCGCCACCGCGAGGCCGGCCTGGATGAAGCGATACGCGGCGTCGAAGGTCGACACGTACGTGCGGTAGTTCAACTCGCGCCCTTTCTCGGCCGCGATCCGCTGCATCAGCGCATTGACCGATGCATTCGACGAGAGCCCGAGATGATCGAAGGCGAGCGTCTGCTCGAAGCCGACGTTGGCCTCCGCAGCGAGAGGATGACCGCGCGGCACGATCAGCGCGAGATGGTCGGCGCGGTACGGCAGCGCGTCGAGACTGCCCATCGGCACGACGTCGCGGCAAATGCCGAGATCTGCAACGCCTTCCTCGAGACCGCGCACGATCTCCGCGCTCACGCGCTCTTCGACATCCACGCGAATCTGCGGATTGGCCTTCAGGAATTCGGACAAGGCCTCGGGCAAAAACTCGACCATCGACGATACGTTCGCCAGCACGCGCACGTGCCCCGCGCGCCGGCTGCGTACTGGCTGAGTTCGGCCTGCATGCGTTCATGGCCGCGCATGATGAGCCGCGCGTGCCGCAACAGCGCCTCGCCGGCGGCCGTCGCGCGCACGCCGCGCTGACTGCGCGAAAGCAGCGCGACGTCGACGAGCGCTTCGAGATCGGCGAGCCGCTTGCTGACCGCCGAAGGCGCAATGAACTCACGCTCCGCGGCGCGCGCGATGGTGCCTTCCTCGCAAACGGCGATGAACAAGCGCAACGTCACCTGATCGATCTGCCACATGGGAAACGGCTCCGAGGATTTGAGTGCGGAAAATTATGCCCGAGGAGAAGCGGCAGCCGCGCTAGGCCAGGGTATTCACGGTTAGTGACATTGTGGGGAGTGGAAGCTTGCTCGCGGGATGCGCTGTGGCTATGCTGGGCGATGGTCGTGGGAGGCGGCGGGTTGCAGATTTTAGACACACATCGCTCGCCCCGCGCTATCCAGACAACAACCATCGGAACCCGCCATGTCGATGACCAGCCTCTTCTTCACCGCCGCCGGCGTCGGCCTCGCGATTGCCGCGCCGGTCGGCCCGATGGGCATGCTCTGCATTCGCCGCACGTTGACCGGCGGTCCGCGGGCGGGGCTTGCCATCGGCCTCGGCATTGCAACGGGCGACGCATTGTATGGCCTGATCGCCGCGCTCGGCCTCGTCAGCATCTCGCAGTTCATGCTGGCTTATGACCGGCCGCTGCATCTGCTCGCCGGCTTGTTCCTGCTGTATCTCGGCGTGCGCACGCTGCTGCAAAAAGCGCCGGCAGACACGGCCAACGGCGAACCAGACGGCAATGGCAACGGCAACAGCAAGCTCGCGCAAGTGGGCCGCGCCGGCGCGTTGCGTGCCTACGCAAGCTCCCTGTTGCTCACGCTGACGAACCCGCAAACGGTCATCATGTTTGCCGCGCTGTTCACGACGCTCGCGCCGCGCGGCGCATTTTCATCGACGATCGCGCTGACGACCGTCGGCGGCGTGTTCTGCGGCTCGATCGCGTGGTGGTGTTTCCTCGTGACCGTGGTGTCGCTGGCGCGGCATGCGATCGGCAGCAAGCTGAGGCTCGCGATCGACCGGTTCGTCGGCATCATGCTGGCGGCGTTCGGCGTCGTCGAAATTCGCCGCGCGCTGTGAGCGGCGCGCCGCTCACAACCCTCGCGGCACGCCCGCTTCCGCGCATTCCCGTACGCTGCGGCGTCAGTTTTGCGACAATAGCGGCTTTCGCCGCGCCGGGCGCCGCCTTCTTTCCAGCTTGCCGACCCGCGTCGGCGGTCGAGGCACGCGCGCCGCCCGTGCCCTAACCGTCAATCCACCGACCGCCCGCGGTCTCTTCAATGGCTCTTCCGCATATCGATCTGCTGTACTCCGCGTCCGGCCTGTTCGTCGGCTTTCTGGTCGGACTGACGGGCGTGGGCGGCGGCTCGCTGATGACGCCGATTCTGGTGCTGCTCTTCAACGTGCATCCGGCGACGGCCGTCGGCACCGACCTCCTGTACGCGGCCGCCACCAAGGCGACGGGCACGCTGGTCCACGGCCTGAAGGGTTCCGTCGACTGGCAGGTGACGCTGCGGCTCGCGGCCGGCAGCGTGCCCGCCGCGACCATCACGCTGCTGCTGTTGCACCGCTACGGGATGGACACGCCGGGCGCGAGCCGGCTGATCCAGCTTGTCCTCGGCGCCGCGCTGCTCGTGACGGCGGTCGCGCTCGTGTTCCGCCCGCAACTCGCCGCGCTGGGCGCGCACCGCCGCCGCACGCCGAGCCAGGGGCGCACGCTTGTGCTCACCATGCTGACGGGCGCGGTGCTCGGCGTGCTGGTGTCGCTGACTTCGGTGGGCGCGGGGGCGATCGGCGTGACCGTGTTGCTGCTGCTTTATCCGCTGCTGCCGACCATGCGCATCGTCGGCTCGGACATCGCGCATGCGGTGCCGCTCACGCTGCTCGCGGGAGCGGGCCATTGGCTGCTCGGTTCCGTCGACTGGTCGATGCTGCTGTCGCTGCTGGTCGGCTCGCTGCCGGGCATCGCGATCGGCAGCATGCTGTCCGCGCGCGCACCCGATGCGCTGCTGCGCAATCTGCTCGCCGCCACGCTCACGCTGGTCGGCGTGCGTCTCGTGCTGGCCTGAGAGCGGCGCTGGGGGTGGTGCTGAGGGTGCCCGCCGCCGTGACGCGAATCATCTGAAGAAGCGGCAGGTGAGATCGGCCTCGAACTGTCTGACCCATTGACCCTGACGGTCGTAATAGGATTGCGCCCAGCCGCCGCGCCGCACGGTGACGAGGCGTCCCTGGGCGGGATCGGCCGGATCGGCGTGAACGCTGACGTCGAAATGCGCGGGCGCGAAGCCGTGCCGCGCGCAGACGAGTTCAAAAGCGGCCCGGTCGGTGATGGGCAGATCGGTATAGCGCAGGAGCGTGGTTTGCATGGCGATGACTCCAGTTCTCCATGCACACAGTACGCTTTGGGCAGCGTCCCAAATGTGTCATTGCGCACAGTCGGACGACGGCGCAGCGCCGCACCGCATCGAGCTATGGCGACGCCATCGTCGCTGCTTGTGAATGATCGCGCGTAATCGCGTGACGAAAAAAAGCTCCGGCAGGATTGCCGGAGCTTTTTCGCATGCATCGAACGGCGCATTGCGTCGGGAGCCGCGCGAAGAGCCGTATAAAGAGCCGTGTAAAGAGCGGCTTCCGGCGCTATCTCGCCCACTCACGCAGCCGGTCAGCGCGCCGTCACGGCGGGCTGACCGATGCGCCCGCTCGTCACGCTTACTGCTGCATCACCGACAGCTTGTTCGACACCGACGTCACGCCCGCGACGCCCTTCGCTGCCTCGCCGGCCGCGTCGATCTGGCCTTGGTCGGGCACCGAACCCGTCAGCGTCACCGCGCCGCCGCGGGCACGCACGGAGATGTTCGACACGTCGACGCCTTGCGTCTTCGAGATCGCGGCGCGCACCTTGCGGCCGAGCTGGCTATTGGCCTTCTTGCTCGCCTTCGCGCTGGCGGCGGGGGCGGCTGTCGTGCCGGTTGCCGTTGCATCGCTTGCCTGAGCATAGACGTTGCATGCCACCACCATTGCCACCACCGAGCCCAGCGTCTTCAGAAAACCGACCGATTTCATATTTCTTCTCTCCTTAGCTTCATATTGGACCGCTTGAATAAGCGGCTTCGTTACGACTACCTGCGGCCAGGGCCGACGCGCGACAATGCGCGCGGCGAGGCAATGGCCGGCTGTGGGCGGCGACACGAGATGCGAGAGGCACAAAGAGAGACCGGCTGCCTATACCGCACGCGCTGACGATACTGACCTGCATGCGATGCGGTACGGAAACCGGCAAGCCGCGAGATCCGCCGACGCGCCCGGTTCTTGTCTGTCGTGCCGGGTCGCGCCGCGCGAGACGTGTGTTCGCGGCAGCGATGCACAATTTAATCTAGCCGGGCCAGAAGCGCAAAGGGTTTAGTCATACGCGATACGGGTCAGTGGCGATTCACCGGCGGGCGCAGTCACCCCGCAGTCACCCGCAGTCACCCGCAGTCACCTTTTGTTACGGCTTTCTCGACACACGCCGACGCCGCGCATTCCGCCGCCGCGGCAATCTCAGGTACCATCGGCGCCACGCGCAGCGCCGCATTCCAGTTCACCTTCGACAGTCGCCGTCCCCGTCATCCGATGAAGCCAGTCCCCGGCCGCCTACGCCCTCCCCGCCTCGTCGCGCGTTTTGTCGCGATCTCATGGCGCGACCTCGCGGTCTCGTTCGGACCCATCTTCCTGATCGCCGTGGCCGCGATCTGGGTCGCCGTGCGCCTGATCCAACCCGCGCCTCCCAGCACGCTGACCATCAGCGCCGGTCCCGAAGGCAGCACCTTCTGGAACGCCGCGCAAAAGTACAAGGAGATTCTGGCGCGCAACCGCATCACGTTGAAGGTGCTGCCCTCCGAAGGCTCGCTGCAAAACCTCAAGCGGCTGTCGGACTCGAACTCGGACGTCGACGTCGGATTCGTGCAGGACGGCATGGCGCCGGGCACGGCGAGCAACGGGCTGATATCGCTTGGCAGCGTGTCGTATGTGCCGCTCGCGATCTTCTATCACGGCCCGACGGTTGCGCGGCTCGCCGAATTCAAGGGCCAGCGCCTCGCGGTCGGCGCCGAAGGCAGCGGCACGCGACAACTGGCGCTCGCGCTCCTCAAGGCGAACGGCATCGAGCCCGGCGGCACGACGAAGCTGCTGCCGCTTTCGGGCGACGACGCCGCGCAAGCGCTCGTCTCCGGCAAGGTGGATGCGGCATTTCTGGCCGGCGATTCCGCGCAGCCCGCGGTCATGGGCAAGCTTTACCGTACGCCGAATGTGCAGTTCTACGATTTCGTCCAGGCCGACGCGTACACACGGCGCTTTCCGTATCTGACGCAGCTGGAATTGCCGATGGGCGCGTTCGACCTCGGCAAGAATCTGCCGTCCGCACCGATTCACATGGTCGCGCCGACCGCCGAACTGGTGGCGCGCGACTCGCTGCATCCGGCGCTGTCGGACCTTCTGATCGACGCCGCGCGCGAGGTGCACGGCAAGGCGAACATCATGCAGCGCGCCGGCGAATTCCCCGCGCCGCTCGCCCACGACTTCCCGATCAGCGACGACGCCGCGCGCTACTACAAGTCGGGCAAAGGCTTCCTGTACCGGGTGTTGCCGTTCTGGCTCGCGAGCCTCGCCGACCGTCTGCTGGTGGTGGTCGTGCCGCTTATCGTGCTGCTGATTCCGGCGCTGCGGCTCGTGCCGTCGCTGTATGCGTGGCGCGTGAAGTCGCGCATCTATCGCTGGTACGGCGCGCTGATCGCGATTGAGCGCAGCGCGCTCAGCGATCATTCGGCGGCCGAGCGGGCGTCGCTGCTGCAACGGCTCGACGCCATCGAGGATTCGGTGAACGGCCTGAAGATGCCGCTCGCCTATGCGGACCAGTTCTATGTGCTGCGCGAGCATATCGGCTTCGTTCGGGCAAGGCTCACGCAAAGCCGCGATGGCCGGCGCGAGATGTCGGAGGCGTTCGATACCGCGGACGACGAAACCGAGGAAGCGGAAGCCGCGGACATCGAAGCACGCGCCGCCGACCAGGCCGACAGCGCGGATCAAGCCGGCAAAGCTGGCAAAGCCGCCGAAACCGACGCCGCGCCGAACGAAGCCGCCGAGATCGGCGAAACCCGCGCCGACGACCGCCGCAAACCAGATTGACGGTGCAAGCCGCAGCCGCACCGCGTAAGATCATTACAATTCCGACGATCTAGCAGACGCATCCGCCGATCTGTCGGACAGGCAATCCGGGAGACATATATGACCGTTGGCATCGACGCCGCGCAGCCGCTGTGGTTCTACGATTTCGTCTCGCCGTTCACGTACCTGCTGCTCGAGCAACACGACAAATGGCCGGGCTTCGACTTCGCCTTCACGCCCGTGGTGCTGAACGACCTGTATCGCCATTGGGGGCAGCGGCCGGCGTACAGCGTGCCGGCCAAGCGCACCTTCATGTACCGGCACGCGCTCTTTCGCGCGGAACAGCTCGGCATTCCCTACAAGATGCCGCCGGCCCATCCGTTCGACTCGATGAAGCCGCTGTTGCTCGCCACTGCCGCGCAGGCCGACGTGGTGTGCGTGCGCGAAATCTTCCGCTTCATCTGGCGCGAAGGCCGCGATCCTTCGACCGACGAGGCGTTCGCCGAACTGTGCGAGCGCGTCGGCATGCCCGATGGTCCCGAACTCATCAAGAGCGAGGAAGTGCAAGCCCAGTTGCGGCGCAATACGGCGGATGCAATCGGGCTCGGCGTCTACGGCGTGCCGACCTTTCGTCTGAACGACCAGTTGTTCTGGGGCGAGGACGCGTTGCCGATGGTGCTGTACTGCGCGCGCACGCCGAACTGGCTGGAATCGAGCGAAGTGAAGCGGATCAGCGCGTTGCCCTCGGGTGTCGCGGACCTTTGAACGCGGAGCACGCGGCGTGACGCGTGGTGGCCGCAAGCGCGGCATGACGCTCGGTGGCCGCGCTTGCGCGGCTGATGCCGGTCATACCGTGCCCGCTATGGCCGCCGCGATGCAATTGGGCCTAAGGTTATAACCTTTGCGCGATTCATGACCCGCGTGTTGCCGGGCCTGCGCGCGGCTGACTTTCGGGCACCGGGGCACAACGCCCGCTCGCCTTCGCTTGGCTTCTACCATGGACGACACCGCCGCCTCCCTCGACATCTGGCTCGTGCGCGTGCTGCGCACGCTGCTTGTCGAGCGCAGCGTCACGCAAGCCGCGCTGCGGCTCAATCAGACTCAGCCCGCGATCAGCACGGCGCTGCGCAAGCTGCGCGAGACGCTGAACGACCCGATCCTCGTACGCGGCAAGTCCGGCATGGTGCCGACCGAATACGGCGAATCGCTGCTTGCGTCGGCACAACGCGTGCTGCGCGAAGTCGATTTCGTGGCCACGCCGCACGGCGATTTCGATCCGGGCCGCTCGCGCCGCACCTTTCGCGTGGCCGCGCCCGATTATCTGAACGACTTCTTCATGCCGACCGTGATCGCGCAGTTTCGCGAGGCGGCGCCGCATGCGCGGCTCGAAATCGATTCGCTGAATCCGATGCTCGATCATTCCGCCGCGCTCGATGCCGGCGAGCTCGATCTCGTGATCGGCAACTGGCCGAAGCCCGATCCGCGTTTCGAGCGCAGCGATCTGTTCTCGGACACTGTCGTGTGCATGATGCGCGCGGATCATCCGCTGACGCGTGCGCCGCTTACGCGCGAAGCCTATCTCGCCGCGCCGCATCTCGCGCCGACGCCGTATAGCGGCGCGCGCGGCGGCGCGATCGACACGGGTTTCGCGCGCGCGAAAGCCGAGCGGCGCATCGTCGCCACGCTGCCCTACTTCGGCCTCGTGCCGCAGACGCTGCTGCAATCGGATCTCATCTTCACGACGACGCGTCGTTTCGCGACCCACTATGCGAGCATTCTGCCGCTCGCGGTGGTCGAGGCGCCGATTCCGTTTCCGCGTATCAAGTGTTATCAGATGTGGCATCCGCAGCCGGATCGCCCGAGTGATCTCGGCTGGCTGCGTGCGTTGATGTTCGGGGTGTCGGATGGGCTGGTCGCGCAGAAAGCGCGGGGGGCGAGGCGGGCGCGGTGAGTTGTGGCGTGATGGACTCACGCGCTCGATGCGTTTCAGACTGTCCGGGCGCGTTGGACGTTTATCGCTTAGACGCTGAGAGGCCGCTTGTATTCCGCGTCCGTTTGCATCGAAGTACACGCAGCAGCCCGCCGCCCGCGAACCTGCAACAACTCCGCGCACACCGCGACGGCGATCATCGCAGGCGCCTTATCGACGATGCCGGGCACGCCGATCGGACACGTCATGTGCTCAAGCCGTTCAAGCTCCACGCCACGCTCCAGCAAACGCCGCTCGAACTTCACGCGCTTCGTCTTCGAACCGATCATGCCGAAGTAAGCGAAATCGGTCCGCCGCATGATGCGTTCGGCGAGCGAAAAATCGAGCGCATGGTTATGCGTCATCACGAGAAACCAGGCGCCGGGCGGCGCGGCGTCGACGATCGCATCGGGCGTGTCGGTGGCTTCGATCTGCACGTTCGCGGGCGTTTCGTCGGGAAAGAGTTCGTCGCGCTCGTCGACCCACTGAACCACGCACGGCAGATTGCCGAGCAACTCGATCAGCGCATGACCCACGTGTCCTGCGCCGAACAGCACGATGTGCATCGGCGCCGCGCGCGGTGCTTCCACCGCGCCGCGCCGCCCGATCTGAATGGCGGAGCAGTCTTTCATCGCGCTCATCCCTCTCTCTGTTAGCGGCGCGCGGCGGACGTGGCCGCGCGTACCGCACCGATTGCCTTGAGGATCTCCTCGCTCGTCGCGGGCGCGTTCAGCGGCGGATTCACCTTGTGATCGCCGACCGCCGAGACGGCGTCGCGAATCGCAAAGAACACCGAAAACGGCAGCAGCAACGGCGGCTCGCCGGTTGCCTTCGAACGATGAATGCTGTCCTCCGCGTTGCGGTTCTTGAAGAGGCGCACGTTGAAGACCGGCGGCGTATCGTTGACGGTCGGAATCTTGTACGTGGACGGCGCGTGCGTCATCAGCTTGCCGCCTGCGTTCCACCACAGCTCTTCGGTGGTGAGCCAGCCCATGCCCTGAATGAACGCGCCTTCCACCTGGCCGATGTCGAGCGCCGGGTTCAACGACGCGCCCACGTCATGCAGCGCGTCCGCTCGCAGCACGCGCATTTCGCCGGTCAGGGTGTCGATCACGACTTCCGACACGGCTGCGCCGTACGAGTAGTAATAGAACGGCCGGCCTTGCAGCTTCGCCTGATCCCAGTAGAGCTTCGGCGTCGCGTAAAAACCGTCGGACCACAACTGGATTCGCGCGAGGTACGCCTTGGCGATCACTTCTTCGAACGGCAAGACCACCTCGCCGACGATCACGCGATCATGCGCGAAGCGCACGTCCGAAGCCTTGACCTCGCCCGCGCCAAAACGCTCGGCGGCGAACGCGGCGAGGCGCTCGCGCAATTGACGCGCCGCGTCCTGCGCGGCTTTGCCGTTCAGATCAGAGCCCGTCGATGCCGCCGTCGCCGATGTATTCGCGACCTTGCTCGTATCGGTCGCGGTCACGCGAATGCGATTGAAGCCGACGCCGAGTTCATGCGCGACGACCTGCGCGACCTTCGTGTTCAAGCCCTGGCCCATTTCGGTGCCGCCGTGGTTCACGAGCACGGAACCATCGGTATAGATATGCACGAGCGCGCCGGCCTGGTTGAAATGCGTGACGTTGAACGCAATGCCGAACTTGACCGGCGTGAGTGCGAGGCCTTTTTTGAGCACCTCATTGTTTGCGTTGAATTCGTCGATGGCCGCGCGGCGCGCGCGGTATTGGCTCGTCGCTTCGAGTTCGTCGATCAGTTCGTGAATCACGTTGTCTTCGACGACCTGGCCATACGGCGTCTGATTGCGCTCGGTCTTGCCATACAGATTGCGGCGGCGCACGTCGAGCGAATCTTCGCCGATGGAGCGCGCGACGTTGTCCAGAATGTATTCGATCGCGAACGCGCCTTGCGGACCGCCGAAGCCGCGAAACGCGGTGTTCGATTGCGTGTTGGTCTTGCCGCAAAAGCCGTCGATGGCGACGTCCGAAAGCCAGTACGCGTTGTCGAAGTGACACAGCGCGCGCGTCATCACGGGGCCGGACAAATCCGCTGAAAAACCGCAGCGCGAAGTCATGTCGACCGCGACGCCTTCGATCACGCCCTTGTCGTCGTAGCCGACTTCATACGTGTAGTGGAAGTCGTGGCGCTTGCCGGTGACCATCATGTCGTCGTCGCGATCGGGGCGCAGCTTGACCGGGCACAACAGCTTCCAGGCGGCGAGCGCCGCGCAGCACGCGAACAGACCCGACTGCGATTCCTTGCCGCCGAAACCGCCGCCCATGCGCCGGCATTCGATCAGCACGTTATGCGATGCAACGCCCAGCGCGTGCGCGACGAGATGCTGCATTTCGGTCGGGTGCTGCGTCGAACAGTAGACGTGCATGCCGTCGTCGTCCTTGGGCACCGCGTAGGAGATTTGCCCTTCGAGATAAAACTGCTCCTGGCCGCCGAGCAGGATTTCGCCGGCCTCGCGATGCGCGGCTCGCGCGATCTTCGTTCCCGCTTCGCCGCGCGCGAGCTTCATCGGCGGCAACACGTATTGATTGGCGGCGCGCGCCTGCTGCGCGGTGAGGATTGCGGGCAGTTCCTCATAGACGATCTCGGCGCGGCGTGCGGCATGCCGCGCGATTTCGTGCGACGTCGCGACCACGATGAAGACCGGCTGACCGACGTATTGCACGATGCCATCAGCGAGAATCGGATCGTCGCCGTGGACGATCGGCGCGACATCGTTCGCGCCGGGAATGTCGTCGGCCGTGAAGACCGCGACCACGCCGGGCGTCGCGCGCACTTTGTCGAGCGACATCGACACGATCTTCGCGTGCGCTTTGGCCGACAGTCCGAGCGCCGCGTGCAGCGTGCCCGCGACCGTTGGAATGTCGTCGGTGTAGGTGGCGCGGCCGCTCACGTGCAGATGCGCCGATTCATGCGGACGCGATACGTGGACCTGCGTGAAGTCGTCGAGTGCCTGAGCGTCTTTCAGGAATGGTTCGGCATGCTGATTCATTGTTGTGTTCTCCGTGTTGCTCGTGGATCGCGCGCGTCAGGCGCTTGCTGCGGCGTTGAGCTGACCGCCGATGTCAACGTCGACGCCGGCAGGCGCGCAGGCCGCCTCGACGGCGCGCACATCGAGCGCGCTTTTCGGCAGCGGATTGTGCGGACGCGTTTCGAGCCAGAAGCGATACAAGGTGTTTTTCGCGGCTTCCAGACGGTAGTTGCTGGTCGCGCGCATGTCGGAGAGCGGCGCGTAGTCGTTGCCGAGCGCGAGCATCGCGGCCTGTGCCGTCGCTTCGTGCCATTCGGCATCGCGCAGCACGGCTTCGGCATGCGTCGCGCGCTTCGGCGTTGCCGCCATGCCGCCGAATGCGATGCGCGGCTCGCGAATCAGCTTGCCGTCCGCGATGAACGAGAACGCCGCGCACACGGCCGAGATGTCCGAGTCGAAGCGCTTCGACAGCTTGTACGTGCGAAATTGCAGCTTCTCGCGCACGCCGGTTCGGGTCGGCACCTTCACGCTCACGACGAACTCATGCTCGGCCATATCCTTCTTCTGATAGGCGAGGTACAGGTCTTCGAGCGGCATTTCGCGTTCGATCGCACCGCCGCGCACAATCACGCGCGCGCCCAACGCGATGAGGCCGGGCATGGAGTCGCCGATCGGCGAGCCGTTGGCGATATTGCCGCCGAGCGTGCCTGCGTTGCGGATCGGCAGCGACGCGAAGCGTTGCCACATCTCCGTCAGTTCGGGGTACTGCTTGGCGATCTCCGCATAGGCTTTTTCGACGGTGACGCCCGCGCCTATTTCGATCCACTCGCCGCGCGTTTCGAGCTTCTGCAATTCGGCGATCTGCCCCACGTAGACCACATTGCCGAGCTCGCGCATCTGCTTGGTGACCCACAAGCCGATGTCCGTGCTGCCCGCGAGAATGCGCGCGGCCGGCTCGGCCTCCTTGATCTGCGCGAGCGCCTCGACGGTGCGCGGCGCGTGAAAGCGCTGACCGGCGTGTTCGTAATGGAAGGTGTCGTCGCGTTGCAGTGTGGCGAGCGAGCGCGCCAAGGCGTCGACGTTGACCGGCGCCTTGGGCCCGGGCGCTTCGAACATGCGCACGGCTGCATCGACGATCGGACGATAGCCGGTGCAGCGGCACAGATTGCCCGTCAGCGCATTGCTGATCGTTTCGCGCGACGGCACAGTCCGGTTCGCGCAGCTATGTTCGTGACCGTGCTTTTCATACAGCGACCACATTGACATGACAAAGCCCGGCGTGCAGAAACCGCACTGCGAGCCGTGGCATTCGACCATCGCCTCCTGCACCGGATGCAGCGAGCCGTCAGGCTGGCGCAGGTCTTCGACGGTGAAGAGCGCCTTGCCGTCGAGCGTCGGCATGAACTGGATGCAGGCGTTGACCGTCTTGAAGTCGACGCCGCCCGCTTCGTTGCGCTCGCCGATCACGACCGTGCAGGCGCCGCAATCGCCCTCGGCGCAGCCTTCCTTGGTGCCCGTGCAATGCACGTCCTCGCGCAGATACTGGAGGACCGTGCGGGTGACGGGCGCGTCCTTGATCTCGCGGATCGCGTTGCGGTGATAGAAGCGAATCGGCTCAGTCATGTCTCGTGCTCTCGGTGTTCTCGAATCTCGTGTGCGGCTGCCAGCGCCGCGGGGATGGTTCGAAAACTATCACCGTCAATAAATAGAACCCATAGCGGCAATCGCATGCGGGACATATTCGCAAAGCGATATTGAGATGAGTTTGGCGGGCGGTTGGCTTATGTTGGGGTGGCCCGATTGAGGTGTTTTCCGTACTGACATTGCGTTTCGGACAGTATTTGTGTTTCCCCGCAGTCGTGTTGCTCGGCGAACGGAGCGTTTCACGCGACGTAAGCGGCATTTTCGCGGCGTTTCACGCCCTCTTTCGTCCGATCATTATTAAGCAAACGCAGCACGAGAATCGGTTCCATGGGAAAATCACGCCTTCCCGCCGTTTTCAAGTCTCGTTTTCCCCATGTCCACCGATTCAGCCACACCTCGCAGCGAACTGGCGACGACCCTGCAGATCATTCCGGTCGTCTTTTTCACGTTTCTTTGCTATCTGACGATCGGCATTCCGCTCGCCGTGTTGCCGGGCTACGTCCACGACGACCTCGGCTACAGCGCCGTGCTCGCGGGCGCGGCGATCAGCGTGCAGTACCTGGCGACGCTGGCGTCGCGGCCGCTCGCCGGCCGTTCCGCCGACACGCTCGGGCCGAAGCGCACCGTGTCGATCGGCTTGCTCGGATGTGGCGCGAGCGGCGCTCTGTTGCTGCTGGCCGTGTTGTGCGGACGCTGGCCGGCGGCGAGTCTCGCGCTGCTCGTCTGCAGCCGGCTCGTGCTCGGATTCGGCGAGAGCCTGTGCGGCACCGGCGCGATTCTCTGGGGGATCGGCCGCGTGGGCACGAGCAACAATGCGCGGGTCATCTCATGGAACGGCATTGCCACGTATGGCGCGCTCGCGGTCGGCGCGCCGCTCGGCGTGGCGATCGAGCGGACGGTCGGTTTCGCGGCGCTCGGCATTCTGGTGATGCTGCTGGCGGCGCTCGGCTTCTATCTTGCGCGATCGATCGCGCCGGTGCCCCTCGTGCACGGCGAGCGCATGTCGTACCGAAGCGTATTCACGCGCGTGCTGCCGCACGGCATCGGCCTCGCGCTCGGCTCGGCCGGTTTTGGATCGATCGCGACGTTTATCACGTTGTTCTATGCGGCGAAGCAGTGGCCGAACGCCGCGTTGTCGCTGACGGTATTCGGCACGCTCTTCATCGGCGCGCGGCTGCTGTTTGCCAACACGATCAAAACCTATGGCGGATTCCGCGTTGCGATTGCTTCGTTTTCGTTCGAGTGTGCCGGCTTGCTGATGCTGTGGCTCGCGCCCGAGCCGCATGTGGCGCTGGCGGGCGCGGCGCTGACAGGGTTCGGCTTCGCGCTGGTTTTTCCAGCGCTTGGCGTGGAGGCCGTCGGGCTCGTGCCGCCCGCAAGCCGGGGCGCGGCTCTGTCGGCTTACTCGGTTTTCCTCGACTTGTCGCTCGGCATTACCGGTCCGTTGGCCGGGTACATTGCTGGCGAGTTCGGATACGGGTCAGTGTTTCTGTTTGCGGCTATTGCGGCGGCGGCGGCTGTTGGGCTTTCGTCCTTCCTTTATCTTCGCGATGCGAGGGTTGGGAAGATGCCTGCGGCGCTTTGAGGTGGGGCTGCGTAGGGTGGTGTTTGACGCGCAACTGCTTGCCTGCCTCCGCGATGCATGACGACTGGGCGCTCGCCGGCTGGCGGCAGCGCTGCGGCACTGCGACGCGACAAGCTTCGGCGGCTGCTTGCAATTGCATAAGCACAGGTCGCCGCTTAGCGCGCTTCGCCTGCCGCTGGCTCCCGTCTACGGAGCGCCTGAAAGGGACCTGTGCGCTTCGGCGTCAACTTCAGGTCAGAGAGTCAGACGCGCCTCGACATGCTGAAGGCCCGTCTGGATTGCGCGCGAGCGTTGCACCGCCTGAGGCAAGTGCAAGCGTCAATAAACACGATGCGTTTGCGCTGGCTTCAACGAGCTCTAAGAAGCGGGCCCACAACAGCAACGGATTCGCGCAGTGTGTACGAGTGATCACGCTTGCGCAAAGCAGTAGCGCTGCCGGCGAGACTCGTCCAAGTTTGGCAAAGACGTGATACAAAGCTCTACTTCCCCTCCGACAATCCCCGCTCCAACGCCGCCACGCCGGCAGGCAAATCGACCTTAACGCCAAGGTCCACCATCGTCCGACCCAACGCATGCACGGTCCTAAACAGATTGTGTTCGCGGCACTGCTCGCCCATCTGACCGATGCGGACAATCGGCAATCCAAACGATCCTGAAATTTCCACCTGATGCTGCCGCGAAATGTGCGCGCACACGTCGCCGGGACTCAAGCCCTCGGGCACCTCGATGCCCACCACCGAATTCAACCGGCACGCCTTAGGCGCATACAACTGCAAACCGAGCGCCGTCACGCCTTCCTGCAACGCGACCGAACACTTCAGATGCCGCGCGAAACGCTTCTCCAGCGTCTCGGCGCACACGAGCCGCAACGCCTCATGCAACGCGAGCACGCCCGACACCGGCGCCGTGTAGTGATACCCCGCGTTGTGCCAGAAGTTTTCCGCGAGCGACGCATCGAGACACCAATGCGCATTCGGCGCGGTGCGTCCCTTCACCCGCGCCCAGGCGGCATCGGAGAATGCAATCAGCGAGACGCCGGGAATCGACGACAAACCCTTTTGTCCGCCGGTGATGACGGCGTCGATACCCCATGCGTCCATCGCGAGCGGCATCGTGCTCAACGTGCACACCGCGTCGACGATCACCAGCGCGCCCGCCGCTTTCGCCAGGGCAGCGATGTCCTTCAGTTGATAATTCCAGACCGTATTCGACGTCTCGCCCTGCACCACCGTGACGATCTCGGGGCGCTCGCGGCGAATCGCCTCGGCAATCTCATCGAGACTCGCCACCGACTGGTCGCCGACTTCGAGCGTGCTCACACGCGCACCGACGCGGCGGCCCATCTCGGCCATCCGTCCGCTGAAAAAGCCGTTCTTGATGCTGAGCACGCGCGTGCCTTCCCACGCGAGATTGGAGATCGCCATTTCCATCGCGGCCGAGCCCGGTCCCGCGACGCCCAGCACCCACTTCGAATGAGTCTGGAACACGTAGCGCGCCATGGTCTTCACCTGGCTGATCACCTTCACCATGGTCGCGCCCAGGTGATTGATCACGATCGTGTTGGCCTTGGCGACGGCGGCGGGAATCGGCACGGGGCCCGCGCCCATCATCAGCAACGGCTCTTCGGGAAGAATGGCGTCGAGCGATTCGACAACCGGACAGGGCACAGCAGTAGACGTAACGTTGAACGATGAAGTCGGCATGATCGGCACTTGAAGGAAACGGCAAACACGGAACGCACAGCAGTCAACGGCCTCGCCAGCAGTGACACTGGCGAGGCCGTTTTTCGATCATTCACCGATCCGCGCAATTGCGCAAGTTTTTTGACCATGCCCGAGCGGGCGGCGTCATTTCACCTTGCTTTTATCAAGCTTCTTGCCTGTCTCCGCATTGAAGCGCTCGACGTATTCCTCGATGAGCCGCCGCATCGCGCGTCCGATCTGCCGGTAGTCCGACTCGTTGAGATTGGCGAGCGACACGCGCCCCGACGCATGCTGCGTGCCGAAGCCGAGCCCCGGCAACAGCACCACCCGCGCCTCGCGCGCGAGCCGGAACAGCAGTTCGGTGGGCTGCGTGTTCTTCAATTGCCACTCGACAAACTCGCGCCCGAACATCCGTTCGCCGAGGAACTCGGCGTCGAGAATCGTGTAGTAATCGACCTGGTTCGGATCGTCGTCCTCGAACGAAATGCCGAGTTCCTCGTAGAGCGCCTGCTTGCGCTTGCGGATCAGGCGCTTCAACGCGTTCTTGTACGCGTCGGGCGTGTCCATCAGCGAGAACAGCGAAAAGAGCACCATCTGCACCTGCTGCGGCGTCGACAAGCCCGCCGTGTGATTGAGCGCGACGGTACGGCTGTCGGCAACCAGACGGTCGATGAACTTGAGCTTCTCGGGCTCCGTCGTGATCGATTCATAACGCTCGTGCAACTGCTCCTTCGCCTCTTTCGGCAACTCGGCAATCAACCTGTCGAGCACATTGTCGCGATGCGTCGCGATGGTGCCAAGACGCCAGCCGGTCGCGCCGAAGTACTTCGAGTACGAGTACACGAGAATCGTATTCTTCGGCGCGAGCGCGAACAGCGACACGAAGTCGTCCGCGAACGTGCCATACACGTCGTCGGTGAGAAGAATCAGATCCGGGCGTTCCTTGACGATGTCGGCAATGTATTGAAGGCTCTCGTCGTCCATCTTCACCGAAGGCGGATTGCTCGGGTTCACGAGAAAGAATGCCTTGACCTTCGGATCGCGCAGCTTGTCGAGTTCCTCTTTCGAATACTGCCAGTTGCTCTCGACGGCGGCGTGAAGGTTCACCACGTTCAACTGGTAGTCGTTCAGTCGCGGAATCTCGATGTACGGCGTGAAGATCGGCATGCCGAGCGCGATCGTATCGCCGGCTTTGAGCAGGTGATTCTCGCGCATCGTGTTGAAGATGTATGTCATGGCCGCCGTGCCGCCCTCCACGGCGAACACGTCGAACTCGCCGACAAACGGATGCTGCCCGATCATCTCGCGGCGCAGATACTGGCCGACAATTATTTCGGATAGCTTAAGCATCCGGTCCGGCACCGGATAGTTCGATGCGAGGATGCCTTCGCACATTTCATACAGGAAATCGCCCGCGGAAAGTCCCAACTGATCGCGCACATACGACACGGCGCCGCGCAAAAAGTCGATGCCGGGCACGCCCTTGTTCTCGCGCAGGAACAGATCGAAGCGCTCTTCGAGACCATCGCGCCGCGGGAATCCGCCGACGCCCTCCGGCATGTACGCGAACGAACGCTCCGACTCGCGCATCGCAAAGAGGCCGAGTTGCCAGAAGCCGTGACGCGGAATCGTCGCGAGAAAATTCGGGTTGCCGCGCCCGGCGTTGAGCATCGCCGCGTTGGCCGGACGCTCGACCGCGCCGCCGCCCGCGGCCTTGATGAGTTCATCCTTCAATTCGAACGGGCTCAGCGCGGCAAGACCCGCTTGCGCCATATCGCCATGTTTGCTGTCGCCCTTCTCTTTTGCCATGATGCGTTCTCCAATGAGCCAGATGAAAGCGCCGCCGCGAGTTGCTCTGCGTGATGCCGCGGCCGGCGCGAAGAGACCGATACAACGCTCCGCTAGACGAGCCCCACCACCAGCGGCCCGAGCAACGTCAACGCGACGTTTGCAATCGCATACGTGATGGCGAACGGCACGGTCGGCACCGCGCTTTCCGCCTTGTCGAGCACGCCGCCGAACGCCGGATTGGCGCTGCGCGAGCCCGTCAGCGCGCCCGCCAGGATGGCCGCGTTGTTGTAGCGAAGCACGTAGCGGCCGAACAGCATCGTGAGCAGAAGCGGGAACAGCGTGACGAATACGCCGAGCAGGAAGATCGTCATGCCGCTCTGCTTGACGGTCACCACCGCCTGCAAGCCGGAATTCAGGCCGACCACGGCGACGAAAGCGGCGAGTCCGAAGTCCTTCAGCAACTGCGAAGCAGCCGTGGGCATCACGCCGTACATCGGATGCTTGCCGCGCATCCAGCCGAACAGCAGGCCGGCAAGCAGGCAGCCGCCGCCGGAACCGAGCGTGAGCGGAATGCCGCCGACATTGACGACGATCAGGCCGATCAGCAAGCCGAGCACGAGACCCACGCCCATGTAGATGAAGTCGGTCTTGATGGTGTACGGCAGTTCGTAACCCGCGGCGTCGACGGCGCGCTTCGTGTCTTTCGGCGATCCGTAGAACGTGATGACGTCGCCGTGTTCGAGCTTTGTCTCAGGCAGTAGCGGCAGCGGCTGACCGGCGCGCGAAATGCTCTGGATGTACACGCCGTGGCGCATGTCGCGGTCCACGATCTCGCGTGCCGCGGCGATTGTGGTGTGGTTCATGCCTTTGCGCGTGAACACGCCTTCGCGCGTTTGCATGACGACGCCCACGTCGCCGATGTCGGCGACCTCGCTGCCGTTCGAGCCGAATTCGACGACGGCTTCGCGACGGCCCACGACCAGCACGACGTCGTCGGGTTCGAGGATCAGATCGGGCGTCGGGTCGAGCGTATGACCGCCGCGCTTGACGCGCTCGATGGTCAGCAGATCGCGATGCAGCGTCTCCACTTCTTTCACGGATTTGCCCGCGCTGACGTCGATCCGGTACGCGCGCCCCACCAGTTCCGGCAACGCGCGCAGTTGCCCCGGTCCTTGCGCCGGCGCGCCCGCTGCAAGCTCGCGTTCGGCTTCGATGGACGCATCGCGCAGGCTCTGCCCCATGAACTTCGGCAAGATGTTCACGCACACGATGATCGCGCCGAGCGAGCCGAACACGTAGGTCACCGCGTAGGCAATCGCCACGTCAGATTGCAGCGCCTTGACCTGGTCCGCGGGCAAGCCGAGGCGCGCGATCGCGTCGCCCGCCGTGCCGATAATCGCCGACTGCGTCAGCGCGCCGCCTGCGAGGCCGGCCGCGAGTCCCTTGTTCAGATGGAACAGCTTCGCGCACACCACGACGGTGATGAGCGCCGTGACCGCGAGAAAGACCGCCATCGCGATTTCGCGCAGCGTCTTGCGGTTCAGCGAATTGAAGAAGCCGGGACCCGAGTCGTAGCCGACCGCGTAGATAAACACCGCGAACATCACCGACTTGACGCCGTTGTCGATCGTCACGCCGGCCTGGCTGATGACCACGGCGGCAAGCAGCGAGCCGCCCACGCCGCCCAACTGGAATTTGCCGAAGTTGATCTGGCCGATGAAGTAACCCGCCGCCAGCGACAGAAACAGCGCTATCTCAGGCGATTTCTGAAAGATTTGATGTAGCCAGTCCATCGTGCCCTCGCTTTTTAGTTTGTCATACTAATTACCAGCCACTGCCGCGAGCGCACGAGCGACGCCTGACGGCACTGCTGACTGCCTAACCCAACTTGCCGGCAACGCCGACCACGACCGGACCCATCAACGGCAAAAGGATGTTGGAGAGCGCATAGGTGATCGTGTAGCCGATCACCGGCGTCGAATTGCCGGCCACGCCGACCAGCGCGCTGATCGCGGGCGTGCTGCACTGCTGACCGGCGATCGCGCCGAGCAGCATCGGCGTGTCGAGCTTGAGGAACACGCGGCCTATCCATAAGGACAACAGCCCCGGCACGAGCACGAGCAGAATGCCCGCCGCCGGCAACGCGAGGCCGTACTCGCGCACGAGCCTGATGGCATCCGGTCCCGCCGACAAACCGACCGCGGCGATAAACGTGGCGAGCCCGAAGTCCTTGAGAATCTGCGCCGCTGCCGAAGGCAACGAGCCGACGAGCGGATAGCGCGAGCGAATCCAGCCGAATAGCAGGCCCGACAGCAGACATCCGCCGCCCGTGCCCAGTGCGAGCGACACGCCGCCGATGCGCCCGCCGAGATGACCGATCGCCATGCCCGCGAGCACGCCGAGGCCGAGATAGACGAAGTCGGTCTTCTGCGTGGCGACGAGCACATAGCCGAGACGCCGGGCGCCGCGCTCCACGTCGGTCTTCGCGCCGACGAGCGTCAGCACGTCGCCGCGATTGAGTTCCGTGCCGGGCAACGCGGGGATCGTCGAGTCGAGCCGTGCGACGGCCGCGATATAGACGCCGCGTCCCTGCTCCGGGGCCGCGCGTTCGCGCAGTTGAGCGACCGTGAGACCGTGCGCGTCGCGCCGCGTCAGCACCACATCGCGCGTCTCCGCGAGGACCTGGCCGAAGTCCGCGCCGTCGACTTCATCGCCGAGACCCGGCCCCGCCGCGACGATCGCTTCGCGCCGGCCGCCTACCAGCACGAGGTCGCCGGACGCGAGCGCGAGTTGCGGCTCGACGGGCAGGTCCGAGCCGTTGCGCCGCACCTGCTCGATGGTGAGATTGAAGCCGTGCTGCTGTTCGATGGCGAAAACCGTCGCTCCATGAGCGCCGTCGATGCGGAACGCGCGGCCCACCAGCGCGGGCGCCGCGGCGCGCTGTCCGTCGCCTAGGGCGCCGTCGCCGCCGAGCGTGCGCCACATTTTTTCCGCCTCGGCGCGCAAATCGATGCGCAACAGCAAGGGCGCGAACTGACTGGTAAAGAGCACGATGGTGATAAGCCCGAACAGGTAACTCACGCTGTATGCAGTGACGACGTTGGCCTGCAGGCGCACCGTCTCAGCTTCCGCGAGACCGAGCTTCGCGATCGCCTCCGAAGCCGTGCCGATCACCGCGGACTCCGTTGCCGCGCCGGCCAGCAGGCCGGCTGCGGTGCCGGCGTCGAGCCGCATCACGGCCACCGCGATGACGATCAGCGCGAGCACCGACACGATCTCGATCACCGACAGCAGCCCATAGCGCCAGCCCCGGCCGATATTGGCGAAAAACTGCGGCCCGCCCGTGAAGCCCAGCGCAAAGATGAAGAGCGCGAATGCAATGTTCTTCAAATCGGGGGCGAGCCGCGCGCCGGTCTGACCCAATAGCAGCGCGACGATCAACGTGCCGCAAACGCCGCCCAATTGAATAAGGCCGATACGAAAGGAGCCGATCAAATAGCCGATTGCGAGGCTCGTGAACAGCGCGATCTCCGGTTGAGCCCTCAGCAATTCAGCGATCATGTTGGCCGGCCAATTTATAGGTTCGATTAGCGATCTGCTCAATAACGCCGACTGCAAATTGCGTGACTGCTTTCGTGAAGACTGTTCTGATCTGGGTCAATGGTTCAACTGGACGGTTCAATTAAACGCCATATGACGGAACAGGCAGGCAGCGCAATACGAACGCCGCACTGAACTACTGCGTCATTGAAAAAGACAGCATTTGCAATCGGACCACGCCGATGGCTTTGCAGGGACAAATTGCCACAGGTACCGTGCGTGCGGCGCGTTTTACCGTTTCCGCCCAAGACAGCGTCTGGCGCTCACGGGCTTTTTTAAATTATGTAAGTTGAGAAGACCTGTCAATGTTATTTTTTTCGCAGTTGTTCTTGACTTCGCGAATAGCGGACCTATGGAAAGGCACCTTCTAGCCGTTTTATTGCATTGCACCTTTTGATGAATTCCTTATACTCGTTTTCACTGAGCGCTAAAGCGCCGTCTTCATAAAACTGCGAATTGCGCAGCGCCGGTATGCGATTAAATGGAGTGAGCAATGCGCATGATCCTGTTCAGCAGCCGTCAATACGACGTCGAGACTTTCACCGAAGCGAATGCCGCGCATCGCTATGAACTGCATTTCCAGGAATCGCATCTGAACAGCGAAACCGCCGTGCTCGCGCGTGGCTATGAGGTCGTGTGTCCGTTCGTCAACGATCGTGTCGACGCCGCGGCGCTCGAACATCTGCATGCTGGCGGCACGCGCATGATCGCGTTGCGCTCCGCAGGCTTTAATCACGTCGATCTCGCAACGGCCGAGCGCCTCGGCATTGCCGTCGCCCGCGTGCCCGCTTATTCGCCGCACGCCGTCGCCGAGCATGCGGTGGGCCTCGTGCTCGCGCTGAACCGGCGCCTCCCGCGTGCGGTCGCGCGCACGCGCGAGGGCGACTTCTCGCTGCACGGACTATTGGGCTTCGATCTGCACGGCAAGACAGTCGGCGTGATCGGCACCGGCATGATCGGCCGCGTGTTCGGACGCATCATGTCGGGCTTCGGCATGCGCGTGCTGGCGTACGATCCCGGCACGCCCGCCGACGATCTGCTCGCGCTCGGCGCGCGCTATGTGACGCTCGACACGCTTCTCGCGGAATCGGACATTGTCAGCCTGCATTGTCCGTTGCTTCCGGCAACGTACCATCTGATCGACGCGGCCGCGCTCGCCAGAATGAAGCGCGGCGCGATGCTGATCAACACGGGGCGCGGCGGGCTCGTCGAAAGCAATGCGCTGGTCGGCGCGCTGAAGGACGGTCAGCTCGGCCATCTGGGGCTCGACGTCTACGAGGAAGAAGGCGGTCTGGTCTTCGAGGACCATTCGAATCTACCGCTGCAAGACGACGTGCTCGCGCGTCTTCTGATGTTCCGAATGTGATCGTCACCGCGCACCAGGCGTTTTTTACACGCGAGGCGATGAACGAGATCGCGCAGACCACGCTCGCGAACGTCGCCGCGTGGCAAGCGGGCACGCCTCGCAACGCGGTGCATGCGAACGACCAGGCGTCGTCGGGCCTGCCTGGCTGAAGCCGGAAATCTACCCACCGCCCGCGTTCAGCGGAACGGGGCGAATCGCCGTGCGGGCGTCGTCCGGTGCGCCGCATATCTCGCGCAGCAACGCCGCCTCGCGCTCGTGCACTTCCACCGGAAACCAGCGCGCCCCGGCATCGGCGAGATAGCGCGCGCGATGCTGCCCGTTGCGAAACGCCACCACGCCCTCGCGCTCGAAACCGAGCCACCCGAGCAGGCCCGAAGCGCGGCGCGTCGAGATCGTCACGTAGGGCATCTGCGGAATGCGCGGATTGTCCGGATCGAGGAACTCGCGAATGCCGCGCACCTTTCCCGCATGCCATTCGGCAACGGGCTTCAGAACATAATCGGTGTTGTCGCGATCGGCGCACGCGAGCAGCTTGCGCACGTCGACCACGACGACCTGATGCCGCGTGCCGTCGGCGACGAAGACGCGTTTCAGACGCACGTGGTCGTACCATGAATGCCGGTCGAGCGGGACGATCCAGACGGTCTCCGCGCAGGCCGGCGCACCCGCGGACGGTGAATTGGCGAGAGGCAAAGGCAGGCTCGATAAGCTGGCGGCAGCTCGCCAGCGCGTTAAGAGAGCGCTAACGCTACGAGTCGATTGTGAAAGAAGCATGTCAAGCCACGGTATTAGCTGCTGTGCATGAGCGCTGCACTGGCGCCCGAACGGATCAACGAACGGGCGAACGCGGACCTTCAGGGAGACGACGATGATAAGCACGCAAAATTTCAACCAATATGTGCGTATCGAAGCTAACCGTGATAACGGCGTAGCAACCATCGTGCTTGAGCGTCCGGAGCGGCGTAATGCGGTCGACCGCCTCGTCGCCGATGCGTTGAGCGCCGCGTTTCAATGCTTCGAAGCCGAGCCCGCGTGGCGCGCGGCCGTGCTGTTCGGCGCGTGCGGCACCTTCTGCGCAGGCGCGGATCTGAGCGCGCTCGCCGACGACACGCGCCGCAACGAGATTCACGCGGACGGCAGCGGTCCCGGACCGATGGGACCGACGCGCATGCATTTCACGAAGCCGGTGATCGCGGCCATTGCGGGCTATGCGGTCGCGGGCGGTCTGGAGCTGGCGGCCATGTGCGACCTGCGTGTCGTCGAGGAGGACGCGGTGCTCGGCGTGTTCTGCCGCCGCGTCGGCATTCCGTTGATCGACGGCGGGACGATTCGCTTGCCGCGGCTGATCGGCATGTCGCGCGCGCTCGATCTGATACTCACCGGCCGCGCGGTGAGCGCGCAGGAAGCGCTCGCTTTCGGCCTCGCGAATCGCGTGGTCGCCAAAGGCGAGGCGCGCGCGGCGGCCGAGCAACTAGCCGCCGAACTCGCGGCCTTTCCGCAGGCGGCGCTGCTGGCCGACCGCCGCTCGGTGCTGGAAAACAGCATGCTGGACGATCTCGCCGACGCGCTGCGGCGCGAAGGCGCCGGCGGCTATGCGGCGGTTTTCGACGAAGGTGTTGCGGGCGCCGAGCGTTTTACGAAGGGCGCGGGACGTCACGGCAAGGCGTCGGATTAAAAACAACAGCCGCGCCGTGCACACGACTGAGCGCCCAGCACTATCGTTTTGACTTAGGTAAAATCCCTAACTGTTTTGCTTTCAGCACGGCGCACGCGCTTTCGCCCCGAAAACGCGCGCCGTCCGCGCGACGTCTCGCGCCGCGCCGATCCACAGTCCGCCGCCATGCCTTTGCCCCTGCTTGCTCTCGCCATTGCCGCCTTTGGCATTGGCACCACCGAATTCGTCATCATGGGGCTGTTGCCCAACGTCGCCCGCGATCTGTCGGTGTCGATTCCGGCTGCCGGCATGCTGGTCTCCGCTTATGCGCTCGGCGTGACGATCGGCGCGCCCATTGTGGCGATCGCCGTCGCCAACATGCCGCGCAAGAAAGCGCTGATGAGCCTGATCGGCGTATTCATCGTCGGCAATCTGCTGTGCGCGCTTGCGCCGGGCTACGCGGTGCTGATGGCCGCGCGGATCGTCACCGCGTTCTGCCACGGCGCGTTCTTCGGCATCGGCTCAGTGGTGGCCGCGGGGCTCGTCGCGCCGAACCGCCGCGCGCAGGCCATCGCGCTGATGTTCACCGGCCTCACGCTGGCGAATGTGCTCGGTGTGCCGCTCGGCACGGCGCTCGGCCAGGCTGCCGGCTGGCGCGCGACCTTCTGGGCAGTGACGGGCATCGGCATCGCCGCGGCCGCCGCGCTCGCGGTCTGCCTGCCGGCGAAGATCGAGATGCAGAAAGCGAGCCTCGTGCGCGAATTCGGCGTGCTGAAAAATCCGCAAGTTCTGATGGTGCTCGGCATCAGCGTACTGGCGTCGGCGAGCCTCTTTTCCACTTTCACGTACATCACGCCGATTCTCGAAGACGTGACCGGTTTCACGCCGCACGCGGTCACGCTCGTGCTGTTGCTGTTCGGCCTTGGGCTGACGGTTGGCAGCACGCTCGGCGGCAAGCTCGCGGACTGGCGGCTGATGCCGTCGCTGGTGGCGTTCCTGCTCGCCATCGTCGCGATTCTGACGATCTTCGCCGGCACCATGCATGCCGAAATTCCGGCGATGATCACGATCTTCGCGTGGGGCGTTCTGGCGTTTGCGATCGTGCCGCCGTTGCAGATACTGATCGTCGACCGCGCGAGCGATGCGCCGAATCTCGCGTCGACGCTGAATCAGGTGCCTTCAACCTCGGCAATGCGACGGGCGCCTGGCTCGGCGGCATGGCGATCGGTGCGGGTGCGCCGTTGACTACGCTGCCGTGGGTCGGTGTCGCTATTTCCGTGGGGCGCTGCTGCTTACGCTGTGGTCGGTGTCGATCGACCGGCGTGCACAAAGGATGGCGGTGGCGGGGTGAACGCCAGGAGCGCATAGTGAGGCCAGCCGGCCGGGCGGCCTTTCTGGGCCATAGCCGGCCGGCGCTTCAGGTTCACGCGTTCACCCCCGCGCCGCCACAATCTCCCCGACGCAAGCCCCAAAACCCACGCGATATCCATCGCCCTGGCACCATCCGGCGAGCGTCAATTCATCGCCGTCCTCAATGAACGTGCGCGTGCCGCCGTCTTTCAGTTCGAGCGGCTTCTTGCCGTTCCACGTCAGTTCGAGCAGGCTGCCGTACGAGTCTTCGGTCGGGCCGCTGATCGTGCCCGAGCCCATCAGGTCGCCCACTCGCGTATTGCAGCCCGATACCGTGTGATGCGCGAGTTGCTGCGCCATCGTCCAGTACATGTGCCTGAAGTTGGTTCGCGCGATGGTCGTCGCCTGTTTCGCTGCATGAGGCCGCAGCTTCACTTCGAGCGCGATGTCGAACGCATGGTCGCCGTCGTGCCGTAGATACGCCAGCGGCTCTGGCTCCTGCACCGGGTGCGCGACGCGGAACGGTTCGAGTGCATCGAGCGTGACGATCCACGGCGAGATCGTGGTCGCGAACGTTTTTGCGTTGAACGGACCGAGCGGCACGTATTCCCATTGCTGAATGTCGCGGGCGCTCCAGTCGTTCAGCAGCACCATGCCGAAGATGTGCGCTTCCGCGTCCGCACATGCAATCGGCTCGCCCAACGCGTTGCCGCCGCCGATCACAAAGCCCGTCTCGAGTTCGATGTCGAGCTTGCGGCACGCGCCGAACACCGGCCGCTCCTGATCGGGCAACTTCAATTGACCATTGGGCCGACGCACCGGCGTGCCGCTCACCACCACCGACGACGCGCGTCCGTTGTAGCCGATGGGCATCTCCGACCAGTTCGGCAGCAGCGCATTCTTCGGATCGCGAAACATCGAGCCGACGTTCGTCGCATGCTCTTTCGAAGAATAAAAGTCCGTATAGCCGGGAATCTGCACGGGCAAATGAAGCCGCGCGTCGGCCGCACGCACCAGCACTTTGGCGCGCAGTGCCGCGTCGTCGCGCAACGTCGCGGTGTCGCGTGAAAGCAGGTTGCTCAACTGGATGCGCACGCTGCGCCACGCGTCGCGGCCTAGCGCGATGAAGTCGTTCAGCGTATCGCGCGCAAAAACATCGGCGTTCGACGGCAGCTTCAATAGCCCCGCCGCCTGCAATGCGGCCAGATCGACGATCTCATCGCCGATCGCCACGCCCGCGCGGCGCGCACCGTTTGTCGTGTCGCTGAAAATGCCGAACGGCAAATTCTGGATCGAGAAATCGTGACTCGGCTCGTTGGCCGACTCGACCCAGCTTTTGCGCGACGGATCGAGCGTCGCCTGAAGATCGCTCACTGCGCTCATCGTTGCTCCGGATTGAAGTGTTTCTTGAGACCTTGCCAGCACTCGTAGTAATGCGCCTGAAGCTGCGCGGTTTCGAGCGCAAAGCGCGTCGGCTTGATCAGCGTGCGCGTTTCGAACATGAAGGCCATCGTGTCGCCGACCTTGCTCGGCTTCGACGTGTCGCTATGCGACGCTTTCTCGAAGGTCTCCGCGTCGGGGCCGTGGCCGGACATGCAGTTATGCAGGCTCGCGCCGCCCGGCACGAAGCCTTCGGCCTTCGCGTCGTAGACGCCATGCACGAGGCCCATGAATTCGCTCGCGACGTTGCGATGGAACCACGGCGGGCGGAACGTATCTTCCGCGGCGAGCCAGCGCGGCGGAAAGATCACGAAGTCGATCGTATCGACGCCCGGCGTGTCGCTCTGCGATTGCAGCACGAGAAATATCGACGGGTCCGGATGATCGAAGCTGATCGAGCCGATCGTGTTGAAGCGCCGCAAGTCGTACTTGTACGGCGCATAGTTGCCGTGCCACGCGACCACGTCGAGCGGCGAATGGCCGATGTCCGCACGCCACAAATTGCCGTTCATTTTCGCGACGAGTTCGAAGTCGCCTTCGCGGTCTTCGTAGGCGGCATGCGGCGTGAGAAAGTCGCGCGGATTGGCGAGACCGTTCGAGCCGATCGGACCAAGATCCGGCAAGCGCAGCAACGCCCCGAAGTTTTCGCAGATGTAGCCGCGCGCATTGCCGTCGGGCAGGCTCACCGCGAAGCGCACGCCGCGTGGAATCACCGCGATCTCGAACGGTTCGACGTCCAGCCGGCCCAGTTCGGTTGCGATATGCAGGCGCCCTTCCTGCGGCACGATCAGCAGTTCGCCGTCGGCGCTGTAGAAGAAGCGGTCTTGCATCGAGCGATTCGCCGCGTACAGGTGGATCGCGCAGCCGTTCATCGATTCGGCTGCGCCGTTGCCGGCCATCGTCACCCAGCCGTCGATGAAATCCGTCGGCACGGTCGGCATCGGCAACGCGTCCCAGCGCAACTGGTTGGGCGGCGTCGGCGGGACGTCGGCGAAATTGGCGACGAGCCGCTCCGAAGGCAGCGGCGCGAACGGCTTGTGCACCGCCGCCGGACGGATGCGGTACAGCCACGAGCGCCGGTTGTGGCCGCGCGGCGCGGTGAACGCGGTGCCCGACAATTGTTCGGCGTACAGACCATAGGCGACGCGCTGCGGTGAATTGCGCCCTGCGGGCAGCGCGCCCGGCAGCGCTTCGGTCGCGAATTCGTTGGCAAAGCCGGACTGATAACCGGGCTCGATTTCGAGCCGCGAACTGGCGCTATGCGGCTGACGTGTTGAGGTGTCCATGCAAGTTCTCCGTTGACTCTGTATTTCGTCTCACGCGGGTTTCGTCACGCCGTTTGCGGCTGCGACGGGCGGTTGCGTTGCCGCGTCGCCGCGGCGAGCGCGATCACGAGCAGCGCGGAACACAGCACCGGCACGGCGGCCGCATGAAACAGCGATTCGTTCGACCAGTTCAATGCGATCAACTGGCCACCGACGAGCGGTCCAATCACCGAGCCGATCCGTCCGATACCGAGGCTCCAGCCGATGCCCGTCGAGCGCAGCGTGGTCGGGTAGAAATGGCCGGCCAGCGCGTTCACCGCCGGCTGTCCGCCGACCACGCAGAAGCCGCCCGCGAACACGACGAGCAACAGCCACGGCAACGCATGCGCGACCGTCCCGATGGTGCCAACGGCGAGCGCCGCGCCCGCAAAGCACAGGAACAGCACGCGCACAAAACCGAACCGTTCGATGAACCAGCCGAGCAGCAACGTGCCCACGACGCCGCCCGTCTGCAACACCGTGCCGACGATCACCGCCGTGCTCGGCGAATAACCGGCGTCGCGCATAACCGTAGGCAGCCAGTTCGACAGGAAGTACAGATCGATCAGATTCATGAAGCTGATCGCCCACAGGATCAGCGTCACCGGCGCCCGGCCCGCGCGGAACAGTTCCGCGACCGGCGCACCGTCATTGCCCTTTTCACGCACGACGACGCGCGTGTTCGCGTCGATCGGCAGGCTCGGATCGAATCGGGCGAGCCAGCGCAACGCGCGCTCGCTGCGGCCCTTCAGCACAAGAAATTGCAACGACTCCGGCAGCAAGGCAAGCATGGCGACGGCGAGCAGCAGCGGCACCACGCCGCCGACCCAGAACACCGCGCGCCAGCCGTAGGCCGGAATCAACGCGGCGCTGATAAATCCGCCGAGCGCGGCGCCCAACGTGAAACCGCACGACACCAGCATCATGCGCTTCACGCGATGCGCCGGCGTCGAGAATTCGCCGACGAGCGCCATCGCGTTCGGCATGATGCAGCCGAGGCCAAGACCCGTAATGAAGCGCAGCGCGATCAACGCGGGGATCGTCGCGACAAAGGGCGTGGCGAGCATCGACAGCGCGAAGAAAAAGGTCGCGCCGATCAGCACCGGACGACGCCCGATGCGGTCGGCCAGCACCGACAACCCAAGTGCGCCGAGCAGCATGCCGAACAGGCTCGCGCTGAAAACCGGACCGAGCGCCGCCTTCGACACATGCCATTCGCCGATCACGCTCGGCGCGACATAGCCCATGGCCTGCGCGTCGAAGCCGTCGATGACGAGGCACAGTCCGCACAACGCGAGCAACATCAATTGAAATGCCGGGTGATGCGTTTCGCCGAGCACCTGCTCGACTTCGATCACGTTGGCGGCGGCTGCGGCCGGCTTGGCGCTCATGAGGGTTGTCTCCGGATAGGGTCTTCGAATGCTTGCGCGAGAATTTACGCATAGTAAAACGAATTACGTTAAGTGAAATTAACGTATACCCTGGAGCTTGCGCGACACACGCGCCGCGGCCCGCGCAGACAGGCATCCGCGGGATATGGTTATCAGCATTTTGTTCATGTGACGGCGGTGCGGACTGCTACCATCGGAAGATGCGGTGTACGCGCGTTGTCCCGGCGCCGACACGCCACCAAGTGATCCATTCGCCTAAATGATTCCGCCGACTATCCCCACTCTCGTTGCGCGCGCCAGTGACCATCCCTTTCTCGGCAAACATCTGGCGATGGGCTCCGGCAGCCACGGAGACTTCGCGCTCGCGCGCTTTAACGACCTCGAACTGACGAGCGGCTACGAGCCGATCTTCGACATCAGCGTGCATGCGTTGGCGCAGTCGCTGTCGTCGGATGTGGAAAACGTGGATCGTTTCGGCGATGAGCTCGGCTTCCAGGCGGTCACGCAGCGGCTCGACGCCGCGCCGTTCGATATGTTCGACGCGTTCGACCGCATCGGCGACGACCAGCAACTGGTCTCGCTGGATCGCATGTCGCGCGCGCTGCATGCGATCAATTTCTTCGGCGCACAGCGGCACGGCCTGCTATTTCTGCGCGTGCACGAGCGGCTGTTGAAGAGCGTGAAGTACGACCACGGGCGGCATTTTTCGAGCGTGCTGACGTCGTTCGGGCTGAATCCGGCGAGGATCGTGATCGAGCTGCCCGCGGCGGCCGTCGCGCATAAGACTTTTCTCGGCTATCTGACGAAGAGCTATCAGCACTACGGCTTCAAGGTCGCGGGCAATCTGTCGAACGCGGGGCAGATTCTGTCGGTCTCCGATACGGCGCGGCTCGATTTCCTCAAGATGGATGCGGCAGTCGCGTTGCGCGACGCGACGGTCAAGCCGTTAGTCGGCTACGCGGGCCGGCTGCGGATTCCGCTGATTTTTAATCGCGTGATGGACGAAGCGCAGTTCGAAGCGTTGCAGCAATACGATGTGCGCTTTGTGCAGGGGCCGCTGTTTAATGCGCATTATCATGATCGGGCGGCTTGAGCGTGGCTTGATCCCGGCTTGATTTGCGCCACGGACTGCTAGCCCACGTCTCCCAGACGCCGCGCAAGCGTCTTCAATCTCGGCGCTACTTTCTCGCGAAACACCTCTTCTCCCATCGACGAAGCCGGCCCGCTGCAACTCAGCACGAGCCAGCGTCCTTCGCGCGGCTCGCGAAACGGCACCGCGACCGCGTTCACATCGTCATGCCACGCGCGAAACGAATAACAGCAGCGCTCCTCGGCGAACGCCGCGATCTCCTTCACGGCCTCGGCCACCAGCGCCGCGCCGCCCTTGCCCGCCGCTTTCTTCAGTTCGGCGAGCAGCGCATGGCGCACGTCGGCAGGCTGCACGGCGAGATACGCGCGGCCCATTGAGCTCGTCAGCATCGACAGTTTCGAGCCGGGCGCGAGGCCGAGCGTGAGCGCCGTTTCGCTGCGAATCGTGTCGAGATAGATCATGTCGAGTCCGTCGCGGCAGCCGAGCGACACCGCCGCGCCGACTTCGCGCGCGAACGCGCGCATATGCGGGCGCGCGAGTTCCAATGTGTCCGTGCCGGACAGCAACGCGAAACCGAGCGACAACACGCCGGCATCGAGCGCATATTTGCCTAGCGCCTCGTCGAGCCGCAGATAACCGAGCACGGTCAGCGTGTACGCGAGACGGTTGACGGTCGCCTTCGGCAAACCCGTGCGTTCGACGAAATCGCGGTTGCCGAGCATCGTCTCGCCAGGCTTGAAAGCGCGCAGCAGTTCGAGCCCGCGCGCAAGGGCGACGACAAATTTGCGCTCGTCGAGCGGCTCGGTGAAAGTGGCTGCGGGCGTCATCGGGTGATACACTCGGGTGTCGTTTGCAAAACATTGTTTCGCATAGCGGAACTCAAGTCAAGCTTGGATTACGCAGGAATCAGGAGATATGTCATGGCCGAGGCCGCGCAGTTTCACTGGGAAGACCCGTTGCTGCTGGATCAGCAGCTCACCGAAGACGAACGCATGGTGCGCGACGCCGCCGCCGCGTATGCACAGGACAAGCTCCAGCCGCGCGTGCTCGAAGCGTTCCGTCACGAGAAGACGGACATCGAGATCTTCCGCGAAATGGGCGAGCTCGGCCTGCTCGGCCCGACCATCCCTGAGCAATACGGCGGGCCGGGGCTCAACTATGTGGCGTATGGGCTGATCGCGCGTGAAGTGGAGCGCGTGGATTCCGGCTACCGGTCGATGATGTCGGTGCAGTCGTCGCTCGTGATGGTGCCGATCTACGAATTCGGCTCGGAGGCGCAAAAGCAGAAGTATCTGCCGAAGCTCGCCACCGGCGAATGGATCGGCTGCTTCGGGCTCACCGAGCCGAATCACGGCTCCGATCCGGGCAGCATGGTGACGCGCGCGAAGAAGGTCGACGGCGGCTACTCGCTGTCGGGCTCGAAAATGTGGATTACGAATTCGCCGATCGCGGATGTGTTCGTCGTATGGGCGAAGCTCGAGGAAAACGGCAAGGACGCGATTCGCGGCTTCATTCTCGAGAAGGGCTGGAAGGGACTGTCGGCGCCGACCATCCATAGCAAGGTGGGTTTGCGCGCGTCGATCACCGGCGAAATCGTGCTCGACGAAGTGTTCGTGCCGGAAGAAAACCGCTTTCCCGAAGTGAGTGGGCTGCGCGGTCCGTTCACCTGCCTGAACTCGGCGCGCTATGGCATCGCGTGGGGCGCGCTCGGTGCAGCCGAATCGTGCTGGCATACCGCGCGTCAGTATGTGCTCGATCGCAAGCAGTTCGGCCGGCCGCTCGCGGCCAATCAGTTGATTCAGAAAAAGCTCGCCGACATGCAGACGGAAATCACGCTGGGCCTGCAAGGCGTGCTACGCCTTGGCCGCATGAAGGACGAAGGCACTGCGGCCGTCGAGATCACGTCGATCATGAAGCGCAATTCGTGCGGCAAGGCGCTCGACATCGCGCGGCTCGCGCGCGACATGCTGGGCGGCAACGGCATTTCGGACGAATTCGGAATTGCGCGGCATCTGGTGAATCTGGAAGTCGTGAACACTTATGAAGGCACGCACGACATTCACGCGCTGATTCTCGGCCGCGCGCAAACGGGCATTCAGGCGTTTTTCTGAGGCTTGTCTGAGCATGTACGGAGCGCCGCTTGCGTCGATAACGGCGCGCTCTGGCGAGCAATAAAAGAAGGCCGGTTCGCAATGAACCGGCCTTCATTTATTTGACGACGCGCCGGAGTTTCCCGACGCGCCGAACGCGAGCTTACTTGTTCGGCTGCGGCGTCATGCGCAGATACGGACGCAGTGCCTTGTAGCCCTTCGGGAACTTCTGCTTGATCACTTCTTCGTCCTTCAGCGACGGCACGATCACGACGTCGTCGCCCTGCTTCCAGTTGCCGGGCGTCGCGACCGAGTGGCTGTCGGTAAGCTGCAGCGAATCGATCACGCGCAGAACTTCGTCGAAATTGCGCCCCGTGCTCGCCGGGTACGTGATGATAAGACGCACCTTCTTCTTCGGATCGATCACGAACAGCGAGCGCACGGTGAGCGTTTCGTTCGCGTTCGGGTGAATCATGTCGTACAACTCGGACACCTTGCGGTCGCCGTCGGCCAGAATCGGGAAGCCGACGCTCGCGGCCTGCGTTTCATTGATGTCCTTGATCCACTCCTTATGCGACTCAGCGCTGTCGACCGACAATGCAATCGTCTTGACGTTGCGTTTTGCGAATTCGTCGGCGAGCTTGGCCGTCAGACCGAGTTCAGTGGTGCAGACCGGCGTGAAGTCGGCCGGATGCGAGAACAGGACGCCCCAGCTATCGCCGAGCCATTCATGAAACTTGATGCGGCCGATACTCGACTCCTGCTCGAAATCCGGTGCGATATCGCCAAGACGTAGACTCATTTGCATCTCCTTAAGGTTCTGAAAAACTGGCGTGGGCGTGTGCCCGTGTGGTTCCGCAAAGATAAAGCATACGGCAGCAACCGTACATGGCGAACCAACATCGGCTCAGTACTTTATGCGGTTTTGTAATTTTCGCCGATTTAGTGGAAACTTTGCGGGACAGATCAACTCCATCATGCACTAACATCAACTGCGGAAGTGGCGCAGTGGATGTTCGGGGAGTTTCACCTCGCCGGGAACGGTTCGTGCATTCGCTCGGTGCAACCGGGCAGTGGCTCGCCAGTCGCCGTTTCTTTGGTTACGATTCACGCGTGGCGTGAGACGAAGGGGGAGCTGTCAATGTCGGAAGTCAACAAGGAGAGATTGATGTCGGATATCAAAACCGTCCTCGCGGACGCGGAAGACCTGCTGAAACAGGCCGCAAGCGCAACGGGCGAGCGCGCTTCGGAATTGCGCGAAACGGCGCTGTCCCGCCTGAAGCAAGCCAGGGAAAAAGCGGCCGACGTGCAGGTCGTCGTAGTCGAGAAAGGCAAGAAGGCTGCTCGCGCAACCGACGACTACGTTCACGAGCACCCGTGGGCATCCATCGGCATCGCTGCGGGCGCCGGCGTGCTGCTGGGTCTCCTGATCAACCGCAAGTAACACTGCACCGCAGGTGCCGGACACGCGATGTCCGGCATGCCAGCCAATCGAGCGGACCGGCGCACGTCAGGCCGGTCAGCTTATCCCGGCGCGCACGTTTGCCACGCGCCGCTTCGGCCAACCCGCGCAACGCCCACAGCCATGACGATCGACACACAATCGCAGCGCGAACAACATAGTCCGTTACGCCGCATCATCAGTTCGGTGTCGGCGATTCTGCAAACGCGTCTGGAACTGATCGGCATTGAACTCGCCGAAGAAAAGGATCGCCTCCTCGGCGTGCTGTTCCTCGGCCTTGCCGCGATGATGCTGACCACCATGGCCCTGATCGCCCTCACGGCGCTGATCGCGATTGCGTTCTGGGACACCTACCGATGGCAGGCGCTTGCCGGAATCACGCTCGTCTACGCGATTGCGGGACTGGTGTGTGCGCTAAAGGCGCGCAGCGGGCTGCGCAATGCGCCGATGGTGTTCGATGCCACCATCGCCGAATTCGAAAAAGACCGCGACGTGTTTCGCAAACCGTAGCGTTGGCGAACGAGTGTGATGCTTTGCGAGCCGTTTGTAGCATTGTTCATTGCCCTTTCGTTGCGCTGTTCCTTGCCCCTCTCACTGCCGACACGCCATGAGCCATAGCTACTCCAGCACCGCCTACCGTAACAAGCGCCAGCCGGCGAGAGACTTGAGCGCACCGCAGTTGCGCGAATTGCGCAAGGAACTGTTGCTCGTGCGCGCGGACGTCGAGCGCATGGAATTCGCTCAGGCCACGCTCGAATTACGCGAGGCCGTCACTCACTTCAGTTGGCTCAAGTTCATCGTGCCAGGCTTCGGCGGGCTGCGCATGGGCAGCGGCGCCAAGGCTAGCCTTCTGAACGCCGGAACCATCGGCGCACTTCTGAAGCAATATCCGGTGATCAGTTCGATCGTGTCGCTCGTGCTCGCGAAACCGTTGCGCGCGACGTTCGCAGCCGGTGCGAAGCCCGCACTCAAGTGGGGCGGTCTCGCATTCGCCGCGTGGGAAGCGTATCGCGTATGGCAGCAGATCAAGGGCGAGTCGCGTGCTTCGGCAAGGTCCGGCGACGAGGGGTGAATTCGTCGCATATGCTGCTGGCATCAGACGGCTTGCTGCGCAGACAGCAGCCCCGTTGCTAGCCTGTGGCCCAACACTGCGCGGTCAGCGGTGCCGAACCGTTTCCCGCAGTCTTATTGCTTCGCATGCCGGTCGCGTCGAGCGTAAAGACGCCGCACGCGTCGTCTCGCATCGGTCCCGATTCGTCCGGCGCCGCTTCGATCGAATAGCCGCCGTTTGCATCGTCCGCCGGCAACACGCGCAACCGATAAACAGCCGAGCCGAATGACGGAGCCTGGTTGAAGCCGGGCGGCAGCGCAAGAACGCTGTCGCTTGCCGCGCCCTCGACGAATTGCGCCGCGCGCAACAGCGCCGATGCCGCGTCCATCCGATACGTGCGCGCGATATGGCTGCGATACGAAGGCACCGCGAACAAAGCCAGCACAGCGACGATCGCGAGCGTGATGATCAGCTCGAGCAAGGTGAATGCGGATAGATGCAGCCTTCTCATTTGCAACCTCGCTAAAAGGGCCGTGCAGCGACGCGCCGCCAATGGCGTTCGATCCTGTCGCCGTCGATAACCAGTTGCATCTGCAGCCATACCTGCGACTCGCGCTTGTTGCCGAAGCCGCGCGCCGTCAACAGATACGCGCGTGCATCGGGGCGACCGGCGAGACGCCACTCTTCGGCCACGCATTGCGGCGCGCGCAGCGAGCCGGGCCATTGCGCCAAAGGTGTGGCAGCGGCGCCTTCGAACGTGGCCTCGACTTTCCATTGCGCTGGCTCATGGGCGGCGGGCTGCGATGCGATCACACCCAGGCCCGTGGATGCAACGGCGCTGCGGGCGCATAAGGTCAATGCCGAATCGGCGGCGTGAAAGGCCTGCAAATAGTCGCGCACGTTTACCGCGCTACGCGCTGCCGCGAGCGATGCCTCGAACCACGCCGCGGACGTCGCGAGCAGCATCGCGGAAATCAGCAGGACGATGGGTAATACGGTGCCGCGCTCCTGCATGCGCGGGGCGTGTCTGCGAAGGCGGCGAGGTCGATCCGATTGCTGACTAGCGGCTTCGTCCAAGCAACCGCGTTCGGCCATGACTGGCGTTTCGCTCACGACAAGCCCCCTGCGTAATTGCGCAACGCAACTCGCCGCCAGAACGCTTGCCGCGGACGCAGATCCGTCGCGATACCGCTTACGCCGTCGCAATCGACATAACGTGAGCGCTGCCCTTGCGGCGCGCCGCGCACTAGCACGCAGAGGTCAACCGCGACCACGTTGGCCCACTGGTCGGCCGTCACCGCCCAGGCGTCGATTGCATTCGCCGCGCCGGCAAGCCAATACTTGATGCGCAACCGCTCCACACCTTCGACGAGCGGTTGCGCGGACCCTGTCTTGCCGTTGCCTTCGCAGTACAGTTCCGGCTCTCCGGTCGAACTGCTCGCCTTCGCGTAAAAGCGATTGACCACCGGCACGCCGCGATCGCCGAGCGCAGCGCTGTTGGCTGTGACAGCTTGTCCGAGGCAGTCCGTCGTCTGTCCCGTGGCCGACGGCCAGGTCGACACGCTGTCTCCAACGTATCGCACCGCGACGCCGTCCGATTTGCCCGTCAATGTCTCGCACGTCGGACGGCTGTCGTCCGTGCCTGTCGGATGCCCGCCCGAACAGCCGAACAACGACGTTGGCGCACGATATTGCGTGGCGTCGGCCGGCACGAAGCCCGCCATCTGCAACTGCTGGCCAACGACGGTCAACGCAGTCAAGCCGGCATCGCGCATACGCAGCGCATTGTTCGCGCGGTCGAAGGCGGCTCGCTGCATCGTGTAAAGCGAGACGGCGCCCGCGGTCACGATGAGTCCAAGCGCAAGCGCGATCACGAGCTCGATCAGCGTATGGCCGCGCACGTCATGCGCATGCGGCATCATTTGACGAACGCCAATGCGACGCACGAAAGGCCCACGGGCGCATCCACTCCGCCGCACGGCTCGGGCTTGTCGATCACGTCGTCGGCGGCGTGCGGCGCGTTGCGCGGAGCCGTCCAAGTGACGCGGGCCGCCGACACGCCTCCTATGCCGATCACCGACGCGTCGCCGCCCGGCAACAGCGTCGCCGCTCGCGAGCGCCATGCGTTAAGCGCGGCGTCGTTCGCTGACGGCGCAGACACCGCTTCGGCGACCGAATCGGCGATCCATGCGGCGTGTTCGCGCATCGACATTGCTCGCGCCTCGCGCGCCGTCCACAATTGCCCGGCGATGAGACCGAGCGCCGTGACTGCCATCACCGCGACGGCCAGCATCACTTCGATCAACGAACTACCGCGGCGCTTGTTGCAACTGCGGTGAGGCCGTGCCTGCAGCCGCCGCAAAGACCTTCTGACCAACGGGCTCACGACGCCGCCCCACACGCGCCGTCCGTAATTCGCGTGCGACCACCCGCCGCGATGCGAATGCAGCGCCGCCACTTATCGCCCTGCGTTGCTTTCGATGGCGTTCGCGGCGCAATGTCGAAGCTGCGAAACGTGCCGATCAGTTGACCAGCAGGCGGTGTGAACGTGAGATTCGTCTGCGTGCCGGCGATGCTCACCGCCGCAACCGAGGCATGCGCGCGCAACAGCGTAGACGTGCCGCCGCGCTCGGCCAATACGGCCCAACCGCAAGACCAGTCGGCGACGCCATTGCCGCACGGCTGCCCGGCGGCAAGACAGTGACGCGCCGCGTCCGTCCTGCATACGATCACGCGGGCGCCGCGGCGCAATGCCTCACTGCGTGCATACGCAAGCGTGGACACGAGCGCGTTCGCACGTGCGTCGACCTGATCGCGCACCTGCCAGGCTACGAACGATGGCGTCGCCATCATCACGATCACCGCGAGCAGCGCGATCACGGCCAGCGTTTCGATAAGCGTAAATGCGCCGCATGGCGACGAAGCGATTGCATGTTGTTTCATCTGCATCCCTGAACGTTTTCAAAGAATGCAGCCAATCTAGCGATTCGCGGACCGTCCAACAATCGGCCGAATGGCCAGGTGGTATTCAGACGCTACCGCACGCGAGAATTCACGCGACGAACCACAATCGGAGCGGCAAATGCAGAAACGTCAAGCCACGCGGCAAAACAGAAACGACAGGAAGCGCCGGGCGGCGGGCTTCCGATCAGCGCTTGCGGGAAGGCTTGGGAGGAGAAGAGGCGCGGCGGAACTCTTCGATCACGTCTTCGAATTCGGAGACGTCTTCAAAGCGCCGGTAGACGGAGGCGAAACGAACGTAGGCAATGGTGTCGAGCGCGCGCAACTCGTTCATGACGAGTTCGCCGAGACGTTCGCTGCGCACTTCGCGCTCGCCGCTGCCCAGCAGTTGATATTCGATACGGGCGACGGCCGCGTCGATCGCGTCCGCTGCAACCGGACGCTTGCGCAGCGCCAGTTGCATGCTCGCGACAATCTTGCGGCGATCGAATTCGGTGCGGCTGCCGTCTTTCTTGACGACCGCCGGCAACGCCAGCTCGACCCGCTCATACGTCGTAAAACGCTTGTCGCAGGCCGGGCAGCGGCGGCGCCGGCGAATCGTCGCGCCGTCTTCCGAGACACGCGAGTCGACGACCTGCGTATCGGCGTGACGGCAGAAAGGGCAATGCATGGCGGCTTAGCGGTAGACCGGGAAGCGCTGCGTCAACTCGGCGACCTGACCACGCACGCGTTCGATCGTGGCGGCGTCTTCCGGGTTGTCGAGCACATCGGCAATCAGGTTACCCACCTGCTCCGCTTCCTTGACGCCGAAGCCGCGCGTGGTCATGGCCGGCGAGCCGAGACGGATACCGCTCGTCACGAACGGCTTTTCCGGGTCGTTGGGAATCGCGTTCTTGTTGACCGTGATGTGCGCTGCGCCGAGCGCGGCTTCCGCAGCCTTGCCGGTGATCTTCTTCGCGCGCAGATCGACCAGCATCACGTGGCTTTCGGTGCGGCCCGAGACGATGCGCAGGCCGCGCTTCACCAGCGTTTCCGCGAGCACGCGAGCGTTTTCGACAACGTGCTGCTGATACGTCTTGAATTCCGGCGACAGCGCTTCTTTGAACGCGACAGCCTTGCCGGCGATCACATGCATCAGCGGACCGCCCTGAATGCCCGGGAAGATTGCCGAGTTGATCTGCTTCTCGAATTCGGCCTTCATCAGGATCACGCCGCCGCGCGGGCCGCGCAGGCTCTTGTGCGTGGTCGTGGTGACGAAATCCGCGTGCGGCACCGGGTTCGGATAGACGCCCGCGGCGATGAGGCCGGCGTAGTGCGCCATGTCGACCATGAAATACGCGCCGACCGACTTCGCGATCTTCGACAGACGCTCGAAGTCGATGCGCAGCGCGAAAGCGGACGCGCCTGCGACGATCAGCTTCGGCTTGTGTTCCTGCGCGAGCTTTTCGGCAGCGTCGTAGTCGATGTCTTCCGCTTCGTTCAAACCGTAGCTGACCACGTTGAACCACTTGCCCGACATGTTGACGGGCGAGCCGTGCGTCAGGTGGCCGCCGTGCGCGAGGCTCATGCCCATGATCGTGTCGCCCGGCTTGAGCATCGCGAAGAACACGCCCTGGTTCGCCTGCGAGCCGGAGTTCGGCTGCACGTTGGCGGCTTCGGCGCCGAACAGTTGCTTCACACGGTCGATCGCAAGCTGCTCGGCCACGTCGACATATTCGCAGCCGCCGTAGTAGCGCTTGCCCGGATAACCTTCGGCGTATTTGTTGGTGAGTTGCGAGCCTTGCGCAGCCATCACAGCCGGGCTCGTGTAGTTTTCGGACGCGATCAGTCGATGTGCTCTCCTGACGGCGGTTTTCCTGCTCGATCACTTCCACAGTTCAGGGTCGACGTTGGCGATGGTGCTTTGGGCTCTGTCAAACATACGGATTCCGTTGAGTGTTTTCAGGTTGACCGGATCGTGCGCCGAATCTTGCGTAGAGGGTACGCGGCGCTGCTGGCGGCTGGGCTTGGCCTGACGTGGCGGAGGAAGAGTCGCCGCACACGCAAGGCAGGACAGCCACCGTCAGCGCAGATGAATGCGCGCGGATCACGGCTGCCCAGGCGAACGGCAAAACGGCACCCCGCGCTTCACGGTGGGTTTTTCCACCTTGAACCCGATTGTCAAAACCGGTTCTATCGCCAGTCACGCAGGGATGAGCGCGTTAGTTTATTGGAAGAGGATCGAATAGGCAACCGGCTTTCGGCCGCCGCAAAGGGCGCCGAAAAAGACCCGGCAGAAGGCCCGACAGGCAGTGCCGAACCGTGCCGCGAAAGCCTGTCGCGCGGCGGCTGCGCAGTTCTCGCGACGCGACTCCTCCGGCTCGTTGATCCTTGCCGCAGCGCCGCATTGGAAGTAGGCTTGGGGCCTTTCTCTCCTACCGACCAGGGAACTGCAATGATCGTGTTCGTCACCGGGGCGTCCGCAGGATTCGGCGCCGCCATCGCTCGTGCCTTCGTGAAAGGCGGCCACCGCGTCGTCGCCACCGCCCGCCGCAAGGACCGCCTGCAAGCGCTCGCCGACGAACTCGGCGACGCTCTCCTGCCCTACGAGCTGGACGTGCGCGACCGCGCGGCCGTCGAGGCGGTGCCCGCCTCGTTGCCGGCCGACTTCGCCGCCATCGACGTGCTCGTCAACAACGCCGGCCTCGCGCTCGGCGTGGAGCCGGCTCATAAAGCGAGCCTGGACGAATGGCAGACGATGATCGAAACGAACTGCACCGGGCTCGTTCAGGTCACGCATGCACTGTTGCCCGGCATGGTCGAGCGCAACCGCGGCCATGTCTTCAACCTTGGCTCGGTCGCGGGCCACTGGCCTTATCCGGGCGGCAACGTCTACGGCGCGACGAAGGCATTCGTGCGGCAGTTCAGCCTGAATCTGCGTGCCGACCTTGCCGGCACCGCGCTGCGCGTGACCGACATCGAGCCGGGCCTGTGCGGCGGCACGGAGTTCTCGAACGTGCGCTATCGCGGCGACGACCAGAAGGCCGGCAAGGTCTACGAGAACGTGCAGCCGCTCACGGCCGAGGACATCGCCGATTCGATCTACTGGATCGCCACGCGCCCGGCCCACGTCAACATCAACACGATCGAACTGATGCCGGTCGCGCAATCGTTCGCCGGTTTGAGCGTTCATCGCGGCTGAGGCCCGCCAGGCCGCGCGCACATCTTGAAACAGACCTCGCGGTGTGCGTTCCGGTAAAATGCGCCGCATGAATATGACGACAAGCCAGCCAGGCGCGGAAATCGGCCACACGTGGGGCATCCGCGTGTATTACGAAGATACCGACGCCGGCGGCATCGTGTTTTACGCGAACTACCTGAAGTTCTTTGAACGGGCGCGCACCGAATGGCTACGCGCCTGCGGGATCGACCAGAACCGGCTCGCCGACGAAACGGGCGCCATTTTCATCGTCCGTAGCACGGCGGTCGATTATCGGGCGCCGGCACGTCTCGACGACGTGGTGAAAGTCGTCAGCCGCATCGAGCGCCTTGGCAAGGCATCCGTCGACTTCGTGCAGGAAGCGTGGCGCGACGGCACGTTGCTTGCTACCGGCTCGATCCGGGTCGGCTGCGTCGAGCGCACAGCGCTGCGCCCCGCCGCGATTCCTTCGCCGGTGCTGGCCGCTTTGCGGCGCGGACCCGGCGTCAGCGAGGGCGGCGTGTCAACGAACGCAGGCTGACTCCCGTTGTTACGGCGCCAGTGAACTCGCATCGATCAAGCAGCACCAAGCATGGTTCGGCTTGCGTCACCGCCGAAGCTTCCGTTTTGCTCACGGCAAGCTTCGTGTGGCCTTGCAAAGCCGGACGCCCCCTTTCGGGACGATAAAACGAACCTTTATGAACACTACACAAGATCTGTCGATCGTTTCTCTCGTACTCAATGCGAGCCTGCTGGCGCAGGCCGTCATGGCCCTCCTGCTGCTGCTGTCGCTGTTGTCGTGGACTTTCATCTTCCGCAAGTGGTTTGCGATCCGCCGGGCGCGCGCGCAAACTGAGCGTTTCGAACGCGATTTCTGGTCGGGCGGCGACCTGCAGGCGCTGTATCAAAGTGCCGCGAATAACCGTCACACCATCGGCGCGCTAGAGCGAATTTTCGAATCCGGCATGCGCGAATTTCTCAAGGGCAAGGAGAAACGCCTGAACGACCCGGGCGCGATTCTCGACGGCGCGCGCCGTGCAATGCGTGCCGCGTTCCAGCGTGAAATGGACGTGCTTGAGGCCAACCTCGCGTTTCTCGCGTCGGTCGGTTCGGTCAGCCCGTATATCGGTCTGTTCGGCACGGTCTGGGGGATCATGAATGCGTTTCGCGGACTCGCCAACGTGCAGCAGGCCACGCTTGCGAACGTCGCGCCGGGCATCGCCGAGGCATTGACCGCCACCGCGATCGGCCTCTTTGCCGCGATTCCCGCGGTGGTCGCGTATAACCGCTACGCGCACGACATCGACCGTCTGGCGATCCGCTTCGAGACCTTCATCGAAGAGTTCTCGAACATCTTGCAGCGCCAGGCGCACTAAGGAGTCCACGATGGCAGGCTCTCGCTCCTCCAGCATGCGCGGCGGCCGCTCGCGCCGCGCGATGTCCGACATCAACGTCGTGCCGTATATCGACGTGATGCTCGTGCTGCTCGTCATCTTCATGGTGACCGCGCCGCTCGTCGCGCCGTCCATCGTCAATCTGCCGACAGTCGGCGGCGCCGCGCCGCAGCAGCAAACGCCGCCCGTGATCGTCAACATTCGCGCGGACGGCAACATGAGCGTCAAGTACAAGGACGACGCGGGCGCGCAGCAGCAGGAGGACATGACGAAAGCCGGGCTTAACGGCTTCATCGCCGACCGCGCGCAGTCGCATCCCGATCAGCCTGTCGTGATCGCCGCCGACAAGACCGTGAAGTATGAAGTCGTGATGAATGTGATGTCCGAGCTCAAGGCTCGCGGCGTCAAACGCGTTGGATTGCTCGTCAAATCGCAATGATCCGTAAGAACACCGACTATCCGCTCCAGCCACCGCGTGAACGCGGCACCGGGCGAGCCTTTGCGTTCGCGCTGGTGATGCATGCGCTGCTCGGGTTCTTCCTGTATCACGGCATCCAGTGGCAAAACAGCACGCCCGAAGGTGCCGAAGCGGAACTGTGGACCGAGGTGCCGGACAGCGTGATTCCGCGCCCGGTCACGCCGCCGCCCGTACCTGTTGCGCCTGCTCCGCCGGTGCCCGACGAACAGGCCGACATCGCGTTGCAGGAAAAGAAGCGCAAGCAGCAGGAAGCGGCGCGCGAGGCGCAACTCGCGGAACAGCAGCGTCAGCAGAAGCTCCAGGCTCAGCAGGAAGCTGAGGCGAAGCGCGAGCAGCAACTCGCGGCCGAACAGGCGGCGCAACTGGCTGCGCAGAAGGCCGCGGCGGCGAAGCAGAAACAACTGCAACAGCAGCAACAGGCGGACAAGCTCAAGCAACAGCAACTGGCCGAGCAGAAAAAGCAGCAACTGAAAGAACAGCAGGACGAACAGCAGAAACAGGCCGAAGCCGAAGCGCAGAAGAAGGCTGATGCGCAGAAGGCGGCCAAGGCAAAGGCGCAAGCGGAAGCCGCGGCGCAGGCGAAGAAACTCGACGCCGAACGTCGCGCGCGCCTCGCGCAAATGCAGGGCATGGCAGGGCCTCCGGGCTCGACCGGCAATGGCCTCGGCAAGAGCGGCACGGGCAGCGGCTCGGGCGGCAATGCGGCATCGCCCGGTTATGCGGACAAGGTTCGGCGCGTGGTGCGGCCGAACATTTCGTGGGGTGGCGAGACCGAGGGTCTCGAGACCGTGATCGCCGTTCGTTGCTCGCCGACCGGCACGCTGTTGAGCGCGACGATCGCGCACAGCAGCGGCAATGCGGCGTGGGACGATGCCGCGCTGCGAGCCGTTCAGCGTTCCGATCCGATGCCTCAGGACATCGACGGAAAAACGCCGGGGAGTTTCAGGATCACGTTGCGGCCGGCCGGTTGACGGCAGCCTGACAGTGGGTGACAGCAGGCCCCGCGCCCCTTTCGGCGCGGCGCACTCGGGAACGAAATAGTCGTTTTCCGGTCTGTCTGCTGTCGCGAAGCTTTAGTAAAACCGTTTTTGGGGAATCCATACAGCATGAGTTTGATGACCAAGCTAGGCCTGCGGACACTTGTAGCGTCGTGCCTGATCGCCGCCGGCGGCGCCGCGAACGCGCAACTCAACGTGCTCGTCACGGGCGTCGGGTCCACCCAGTTTCCGATCGCAACGGCGAACTTCGCCAATGAAGCGAACTCGCCGCAGCAGGTCAGCACCATCGTGCGTCAGGACCTGCAGCGCAGCGGCAAATTCACCAACATCGACGCGGGTTCTGCGCCCGTTCCCGAAACGGCTTCCGTCGATCTCGGAAGCTGGAAGGCGAAGGGCGCGAATGCGTTCGTGGCCGGCAGCGTGAACCGCCTGCCGAACGGCCAGTACGAAGTGCGCTTCAAGCTGTACGACACGGTCAAGGGCGAAAGTCTCGGCGGCCTCGTGCTGGTGAGCCCGGAAAGCGGCCTGCGCATGAGCGCGCATAAAGTGGCCGACTACATCTACGCCAAGCTGATGGGCGGCCGCGGCGCGTTCGCCACGCGGCTGTCGTATGTCATCAAGAGCGGCAACCGCTATCAGTTGCAGATTTCGGATTCCGACGGCCAGGACGCGCACATCGCGCTGTCGAGCCCCGAGCCGATCATCTCGCCGGCATGGTCGCCTGACGGCACCAAGGTCGCTTACGTTTCGTTCGAGAAGAAGAAGCCGATCGTCTATATTCACGATCTGCCTACGGGGCGCCGCATCGTCGTGTCCGATCAGAAGGGCAATAACAGCGCGCCCGCGTGGTCGCCGGACGGCCGCACGCTCGCCGTCGCGCTCTCGCGCACGGGCAACACGCAGATCTTCGCGGTCAATGCGGACGGCAGCGGCCTGCGCCGTCTCACACAGGGCAGCTCGATCGACACCGAGCCGACCTTCTCGCCCGACGGCCAGTCGATCTATTTCACGAGCGACCGCGGCGGCCAACCGCAGATCTACAAGATGTCGGCGCAAGGCGAAAGCGCCGGCGGCGCACAGCGCGTCACGTTCACCGGCAGCTACAACACGAGCCCGCGCGTGAGCCCGGACGGCAAGCAACTCGCGTATATTTCGCGCGTCGGCGGCGGCTTCAAGCTGTATATCCAGGACTTGCAAGGCGGAACCGCCACGGGCCTGACGGACACGACACATGACGAATCGCCGAGCTTCGCGGCGAACGGTCAGTACATTCTTTACGCCACTCAGGTGAACGGCCGTGGCGTATTGGCCGCGGTTTCGACCGACGGTCGCACCCGGCAGGTCCTGTCAGTGCAGGGAGGCAGCGTACGCGAGCCGTCCTGGGGCCCTTTCATGCAATAACGTTGACGCAATAACTGATGCAATAACACAAGGAGAGTACAAAATGATGTCCAAACTTCGCTTCGCATTTGCAGTTCTCATGGTCGGCGCATTGGCCGCGTGTCACTCGGGCGTCAAGCTCGACGAAAACGCTAACAAGGGCGGCGCAGTCTCCACGCAGCCGAACCCGAACGATGTCGCGCAAGTGAACGTCGATCCGTTGAACGACCCGAACAGCCCGCTCGCGAAGCGCAGCATTTACTTCGACTTCGACAGCTACTCGGTGAAGGACGACTACCAGTCGCTGCTCCAGCAACACTCGCAGTACCTGAAGAGCCATCCGCAACGCCACGTGCTGATCCAGGGCAATACCGACGAGCGCGGCACGAGCGAGTACAACCTGGCACTCGGCCAGAAGCGTGCTGAAGCTGTGCGCCGTTCGCTGTCGCTGATGGGCGTGACGGACTCGCAAATGGAAGCCGTGAGCCTCGGCAAGGAAAAGCCGCAAGCCACGGGTCATGACGAATCGTCGTGGGCACAGAACCGCCGCGCCGACCTCGTGTACCAACAGTAAGTAACGGGTGATGAGCCGAATGACGCATCGTTTCTCCTGGCTGCGATTTGCCGCAGCGGCCTGCGTCGCGGGCACGGTCTTTACGGCTGTGCCGGCGCACGCCGGCATCTTCGACGACGATCAGGCCCGCCAGGCCATTCTCGATCTGCGGGCGAAGACCGATAGTCTGTCGAGCCAGTTGTCGGCAGCGCAGCGCACGATCCTCGATCAGTCCAACCGTCTCGACCAGTTGAATCAGCAGGTCGCGACGCTGCGCGGGCAGAACGAGGACATGGGCAATCAGCTCGCCACGCTGCAAAAACAGCAGAAGGACTACTACACCGACCTTGACACGCGCCTGAAGAAATTCGAGCCGCAGCAGCAAACGGTCGATGGTGTCCAGGGCGAAGTTCAGCCGGGCGAAACCGATGCGTTCAATGCGGCTTCACAGCAGTTCCGCAACGGCGACTTCAAGAACGCGGCGGCGTCGTTCCGTAGCTTCATCGCCAAGTTTCCGAGCAGTCCGTATCAGCCGACCGCGCAGTACTGGCTCGGCAACGCGCTGTATGCGCTGCGCGATTACAAGGGCTCGACGGCGACCTGGCAGGGTGTCGTGAAGAACTATCCGCAGCATCCGCGGGCGCCGGAGGCGTTGCTCGCGATTGCGAACAATCAGCTCGAGCAAGGCCAGAAGGCTGCGGCCAAGAAGACGCTTGAGCAGATCGTCGCGCAATACGGCGGCTCGGACGTCGCACAGTCCGCGCAGAGCAAGCTGTCGCAGATCAAGTAGGCGGTTTGGTGGTCGTCGCGTTGGCGTAGTTGATCGTTGAGCGGTTGAGTCGTTGCTTGAGTCGTCGGCTGTAACGCGCAGTGTCTGCAAAGTGTCAGAAAGATAGTCACGCGCGCCTCTCGCTGGAAAGCCCGGGTCTCCACATCGGAAGCCCGGGCTTTTCACTATCCGGATTGCTTCGCACAGTCATTGGCGGATGCGCGGAATGGGTTGACAGCCCCTTCGGGCCGTCGATATAATTTCGCTTCTCTTTTGGGTCGTTAGCTCAGCTGGTAGAGCAGCGGACTTTTAATCCGTTGGTCACAGGTTCGAATCCCGTACGGCCTACCAAAAGATTCAAGGGCTTACACGCGTCAGCGTCGTAAGCCCTTTTCTTTTTGCGTCGCAGTTTCTCTGCTCGCTCCAGAAACGCCCAAGCCCGAACCCAAGTCCAAGCAAAGCCCAAAAAAGCAGAAGCCTCCGCTCAACTCTCTGTACTTTTCCACAGCATCCCACGCCCGTTCACCAACGCAACTTCGCACATTCCGACAACGCTACGGACTCCGAACGTGATCATTTATTGAGACATAAAGACGTGCAATGATCGCCGCAGTCTGACTCAGCCGCTGTCAAGCAGCGCAGGCAGACGCTCTCGCAACACCGCAACGTGCGGCGCTTTCATTCCATCGATATGACCAATTTTCTGTTCGATCTCGCCTCGAATCTTGCGTTGCTGGCAATCGTGCTGGTTGCATGCCATCTGTGTAATCGTCTGATACCGGGCGCTGCGCTAAACGGTTCGCGCGTCTTTGCCGCGCTCGTGTTCGCCGCGGTGCTGCTCGACGCGGCCCTTACCTTTCTCGTGTTCGCGGACGCCCGAACCCGTTATGGCCAGTTCAGCACGTCGACGGCGTTTTTTACGCGTAGCGCGGCGTACGCGCTCGCTGTCGTTGCCGCGTTTGTCTGGAGCAGTCGCAGCCGTCGCAACGTGCTCGCGAAAGCAAGCGCGGACAAAGCGCTCGTCATCCCGACATCGCCGTACACGGAATCTCATTTGCCGATGTGAACCGCCGCGTCCTTAACGTGTCGGCGGTCCCGCAAAATAAAAACGGCGTCGCGAAAAATCGCGACGCCGTTTTGTTCATGCAGAAACCTTAGCGGGCTATCCGAGCGATGCCGGTTTAGCTCGGCTTCGACGCGTTCTTGCGCGTCATCTTCCACAGCGCGCCGAGCACGACCGGCACAATCGCCGCGCCAATGCCGACCAGCACGATCACATTCAGGTATTGGCGGATGAACGGAATGTTGCCGAAGAAATAGCCGAGCAGTACGAGCAGCAACACCCAGAACAGCGCACCGGCGATATTGAAAAGCTGAAACCGGCTGACCGTCATCTCCGACGCACCGGCGACAAACGGCGCAAACGTGCGCACCACCGGAATGAAGCGCGCGAGCACGATCGTCTTGCCGCCGTGCTTTTCATAGAAGTCGTGCGTTTTCTGCAGCGCGCGCCGATCCAGGAAACGCTCGAGCATGGGAATGCGCGAGTTGAAAACCTTGGGACCGATCGATCGTCCGATCATGTAGTTGACGGTATTGCCGGTCGTTGCCGCGACGAACAGCAGCAGAATCAGCAAACCGAGATTCATCTGCCCAGCCGCGCAAAACGCGCCGCCGATGAACAGCAGCGAATCGCCCGGCAGAAACGGCAGAATCACGAGCCCCGTTTCGCAGAACACGATCAGGAAAAGGACCGCATAGACCCAGGCGCCGTACACGTGGATGAATTCCCCAAGGAACTTGTCGATGTGCAGCACGAGGTTGGCGAGATGTAGCAGCGTGTCCAAAAAGCGTCCTTTATCAAGCGAAAATGAGCGTGGCGGGAAAATCCGGCGGAGTTTTACTGGCGATCGCGGCAAGCGTCGCCGACCCCGCAAATTGACCGCGTCATGATACAGAAAGTGCCCGGTCGATCCTGGAAAATCTCCGGCACGTTTACGCCATTCCAGGACGGCCGCGCCGAATCGCTATAATTTCGCCATGTCCGAATTCCCCGAAACGCCCGCCCGCGCCGACGCCTCCGCCGCTGCTGCCAGCACACAGAGCACGCCGAGTGCGCCGGGCACGCCCGCGCCGCGGCCGCTGCGCGCGATCCAGCCGCTGCCCGATCAGCTTATCAGCCAGATTGCCGCCGGCGAGGTGGTCGAGCGGCCGGCATCGGTCGTGAAGGAGTTGCTGGAAAACGCACTCGACGCAGGCGCGCAGACGTTGCGCATCATGCTCGATGAAGGCGGCGTCAAACGTATTTCGATTACCGACGACGGCTGCGGCATTCCCGAGAACGAACTGGCGCTCGCGTTGATGCGCCACGCGACCAGCAAGATCCGCTCGCTCGCCGAACTCGAGGCAGTGGCCACGCTCGGGTTTCGCGGCGAGGCGCTCGCGTCGATCGCGTCGGTCGCGCAAATGACGATCACGAGCCGCACGGCCGATGCGCCGCACGCGATGCGCGTCGATGCGCAAACGGGTGTGCTGAGCCCCGCCGCAGGCACGCAAGGCACCACGATCGAAGTGCGCGAGCTGTACTTCAACACGCCGGCGCGCCGCAAATTCCTGAAGAGCGAACAGACCGAACTCGGACATTGTCTCGAGCAGATTCGACGCGCCGCGCTGGCGCGTCCGGACGTCGCGATTTCGGTGCTGCATAACGGCAAGGCGGTCGAGCATTGGAACGCGAGCGAACCGCCGGTGCGGGTCGCGAAGATACTCGGCGAAACTTTCGCGACTGCTCATCTGCCGCTCGACGAGTCGGCCGGCCCGCTCGCCGTCTACGGTTGCGCGGGTCTTCCGACCGCGAGCCGCGGGCGCTCGGATCAGCAGTACTTCTTCGTCAATGGCCGTTTCGTGCGCGACAAGCTGCTCACGCACGCGGTGCGCGCCGCCTATGAAGACGTGCTGCACGGCGATCGTTATCCGTCGTATGTGCTGTTTCTCGATCTGCCGCCCGAAGCGGTCGATGTGAACGTGCATCCGTCGAAGATCGAAGTGCGCTTCCGCGATTCGCGCTCGATTCATCAGTTCGTTTTTCACGCGGTTCAGCGGGCGTTGGCGCGTCATGCGGGCGCGTCGCCCGAAACGACGGCGGGCGGGCATGCGGCGCATTTGCAGGCGTCGGCGGGCGGAGGGGTTTCGTTGGGGACCCCGGCGTTTGGGGCGTCGTCCTTTGGCACGTCGCCGTCTGGCGCGTCGCCCATTAGCGGGGCGGGGTTTGGCGCGTCAGCGTCAGCCGCAACCGGTGCAGGCGGCTTCGGTGGGAACGCATCGAGCGGCCCGGCGAGCAGCGGCTTCAACGCGTCGCAGCCCGGCAACACCTGGATGCGCCAGTCGCGCATGACGCAGGGCACGCTGCCCGTCGCGCAGCCGCTCGCTTTCTACGACGCGCTGTTCGGCCGCAAAGACAACAGCGGGGTCGCGCAGCAAGGCGCGACGCTTTTCGAAGCACGCGATTCCGCCGCCGAAGGCGCGTCGCCGTATAACACGTCGGCGTCCTACGCCTCGCCCACGTTCAATCCCGCCGACGACCAGCCACTCGGCTTCGCGCTCGGCCAGATCCACGGCATCTATGTGCTCGCGCAGAATGCGCACGGGCTCGTGATCGTCGATATGCACGCCGCGCACGAGCGCATTCTGTACGAGCAGTTCAAGAATGCGCTGGCCGATCGCACGATCGCCGTGCAGCCGCTGCTGATTCCGCAGACGATGCAGGCCGATGCGGTCGAAATCGGCACCGTCGATGAAGAGCGCGACACGCTCGATGCACTCGGCTTCGATCTCGCCGTGCTGTCGCCGACCACGCTCGCCATCCGTGCAGTGCCGGCGCTGCTGAAAGACGCCGATTTGCAGGCGCTGGCGCGCGCGGTGCTGTCCGATCTGCACGCGTACGGCGGCTCGCGTGTGTTGACCGAGCGTCAGCACGAACTGCTCGGCACGCTCGCATGCCATCACGCGGTGCGCGCGAACCGGCGTCTGACGCTCGATGAAATGAACGCGCTGCTGCGGCAGATGGAGGCGACCGAACGCGCCGATCAATGCAATCACGGGCGTCCGACGTGGTATCAATTGACGCTGTCCGATCTCGATCGGCTGTTCATGCGCGGGCAGTGACGGTGGGGGTTTTGGTGCGCGTGATGCGCTCGATGGTCTTGACGCGCGCGACGCCCGCGATGTTGTCGATGCGCCTGATGTTGTCCATGCGCCTGATGTTGTCGATGCGCCTGATGTTGTCGATGCGGTTCTCGATGCGCCTGATGTTCTCGATGCGCTTTGTACGCTTTGTCCGCTCGATGGTCCTGATGCGCGCGACGCCCGCGATCTTCCCGATGCGCCTCATGCTCTTGATGCGCTCGATGTGCTTTGTGCGCTTGGTCCGCTCGACGGTCTTGATGCGCGTGACGCCCGCGAAGTTCTCGATGCGCCTCAACCCCTCGATGCTCTTGATGCCCGCGACGCGCTCGATGCCCTTGATGCCTTCGATGCTCTTGATGCCTTCGATGCGCCTGATGTTCTCAATGCGCCTGATGCGCTCGATGCGCTTAACGCCCTTCATGCCTTTGGCGCCCTCGATGCTCCCGACGCCCGCAACGCACCTGATGCGCTCCACGCACGCAACGCCCTCCACACCCCCAGCCCCCGATTGCCGCCCGCCGGCCCACCCATGACCGCCCGCCCCCCCACGCCCATCCCCTGCCTACTCGGCCCGACCGCCTCCGGCAAGACCGCGGCCGCGCTAGCACTGGCCGCCCAGCGCCCGATCGAAATCATCAGCGTCGATTCCGCACTCGTCTATCGTCAGATGGACATCGGCACCGCGAAGCCGACCGCCGAAGAACGCGCGATCGCGCCGCATCATCTGATCGATATCGTCGACCCCGCCAACGCCTACTCAGCCGCCGAATTTCGCGCCGACGCGTTGCGCCTCACGGCCGAGATCCACGCGCGCGGCCGGCTGCCGCTGCTGGTGGGCGGAACGATGCTGTACTACAAGGCGCTCACGCAGGGGCTCAACGACTTGCCCGCCGCCGATCCCAACGTGCGCGCGCAACTGGACGCCGACGCCGCGCGCGACGGCTGGCCGGCGCTGCATGCGCGCCTCGCCGCCATCGACCCCGCGACAGCCGCGCGCCTCGCACCCAACGACTCGCAGCGCATCCAGCGCGCGCTCGAGGTCTTCATGCTGACCGGCGAGGCGATGTCGACGCTGCTGGCCGCGCCCGCGCGCACCGACGATGCCGCGGCCGATTGGCGCTTCGTGCCGATCGCGCTCGAGCCTTCCGACCGGAGCGTGCTGCACGCGCGCATCGAGCGGCGTTTCGACGCGATGCTGGAAAACGGTTTCGTCGACGAAGTGGTGAAGCTGAGGGAACGCGGCGATCTGTCGCCCGAGATGCCGTCGATGCGTTGCGTCGGCTACCGGCAAGTCTGGGAATATCTGGATGGCGCGGTCGACTATCCGACGATGCGCGACAAAGGCGTGTTCGCGACGCGGCAATTGTGCAAGCGGCAGCTCACATGGCTGCGCAGCATGGACGAGCGCGTGGTGGTGGACTGCTGCGATCGAGAAGCAACGGCGCGCGTGCTAGAGGTGATTGAAGCGTTGACGTAAAGCGTCAAGCGTAAAGCGCGGGATATGAAGCAACGCCGTGAGGCGCGAAAAGCGTGAAAGCAAACCGGCGAAAGCAAACCGGCAAACGCAAACCGGCAAATCACAGCCCGCGCGGCGCAATCCATCGCAACGCCGCGCGAACCACCGACCTTTTAAACCACAACCGTCTGCGCTTCACCCGCAGCGCTTTCGCGAATCACACCGATCTTCCAGACCTGCTCGCCGGCCGCCGACAACAGACCGATCGCGGCATCCGCGTCCGCAGCGGACACGACGACTGCCATGCCGATCCCGCAATTGAACACGCGATGCATTTCCGCGTCCGCGACGCCGCCGTGCTTTTGCAGCCACGAGAACAGCGGCGGCAGCGGCCAGCCGCGATGATCGAGCTCGGCCGTCAGACCTTCGCGCAAAACGCGCGGAATGTTTTCGACGAGCCCGCCGCCCGTGATGTGCGCCATGCCCTTCACGGCGATCTGCTGCATCAGCGCGAGGAGCGGCTTCACGTAGATATGCGTGGGCGCCATCAACGCGTCGGCGAGCGAACGGCCGTCGAAATCCGCGTTCAGATCGGGCTGCGCGCGCTCGATGATCTTGCGCACGAGCGAAAAACCATTCGAGTGGATGCCGCTCGAAGCGAGGCCCAGCACGACGTCGCCGGGGGCGATCGTGCTGCCGTCGATAATCTTGCTCTTTTCGACCGCGCCGACCGCGAAGCCCGCCAGATCGTATTCGCCGTCGGGATACATGCCCGGCATTTCAGCGGTTTCGCCGCCGATCAGCGCGCAGCCCGCCAGTTCGCAACCATAAGCGATGCCCTTGACCACGGTCGCCGCCGTGCCCACGTCGAGCTTGCCGCACGCGAAGTAGTCGAGGAAAAAGAGCGGCTCGGCGCCTTGCACGAGAATGTCGTTCACGCTCATCGCGACCAGATCCTGGCCCACGGTGTCGTGCTTGTTCAACTGAAACGCGAGGCGCAGCTTCGTGCCCACGCCGTCCGTGCCCGACACCAGCACCGGTTCCTTGTACCGCTTCGGCACCTCGAACAGCGCGCCGAATCCGCCGATGCCGCCCAGCACGCCGTCGCGCATCGTCTTTTTGGCAAAGGGCTTGATTGCGTCGACGAGAGCGTCGCCCGCGTCGATGTCCACGCCGGCGTCCCGATACGACAGACCTTGGGCCGAATCAGTGGAATTCGGGGCGGATTTCGGTTGATTCATGGGGGGAGCGCTCGAAGGTCGGTAAAATGCGATTTTACCCGATGCCGATCGAGAGTTGGCGCTTCAGCGCTTACTCCGGTCCCATAGAGAGTTGCCGGCCGGCTGGCTGGAATTTGATCATCCGGTTCCGACGACACCAGGGAAACAACTTTGCAACAGAATTCCTCGATACTGACTCCCGTGCAGCGCCGCGCCTTCATCTGGCTCGCCATTGCGCTCGGCGTCGGCATTCTGCTGTGGCTGCTGAGTCCGGTTCTCACGCCCTTTCTGCTCGGCGCGATTCTCGCCTACATCCTGCAGCCCGGCGTCGCGTGGATGGTGCGCCGGCGCGTGCCGCGCGCACTCGCCGCCTTGCTGATGATGCTGCTTTTCACGTTGCTGATGACGCTGCTGGTGCTGCTCGTGTTCGCCGTCATCCAGAAGGAAGGGCCGCAGTTGCGGCAGCAGGTGCCGCAGCTTTTCGCGCATGTGAATGCGTGGCTGCAACCCAAGCTCGCCATGCTCGGCCTCGCCGATTCGCTCGACTTCGCGAGCGTGCGCGACATGGTGATGGGTCAGCTTGAAGGCAGTGCGCAGACGGTCGCACGGTATGCGTGGACGTCGATCGTGACAAGCGGCAACGTCATGATGACCGTGGTCGGCAATCTCGTGATGGTGCCGCTCGTGCTGTTCTATCTGCTTTACGACTGGAACCGCATGCTGCTGCGCATGCAGAGCGTGGTGCCGCGGCGCTGGCTCGACAAGACGCTGCAACTTGCGCGCGACATGGATCAGATGCTGTCGCAATACCTGCGCGGCCAGTTGCTCGTGATGGGCGTGCTCGCCGTATTCTACGCGGCCGCGCTCAGCATCGCCGGCTTCGAGATTGCGTTGCCCGTGGGCATTTTCACGGGGCTCGCCGTTTTCATTCCGTATATCGGCTTCGCGACCGGTCTTGCGCTTGCGCTGCTCGCGGCGCTGCTGCAGTTCGGCAACTGGTACGGCTTCGGCGCGGTCGCGCTGATTTACGGCGTCGGGCAGATCGTGGAAAGCTTTTATCTCACGCCGCGTCTCGTCGGCGAGCGAATCGGCCTGCATCCGCTCGCGGTTATCTTCGCGCTGCTCGCGTTCGGGCAGTTGTTCGGCTTTTTCGGCGTGCTGCTTGCGCTGCCGGTCAGCGCGATTCTGTCGGTGGCGATGCGCGAGTTGCGGCAAAGCTATCTGCAAAGCACGCTCTATAACAATTGATGTTCTGCTCCGGCGTCCCGGCTCAGCGGGACACTTTGCGGCTTCAGCCTTACTTTCGGCATTAACCTACTGTGCTTCGTCAACTGACGCTCGATCTCGGCACGCCGCCGCCATCGACATTCGACAATTTTTTCGCCGGCGCGAACGCCGAGCTCGTCACGCGCCTGCGTGAGCTCGATAGCGCGCTCGCCGCCGGGCCGGTCGCCGATCGCACGTTCTACATCTGGGGCGAAGCGGGCAGCGGCCGCACACATCTGCTGCAAGCACTCGTGCACGAAGCGCCGCGCGGACATGCGCGCTTCGCCGGTCCGCAAAGCAGCCTCGCCGCGTTCAGTTTCGATCCGCGCGTCGCGCTGTATGCAATCGACGATTGCGACGGCCTCTCCGCCGCGCAGCAGGTCGCCGTGTTCAATCTCTTCAACGAGGTGCGCGCGCATCCGACCAGCGCGCTCGTCGCCACCGGCAACGCGCCGCCAATCGGCATGACGGTGCGCGAAGATCTGCGCACGCGGCTCGGCTGGGGCCTCGTGTTCCATCTCGCGCCCTTGCCCGACGAAGGCAAAGCCGCCGTGCTGAAGCACGCGGCCCGCGAGCGCGGCATCATGCTCGCCGACGACGTGCCCGCCTATCTGCTCACGCACTTTCGCCGCGACATGCCGAGCCTGATGGCGCTCCTCGACGCGCTCGACCGCTTCTCGCTCGAACAGAAGCGCGCGGTCACACTGCCGCTCTTGCGCACGATGCTGGCTTCGCCCGGCCAGGACGGCCCCGCCGCGCCGTCCCCCGCTTCAAGTAAAATAGACCCCCATGGCTAATCTCGCACTCTTCGACCTCGATCACACGCTCATTCCCACCGACAGCGACCACGAATGGGGCCGCTTCATGGTGAAACACGGCATGGTCGACGCCGAAAACTTCGCCCGTGACAACGACCGCTTTTACGCCGACTACAAGGCCGGCAAGCTCGACATTCACGCCTATCTGATCGCCATGCTCACGCCGCTCGCCAAGTACACGCGGGCGCAGCTCGCGGACTTTCACGCGCAGTACATGCATGAAGTGATCACGCCGGCCATCCTTCCGGCGGCGGTCGAACTGGTCAAGCGGCACCGCGAAGCGGGCGACCTGTGCTGCGTGGTCACCGCCACCAACGAATTCATCACCCGGCCCATCGCGAGCGCGTTCGGCGTCGACACGCTGATCGCCTGCGAAGCGGAAACCGTCGACGGCCAGCCGCATTCGGCCTACACGGGCCGCCCCACCGGCACGCCGAGCTACAAGGAAGGCAAGATCGTGCGCACCGAGGCATGGCTCGCATCGCTCGGCAAAAGCTGGAGCGACTTCGAGCACAGCTATTTCTACAGCGATTCGCACAACGACATTCCGCTGCTCGAAAAGGTCACCGACCCAATCGCGACCAATCCGGACGACACATTGCGTGCTCATGCACAAGCCAAGGGCTGGCGCATCCTCGAACTCTTTCAACCCCAGTGATCAAAAAACTCATTCGCAAGCTATTCGGCCAGGACACAGCATCCGCCGACGACACGCTGCCGGCTGAAGCCGACGCAGACGAAACCGGCAGCGCACCGGCACACCATGCACAAGGCGCCGCGGGCGCGGGCCGCGCGCGCCGCAAGCCGGCTCGCGGCGGCGCGTCCACCAAACCACAGGTGCCGGACCCCGACGTGCCGGTCATCATTCCGCACGACGTGCACGGCATCGACCCCACGCTGATCTCGCGCAACGCGATTCGCGTGACCGAAGGGCTGCAGCAGGCGGGGCACCGGGCGTTTATCGTCGGCGGCGCGGTGCGCGATCTGCTGCTCGGCATCAAGCCGAAAGATTTCGACGTCGCGACCGACGCCACGCCCGAGCAGGTGCAGAAGCTGTTTCGCCGTGCGCGCATCATCGGCCGCCGGTTTCAGATCGTGCATGTGCAGTTCGGCCAGGAAATCATCGAAACGTCGACGTTCCGCGCGCTGGTCGATCCGCCCGCCGCTGACGCTGCGCCGCCGCGGCGCCTGAAGCGCGACGAGCTCGATCGCCGCACGCACGCGGTGGACGCGAGCGGCCGCGTGCTGCGCGACAACGTGTGGGGCGAGCAGCACGAAGACGCCACGCGCCGCGACTTCACGATCAACGCGATGTACTACGATCCGGCCACGGAGACCGTGCTGGATTATCACAACGGCATGGCCGACGTGCGCGCGCGTCTGTTGCGCATGATCGGCGATCCGGCCACGCGTTATCGCGAAGATCCGGTGCGCATGCTGCGCGTCGTGCGTTTCGCGGCCAAGCTCGACTTCGAGATCGAAGACGCGACGCGCGACCCGATCGCGAAAATGGCCGATCTGATCAACAACGTGCCGGCCGCGCGTCTCTTCGACGAGATGCTGAAGCTCATGCTGTCCGGTCACGCGCTTGCCTGTCTGAAGCGCTTGCGCCAGGAAGGTCTGCATCACGGACTGTTGCCCTTGCTCGACGTCGTGCTTGAGCAGCCCACGGGCGAAAAATTCATCACGCTCGCGCTCAACAATACCGACGCACGCGTGCGCGCCGGCAAACCGGTGTCGCCGGGTTTTCTGTTTGCAACACTTTTGTGGCACGACGTGCAGCAGCGCTGGCAGAAATTCGAAGCGAACGGCGAGTATCCGGTGCCCGCGCTGCATCGCGCGATGGACGAAGTGCTCGACATGCAGACCGAGAAACTCGCTATCCACAAGCGTTTTTCGTCCGATATGCGCGAGATCTGGGGCTTGCAGCTGCGCCTCGAAAAACGTTCGGGAAGAAGCGCGCTGAAGCTGCTGGAACACCAAAGATTTAGAGCGGGGTATGATTTCCTCCTGTTGCGCTGCGAATCGGGCGAACTCGACGAGTCGGTCGGAGCGTGGTGGACGGAGTTCATCGAAGGAGACATCGCGGCGCGTGAGGCATTGCTCACGCAAGGCGGGAAGGACCGAAGCCCCAGAAAACGACGGCGGCGCGGCGGTGGCGCCAGAAACCGCAAACCGGGCGACGGAATGGAGGGCGGCACGCCAGCCGAACGCACAGACGCCGAAGCGGGCCACGACAGCCCGCACGAAGACTGAAGCAGCGTTCGTTAACGCAGCGCTGGTTCATGCAGCGTCGGCTGAAGCCGTCGAACGATAGTTGCAGGAAGTTATGCCATGACGGTTGCTTATCTCGGCCTCGGCGCGAATCTCGGGGACGCGCGCCAGACCCTGAAAGACGCGGTGGTGTGCCTCGCACAACAGCACACCATCACCGTGCTCGCCAAGTCGAGCCTGTATCGCACTGCCCCGATCGACGCGGGCGGTGACGACTATTTCAACTGTGTCGTGAAGATCGACACGACGCTCCCCGTGCGGCATCTGCTTGCGCTGTGCCACAAGATCGAGCATCAGTTCGGGCGTGAACGGCCCTTTCGCAATGCACCGCGCACGCTCGATCTGGACATCCTGCTCTTCGGCGATCAATCCATCGACGAAGCCGATCTGATCGTTCCGCATCCCCGTCTTGTCGAACGCGCGTTTGCGCTGGTTCCGCTCGTCGAGATCGACGCCGCGCTGATCATTCCGCGGCATGGCCGCGCTGACGCGCTGCTCGACGGCGTACGCGAACAACGCATCGAGAAGGTCAAAGGGCCGTGCCAGTGCCCGACGCTCAACGCCCTCAACGCCGGCAAAGGCCGCTGCGAATGAATTCACCGCCACTCACCGTCACCGCGCCGCAATTGCGGCCTCCGTTCGGCTATCTTGCGATCGAAGGGCCGATCGGCGTCGGCAAGACATCGCTCGCGCGGCGTCTCGCGCAACGCTGGTCGATGCAGGAATTGTTCGAGCGGCCCGAAGAGAATCCCTTCCTCGAACGCTTTTATCGCGACACCACGCGTTATGCGTTGCCCGCGCAATTGCATTTCGCGTTGCAACGCGCGCAGCAGGCGCAGGACGTGAACGCGGTGCAACTGGCCGGCACGCCGCTCATCGCCGATTTCATGACGCAGAAGAACGACATCTTCGCGCGTCTCACGCTGCAGGAAGACGAGTGGCATTTGTACCGCGCGCTCGCCGCGCGCCTCGAAGTGAGCGCGCCGGCGCCGGACTTCGTCGTGTATTTGCAGGCGAGTCCCGAGGTGCTGTTCTCGCGCATTCAGAAGCGCGCGGTGCCTATGGAATTGCAGATTTCCGACGCCTATCTGCATGCGCTCTGCGACGCGTATAACGAGTTCTTCTATCACTACGACCGCACGCCGGTGCTGACGGTCAACGCCGAACATCTGAATCCGCTCGACTCCGACGCGGACCTTGCGCTGCTCGCCGAACGCATCGAAACCATGCGCGGCCGCAAGGAATTCTTTGTCAAAGGCACGTCGCTTTAAGCGGCGCGCGCCCCTCTTTCAACGGATCGACCCATGACCTATTTGCAGGAAGCGAGCCGGAACGCGATCACCGTGCCGAAACTGCAGGCAATGCGCGATGCGGGCGAGAAAATCGCCATGCTCACCTGTTACGACGCGAGCTTTGCGGCGCTGCTCGATCGCGCGGGCGTCGACGTTCTGCTGATCGGCGATTCGCTCGGCAACGTGCTGCAAGGGCAGACCACGACGCTGCCGGTGTCGCTCGCCGATATTGCGTATCACACGGCCAGTGTGGCGCGTGCGCGGCCGTCGGCGTTGATCGTCGCCGACTTGCCGTTCGGCACTTACGGCACGGCGGAACAAGCGTATCGAAGCTCCGTCGAACTGATGCGCGGCGGCGCGCAGATGGTGAAGCTGGAAGGCGGCGAGTGGCTTGCCGACACGGTGCGCTTTCTGGTCGAGCGCTCGATTCCGGTGTGCGCGCATGTTGGACTGACGCCGCAGTCGGTGCATGCGTTCGGCGGCTTCAAGGTGCAAGGCAAGACCGAGGAAGGCGCGAACCAGTTGCTGCGCGATTCACTCGCGATGCAAGCGGCGGGCGCGCAGCTCATCGTGATGGAAGCCATTCCGACGCTGCTCGCGAGCGAAGTCACGAAGCAGTTGCGTATTCCGACGATCGGCATTGGCGCCGGGTTCGATTGCTCAGGTCAGGTGCTGGTGTTGCATGACATGCTGGGGATTTTTCCCGGCAAGCGCCCGCGCTTCGTGAAGGATTTCATGCAGGGCCAGCCGAGTATTCTCGCGGCGGTTGAAGCCTATGTGCGTGCGGTGAAGGATGGGGCGTTTCCTGGGCCTGAGCATACGTTTTGAGGGTTTGGGTGGCGGTGCGGGCTGGCGCTTGGCCCTTCGCACCACTCTAACGGATAACCCGCGCCGGCAGCGCTCCGCGCAGCGCATTGCAGATCATCAGCGCTTCGGCGTTCAACAGATCCGCCTGCGTCAGCACTCTTTCTTTCGCCTGCAAGCTCGCGTCGTCCTCGAGCAGCACGCTTCGCATCACGCCCGGCAACACGCCCAACCCGAGCGGCGGCGTCCACCACTTGCCCGCCAGCTTCACGAACACGTTCGACCGCCCGCCTTCCGTCAACTCGCCTCGTTCGTTGAAGAACAGTGTGTCGAACGCGCCCTTCGCCTCGGCCTCGCGCCAGCCGCGGTCATACTCGGCGCGGCGCGTGGTCTTGTGCTGCAACAGCGGATCGCCGGATTGCATCGTCGGGAAGCCGTGATCTGTTGCGAGCAGCACGCCGACCGTCGAGTCGGCCAACGGCGTCAGGATCGCAGCCGTGATCTGCGTTGCGCCATTCTTGCCTAGTGCGAGACGCATGCGATGCGCAGTCTTTGCGGGCAACGCCGCGCATTGTTCCGCAATCTTTGCGCGCACGGCTTCGGCATCGAATGGAAAGCCCAGTGCTGCGGCACTCGCCGAGAGTCTCGCGAGATGCCGCGGCAGATAACGCACGCCGTCTTCGCGCGTCGCGAGCATGGTTTCGAACAGCTCGAAGCCCGGCTCGGCGCCGGTCAGAAAGCGCGCTTTCAATCGACACTCCGCGTATTCGTCTTCGGCGACGCTGTCGAGCACGATGCCCGCGCCGATGCCCATCGTGCCGCGCAACGAGCCTGCTTGCGCCGACGGCTTCAACGTCAACGTGCGAATGGCGACCGACATGCAAAAGTCGCCGCACGCATTTCCACCCGAGCCCGCCGGTTCCGACGCGGCCGCGTCCAGCCAGCCGATCGCGCCGGTATAAAGCCCGCGCGGCGTGCTCTCGAGTTCGTCGATCAACTGCATCGTGCGATGCTTCGGCGCGCCGGTGATCGAGCCGCAAGGAAACAGCGCGCGCAGTATGCCGGCGAACGACGTGCCGGGCCGCAAAGCGGCTTCTACCGTCGACGTCATCTGCCAGACCGACGCATATGGCTCGACCGAAAAGAGCGCCGGCACATTGACGGAGCCCGTCTGCGCGACACGCGACAAATCGTTGCGCAACAGATCGACGATCATCACGTTCTCGGCGCGATTCTTCGGATCGCTGCCGAGGAATTCAGCGGCGCCGCGATCCGTTGCCGGATCGTCAGAGCGCGGCGCCGTGCCTTTCATCGGACGGGCGCGCAACGTAGCGCCCTGCTTCTCAACGAACAGCTCGGGCGAACACGACAGCACCCACGCGCCGCCCGGCAGTGCGATCAACGCGCCATAGCGGACCGGCTGCCGCGCCCTCAACCGCCGATACAGCGCGACCGGCGAGCCGAACACGTCGAAGCCAAGACGGTATGTGTAGTTGACCTGATACGAATCGCCGGCGTGCAGCGCGCTGTGAATCGCGCCGATCGCCGCGTTGAACTCCTCGGGCTCGACGCTCTCGCGCACGTTCGCCGTGCCCGCCACCGACGGCTCAGCAAGACCGCCGTCTTCGTTCACGAGCCACGCGTCGACTTCATCGCGCGAAAGTTTTTCGCAACGTTCGAACAATAAAAAACGCAGCGTGGCATCGCCATGCTGCGTTTTGAACGACGGACCCGATTCCCCGTCGAGAAGATGCCGGCCAAATTCATAGTCTGCGAGTACGACGGCATGCAGACCGAGCCGCGCGTCCGCTGCCGCGGCCTCGCAGACGGCTTCGAGCTGCGTGGCGTTCGCGCACACGCGCTCATGCACGAAGCGCGTGTACAGACGGCTTGAGCGGCGCGCCGCCGACGCGTCGCAATCATCGAGCAATGCAAACACTGCGCCGCGCTCATCTGCCGTCATGCTGACCGCCAACCTCAAACCGCCATTAATCGAAGAAGCTCTTCACCCGGTCGAACCAGCTCTTGCTTTGCGGGCTATGCCGCGCGCCGCCTTCCACCAAGGCCTTCTCGAATTGCTTGAGCAGATCGCGTTGCGGTTCGGTGAGCTTGACCGGCGTTTCGACCTGCACATGCACGTACAGGTCGCCGGGAATGCTCGAACGCAGGCCCTTGATGCCCTTGCCGCGCAACCGGAACGTCTTGCCCGACTGCGTGCCTTCGGGCACCGTGAAGCTCGCGCGGCCGGCAAGCGTCGGCACTTCGATCTCGCCGCCCAATGCTGCCGTGGTGAACGGAATCGGCATCTGGCAATGCAGATCGTCGCCGTCGCGCTCGAACACCGAGTGCTGCTTGATGTGAATCTCGACGTACAGATCGCCCGACGGTCCGCCGTTGATGCCCGGTTCGCCGTTGCCGGCGGAACGGATGCGCATGCCGTCGTCGATACCTGCCGGAATCTTCACTTCGAGCGTCTTGGTTTCCTTCACCTTGCCCGCGCCGTGGCAGTGACCGCAAGGCTCGGGAATATAGGTGCCGGTGCCGTGACACTTCGGACACGTTTGCTGAATGCTGAAGAAGCCTTGCGACATGCGCACCGCGCCCGAGCCGCTACAGGTCGGGCAGGTTTCCGGCTTCGTGCCGGGCTTCGCGCCCGAGCCATGACAGACTTCGCACGAGACCCAGCTCGGCACGCGAATCTGCGTTTCGTAGCCGTGCGCCGCCTGCTCGAGCGTGATTTCCATGCTGTAGCGCAAGTCGGCGCCGCGATACACCTGCGGGCCCGCACGGCCACCGCCGCGCGCGGCGCCCCCGGCCGCCTGGCCGAAGATGTCGCCGAAAATATCGCCGAACGCATCGGCAAAACCGCCGAAGCCTTGCGCGCCGGCTCCGCCCATGTTCGGATCGACGCCGGCGTGACCATACTGGTCGTACGCGGCGCGCTTTTGCGAGTCCGAGAGCATTTCGTAGGCTTCCTTCACCTCCTTGAAATGCTCTTCCGCATCCTTGTTGCCCGGATTGCGGTCGGGGTGATGCTTCATCGCCAGCTTGCGATAAGCCTTCTTGATTTCGTCGTCGCTCGCGTTCTTTGCGACGCCCAGAACCTCGTAGTAATCCCGTTTCGCCATATCGGTTCAACGCCCCTCGCGCAATGCCGCGCGGTGGCTCCTCTTGAATGCTGGAGTCTCACGACTCGTCCGGCCGCTGTTTCATGCCGCCTGAATACGGCAAAAAACAACGCCCTCCATAAAACAAATGTGCCCGGAGAGCCTAAAAGGCTCGCCAGGCGTGATAACCGCTCTTGCACGTTCCCGCGTCCGGATGGGCGCGGTCCCTTGTGCAGCCGGGCCGCACACAAAACCCGTGTGCGGCTTTACGGTCGGAATGCGACCTGGCTTTAGTCTTTCTTGACTTCCTTGAAGTCGGCGTCGACCACGTCGTCCTGCGGCTGGCTCGCGCCACCCGCCGATGCACCCGCGCTCGCGCCCGCCGCGCCTGCTGCCGCAGCTTCGGCACCTTGCGCAGCCTGCATGTCGGCGTACATCTTCTCGCCCATCTTCTGCGAGGCCGTGGCCACTGCTTCGATCTTGGCTTCGATCGCCGCCTTGTCGCTCGAACCGCTCTTCAGCGTTTCTTCCAGGTCCTTCAGCGCGGATTCGATCTTTTCCTTCTCGGCAGCTTCCAGCTTGTCGCCGTATTCGGTGAGCGCCTTCTTCGTGCTGTGGACCAGCGCGTCGCCCTGGTTGCGGGCATCGGCCAGCTCACGCAGCTTGTGGTCTTCTTCCGCGTTCGCTTCGGCGTCCTTCACCATCTTCTCGATTTCGGCTTCGGACAGACCCGAGTTCGCCTTGATCGTGATGCGGTTTTCCTTGCCGGTCGCCTTGTCCTTCGCGCCGACGTGCAGAATGCCGTTTGCGTCGATGTCGAAGCTCACCTCGATCTGCGGCGTGCCGCGCGGTGCCGGCGGAATGCCTTCCAGGTTGAACTCGCCGAGCAGCTTGTTGCCCGCCGCCATTTCGCGTTCGCCCTGATACACCTTGATCGTCACGGCGCTCTGGTTGTCGTCGGCCGTCGAGTAGACCTGCGAATGCTTGGTCGGGATCGTGGTGTTCTTGTTGATCATCTTCGTCATCACGCCGCCGAGCGTTTCGATGCCGAGCGACAGCGGGGTCACGTCGAGCAGCAGAACGTCCTTGCGGTCACCCGACAGAACCTGACCTTGAATCGCGGCGCCAACGGCCACGGCTTCGTCCGGGTTCACGTCGCGGCGCGGGTCCTTGCCGAAGAATTCCTTAACCTTTTCCTGCACCTTCGGCATGCGGGTCATACCGCCGACCAGAATCACGTCGTCGATTTCGCCGACCTTCACGCCTGCGTCCTTGATCGCCACGCGGCACGGTTCGATCGTGCGTTCGATCAGCTCCTCAACCAGCGCTTCCAGCTTGGCGCGCGTGATCTTCAGGTTCAAATGCTTCGGACCCGACGCGTCAGCCGTGATGTACGGCAGGTTGATTTCGGTCTGCTGGCTCGACGACAGCTCGATCTTGGCCTTTTCAGCCGATTCCTTCAGGCGCTGCAGCGCGAGCACGTCTTTCGACAGATCGACGCCTTGCTCTTTCTTGAACTCGCCGATGATGTAGTCGATGATGCGCTGGTCGAAGTCTTCACCGCCGAGGAACGTGTCGCCGTTCGTGGACAGCACTTCGAACTGCTTCTCACCGTCGACGTCCGCGATTTCGATGATCGACACGTCGAACGTACCGCCGCCCAGGTCATACACGGCGATCTTGCGGTCGCCCTTCTCGTTCTTGTCGAGACCGAACGCGAGCGCGGCTGCGGTCGGTTCGTTGATGATGCGCTTGACTTCCAGACCGGCGATGCGGCCCGCATCTTTGGTTGCCTGACGCTGGCTGTCGTTGAAGTACGCGGGAACCGTGATCACTGCTTCGGTGACCGGCTCGCCGAGGTAGTCTTCAGCGGTCTTCTTCATCTTGCGCAGCACTTCCGCGGAGATCTGCGGCGGAGCGAGCTTCTGATCGCGCACTTCGACCCATGCGTCGCCGTTCTCGGCCTTCATGATCTTGTACGGCATCAGGCCGATGTCTTTCTGAACTTCCTTCTCTTCGAAGCGGCGGCCGATCAGGCGCTTCACCGCGTACAGCGTGTTCTTCGGGTTCGTGACCGACTGACGCTTGGCAGGCGCGCCGACGAGAATCTCGCCGTCTTCCATATACGCGATGATCGACGGCGTGGTGCGCGCACCTTCCGAGTTCTCGATCACCTTGACCGAATTGCCTTCCATGATCGCCACGCACGAGTTGGTCGTGCCGAGGTCGATACCGATGATTTTGCCCATTTTTACTAATCTCCTGACTTTGATCGCTGCGGGAAGCGCCCTGTTTGCCGTTTGGCGGCAAGGCGATCCGCCCTGAATTCACACTGCACTGAACATAAGTGCGTCCGCATCGTTTTCAAGACCTCTTTTGCGATGCGGTCTTTAATTTTTTTCAATCGGCCGGCGTTTCACCCGGCGTCTTGCCGGAAACCGCCTGAATCTTCTGCCGCGCCGCGGCGACAGCGGCCTGGAACTGCCCAAGACCGTGCCAGCCGGTTGCGCGGCCAAGCCGTTTGCCGCGATGAAAAAAGAACCACGTAGGCACGCCGTGAAGCATGAAGCGCCGCCCAAGATCGCGGTGCTCGTAGACATTGCTGTGAAACCACCGCAGACCGAGCGCCCGGATCGCCTCGGGTTGCGCCAGCATCGCCTTCTTCGCGATCTCGCAATTGAAGCAGTCGAGGCCCCAGAAGAACACCACCGCGAGTTCGTCGCCTGCTTCGGCGAGGCCCGCGTCGAACGATTCGGCGCTCAGCTCCTTCATGTCGAAGACCGAAAACGCGGTAGCGTCGACGGGAATGTTGGCCATGATCGGGTTACCTGGTGTCTACGTGGACCTGGCGAACCGGCTGCGACGGGCGCTTTACTTCGGCGCGGCCACCGTCACGAGCGCCGGACGCAGCACGCGGTCGGCGATCACGAAGCCCTTTTGCAGCACGGCGACCACCGTGTTCGGCTCCTGATCCGCCGGCACCATCGAAATGGCCTGATGGCGATGCGGGTCGAACTTCTCGCCCACCGGATTCAGCGCGACGACGCGCCCCTTCTCCAGCGCGCCCGTGAGCTGGCGCAGCGTGAGCTCGACGCCTTCGCGCACTTTCGCGAGGTCGTCGGAAGAATGGGCGACGGCAGCTTCCAGGCTGTCGATTACCGGCAGCAGATGCTCGGCGAAGCTCTCGATGGCAAATTTATGCGCCTTCGCGACGTCTTCCTGCGCGCGGCGACGCACGTTCTCGGTCTCGGCCTTGGCCCGCAGGAAGCTCTCCTGCAACTCGGCGATCTTGGCCTGCGCTTCAGCCAACGCAGCTTCGGCACCCGTGGCTGCCGGCGTGTCCGTGGCGACGCTCGCCGCGGCTTCCTGCTCGGGAGTGACCGCCTCGGCGGCCGGGCGCTCGGTTTCGTCCGCGGGCGTGGGATTCTGGCTCGTCGGGTTCTCTTGCGTGTTTTCCATGTCGCTGAAAGTCGTTAAAGATTTAAAAGCCAACGGCGGCGGCAACGCATGAACGCGCCGCGACTTTTGTGCGTTGCAAAATCGCGACAAACATTCGAACGCGCCACCGCGTATCGGAACGGCAGGTGGGGCCGCAAGCGCCCATTTCAAGCGCCTCGGCCGAAATTTTCAGAGCTGGCGCCGCTGGCGGAAACGCGCGGTTACAACCATTAGCGCGGCGCAATCAGATTCAGATTGAGCGCGAAGAGCAAGTGACCTATGCTCCAGTAACGCAGCGGAAAAACCTCGTTAACCCTAATCTGACGTAATCCTTTCCGCCCTCTTGCAATTTCCACCCGGCTAGCTCGTTTCTTTGCTGCAACATCCCATAAGGGGGTACCGTGAAACTGACCTTTGCAATCTCGGTGGTCGCACTGGTACTCGTTGCGGGCACCACGACCATCTGTATGTCCGGGGCGGTCAACGACCACACCACCGAATACGGCGGCGTGAACGCGACCATGGAACAGCTGTTCAATCCCCACCTGAAAATCTGTCGATAGTGCGGCGGTCGCGCTTGGTCGGGCGGCCATGCAATGCCTCGGCCGGCTCGCGATAAGTTTTGCGGCGCTCCTGCTCGGCCTTGCGTTTTTCGCGGCTTTCGTCGGTTTCCGCGTAGAGCGTCTGCGCGACGGTCGCCGGACCGCGCACCTCGCACACGCCCAGCACCTGCACCTGCCACACGAAGCGCTCGATCTCGATCTCGACCAGGTCGCCGACCCGCACGTCCTTGGCGGGCTTCACATTGGCCCCGCCGATGCGCACCCGGCCTTTCTCGACAGCATCCGCCGCGAGCGAACGCGTCTTGAAGAAGCGCGCCGCCCAAAGCCATTTGTCGATGCGCAGTTTCGCGCCCGGTTCGGTTGAAATCCTGTAGTTCATGAAGTCTCGTCAAGCCGCTGTGTTATGCGGCACGGGTACTGCCTGCACCGGCCAGCCTTGCAGATTCTGCGCGACGATTTCGCCGAGCGCGGCGATCCACGCCTGCGACGCGTTCACGCACGGAATGCGGTGAAATTCCTTGCCGCCCGCATGCAGGAATTCGTCGCGCACTTCCATACCGATTTCTTCGATCGTCTCCAGGCAGTCGGCCGTGAAGCCCGGACAAAATACATCAGCACGCCGCACGCCTGCCGCGCCGAGTTCCTTCAACGTGGGCGCCGTGTAGGGCTGCAGCCACTCGGCCTTGCCGAAGCGCGACTGGAAGGTGATGCGGCATTCCACCGACGTCAGGCCAAGCGCCTGCATCAGCAGCGCGCCGGTTGTCTGACACTGCTCGTGATACGGATCGCCGAGATCCAGCGTGCGTTTGGGCACGCCATGAAAGCTCAACACGAGTTTGTCGCCCGCCGCGAAATCCGGCTGGCCATGAAGATGCCAGTAGTGACGCACCTGCGCCGCGAGCGCCGCGATATATGCCGGATGATCGGCGTATTGACGCACCGTGCGGATCTCCGGCTGATTGCGCATGCGCTTCATCGCGGAGAAGGCGTCGTCGAAAGCGGTCGCCGTGGTCGACGACGAATACTGCGGATACATCGGCACGAGCAGCACCCGCTCGGCGCCCGCGAGCTTGAGCTGATTCAGCATCGCCGGAATGCCCGGCGTGCCGTAACGCATCGCGTATTCGACGAGCACCGTGTAGTCGTTCAACTGCAGCAGATGGCGCAACGCTTCCACCTGCTTTTCCGTATAGACGCGCAGCGGCGAGCCTTCGGGCATCCAGACGGCCGCATATTTCTTCGCGGACGCGCGGCCTCTGAACGGCAGGATCAGCAACCGCAGAATGATCTGCCACAGCAGCGCCGGAATCTCGACCACGCGAGGGTCGGACAGGAACTGCGCGAGATAGCGGCGAACCGCCCGCGGAGTTGGCGCGTCGGGCGTGCCGAGGTTGATCAGCAGCACGGCAACACGGTGCGACGTGGCGTTCTGCGAAGGCCGCTCGAGGTCGAAGCGCATAGGCTATAGCCGGGTAACCGCTGTGAGCGGAGGGTTGAACAGGTGAGATTCATTATAGCGGTGCGCCCTATGGCGGCGGCCTTCGTGGCCGCGCGCCCCAGGCGCCCCTGGCCGTTCGGCCAATTGGCAAGCGGCGCGCGCTCGCGCATGATGTGACGCATCGACCGCCGCGGCGTTGACCGCTACTGCTGACTTACTGCTGACTTAGCGTGAGCGAAAGCAGTCTTGCCGTGATGTCCACAATCGGGATGACGCGGTTGTATGCCATCCGCGTCGGGCCGATCACCCCGAGCGTGCCGACGATCTTGCCGTTCACCTCATAGGGCGCGGTGACGACGCTCATTTCCTCGATAGGCACGAGGTTGGACTCGCCGCCTATGAAGATCTGCACGCCGGCCGCATGACTCGACACATCCAGCAACTGAAGGAGACTGGTCTTTTGGTCGAACACATCGAACAGCTTGCGCAGGCGCGCCATGTCCGAGGAAAGATCGGCTACTTCGAGCAGATTGCGCTCGCCCGAAATCAGCACGGTCTCGCCGGTGTCCGATTCGTCCGTGCTTGCCGTGACGGCCGCGTGCATGAGCGTGGTCATGTCGCCGCGCAACTGGTCGATTTCTTCGCGCAGGCGGCGGCGCACTTCGTCGAAAGACAGGCCGGCGAAGTGCGCGTTGATGTAGTTCGAAGCCTCCACGAGTTCGGACGGCGAAAAGTCGCGCTGGGTCGCCATCATGCGGTTCTGCACGTCGCCTTCGGGCGTCACGATGATGAGCAGAATGCGCTTGTCCGACAGCCGCATGAACTCGATCTGCTTGAACACGTGACTGCGCCGCGGCGTCAGCACGACACCGGCGAACTGCGACAGATTCGAGAGCACGCTCGCCGCGGCCGCGACGATTTTCTGCGGCTCGCCTGCCTGCAGCGTAGTCTTGACCGTGCGGGTGACGGCCTCTTCGTCCGCGGCGGATTCGACCGTGAGCATGGTGTCGACGAACAGCCGGTAGCCGCGCGGCGTGGGAATGCGTCCCGCCGAAGTATGCGGACTGATGACGAGCCCGAGATCCTCGAGATCCGACATGACGTTGCGGATGGTTGCCGGGCTCAACTCCAGGCCCGAATAGCGCGACAACGTGCGCGAGCCGACCGGCTGACCTTCGGCAATGTAGCGCTCGATCAGCGTTTTCAGGAGGGTTTGTGCGCGAGGATCTAGCATGACGAAAAATTTTAGCTCAATGAGGCGACTACCGCGAGCGCCGACGGCGCCCATCACCGGCGAATTTCCCGCCGCCCGCCGGGACCGCGCCTTGCGCTCGTTCCAGCACAACGTGCCGCATTGTGTCGGGCGTGCCGCCGGCCCCGTTGCCGACGGTCCGGCCAGCCGCGCGCCGGTGCGGTTTGCGCGGCGCGCATGTCATCAAGGCTTCACCATTCTAACGATAATCCCGCACTGCGCTCACGGCCCGCTGCGAACGGCCGGCCGCCGCGTCCCGGCCCCGTTCTTTTCAGGCCCTACCTATGGTGTAATGCCGGCATGCAAGTAACCAGCCAGTTCAAGACTGTCGCGCTCGTCGGGCGCAACAATACGCCGGGCATCCGCGACCCGCTGACCGCGCTCGCCACGTGCATCGCGAAGCGCGGCTTCGAAGTCGTTTTCGAAGCCGACACCGCGGCCGAAATCGGCGTGACCGACTATCCGGCGCTGCGGCCGGCCGAAATCGGCGCGCGCGCCGACGTGGCTGTCGTGCTCGGCGGCGACGGCACGATGCTCGGCATCGGCCGGCAACTGGCGCCGTACCGCACGCCGCTCATCGGCATCAATCACGGGCGGCTGGGCTTCATTACCGACATCCCGATCTCCGACATGAGCGTGACCGTGCCGCAGATGCTGGCGGGCAACTTCGAGCGCGAGGAACGCGTGCTGCTCGAAGCGCGCATCATGCGCCAGGGCAATCCGATCTATCACGCGCTCGCATTCAATGACGTCGTGGTGAATCGCAGCGGCTTTTCGGGCATGGCGGAGCTGCATGTGTCGGTGGATGGCCGCTTCATGTACAACCAGCGTTCGGACGGACTGATCGTCGCCACGCCGACCGGCTCGACGGCGTACGCGCTGTCGTCGCAAGGGCCGATTCTGCATCCGCAACTGCAGGGCATCGTGCTCGTGCCGATCGCGCCGCATGCGCTGTCGAACCGGCCGATCGTGCTGCCGGACGATTCGAAGGTCAGCATCCAGATCGTTTCGGGGCGCGAGGTGAACGTCAATTTCGACATGCAGTCGTTCACGTCGCTGGAACTCGGCGACTCAATCGAAGTGCGCCGCTCGCGTCATACGGTGCCGATGCTGCATCCGGTCGGCTACAGCTATTTCGCGACGCTGCGCAAGAAGCTGCACTGGAACGAATACCCGTCGCACGAGGAAGATCCCAAGCCGTGACCGGCGCGGACGCCGGACCGCAAGCGCGCAGTTCGTAAAACCCGATACCAAGCTCACCGACAAGCACAAACGACTTCCATGCTTCGCCACCTCTCGATACGCGACTTCGTCATCGTCGCCGCGCTCGACCTCGAATTCGACAGCGGCTTTACCGTTTTCTCCGGCGAAACCGGCGCCGGCAAGTCGATCCTGATCGACGCGCTGGCGCTCGCGCTGGGTGCGCGCGCCGACGCGAACGTCGTGCGGACCGGCGAGACCCGCGCCGACATCACCGCCGAATTCGACACGCACGCGCAAGTGGACCAGTGGCTCGACGAGCAGGCGTTGAGCGCGGCCACGGCGGACGGCCAGCACGGCGGCACCGTAATGCTGCGCCGCGTGGTGGATGCGAACGGCCGCTCGCGCGCGTTCATCAACGGTACAGCGGCGACGCTCGCGCAACTGCGCGAAGTCGGCGAAATGCTGGTGGATATTCACGGCCAGCACGCGCATCAATTGCTGATGCGTCCCGACGCGCAGCGCGAGCTGTTCGACACGCATGCAGGGCTGACCGAGCTGTCCGCGAGCGTCACGCGCGCGTGGCGCGCCTGGCGCGAGAAGGTGCAGGCGGTCGAGCACGCGCAAACCCGCGACCGCGAATTGCAGCTGGAACGCGAGCGTCTGGCATGGCAGCTTGCCGAGCTGGACAAGCTCGCGCCGCAGCCGGGCGAATGGGAAGAAGTCAACGCGGAGCATCGGCGGCTGTCGCATTCGGCGAATCTGATCGACGGTGTGCAAGGCGCGCTGAATGCTTTGTCCGAATCGGACGAGGCAATGATCACGCACCTGGCGTCGATCGTCTCGAAGGTGCGCGACCTTGCCGATATCGACCCGGCCTTGAACGACGTGCTGGCCGCGCTCGAGCCCGCCGAGATCCAGCTTCAGGAAGCCGCGTATTCATTGAGCCATTACGCGCAGAAGCTGGAACTCGACCCGGACCGGCTCGCACAAGTCGAAAAGCGTCTCGACGCATTGCATTCGGCGGCGCGCAAGTTCCGTTTGCAGCCCGAAACGCTGCCCGACGAACACGAGACGCGCCGCGCGCAGCTTGCCGCGCTCGACGCCGCCGCGGATCTCGACAGCCTGCACGCCGCCGAAGCCAAAGCGCGCGAGGACTTCCTCGCCGAAGCAAAGAAGCTCTCGAAGGCGCGCGCCAAGGCCGGCAAAGCGCTCGGCGCCGCGGTCACCACAGGCATGCAGGAACTGTCGATGAAAGGCGGCAGCTTCGAAGTCGCGCTCGTGCCGTTACCCGAAGGCGGCGCGCATGGCCTGGAGCAGGTCGAGTTCCGCGTCGCGGGTCATGCGGGCGTGCCGCTGCGGCCGCTCGCGAAGGTCGCGTCGGGCGGCGAACTCGCGCGTATCAGCCTTGCGCTCGCCGTGATCGCGAGTGCCGCGAGCCCGACGCCCACACTGATCTTCGACGAAGTGGATACGGGAATCGGCGGCGGCGTCGCCGAAGTCGTCGGACGGCTGTTGCATCAACTCGGCGAAGCGCGCCAGGTGCTTTGCGTCACGCACTTGCCGCAGGTCGCCGCGCGTGGCGATCATCATTTCCAGGTGGCGAAAGCCGGCAACGGCAAGGGCGGTACGGTGAGCAGCGTCGTTTCGCTCGATAAGACGAGCCGCGTCGAAGAAGTCGCGCGCATGCTCGGCGGCCTGGAGATCACGCCGACCACGCGCAAGCACGCGAAGGAAATGCTGGCGGCGTAGGTGGGGGTTGAGGGCGGCGGTCGGGCTCCGGGCCGTCGCTGCCCATTGCAGGCCGTTGGCTCCGGTCGCCGCTGGCCGTCAGTCGCCCGCTACCCGCCCCCATCCTCAAAAACCCCACCTCACCCCCGCCCAAACACCCGCTCCCAAAGCCCAAGCACCGCATCTCTCTCGGCCGCGACCAACCCCGGCTCGACTCGCGCCTTCTCCATCCCATCGAGCCGCAGCTTGTGCTGCAGCTTGCGGTACGTGCGATAAGCGGCGCCGACCGTCTCCGCTTCCGCCTCGCTCATCAGCCCAAGACGCGACACCTCGCGCAACAGCGCAATGTTGCCCGTATTGCGGATCAGCTCGGGATCGCGCGCCGCATGCAACAGCACCCAATACTGCACGGTGAACTCGATGTCGACCATCCCGCCGCGATCGTGCTTGAGATCGAACAGCGTCGTGTGGTTCGGATGCCCGGCGGCGACGCGCTCGCGCATCTCCACGATTTCGCCCGCAAGCTGCGCGGCGTCGCGCGGCGTCGTCAGCACCTGTTCGCGGATCGCCTCGAACTGCGCGCCGATCTGCGCGTCGCCGGCGCAGTAGCGCGCGCGAGTCAGCGCCTGGTGCTCCCACACCCACGCGGTGTTGGCCGCGTCGCCCTCGCGCAACTGATAACGGCGGAACGCGTCGAGATCGGTAACGAGCAGGCCCGACTCGCCGTTCGGCCGCAAGCGCAGATCGACGTCGAACAACGTTCCCGCACCGGTTGCGGTCGTCAGCCAGGTAATCAGGCGACGCGTGTAGGTCGAATAGATGTCCGAAGCGGCATCGTCGGGATCGTCGTAGAGAAAGATCACGTCGAGGTCCGACGCATAGCCCAACTCCTTGCCGCCCAGCTTGCCGTAAGCGATCACCGCGAATCGCGGCGCGTCGCGGTGGCGCTTCGGCAACTGCTTCCAGACGGCTTCGAGCGTGACGTCGAGCACGGCATCGGCGAGTTCGGACAGACGGTCGCTCACATGCTCGACGCTCAGCTTGCCCGCGAGGTCGATCAGCAGAATACGGAACACCTCGGCCTGGTGCGCGTGGCGCAGCAAGTCCATCTGCTGCTCGACGCCGTCCGCCGCGGCCAGCCGCAAGCGCAGCGTGCGCTTGAACTCGGGCCAGTCGAACGGCGTGTTCAGCGCTTCGTCGTCGAGCAGTTCGTCGAGCAGTTGCGGATGGCGGATCAGATAACCGGCTGCCCAGCGCGACGCGCCCAGCACCGACAGCACCCGATGCAGCGCTTGCGGATACTCGGTGAGCAGCGCGAGGTACGCGCCGCGCCGGCCCACGGCTTCGAGCAGATCGAACAGACGCGCGAGCGTGTCGCCGCGCCGCTCGGGCGGCTCGAGCGTGCGCGCGGCTTCGAGCGCGCGCTGCGCGACGATGTCGAAGCGCTGCCGGCTGCGCTCCGCGAGTCCGGCATAGCGCGACGATTGCCAGACGCCGCGCAGCCGCGCGAGCAGATCGGCGGGCTCGGCCACGCCCAGTTCGACGAGACGCGCATGCAGCGCCTCCGCCGCGCTGTCGTCCGCGAGCGCGCTGCTCCAGACCCACACTGCCGCGCCGTCTTCGGGCGCGCCGCAGCCGTCGCGGCCGCTCACCTTGTCGGCGAAAATCTGGTCGAACTGCTGTTCGACGAATTCCCGATGCGCGTCGAGCCGCTCCATCAGCATCGGATAGTCGTCGCAGCCCATTGCGCGCGCGAGCGCCACGCGTTCCTCGGAATCGACCGGCATCGCGTGCGTCTGCGCGTCGTTGCGATATTGCAGCCGATGTTCGAGCTCGCGCAAAAAGCGATAAGCCTGTGAGAGCTTCACGCACACCGACGTGTCGATCAGCCCGTGCGTCGCGGCGTGCCGCAACACGGCGAGCGTGGGACGCACCCGGAAACCGGCGTCCTGGCCGCCGCGAATCAGTTGGAACACCTGCGCGCTAAATTCGATTTCGCGGATGCCGCCGCGTCCGAGCTTGATGTCGTCGGCCTTGTCGGGACGCATCGACGCACGGCGTTGCGCCTCCTGGCGAATCTGCAGATGCAGCGCGCGGATTGCGCTGATCACGCCGAAGTCGAGATAACGGCGGTAGACGAACGGCGTGACGATCGCATCGAGTTGTTTCGACAGACGCTGCGCCGCGTCGCTCGTGCCTTCGGAAACGAGCCGGCCCTTGATCCACGCATAGCGCTCCCACTCGCGGCCCTGCACGTAGAAATATTCCTCGAGCATGCCGAGGCTGCACACGAGCGGTCCCGAATCGCCGTTCGGACGCAAACGCATGTCGACGCGAAACACGTAGCCGTCGGCGGTCACTTCGGCGAGCGCGCCGATCAGGCGCTTGCCGAGGCGCGTAAAAAAGTCTTGCGTGGCAATCGGCGCGCGCTGGCCGCCTGCCGTCTCGCCGTCCTCTTCGTAGATGAAGATCAGGTCGATGTCCGACGAGACGTTCAGCTCGCGGCCGCCGAGCTTGCCCATGCCGACGACGCCGAGCGTGAGCCGTTCGCCCTGCGGGCCGCGCGGCTCGCCGAAGAGCGTTTCGAGTTCGGCGGACAGCACCGTGAGCGAGCGCTGGATCGTGGTCTCGGCGAGATCCGTCATCGCGCCGGTGACTTCGGCGACGTCCGCCTCGCCGGCCAGGTCGCGCTCCATCACCGCGCAGAAGACCTCAGTGCGCAACTGGCGCAACGCGCGCTTCAATGCGGCCTCCGTCAACGGCGCGTCGGCGCCGCCGGCCGCTTCGGCACACAGCGCGTCGAAGCGGGCGTCGATGCGCTCGCGCGTCAACGGCCCGGACGCAAGCTCCGCCACCTGCGCGACGAGTTGCGGACGGGCCGCCACGGCGCGCGCCGCGTAATGTGAATAGCTGGAACTCAGGAGAGTGGCGTGAGTCATCAAAGGTCTGGCTCGCTCGTTGCTTGATTGGCATGAACCGCGGATCAGCGGCTCGTCGCACGACGGTTTGCTGCGCGCCGATGTGGGTCGTGCAGCGGGCCCCTGACAGGGTTTTCCGGAAGTCCTGTCGACGCTTTCCCGTGTGTTACATTTCGTCGTTAATCCGCAAAACTACCATACGCCCACCCGCCGCAGCATGTCCGAGCGAAACGAATCCGCCGACCCGCAGGAAACCGGGCCGGCCCGGCCTGTGAGCGGAAGCGACCACGTCGTCTTGCGCCGGACGCTCCACGTTGTTCTCGCGCTCGCGCTCGTCCTCTATTTCATCGCGGCGGGGCTGTTTCTCGGCTTGCGCTACGTGGTGCTGCCGCGCGTCGACACGTTCCGGCCGCGAATCGAAGCGACCGTCTCCGACAAGCTGCATGCGCAGTTCACCATCGGCAAACTGGCGCCGCATTGGAGCGGGTTTCAGCCGGGGCTCGACATCACGAATCTGGTGATCCGCGACCATGACGGCAAACCCGCGCTCACCATTCCGCACGCCACCGCGACGCTGTCGTGGCGTTCGCTGTGGCAATTCCATCCGGCGCTGTCGAGTCTGATCGTCGACCAGCCCGACGTGCTGATTTCGCGCGGCGGCGACGGCGTGCTGTCGGTCGCCGGCGTGCCGGTGCCGACGCGTCATAGCGGCAACGACACGTTGTCGACGTGGCTCGTGCGCCAGCAGGCGATCGTCGTGCGCGGCGGCGTGCTGCGCTGGCGCGACGCCCAGCGCGACGCGCCGGAGCTCGCGCTGCGCGACATCCGCATCGCCATTCTCAACGACGGTTACGATCACCGCCTCGCGCTTCAGGCGCCGCCCGACGGCCAGTTGCTGCGCGGCCCGCTCGATTTCCGCACGCATTTCCGGCACGCGCCGCTCGCCGCGATCGGCAAGCCGATCAACTGGAAAGGACAGGCGTATGTGTCGACCGGGCCAGTCGATCTGCCGACGCTCGCTCGCTACATCAAATTCCCGATCGAGACGTTTGCGGGCCGCATCGACAACGCGATCTGGGTCGATTTCGCCGACGGCCGCATGACTTCGGCAAGCGGGCAAATGGCCGGCGCCGACGTGGCGCTGCGAGTGCGGCCCACGCAGCCCAAGCTGCTGTTGCCGATCGCGAATTTCGGCTGGCGCCTGCAAGCGCAGCAAGGCGATTACGAGCTGCAACTGAACGACATGCGCGCCGAACTCGGCCAGCCGCCGCTCGAAGACGGCACGCCGCTCACGCGCACGCTCGCGTTCCAGACGCTGAACGGGCACTACCGGACGGCTTCGCAGCAACACGGGCAGTTCATCAGCGTGTCGGGCGATCGCGTCGACCTGGGCATACTCGCGGAGTTCAGCCGCGCGCTGCCGCTGCCGCGTGCGCTCCTGAACAGCCTCGTGCGCTATAACCCGCGCGGGCTCGTCGCTAACTACCTGATCGAAGTCGAGCGCGGCAAGCCGGAATCCGGCGAGCCGGGCGGCGACCGTCATGGGACCGGCGCGGAGCCGATCGAGCGCTACCGCTTCACGGGCGACCTGCAAGGCATCAGCGTCGCCGCGCAGGAGCCGCCGCCGGGGCTCACGGCGCGCAATCACCCGCGCGCCGGCATTCCGGGCATCGAAAATCTGTGGGGCCGCGTGGACGCCGACCAACGCCGCGGCACCGCCACGCTCGACACGTCCAACGTCGCCATCACGCTGCCGGGCGTGTTCGACGATCCGCGCCTCACGCTCGACCGGCTGCATGGCCGCGCCGACTGGACCATTTCGCCGAAGGCGCCCGGCGAGAACCATCCGGCGTTCACGGTGAAGCTGGCCGAGCTAGGCGTCTCCAATGCGGACGTCGCGGCGACAGCAAGCGCGGACTACAGCAATCCGGGCCACGGCCGCGGCTCGCTGGATCTGACCGCCGACTTCGAGCGCGCGCAGGTGTCGCGCATCGTCCGCTATCTGCCGACCAGCATCAGCGAGAAGCTGCGCATGTATCTCGGCCACGGCTTGCAGGCCGGCATGTCGCGCGGCGCGAAGATCGAAGTGCATGGCGACCTCACTAAATTCCCCTACTCGCGCGATCCCGAAGCGGGCATCTTCCATATCGTCGCGCCGTTCAAGGGCGGCAAGTTCGACCCGTCGCCGTACCCGCCGCGCAACATGCGCAACGGCACGCCGAACGTGTGGCCGGCGTTCGACGGCATCGACGGCGTGTTCGAGATCAGGCAGAACGTGCTGCGCTTCGACATCGACCGGGCACGCTACAAGCGCGTCGCGCTGCACGGCGTGAACGGCAGGATCGACGACCTCGGCACGCGCGAGTCGAATCTCGTCATCAAGGGCGACGGGCTCGGGCCGCTCGCCGACATGCTCGACTACGTGAACGAAAGCTCGCTTGGCATCATGGCGCGGCATCAGACCGAGAAAATCCGCGCCGAAGGGCCGGCGTCGCTCGCGCTGAAGCTGACGGTGCCGCGCACGCCGAAGCCGCATATCGGCGTGGAAGGCGCGCTCGGCTTCCAGAACAATCGTTTGAGCGTGGCGAACGTGCCGCCGCTGTCGCAAGTGAAGGGCAAGGTGCGTTTCACCGAGCGCAGCGCACAAACCGAGCGGCTCACCGCGCAGTTTCTCGGCGGCGATGTGCGGGCGAGCGGCGGGCTGAAACAGGACGGCACCTACGCGCTCGACATGAACGGCCATATCGCCGTCGAGGCCGCGCGCGGCCTCGATCTGCATGGCCCGGCCGCGCAGGTTCTCACGCGCATGAGCGGCAGCGCGCCGTATGCGCTCACGGTGCGCGGCGCCAAAGGCAAGCTGCCGCAACTGACCGCGAACTCCGACCTGACCGGCCTCGCGCTCGACTTCCCCGCGCCGTTCAACAAGCCGGTCGGCACGCCGATGCCGCTGCGCGCGAGTGCCGGTCCGTCGACGCTCGCCGGCGAAAGCGGACTCGAGCGCGCCGAGCTCGACTTCGGCCCCATCGCCGCGCGCTATCTGCTGCATTACGACCCGAAAAGCCCGCCGACGGTGGTGCGCGGCGCCATCGGCGTGAACCGGCCGGCCGACTTGCCGAGCGAAGGCGTGATCGCCGCCGTGGACGTGGACGCATTCGACGCCGACGCGTGGCGCGCGCTGATTACACAACTGCGCAGCAACGAGGCGCCCGCCGCGCCCGTCCCGCCCGCAACCCCGAATCCGACCGTCGCGCAGTTTCTGCCGAGCCGCTTCGCGCTGCACATCGGCACGCTGACGCTGCTCAAGCGCCACTGGGAGAGCGTAATCGTCGGCGCTTCGCACGCGGACGGCAAATGGCAGGCGAACATCGCGTCGAATCAGGTGTCCGGTCATGTTTCGTGGCTCCCGGGCGCCGACAAGGCATCGCCGGGCACGCTGCAGGCGCGCTTTGCACGCGTCGTGATTCCGTCGGTCGCCGACAAGGATCTGCTCGGCCAGGCGATGTCGGCGCCGGCGCAAAACATGCCGTCGATCGATCTGGTCGTCAACGAGCTGATCGTGCGCGACCGCGACATCGGCCGGCTTGAAGTGCTCGCGCACAACTTCAACGAAGACGGCGTGCCGGTCTGGCAACTGGACAAGCTCGACATCGCGAATCCTGCGGCCACGTTAACCGCGACGGCGAACTGGCGCACCTCCACGGAACTCGGCAACGCCGCGGACGAAAGCACGCCGCGGCGCACGGTGTTCGATTTCAAGCTCGACATCAAGGACGCGGGCGGCCTGCTCGAGCGCTTCGGCCAGCCACGCACGCTGAAGGCGGGCAGCGGCACGCTCAACGGCAAGATGGTGTGGCGCGGCGGCCCGACGGCGATCGACTATCCGACGCTCAACGGCAATATCGCCGTGGATCTGCGGCATGGGCAGATTCTCAAGGTCGATCCGGGCGTCGCCAAGCTGCTCGGCGTGCTCAGCCTGCAAAGCCTCGCGCGCTTCGCGACGCTCAATTTCCGTGACGTGATCGGCGAAGGTCTGCCCTTCGAGCATGTCACGGGGACGGCGCAGATTCGCAACGGCATCGGCCGCACGGAAAACTTCGAGATGGTGACCGCGCCGGCCCGCGCCGAGATGAAAGGCTCGGTCGACCTGGCGCAGGAAACGCAGGACATGCACGTCAAGATCGTGCCGACGGTGAGCGCGGGCGCGGCGGTCGTCGCGGCCGCGGTGATCAACCCGCTGCTCGGCCTGGGCGCGCTGGTGGCGGACCTCGCGTTCAGCAAATCGGTGTCGCACGCGTTCGCGCGGGACTATGCGATAACGGGCTCCTGGTCGAAACCGCACATCGAGCGGGTCAAGAGCGATCGGGGTAAGATGGACGCTCCAGCTTCGACCGCCGGCGCGAACTGAGCGTCCAAGCAAGCGTGCAACCGGGGCTTTGTCGATCGCGATCGGATGGCTTCGGTCAGCGCATCCAGTAGGCGCTTCGAGTGGCGCACACCGGCGGCCCGAGCCAGCCCTGAACGACGTATGCGGCGCCGGCTGTCGCGCCGCCTTGCCGGGAGTTTTCCGAAACGCTCATGAGCGAAACACACGTCTCTTCGTCTTCATCCCCCGCCTCGTCCGACACTGCGCTTGCTAGTGCGCAGCGAGAACCGGCGAGCGGTCAGTCAAGCAGCTTCCGGGTCGCCGCGCTGCAAATGGTGAGCACGCCGGATCGCGAGCGCAATCTCGCCGACGCCGAACGTCTGATCGCCGAAGCCGCCGCCGACGGCGCACAGCTTGTCCTTCTGCCCGAGTACTTCTGCTTCATGGGCTTCAAGGACACCGACAAGCTCGCGGTTCGCGAAGCGTATCGCGACGGCCCGATCCAGCGTTTTCTCGCCGATGCCGCGCGCCGCCACAAGGTATGGGTGATCGGCGGCACGTTGCCGATCACGGCGCCGGAGCCGTCGCGCGTATTGAACACGACGCTCGTGTTCGACCCCGAGGGTAACGAGGCCGCGCGCTACGACAAGATCCATCTGTTCAACTTCGAAAAGGGCGAGGAATCGTTCGACGAGGCGCGCACCATTTGCCCCGGCGGCGAAGTCCGCACCTTCGAGTCGCCGTTCGGCCGCGTCGGTTTGTCGGTCTGCTACGATCTGCGCTTCCCCGAGCTCTACCGGCGCATGGGCGATTGCGCGCTGATGGTGGTGCCGTCGGCGTTTACTTACACGACGGGCCGCGCGCATTGGGAAATGCTGCTGCGCGCGCGCGCCGTCGAAAACCAGTGCTACGTGCTGGCCGCGGCGCAAGGCGGCAAGCATGAGAATGGCCGCCGCACGTGGGGCCACAGCATGCTGATCGATCCGTGGGGCGAAGTCGTCGCGGTGCGCGACGAAGGCGCCGGCGTGGTCGCGGGGACGCTCGAACGCACGCGCATCGACGAGGTGCGGCAGAGTCTGCCCGCATGGCGTCATCGGGCGCTGAGCTAGAACACGTGACATTGAAACTGCGGCGTCCGTCACTCATATAGTGAGCGTGGCGCTAACCGAATCCTTCGTATCGAGCAGAACATACTTCGCATGAACATCATCGAACCTGGTATCCGCAATCTCGCCACCGCCAAGGACATCCTCCTGACGCCCTATGGTCTCGACGAATCGCTGCTCACCCGCACGCTCGCCGAGATCTTCACGCATCGCGTCGATTACGCGGACCTGTACTTCCAGGCCACGCGCAGCGAAGCGTGGAGCCTTGAGGAAGGCATCGTGAAGTCGGGCAGCTTCAGCATCGACCAGGGCGTCGGCGTGCGCGCCGTGTCGGGCGACCGCACGGCTTTCGCGTATTCCGACGATCTGTCGCCCGAGGCGATCCGCCAGGCGGCGATCGCCACGCGCGCCATCGCCAAGGCGGGCGGCGGCAAGCAGAAGATCAAGGTGGCGTCGTCGCTGACAGGCATCGCCGGGCGCGATCTGTATCTGCCCGCCGATCCGCTGCATTCGCTCGACGCCACCGCCAAGGTGAAGCTGCTCGAGCGCATCGAACACATGGCGCGCGGCCGCGACCGGCGCATCCAGCAAGTGATGGCGGGCCTCGCCGGCGAATACGACGTGGTGCTGGTCGCGCGCAGCGACGGCGGCTTCGCGGCCGACATCCGGCCGCTCGTGCGCGTCTCGGTCACGGTGATCGCCGAGCAGAACGGCCGCCGCGAAATCGGCAGCGGCGGCGGCGGCGGCCGCTTCGACTACAGCTATTTCACCGACGAAGTGCTGTCGCGTTACGTCGACGACGCCGTGCACGCGGCGCTCGTGAATCTCGAAGCGCGCCCCGCTCCGGCCGGCGCGATGACGGTCGTGCTCGGGCCGGGCTGGCCGGGCGTGCTGCTGCACGAGGCGATCGGCCACGGGCTCGAGGGCGACTTCAACCGCAAGGGCTCGTCGGCATTCGCGGGACGCATCGGCGAGCAGGTCGCGGCGAAGGGCGTGACGGTGGTCGACGACGGCACGCTGCCGAATCGCCGCGGCTCGCTCAATATCGACGACGAAGGCAATCCGACGCAGTGCACGACGCTGATCGAGGACGGCATTCTCAAGGGTTACATTCAGGACACGCTCAACGCGCGCCTGATGAAGATGCCGGTCACGGGCAACGCGCGTCGTGAATCGTATGCCGCGCTGCCGATGCCGCGCATGACGAACACGTACATGCTCAACGGCGACAAGGACCCGCAGGAGATCATTCAGTCGGTGAAGAACGGCTTGTATGCGGTGAACTTCGGCGGCGGCCAGGTCGACATCACCAACGGCAAGTTCGTGTTCTCGGCGTCCGAGGCGTACATGATCGAGGACGGCAAGATCACGTACCCGGTCAAGGGCGCGACGCTGATCGGCAGCGGCCCGGAATCGCTCAAATACGTCAGCATGATCGGCAACGACATGAAGCTCGATTCGGGCGTCGGCGTGTGCGGCAAGGAAGGCCAGAGCGTGCCGGTGGGCGTCGGCCAGCCGACGCTGCGCATCGACCGGATGACGGTGGGCGGTACGGCCTGACGAGGCTCCGGCCGCACGATTCATGCGTGGAAACGCTGGATCGTGCGGCTTTTCCGCATTTTTAGACCGCATAGCTTGCCAGCCGAGCTTCCCCGGGTTATAAAGTCAATCACCCTTTTTTGACCAGCGCCTCCATTTCGCCATGTCCGCCAAGTTTTACTTTTACTTTTTTTGGTATCTCAGACCGCTGGCGGATCGAGAGGGGTGTTAGTGCACGCAGAACACCGAGAATTCCCGAAAAACCGCCAGCGAGTCTGGCGGTTTTTTTTCGCCTTCAGTCTTTGCTCATTCAGCCTTTGAACACTTTGCCTTGCACGCGCCGCCCGCGTGAACACGCTACGAACCGATTCAGGAGAACAACATGCCCCCGCACAACACCGACGATGTCCGCATTCGAGAATTGAAAGAGCTCACGCCCCCGGCGCACCTGATCCGCGAATTTGCCTGCGACGAAGCAGTGTCCGACCTTATCTACAGTTCGCGCACCGCCATGCATCGGATCCTGCATGGCATGGACGACCGCCTGATCGTGATCGTCGGACCGTGCTCGATTCACGACACCAAAGCGGCAATGGAATACGCGGGGCGTCTCGTCGAACAGCGCAAGCGCTTTGCGGGCGAACTCGAAGTCGTGATGCGCGTGTATTTCGAAAAGCCGCGCACGACGGTGGGCTGGAAAGGCCTCATCAACGACCCGCACATGGACAACAGCTTCAAGATCAACGAGGGTTTGCGCACCGCGCGCGAGCTGCTGTTGCGCATCAACGAACTGGGTCTGCCGGCCGGCACCGAATACCTCGACATGATCAGCCCGCAATACATCGCCGATCTGATCTCGTGGGGCGCGATCGGCGCGCGGACCACCGAGTCGCAAGTGCACCGCGAACTCGCGTCGGGACTGTCGTGCCCGGTCGGCTTCAAGAACGGCACCGACGGCAACGTCAAGATCGCCGTCGACGCAATCAAGGCCGCGTCGCAGCCGCACCATTTCCTGTCGGTCACGAAGGGCGGGCACTCGGCGATCGTATCGACGGCGGGCAACGAGGACTGTCACATCATCCTGCGCGGCGGCAAGACGCCGAACTACGATGCTGCGAGCGTGAACGCGGCGTGCTCGGACATCGGCAAGGCCGGACTCGCGGCGCGCCTGATGATCGACGCAAGCCACGCGAACAGTTCGAAGAAGCACGAGAACCAGATTCCGGTGTGCGCGGACATCGGCCGGCAGATTGCTTCGGGCGACGAACGAATTGTCGGCGTGATGGTGGAGTCGCATCTGGTGGCGGGCCGCCAGGACTTGCAGGAGGGCTGCGCGCTCACGTACGGTCAGAGCATCACCGATGCATGCATTGGCTGGGACGAAAGCGTCGCCGTGCTGGAAGGTCTCGCCGACGCGGTCAAACAGCGGCGCGTGGCGCGCGGAAGCGGCAACTGATTTTTTGTTTTGTGGTTTTACCGTTTGACCGCATCGCAAGAATGCGGTTTGCAGCGTTAAGAAACCCGGCTCGTGCAGTTCACAGCCGGGTTTTTTTATTTCGTTGGCCGAACGGACGAATGGTGGAGATGCCGCCGTCTATGTACCGTAGCAGTTCATCGCCGGGTCGCGAATGACTTGACCAGGCGGGAATTTGCGTATAATATTTTGTACATGGAAGGCGGTTATGACGCTGGAAAAAGAAGTTCGCTGGCTAGGCTCCAGCTATCGCGATTTGCTCGCCTTTCCAGAAGAGGCACGTCGGCAAGCCGGGTTTCAGATCGGCAAGATCCATGCGCGTCTCGACCCCGACGACTGGAAACCGTTCGACTCGGTGGGTCCTGGAACGCGCGAAATTCGCATCCGGGAAGAGAACGGCATTTATCGCGTGATGTACGTCACGAAGTTTGCAGAAGCGCTTTACGTGCTTCATTGCATGCAGAAGAAAACCCAGAAGCTCGCGCCGCACGACAAACTGATTGCCGAAACGCGGTATCGCGCCATCATTAACGATAGGAAACCTTAACAAATGACGATCGACACCAAAATTCGTCACGTGACAAAGCCCGGCGCAAACGTGTTTCTCGAACTCGGCTTTTCCGCCGACGAGGCGAAGCGCCTGCACGCGGCGTCGCAAAAGCAGATCAACGACACGAGGCTGCTCAAGGAGCAGCTCATGACGGAATTGTCCACGTGGATCGAGCAGCATCATCTGAAGCAAGCGGAGGCCGCGGAAATTCTCATGGTCTCGCGCCCGCGGGTCTCGGACGTGGTGAACAAGAAAACCACCAAGTTCACCATCGACACGCTCGTCGAAATGTTGAGCCGGATTGGCAAGCCGGTCACGATGGCGGTGGGATAGCGCGCGAGGGTGGCGGATTCGCGCAGCTAGCTGCTGGCAGCGAGCGCGCGCGCTTTGCCTGACCTGCTACATCGACCGGCTTACTCGACCGCGCCTGAACCGAACACTTCCGTGTGAATGCACGCCGGCTCCACGCCCAATGCAACCAGCGCGTCGCGCTGCGCGCGCATGAAGGGCACCGGGCCGCAAATGTAGTAGTCGGCATCCAGCGCGATGACGCGATCCGCGATTTTTGTCACGTCGAGACGGCCTTCGAAATCGTAATCGATGCCCTGCCGGTCGCTTGCATCAACGGCTTCGTAGAACACGACACGCTTCACGTTCGCATGCGACGCAGCGGTTTCGTCGAGCCACTCGCGGAACGCATGCACGCGGCCGTTGCGGCATGCGTGGACGAAAGTGACGCTCCGCTCGCTGCCGTCGGCGAGCAATGTCGACAGCATGGACGTCATCGGTGTGACGCCCACGCCGCCGCTCATCAGCACGACCGGCGTGGTCTTCTTGCGATCGAGGGTGAAGTCGCCCATCGGCGCGCTCACGTGCACGATCGTGCCCTCCTCCACGCCCGCATGCAGCAGGTTCGACACGTGACCCGGCGCGGCATCCTCGCGGCCGTCTTCACGCTTGACCGAAATGCGCAGCCACTTGCCATGCGGCGCATCCGACAAGCTGTACTGCCGCGGCTGGTCGACGCCCAGCTTGTCGACAAAGCGCGTGACGCTCACGTATTGGCCGGGTTCGAACTCACAGGCTGCGGTGCCGTCGGCGGGCGTCAGATAGAAGGACGTGATCTCGTCGCTTTCCACCTGCTTGCGCGCCACCTTGAACGGGCGGAAGCCGCTCCATGCCGCGCCTTCGTACAGCTTCGCCTCGGTGCCGACGAAAATGTTCGCGAGTTGGCCATACGCGACCTGCCACGCGTCGAGCGTCGGCTGATCGACCGCGTCGCCGAGTACGTCGACGATCGCACCCAGCAGATGGCGGCCGACAATCGGATAGTGCTCGGGCCGAATGTTCAGGCTCGCGTGCTTGTTGGCGATTCGCGAGACGGCCGGGCCGAGCGCGCCGAGATTGTCGATGTTGGCTGCGTACGCGTACACGGCGCGAGCGAGCGTCTCGGGCTGATTGCCGCTTTGCTGATGCGTCTGGTTGAAGAGATTCTTCAGTTCCGGGTGATGCGCGAACATGCGCTTGTAGAAATGCTTGGTGATGGTCGTGCCATGTTCGGCGAGCACGGGAACCGTGGCTTTGACGCGGGCAATCTGGTCGGCGGTAAGAGCGGTCATTTGTACTTCTCCTTAAAGATGCGCATACGATACATCTTATAGAGCGCCCTCGCCCAGACAGATTGTCGCAGGCTGAATTGCCCTGGCGTTGATGCCTACAGAATCGCGTCTGCTGCCTAGCCGTGACCGCGGTCGTGCTGCCAGAGGACGTCGGTGCCGCCGTCAGCGCGATTGAGCACGCGAGCGAGCACGAAGAGCAAATCCGACAGGCGGTTCACATACTGGCGCGGCGCCGCGTTGATCGTCTCTTCTTCGCCGAGCGCGACAATCGCCCGTTCGGCGCGGCGGCAAACCGTGCGGCAGACGTGAGCAAGCGACGCCGCCCGCGAGCCGGCCGGCAGGATGAACTCCTTGAGCGGCGGCAATGCGGCGTTGTAGTCGGCGAGCCAGCCGTCGAGTTGTGCGAGGTGGCGGTCGGTGATCATCGTGTGGCCAGGAATGCAGAGCTCGCCGCCGAGGTCGAACAGGTCGTGCTGGATCGCCACCAATGCCGCGCGCACGTTCTCGGGCAGGTTTTCGCACAGCAGCACGCCGAGATTGGAGTTGAGTTCGTCGACGTCGCCGATTGCCTCGATGCGGGCGCTGCTCTTGCGTACGCGCCGGCCGTCGCCGAGGCCGGTGGTGCCGTCGTCGCCGGTGCGGGTGGCGATTTTGGTTAGGCGGTTACCCATGGTGATCCTCTGGTTGGTCGGTCGGGATGCGGGTGGTGTGGCGGAGTCGCTGATGCCTCGGCCGATACGTTGGCCGGTGGGCGTTGATCATGCTTGGCGGCGGCTGGGTTAGTCGCGGCGCAGCTATCGCATCGGACATATTGCGCGCATCGGGCGGCCGTGGCCATTATAGGAGCGAGGTCCGGGCCGCAGTGATCATCAGCGGCCTGCAAGGACTCGAGCCGGCCTGCAAACGATCGGCGTAAAATGAAACGGTTGCTGCAGAATCGCTTCGGCTGACAATGATTGATAACCGTGGTCGATGGACTGGGGTAAGCGCTGAAGCGCTAACTCCAGTCGACCGCTAGCATGGGACCGGACTAAGCGCTGAAGCGCTAACTCCAGTCGACCGCTAGCATGGGACCGGACTAAGCGCTGAAGCGCTAACTCCAGTCGACCGCTAGCATGGGACTGGAGTAAGCGCTGAAGCGCTAACTCCAGTCGACACAGGAGACATGCGTGAATTATGGTGTTCCGCCGGCCGCGCTGCGCCGGCCATTTTCCCCCGAATTGCTCAGCGCCCTCACCGACGCCTTCGGCGAACGTGTGTCGGTCGCCCAGGCCGTGCGCGAACATCATGGCCGCGATGAATCGCCGTTCGACCCGCAATTGCCCGACGCCGTCGTGTTCGCGCGCAACACCGAAGACGTGCAAACCATCGTCAAGCTCTGCGGCCAGTACGACGTGCCGATCATTCCGTACGGCAACGGCTCGTCGCTTGAAGGACATCTGCTCGCCGTGCAAGGCGGCGTGTCCATCGATCTGTCGGAAATGAACCGCGTCCTGTCGATCAACGCGGAAGATCTGACGGTCACCGTCGAGCCCGGCATCTCGCGCAAACAGCTCAACGAGGCGCTGCGCGACACCGGCCTCTTTTTTCCGATCGATCCAGGCGCGGACGCCAGCATCGGCGGCATGTCGGCCACGCGGGCGTCCGGCACGAACGCGGTTCGCTACGGCACGATGCGCGAGAACGTGCTCGGCTTGACCGTCGTGCTCGCCGATGGCCGCGTCATCAAAACCGGCACGCGAGCACGCAAGTCGTCCGCGGGTTACGACCTCACGCGTCTTTTCGTCGGCTCGGAAGGCACGCTCGGCGTCATCACCGAAATCACCGTGCGCCTTTATCCGCAGCCGGAAGCGGTTTCCGCGGCCGTCTGCGCATTTCCGTCGATGGGCGATGCAGTGCGCGCCGTCATCGAAACGATTCAGATGGGCGTGCCGATCGCCCGCGTCGAATTCGTCGACGCGCTCGCGATCCGCTCGATTAACCGGCATTCGAATCTGACGCTGCGCGAGGCGCCCACGTTGTTCTTCGAGTTCCACGGCACCGAGGCCGGCGTGAAGGAACAAGCCGAACTCGTGCAGGAACTGGCCGCGCAGAACGGCGGCGAAGGCTTCGAATGGGCGACGCGGCCGGAAGACCGCAGCCGTCTGTGGAACGCGCGTCACAACGCGTATTTCGCGATGCTGCAATTAAAGCCGGGTTGCCGCGCCGTCACGACCGACGTCTGCGTGCCGATTTCGCGCCTCGCGGAATGCGTCGTCGAAACAGAGCAGGACCTGAAGACGTCGCCGCTGCCCTGCCCAATCGTCGGCCATGTCGGTGACGGAAATTTCCACGTCGCGATCCTGATCGATCCGAACAAGCCGGAGGAACTGGTCGAGGCCGAACGTCTGAATCATCGCATCGTGCAGCGCGCGTTACGCATGGACGGCACGTGCACCGGCGAGCACGGCGTCGGTCTGCACAAGATGAATTTTCTGCTTGAGGAACACGGCGATGTCGCGATCGACACGATGCGCTCCATCAAGCACGCACTCGATCCGCACAATCTGATGAACCCCGGCAAGATCTTTAGCTGGGCGGCTTGACGCGTCGGCAGACACACAGGCGAGCGCAAGCCAGCGCAATTCAGGCGCAATATGAGTAGCAGCACCGGTAGCAACGGTAGCAAACGCGGCATGAGCGCGGACCACCCCGCCGGCCGCAACAGTCGCCGCAATACAAGCGCGCGGGAAGCGCCCGGAAGTGCCTGAAAGCGCGCGCGGCGAAAGACAAGAGGAGACGACGCACATGAACGCACCCGCCGAACTGTCGGCAGAAGTTCTCGCCCAGCGCCAGCGCGAAGTCGTGCAGGCGCTGATGGCGGTCCTGCCGAACCACTGTCTGCTCTATCGCGACGAAGATACGGTCGCCTACGACTGCGACGGCCTCGCCGCATATCGTCGGCTGCCGCTTGCCGTCGCGTTGCCGGAGACCGAGTCGCAAGTCCAGCGCATCGTGCAGATCTGCCATCGCCTTGGCGTGCCGATCGTGCCGCGCGGCGCGGGAACCGGCCTGTCCGGCGGCGCGATGCCGATTCGTCACGGCGTCGTCGTGTCGCTCGCGCGCTTCAAAAAGATCATCGAAGTCGACTCGTACGCGCGGACCGCCACGGTGCAGCCCGGCGTGCGCAATCTGTCGATCTCCGAAGCCGCCGCGCCGTACGGCTTGTACTACGCGCCGGACCCGTCGTCGCAGATTGCCTGCACGATCGGCGGCAACGTCTCCGAAAATTCGGGCGGCGTGCATTGCCTCAAGTACGGCCTCACCGTGCACAACGTGCTGCGCGTGCGCGCGGTGACGATGGAAGGCGAGATCGTCGAATTCGGTTCGCTCGGACCCGACGCGCCCGGCCTCGATCTGCTCGCCGTGCTGATCGGCAGCGAAGGCATGTTCGCGATCGTCACGGAAGTCACCGTCAAGCTGATTCCGAAACCGCAAACGGCGCAGGTCATCATGGCCAGTTTCGACGACGTCGTGAAAGGCGGCGATGCGGTCGCCGGCATCATCGCCGCGGGCATCATTCCGGCGGGGCTCGAAATGATGGACAAACCCGCCACGCGCGCCGTCGAAGAATTCGTCCACGCGGGCTACGACCTCGACGCGGCGGCGATTCTGCTATGCGAATCCGACGGCACACCCGAAGAAGTCGCCGACGAAATCGTGCGCATGACGGCGGTGCTGCGCGAGCACGGCGCAACGCGCATCGCGATCTCGCGCACGGAAAACGAGCGGCTGCGCTTCTGGTCCGGCCGCAAGAACGCGTTTCCGGCCGCCGGCCGCATCTCGCCGGATTACTACTGCATGGACGGCACCGTGCCGCGCCGCAGTATCGGGCCGCTGCTGTCGCGCATTGAGGAGATGGAGAAGAAGTACCGGCTGCGCTGCATCAACGTGTTTCATGCGGGCGACGGCAACATGCATCCGCTGATTCTCTTCAACGGCAACGACAAGGACGAGTGGCACCGCGCGGAAGCGTTCGGCTCCGATATTCTCGAAGCGTGCGTCGAACTGGGCGGCACGGTGACGGGCGAGCATGGCGTCGGCATCGAGAAAATCAATTCGATGTGCGTGCAGTTTTCGCCCGAGGAGCGCGATGCGTTTCACGCGGTCAAACGGGCCTTCGATCCGCCCGGCCTGCTGAACCCGGACAAGGGCATCCCCACTCGCGCGCGCTGCGCCGAATACGGCAAGATGCACGTGCGCGGCGGTCTGCTGCCGCATCCCGAGTTGCCGCGCTTCTAGCATCCACGCATCGCGCATAGCCCGTCGCGGCGGGGTTTCGCGTCATGTCACCCTGATTACCCGATAGGGGTCCGCTCCGGGTTGTCAGCGCGGCCCCGCCCGGTACAATCGTTCGAAACATAACGAAGCAGGGCATCATGGAAGAGGACGACATCGTCGCCATGTGGTCGGAGCGCGTGCGTTCCGCCAGCGCCGAGGGACGCGCGTTACGCGTGCGCGGCGGCGGCACGAAAGACTGGTACGGTCAGACGCTGGAAGGCGAGATCCTCGACACGCGCGCTTATCGCGGCATCGTCGCGTACGACCCGGCGGAGCTGGTCATCACCGCGCGCGCCGGCACGCCGCTCGTCGAGATCGAAGCGGCGCTCGCCGAACACAATCAGATGCTTGCGTTCGAGCCGCCGCACTTCGGGCCGCAGGCCACCTTCGGCGGCTGCGTGGCCGCGGGCATTGCGGGTCCACGCCGCCCGTCGGCCGGCGCGGCGCGCGACTTCGTGCTCGGCGCGGTCATCATGAACGGCCAGGGCCAAACGCTGCACTTCGGCGGCCAGGTCGTGAAAAACGTCGCCGGCTACGACGTCTCGCGCTTGATGGCGGGCTCGCTCGGCACGCTCGGGCTGATCCTCGAATTGTCGGTCAAAGTGCTGCCGCAGCCGCAGGCCGAAGCAACGCTCAAGTTCGACATGAACGGCACCGACGCCGTACGCAAGCTCAACGAATGGGGTGGCCGGCCGTTGCCGATTACCGCGAGCGCCTGGCGCCACGGCACGCTCGCCGTGCGTCTCGCGGGCGCGGAGAGCGCGGTTAAATCGGCGCGCTCGTCGCTGGGCGGCGAAGTCGTCGATGCGGTGGAAGCCGAACGCTTCTGGGCCGGCTTGCGCGAGCAGACCGACTCGTTCTTCGCCGCGATTCCGCCGAAGGCCGCGCTGTGGCGGCTCGCGTTGCCTTCCATCACCGAGCCGCTGCAACTGCCCGGCGCGCAACTGATGGAATGGGGCGGCGCGCAGCGCTGGTGGATCACGGACACCGACGCGCAAACGGTGCGCATCAGCGCGAAGCAGGCCGGCGGCCACGCGACGATCTTCCGCACCGGCCTCGGCTACGACCGCGGCGCGGGCGTCTTCACACCGCTTCCCGCGCCGCTGATGAAAATCCATCGCGGCCTGAAAACCGCTTTCGACCCGGCCCGCATTTTCAATCGCGGCCGTCTCTACCCCGACTTCTGAGCGCGCGATGCAAACCAATCTCGCGGACTTCATTCGCAATACGCCCGACGGCGACGAAGCCGACGCCATTCTGCGCAACTGCGTGCACTGCGGCTTCTGCACGGCCACGTGCCCGACCTATCAACTGCTCGGCGATGAACTCGACGGCCCGCGCGGCCGCATCTATCTGATCAAGCAAATGGTGGAAGGCGCGGAGGTGACGCGCAGCACGCAGGTTCACCTCGACCGCTGCCTGACGTGCCGCAATTGCGAAACCACCTGCCCGTCCGGCGTGCAGTACGGCAAGCTGGTCGAAATCGGCCGCAAGATCACCGAGGAAAAAGTGACGCGCCCGCTCGGCCAGCGTCTCACGCGCCGGCTGCTCGCGAGCTTCGTGCCGAACAGCGCGCTGTTCACGCCGACCATGCGCGTCGGCCAGCATTTTCGTGCGCTGTTGCCAAGAAAACTGCGCGACAAGGTGCCCGCGCGGCAGCGTCCGCTGACATGGCCGAGCGCGACGCATGCACGCAAGATGCTGATGCTGGCCGGCTGCGTGCAACCGTCGATGATGCCCAACGTGAATACCGCCACCGCGCGCGTGCTCGATGCGCTCGGCATCGAAACCGTGGTCGCGCCGGACGCCGGCTGCTGCGGCGCGATCCGGCTGCACCTCGGCTACAACGACGAGGCGCTCGACGACATGCGCGCCAACATCGACGCATGGTGGCCGCATGTCGAACAGGGCGTCGAGGCGATCGTGATGAACGCGTCGGGTTGCGGCGCGACGGTGAAGGAATACGCGCACCTGCTGCGCGACGATCCGGCGTATGCGGAAAAAGCGCGCCGCATCGTCGAATTGACGCGCGACATCGCCGAAATTCTGCCGGATTTCGAGGAAGAACTCGTGGCCGTCACGCGCCGCCGTGCGATCCATACGGTCGCGTTTCATCCGCCGTGCACGTTGCAGCACGGGCAAAAAGTGCGCGGCACGGTCGAGCATCTGCTGACGAGGCTCGGTCTGGAAGTGCGTCTGCCGGCCGACAGTCACCTGTGCTGCGGCTCCGCAGGCACCTATTCGCTGACGCAGCCGAAGCTCTCGTATGCGTTGCGCGATCAGAAGCTCGAGCGGCTGCATGCGCAGGAACCGCAGGTGATCGTGTCGGCGAACGTGGGCTGTATTTCACATCTGCAAAGCGGCACGTCGACGCCGGTTGCGCACTGGATCGAACTGGTCGAGCACATGCTGTCCGTATAATCGGGGCATCGACTTCATCGACCCATCGACCTTTGGTCCGCTCCGGTTCGTTCCATGCCCGATCTGATTCATAACCTCGAAGCGGTGCAGCAACGCATCGCCCTCGCCGCGCACGTGGCGGGACGCGACGCGCGTTCCATCGCGTTGCTTGCCGTCTCCAAGACCTTTCCCGCCGAAGACGTGCGCGCGGCCCATGCCGCCGGTCAACGCGCATTCGGCGAAAACTACGTGCAGGAAGCGCTCACGAAAATCGAAGTGCTCGCCGATTTGCGCAGCACGCTCGAATGGCATTTCATCGGCCCGTTGCAGTCGAACAAGACGCGGCCGGTGGCCGAACAGTTCGACTGGGTGCATTCGGTGGATCGCCTGAAGATCGCGCAACGGCTTTCCGAGCAGCGGCCGGAAACGCTGCCGCCGCTGAACGTGTGCTTGCAGGTCAACATTAGCGGCGAGGCGTCGAAAAGCGGCGTCGGCGTCGACGAAGCCGTGCAAGTCGCGAAAGACATCGCCGCGCTGCCGCGGCTCAGGTTGCGCGGCCTGATGGCGATACCCGAGCCGGCCGGCAGTATCGACGACCAACGCGTGCCGCATCGCCGCTTGCGCGAACTGTTCGAGCGTCTCGTCGGCGAGGGGCTCGAACTCGATACGCTTTCCATGGGTATGTCGAGCGACCTCGAGGCCGCCGTGCTCGAAGGCGCGACCATCGTGCGCGTGGGCACGGCCATCTTCGGCGCGCGCGATTATTCGCACTAGCGTTGCGATTAACGTTGCATTAACGGGCGCACACGCGGTTTCACAAGCTCAATCCAACCTTCGCGGAACATCATGAAAATTGCTTTTATCGGCGGCGGCAACATGGCTGCGGCGTTGATCGGCGGCCTCATCAAGCGCGGTGTCGCGCCCGCCGATCTCTACGCGATCGATCCCAACGAAGACGCGCGCAAGCGCAACGAAGCGCAGTTCGGCATCAAGACCGGCGCGGCCGCGGACGCCGCGCTCGGCACCTATGACGCCGTCGTGCTCGCGGTGAAACCGCAGATCCTGAAGAGCGTCGCCGAGGCGCTCGCGCCGCATCTGAAGACGTCGCAACTCGCGATCAGCATCGTCGCCGGCATTCGCATGGATGACATGTCGCGCTGGCTGAACGGCCATACGCGCATCGTGCGGGTCATGCCGAACACGCCGGCGTTGATCGGCATGGGCGTCGCCGGCTTGACCGCGACCGCGAGCGTCGACGATGCGGGCCGCGCGCTGGCATCGCAGGTGCTGGGCGCGGTGGGCGAAACGGTATGGTTCGACGACGAAGCGAAGATCGACGCCGTCACCGCGATTTCGGGCAGCGGGCCGGCCTACGTCTTTTACTTCATCGAAGCATTGCAGGAAGCCGCGCGCCAACTCGGCATGGACGAAGCACAAGGCCGCGCGCTCGCCGTCGCGACTTTCACGGGCGCCGCGCAACTGGCCGCGAATTCCGACGAGCCGCCGGCCGTGTTGCGTGAGCGCGTGACGTCGAAAGGCGGCACGACCGCCGCGGCGCTTGCGTCGTTCGACGCGAGCGGCATCAAGGAAGCCATCGTGCGCGGCGCGCTTGCCGCCGATGCGCGCGCGAAAGAAATGGGCGATGAGTTCGGCAAGCAGTGAGCGGTTATTGCCCGCTGAAACGTGACAAGCCGTGAGGCGCGGAGTCTTTATTCAATAAAGCCGGCGCCTCACGACACGAGGCCAACCGTCCACCCACGCCGCGCTAAAAACTAAAACGAAGCCACCGCATAATGCGCGGCAATGCCGACGAACAACGCGCCGCCGAGCCAGTTGTTGTGCAGGAACGCCTTGAAGCACGGCATCCGTTCGCGGTGGCGGATCAGCGTGTAGTGATAGATCGCGCAGCCCGCCGCAGCCGCCCAGCCCAACCAGTACAGCACGCCAAAACCGAGCATCACGCCGATGCCGACATAGATGCCGAGCGTGGCCGCATAGCAGAGCATGATCGCCGCCACGTCGAAGCGGCCGAACGTGAGCGCCGACGTGCGAATGCCGATCCGGATGTCGTCGTCGCGATCGACCATCGCATATTCGGTGTCGTACGCGACCGACCAGAACACGTTGGCGAGCAGCATGACCCACGCGAGCATCGGCACCTGATTCTGCACGGCCGCGAACGCCATCGGAATGCCGAAGCCGAACGCAATGCCGAGATACGCCTGCGGAATCGCGAAGAAACGCTTCGTGAACGGATACGAGCCCGCGACGAACAGCGCCGCCACCGACAATTCCTTCGTCAGCGTGTTCAGCGGCAGAATCAGCAGAAAGGCCAGCAACGACAGCCCGGCCGCGAGCGCCACCGCTTCCCACGCCTTGATCTTGCCCGACGTGATCGGACGATTCTCGGTGCGCTTTACATAGCGGTCGAAATCGCGATCCGCGTAGTCGTTGATCGCGCAGCCCGCCGAGCGCATCAATATCGTGCCCACCGTGAAGATGACGAGGAGCGGCCAGGACGGATGACCGTCGGACGCGATCCACAGCGCGTTGAGCGTCGGCCACAGCAGCAGCAGACTGCCAATAGGCTTGTCCATGCGCAGGAGGCGCAGATACAGGGGAAGTCGGGCGAACATGGCGGACTCGTTGAATGCGGCGAAGTGCGGGAACGGTGCCGTTATTTTACGGGATGCGGGCAGCGTGGCGCGTCGGTGCGAACTGCTACCGACGAAAGCAGATGGCAATCGCGACCCCCCACAGCGTTCTCAAAAGCGGCGCGCAAAAAACAAAGCCTCCCGCGAAGGGAGGCTTTGCATCGTGCCACGTTACATCCGGCCATTCGGCTTCTGCGAAACGAACGCGAGCAGCAACCGCAACCGGCACCGACTCAAGCCATCAAGCCAGCATCGAGCGCAGCATCCACGCGGTCTTTTCATGCGTTTGCATGCGCTGTGTCAGCAGGTCGGCGGTCGGCTCGTCGTTGGCGGCTTCCGTCGACGGGAAAATCGCGCGCGCGGTGCGCACCACGGCTTCCTGCCCTTCCACCAGCTGACGGATCATCTCTTCAGCGGCAGGCACGCCGTCCGCTTCGGGAATCGACGACAGCTTCGCAAAATCTTTATAGCTGCCCGGCGCATGCACGCCCAGCGCGCGAATCCGTTCAGCGATCGAATCGACGGCGAGCGCCAGTTCGTTGTATTGCGTTTCGAACATCAGATGCAGCGTGTTGAACATCGGACCCGTCACATTCCAGTGGAAGTTGTGGGTCTTCAGGTACAGCGTGTAGGTGTCCGCGAGCAGACGCGACAGACCTTCCGCGATCTTCTTGCGGTCCTTGTCGCTGATCCCGATATTGACGTGCTGTACAGCTTCTTTTTTGGCCATGATGACTCCTTCGAAGAGTGATACGAACCGGTGACGAAGTAACGCGTGCGAGCGGCCTGCCGGCAGCAGGCCCGGCAAAAACGAGCGTTCGACAGTTTATCTTAGAACGGCGAAATGTTCGTGTGAGGTGTCGCCGCTACGCTGCGCCGCTCAGCCGCCAAACGCGTGTTGCAGCATTTGCGCCGCGATCACCGCGAATCCGCTCGTCACGATGGCGAAGCCCACGGCTCTGCGCAAGTTCAGCACCTGCTGCTGTTGCGCGCGATGCATGGCCGGCGATCTGCCGGCGGTGGCTTTCATCAACTCGATCATGAGCGTGCTCCCAGTTCGTATCGATACTCGCGGGGCACACGCGCAAGCAACATGCACGCACGCCCCGCTTTACACACTGCGTTACTTCTTGCCTTCCGCGAGTTCGGCCATCGCGGCGATCACGCCTTCGGCATAGGCGGGATCGATGCGGCGGAAATGCTCGACCGCACGCGCGACGATGTCCTGCGGCACACCGTTGATATGCCGCGCGATGTTGCCGAACAAACGTTGGCGCTGCGCTGCATCGAAGAGCGCGAACAGCATGCCCGGCTGCGTGTAGTAGTCGTCATCCGCGCGATGGTCGTAGCGATCCACCGCACCCGCGGCCAGCGCCGGCTCCAACGCATTCGCATCCTGAGCGAAGTCACCGAAGCGATTCGGCTCGTAGTTCACGTTGCCACCCAGGTTGCCGTCCGTGCGCATCGCGCCGTCGCGATGGAACGAATGCGGGTTCGCAACGCGCGACGCGTTCACCGGAATCTGATGGTGATTGATGCCGAGGCGATAGCGCTGCGTGTCGCCATACGAGAACAAACGGCCTTGCAACAGACGGTCCGGCGAGAAGCCGATGCCGGGCACCACGTTGGCCGGCGTGAACGCAGCCTGCTCGACGTCCGCGAAATAGTTGGCCGCGTTGCGGTTCAACTCGATCGTGCCGACGTCGATCAGCGGATAGTCTTTCTGCGACCACACTTTCGTGATGTCGAACGGATTGAAGCGATACGCCGCGGCTTCCGCCTCCGGCATCACCTGAATCGCGAAGCGCCACTTCGGGAAATTGCCTTCGTCGATGCTGCCAATCAGATCGCGCTGCGCGCTTTCGCGGTCTTGCGCGACGACTTGCGACGCTTCCGCATCGGTGAAATTTTCAATGCCTTGCTGCGACTTGAAGTGGAATTTGACCCAGAAACGCTCGTTGTTCGCGTTGATGAACGAGTACGTGTGCGAACCGAAGCCGTGCATCTGACGGTAGTTCTTCGGAATGCCGCGATCGCTCATCAGGATCGTGACCTGATGCATCGACTCCGGATGGCGCGTCCAGAAATCCCACGCGGCAATGTTGTTGCGCAGGTTCGTGTACGGATCACGCTTTTGCGTGTGAATGAAGTCCGGAAACTTCAGCGGATCGCGGATGAAAAACACCGGCGTGTTGTTGCCCACCACGTCCCAGTTGCCTTCGTCCGTATAGAACTTGATCGAGAAGCCGCGCACGTCGCGCTCGGCGTCGGCCGCGCCGCGCTCGCCCGCCACCGTCGAAAAGCGCATGAACAACGGCGTTTCCTTGCCGACTTGCGCGAACACTTTCGCCTTCGTGTAGCGCGAGATGTCGTGCGTGACCTTCAGCGTGCCGAATGCACCGGAGCCTTTCGCGTGAACGCGGCGCTCGGGAATCACCTCGCGATCGAAGTGCGCGAGCTTTTCGAGCAGCCATACGTCTTGCAGGACGACCGGGCCGCGCACGCCGGCCGTCATCGAATTCTGGTTATCGGCGACGGGCGCGCCGGCGGCATTGGTGAGCTTCTGTTCGGACATGCGGGACTCCTGGATGGTTTTCGTTCAAAACGGATTGGGGGGAGAAGCGCGGCAAGGCAATGCCGAAAGCTTAGACGAACAATTAGCGGACTACGCCGACAAAGCGCGGTCGACCAGCAACGAAAACGCGGCCGTGCGCATGCCGAGCATGGCCGCCGCCAAGCCGGCATTGGCGCTGGCCGGTTCAGCGGCGAAGGTCTGAGTTTGCGGCACGTTCGATTGCGTCATGATGTCCTCCGGGTTTTTGTCATCGGGCGATGTATGAGGAAGACTATATCAAGACTATCGAAATCGTGTGTTTTATAAATTTAATCTATGTCATAGGCGCAAGGCGGGCGCGAGTTGGGCCCCGCCTGCGGCTGCGGCTGCTGTTGCTTCCGCGCTCAACGCGCGTCAGTTCACCGCAACCGGCAAATCCAGCTTCTTCACGCCCGGCAAGTCGCAGGCGTTGATGGCGTCGCAGATCGCGTCGATGGCGGGCATCCGCGTAAAACTTTTGCGCCACGCGAGCACGACGCGGCGATCGGGCACCGGCTCGCCGAACGCGACATAGGACAGCAGGCCCGAGTCGATGCCGCCCGCGTGCGGCTTCACCTCATGCACCGACATGCGCGGCAGCACGGTAATGCCCACGCCGCTCGCCACCATATGGCGGATCGTTTCCAGCGAGGACCCCTCGAACGTCTTCTGGATGCCGTCGGCGTTCTGCGAGAAACGCATCAGTTCCGGACACACGCCGAGCACGTGGTCACGGAAGCAGTGACCGCTGCCGAGCAGCAGCATGGTTTCCTGCTTGAGATCGTCGGCGTCGATTTTCGGACGGTTTTCCCACGCGTGACCGGACGGCAGCGCGACGACAAACGGCTCGTCGTAGAGCGGACGCAGCATCAGGCCGGTTTCCGGGAACGGCAGCGCCATGATCGCGACGTCGATCTCGCCCTGCTTCAGCAGTTCGATCAGCTTGAGCGTGTAGTTTTCCTGCAGCATCAACGGCATTTGCGGCACGCGCTTGATCATCTGCTTGACGAGCGTGGGCAGCAGGTACGGCCCGATCGTATAGATCACGCCAAGGCGCAGCGGCCCGACAAGCGGGTCTTTGCCCTGCTTGGCGATTTCCTTGATGGCGAGCGTCTGTTCCAGCACCCGCTGAGCTTGCGTGACGATCTGCTCGCCGATCGGCGTGACACTGACTTCGCTCGTGCCGCGCTCGAAAATCTGCACGTTGAGCTCGTCCTCGAGCTTCTTGATAGCGACGGACAACGTCGGCTGGCTGACGAAACACGCTTCGGCGGCCCGGCCAAAGTGCCGCTCGCGGGCAACGGCGACGATGTACTTCAATTCGGTGAGCGTCATTGGGGGACCAATCAGTGCGGTGGATTCGATAGGTTCTAGTTATACACCCATAGGGTCGGTTCGCCAACCGGGTTCGCCGGTTTTCAATATCGGCGAAATACGCCATGCCGCGGCGCCGCCAACAGCAGCGTGTTCAAGCCTTCAGATACTGTTCGCGCGCGCCGAGCCAGCGCGCCAGATGCTGGGCGACCACTTCCGGATATTGCTCGAGCAGCGCCGCGGCCGCTTCGCGCGCGGGCTCGATCAGCCATTGATCGTTTTGCAGGTCGGCGAACCGCAGCATCGCCGCGCCCGATTGCCGCGCGCCGAGAAACTCGCCGGGGCCGCGAATCTCCAGGTCGCGGCGCGCGATTTCGAAGCCGTCGGTCGTCTCTCGCATGGTTTGCAGGCGCGCGCGGGCGGTCATCGACAGCGGGCCGGTGTAGAGCAGCACGCACACCGACGCCGCGCTGCCGCGCCCCACGCGTCCGCGCAACTGGTGCAATTGCGCGAGGCCGAAGCGCTCGGCGTGCTCGATCACCATCAGCGACGCGTTCGGCACGTCGACGCCCACTTCGATCACCGTGGTCGCGACCAGCAATTGCACTTCGTTGCGCGTGAAGGCATCCATCACCGCGGCTTTTTCAGCCGGCGCGAGACGCCCGTGCACGAGGCCCACCTTCAATTCGGGCAACGCCGCGACGAGGGTTTCGTATGTCTCGACGGCGGTCTGCAATTGCAGCGTCTCGCTTTCCTCGATCAGCGGACACACCCAGTAGACCTGCCGCCCGGTGAGCGCCGCTTCGCGCACGCGGCCGATCACTTCTTCGCGGCGCGCGTCGGACACGAGCTTGGTGAGAATCGGCGTGCGTCCGGGCGGCAATTCGTCGATGGTCGAGACGTCGAGATCCGCGTAATACGTCATGGCGAGCGTGCGCGGAATCGGCGTGGCCGACATCATCAGTTGATGCGGCTGAAAATCGCGCGCGCCGTCGGCGGCGTTCTGCGCCTTCGCGCGCAACGCGAGCCGCTGCGCGACGCCGAAGCGATGCTGTTCGTCGACGATCACGAGCCCGAGCCGCGCGAACTCCACCGTGTCCTGAATGATCGCGTGCGTGCCGATCACGAGTTGCGCGGTGCCGAGCGCGGCCGCTTCGATCGCCGCGCGCTTTTCCTTCGCCTTCAGACTGCCCGCGAGCCACGCGACGCTCACGCCGAGCGGCTCGAGCCAGCCGCGCAGCTTGCGCGCGTGCTGCTCCGCGAGGATTTCGGTGGGCGCCATTAGCGCGGCCTGATAACCGGCGTCGATTGCCTGCGCGGCCGCGAGCGCGGCGACAATCGTCTTGCCGCTGCCGACGTCGCCTTGCAAGAGCCGCTGCATCGGATGCGGCTGCGTGAGGTCGAGCGCAATCTCGCCGCCGACGCGCTCCTGCGCCTTCGTCAGCGAAAACGGCAGCGCTTTGAGCAAACGCGCGACCAGCGCGGATTCGTCGCCGAGCTTGCGGCGCGGCATGGCCGGCGCGGCGCGCGTGCGGCGCTCGTCGTGCGCGCGCTTGAGCGACATCTGCTGCGCGAGCAGTTCCTCGAACTTGATGCGCACCCACGCCGGATGCGTGCCGTCGATCAACGCCGTTTCGTCCGATTGCGCGTCCGGATGATGCAGCGTGCGCACCGCGTCCATCAGCGAGGGCACGCCAAGCGGCTGCAACCATTGACGCGCGACGGCCTCGGGCAACAGTTCGGGCAGCGACGTGCGCGACAACGCGTTGTCGATGGACTTGCGCAAATACGCCTGCGTCACGCCCGCGGTGCTCGGATAAACCGGCGTGAGCGCTTGCGGCAGCGGCGTGTCTTCATCGACGACGCGCACGGCCGGATGCACCATCTCCATGCCGAAAAAGCCGCCGCGCACGTCGCCGCGCACGCGCAGCCGTGCGCCGATCGCCATCTGCTTGACCTGCGAGCCGTAGAAGTTGAGAAAACGCAGCACGAGTTCGTCGCCGGCGTCGTCGCGCAGTTTGACGAGCAACTGGCGGCGCGGCCGATAGGCGATCTCGTTGTCGAACACGACGCCCTCGGTTTGCGCGATGCCGCCCGGCAGCAGATGGCCGATCGGCGTGAGGGAGGTTTCGTCCTCGTAGCGCATCGGCAGATGCAGCACGAGGTCGATGTCGCGCGTGAGGCCTAGCTTGGCGAGTTTGTCGACGGGCTTGTCGGCAGCTTTGGCTGCGGGCCTGGCTGCCGATTTGGCTGCCGATTTCTCGGCGGCTTTGGCAGAGCCCGTTCGCGCCGTCCGTTTGCCTTGCGCCGCCGCGCCGCCGCGCGCGACGCCGGGTGCCGGCTCGGCGCTCGCATCATCGGTAGCGGAAGGCAATCGGCGGTCGGACAAAGGCATGGGCTGCTTCGCAAGTACAATATCGGCTGTCAAAAGTATCGAAGGCCGCGCGGCTGTTCGCGGGCTGCGCAAGCGCGCGGGCTCGCGGGCCGCCGCGGCGTCCCGCAATCATAGCCGCCCGGCTCAGGCTTCGGCTCAATTCAGTTTCCATTCGCTTCCAGTCGTTCGCATGTTTACGCTTTCCGATTTCGATTTCGATCTGCCGCCCGAGCTGATCGCGCAAGTCGCGCTGCCCGAGCGCAGCGCGAGCCGGCTGCTTCAGGTGGACAACGCGGCCGACGCCGATCGCGCCGCGCGCCTCATCGACCGCCGCTTCGCCGAATTGCCCGACTGCATTGCGCCCGGCGATCTGCTGGTCTTCAACGATACCAAAGTCCTGAAGGCGCGCTTCCTCGGCCAGAAGGCCAGCGGCGGGAAGATCGAGGTGCTGGTCGAACGCCTGACCGGCGAGCGCACGGCGCTCGCGCAAATCCGCGCGAGCAAAAGCCCGCAGCCGGGCACCACGATCCGTCTTGCCGATGCGTTCGACGTCACCGTCGGCGAGCGCGTCGAGCCGTTCTACACGCTGCATTTTCCCGCCGACTGCCTGACGCTGATCGAGCAGTTCGGGCGGCTGCCGCTGCCGCCGTACATCGAGCACGACCCCGACTCGATCGACGAAGCCCGTTATCAGACCGTCTACGCGCAAAATCCCGGCGCGGTCGCGGCGCCCACGGCGGGCCTGCATTTCGACGACGCGCTGTTCGCGCGGCTCGACGCGCACGGCGTGGAGCGCGCGACGCTGACGCTGCACGTCGGCGCGGGCACGTTCCAGCCGGTGCGCGTCGAGAATCTCGCCGAGCACAAGATGCATAGCGAGTGGTATCACCTGCCGCAATCGCTCGCCGACAAGATCGCCGCGACCAAGGCGCGCGGCAACCGCGTGATCGCGGTGGGCACGACGTCGATGCGCGCGCTCGAAGCCGCCGCGCGCGACGCCGAAGCCGCAGGCCGCCCGCTTGCGGCGACGAGCACGGAAACCGATATCTTCATCACGCCGGGCTACCGCTTCCGCGTGGTCGACCGGCTGGTGACGAATTTTCATTTGCCGAAGTCGACGTTGCTGATGCTGGTGTCGGCGTTCGCCGGCGTGGAGACGATCCGCGCCGCTTATCGTCATGCAATCGAACAGCGCTATCGTTTTTTCAGCTACGGCGACGCGATGCTTCTGACGCGGCGCGACGGTTGAGCTAACCCGGCGCTTCTTGCTTTCGTCGTTCCCTGAAGCCGCTGCGAACACTCGCGGCGGCGTTTTCTTATCGCGCCGGACTGTTTTCCGGTAGCACAGGAGTCATTTCAATGACCATCGGTCATCAAACGCAACAGCCCGCGGACGGCCTCAAGTTCGAACTGCTCGGCACCGACGGCCAGGCGCGGCGCGGCCGCGTCACGCTGAATCACGGCGTGGTCGAAACGCCGATCTTCATGCCGGTCGGCACCTACGGCACGGTGAAGGCGGTGCAGCCGCGCGAACTCGAGGAAATGCACGCGCAGATCATCCTCGGCAATACGTTTCACCTCTGGCTGCGGCCTGGGCTCGAAACCATCGGCGCGCACGGCGGCCTGCACGGCTTCATGGGCTGGAAAAAGCCGATCCTGACGGACTCGGGCGGCTTCCAGGTGTTCTCGCTCGGCGACCTGCGCAAGATCACTGAAGACGGCGTGACGTTCGCTTCGCCGATCAACGGGGACAAGCTGTTTCTGTCGCCGGAAGTGTCGATGCAGATCCAGAAGGTGCTGAACTCGGACATCGTGATGCAGTTCGACGAATGCACGCCGTACGCGACCAACAACGTGCCGACCTCGCACAAGGAAGCCGCGGATTCCATGCGCATGTCGATGCGCTGGGCGCAGCGTTCCATCGACGAATTCCGGCGCCTGGGCAATCCGAACGCGCTGTTCGGCATCGTGCAGGGCGGCATGTTCGAAGACCTGCGCGACGAGTCGCTCGCGGGTCTCGCGGAGAAGGATTTTCACGGTCTCGCGATCGGCGGTCTGTCGGTCGGCGAGCCGAAAGAAGACATGATGCGCGTGCTGAATCACATCGGCCCGAAGCTGCCGGCCAACAAGCCGCACTATCTGATGGGCGTCGGCACGCCGGAAGATCTGGTCGCGGGCGTCGCGGCCGGCGTCGACATGTTCGACTGCGTGATGCCGACCCGCAACGCGCGCAACGGCTGGCTCTTTACGCGCTTTGGCGACATCAAGATTCGCAATGCCGCGCACAAGAATTCGCTGCGTCCGCTCGACGAGCAATGCGGTTGCTATACATGCAGAAATTTCACTCGCGGCTATCTGCATCATCTGCATCGTGTGGGGGAAATTCTCGGCGCGCAGTTGAATACGATCCACAACCTGCACTACTACCTGGAACTCATGCAGGAAATGCGCGATGCAATCGACGCGAAAATGTTCGAGCCGTTCCGCAAGCGCTTTCACGAGAACCGCGCGCGCGGCATCGACGACGCGCCATGACGGCGAACGTAATCTGATTGCGGACAAGAATCATCAGACAGCGAGCGAAAAACCTTACAATCCACTTTCGCGGACGGCAAAAATCGGCTTTAAGCGGTTGATCGCAAAGCCGAAACGCCGCGCCGACGCGCGCAATGCCGGTGGTAGAATAACCGGCTGATTTTTTTGATTGAATTGATCTATAACGGAGAGACCAACGTGTCGTTCATTTCCAATGCCTTCGCCCAAGGCACGGCCACAGGTGGTGGCATCGAATCAAACCTGATGAGCTTCCTGCCGCTGATCCTCATGTTCGGCGTGCTGTACTTCATCATGATTCGCCCGCAAATGAAGCGCCAGAAGGAACACCGCAACATGCTCGCCGCCATGGCCAAGGGCGACGAAGTGGTGACGAATGGCGGCATCGTCGGCAAGGTCACCAAGGTGGGCGAGGCTTACGTCGGCGTCGAAATCTCGGAAGGCACGGAAATCACCGTGCAGAAAGCGTCGGTCACGACGATTCTCCCGAAGGGCACGATCAAGTCGCTGTAAGGCCTGCTCTCTCGCGTCCGGCGCGGCCTCGCCGGCGATCCACGCATACCTGACCGGATCGCCCGCGCTCATCGCCGGGCGCATCGCTTTCAAGCCAACCTTCCGTTGGACCACTCATGAATCGTTACCCCCTCTGGAAATATGCCGTGATGCTGGTGGCTTTGGTCATCGGCCTCGTGTACACGCTGCCCAATCTGTTCGGCGAAGCGCCGGCGGTGCAGGTGTCGAGCGGCAAGGCAACGGTCAAGCTCGACTCGACCACGCTGTCGGCAGTCGAAGCCGCGCTCGCAGCCAATCAGATCAAGCCGGAAGACGTCACGTTCGACAACACGTCGGCCAACGCGAACATCCGCGTGCGCCTTGTCGACACCGACATGCAACTGCGCGTGAAAGACCTGCTGCAAAAGTCGCTGAACACCGATCCGAACGACCCGCAGTTCATCGTGGCGCTGAACCTGCAAAGCGCGTCGCCGCGCTGGCTGACCGCGTTGCACGCGCTGCCCATGTATCTCGGTCTGGATTTGCGCGGCGGTGTGCACTTCCTGCTGCAAGTGGACATGGCGGGCGCGCTGAACAAGAAGCTCGACTCCGACGCGTCCGACGCCCGCACGCTCCTGCGCGACAACAATATCCGCGACGGCGGCGTGAACCGCGTCAACCAGACGGTGGTGATCAATTTCGCCGACCAGGCGACGGCGGATGCGGCCGCGAAACAACTGGGCCGCGGCATCGGCGAGTTGCAATGGGCGTCGCAAAACAGTCCGGACGGCTCTGTGCAACTTGTCGGCACGTTCACGCCGACGGTGCAGAAAGCCGTGCAGGACGCCGCGCTCAAGCAGAACATCACCACACTGCATAACCGCGTGAACGAACTCGGCGTGGCCGAGCCTGTGATCCAGCAGCAAGGCACCGACCGGATCGTGGTCGAACTGCCGGGCGTGCAGGACACGGCGAAGGCGAAGGACATCATCGGCCGCACGGCGACGCTCGAAGCGCGCCTCGCCGATCCGGTCAACACGCATCCGAATCCGTCCGATCCGGTGCCGCCAGGCGACGAACTGTTCACGCAAGGCAACCAGACGCCGGTGCTGCTGAGAAAGCAGATCATCTTCACGGGCGACCGGATTATCGACGCGTCGGCGGGCTTCGACGAGCATCAGCGTCCGTCCGTCAACATTCGCCTCGACTCGGCGGGCGGCCGCGCGGTGCGCAGTGTGTCGCGCGACAACATCGGCAAGCCGATGGCGATGGTGCTGTTCGAAAAGGGCAAGGGCGAAGTGCTGACGGTGGCGACCATCCAGTCGGAACTGGGCGACCGCTTCCAGATCACCGGCCAGGCCACGCCGCAAGGCGCCGCCGACCTCGCGCTGCTGCTGCGCGCCGGTTCGCTGGCCGCGCCAATGGACATCATCGAGGAACGCACCATCGGCCCGAGCCTCGGCGCCGACAACATCAAGAAGGGCTTCCACTCGGTGGTGTGGGGCTTCGCGGCGATCGCCGTCTTCATGATCGCGTACTACATGCTGTTCGGCGTGATCTCGATGATCGGCCTGTCCGTGAACCTGCTGCTGCTGGTCGCCGTGCTGTCGATGTTGCAGGCCACGCTCACGCTGCCGGGTATCGCGGCTATCGCGCTCGCGCTCGGTATGGCGATCGACGCCAACGTGCTGATCAACGAACGCGTGCGTGAAGAACTGCGCAACGGCGCGCCGCCGCAACTGGCGATCCAGAACGGCTACGCGCATGCGTGGGCGACGATTCTCGACTCGAACGTCACCACGCTGATCGCCGGTGTCGCGCTGCTCGCCTTCGGCTCCGGCCCGGTGCGCGGTTTTGCAATCGTGCACTGTATCGGCATTCTCACGTCGATGTTCTCGGCGGTGTTCTTCTCGCGCGGTATCGTGAACCTCTGGTACGGCGGCAAGAAGAAGCTGAAGTCGCTGGCCATCGGCCAGGTGTGGCGTCCGGAAACCGCGGCTGCGGGCTCGGGTGCTTACCTCGGTAATGACCTGACCGCAGACGACGCCGCAACCGACACCGCGCAAGCCATGCGCGCGGCAAGCGCAGCCGCCGCCGCGAAGCAGAAAGCGCCGGCCGCCGCCGCGCAGTCGCGCGCGGGCAAGCCGACCGTGCGTCGCCGCAACGCGCCGGGCACGCCGAGCTCGTCGCAGAAACCGGGTTCATCCCGCTGAGTCCCGGAGAACAAGACCATGGAATTTTTCCGCTTTCGCAAAGACATTCCGTTCATGCAGCGTGCGTTGATCTTCAACGCCATTTCGCTGCTGACATTCCTCGCCGCCGTGTTCTTTCTCGTGCATCGCGGGCTGCATCTGTCGGTGGAGTTCACCGGCGGTACGGTCATCGAAGTGCAGTATCCGGGCGCGGCGCCGCTCGACCCGGTGCGCGGCACGCTGAACAAGCTCGGCTATGGCGACGCGCAAGTGCAGAACTTCGGCACCTCGCGCGACGTGCTGATCCGTTTGCCGCTCAAGCAAGGGCTGACGTCCGCGCAGCAGAGCGACCAGGTGATGAGCGCGCTCAAGACCGATACGCCGCAGGTGCAGTTGCAGCGCGTCGAGTTCGTCGGCCCGCAGGTCGGCAAGGAACTCGCCACCGACGGTCTGCTGGCGCTCGCCTGCGTGGTCGTGGGTATCGTGATCTATCTGTCGTTCCGCTTCGAATGGAAGTACGCGGTGGCCGGCGTGATCGCCAACTTGCACGACGTCGTGATCATTCTCGGCTTCTTCGCGTTCTTCCAGTGGGAGTTCTCGCTGTCGGTGCTGGCGGCCGTGCTCGCGGTGCTGGGTTATTCGGTGAACGAATCGGTGGTTATCTTCGACCGGATTCGCGAGACCTTCCGCCGCGAACGCAAGATGACGGTGATCGAAGTCATCAACCACGCGATTACGAGCACGATGTCGCGAACCGTCATCACGCACGGCTGTACGCAGATGATGGTGCTGTCGATGTTCCTGTTCGGCGGCCCGACGCTGCACTACTTCGCGCTGGCGCTGACGGTCGGTATTCTGTTCGGTATCTACTCGTCGGTGTTCGTCGCGGCGGCGCTCGCAATGTGGTTCGGCGTGAAGCGCGAGGATCTGGTGAAGGACAAGAAAGAACGCGTTGATCCGAACGATCCGAATGCGGGTGCGCAGGTGTGATGGCGTTTAACTAACGCGCAGTGCATCGTTGTAAAGCAAAAGGCCGGTTCATCGACGAACCGGCCTTTTGCGTTTACCGCGCGATGTCCGCTTACGAGCCTACCGGAACCCCAACTTCCGTCGCGCCGCCACCAGCGACGCCAGGCTCAACAGCGCGGCGAAAATCAGGTAATAACTCGGCGCGGCCTTCGAACCGGTAAAGCTGATCAGCCACGCGATGATGAACGGCCCGAAGCCGCCGAACACCGTGACCGCGATGTTATAGGCGAGCGACATGCCGGTCGTGCGCGTTTGCACCGGAAACATCTCCGACAGCAAGCCCGGCAGCGCCGCGAAATAGCCGGTCATCAGGAAACCGAGCAGGATTTGCAGCGCGATCAGCGTGCCGAACGTAGGATGTGCGACCAGATAGACGAACGCCGGATAGATCAGCACGAGCAGCAGCACGCCGGAGATCAGCATGATCGTCGTGCGTCCGTGCCGGTCCGACAGATGCCCAACGAGCGGCGCAAACACCATCTGGATCAGGCCGGTCAGCGCGATCGCCGAAAACGCAACCGATGGCGCGAGCCCCAGTTGCTTCACGCCGAAGGTGGGCATGAACAGCACGAGGTAAGTCGACACCGTGCCGAGCACGACCGCGCCGATTGCGATCAGGAGCCGCAGCTTCTGGCTCGTGAAGGTATCGCGCAGCGGCGTCGTGGTGGTTTCCGCGGCGAGAAACTCGGGCGTCTCGTCGAGCTTCGTGCGAATGTACCAGGCAACCGGTCCGATCAGCAGCCCGAAGAAAAACGGCACGCGCCACCCCCAGGCCGCCATCTGCTTCGGCGTCAGATTGCCCGTCAGCACGACGCCGAAACCGGCCGCGAGCAGCGTCGTGAGCCCCTGGCTCGCGACCTGCCAGCTTGCGAAAAAGCCGCGCCGCGCCGGCACATGCTCCGCGAGAAACGCCGTCGCGCTGCCGAATTCGCCGCCGGCCGAGAAGCCCTGCATCAAACGCGCGATGACGAGAATCACCGGCGCCGCGATGCCGATGCTTCGGTACGTCGGCAAAATCGCGATGATCAGCGTGCCGCCCATCATCAGCAGGATGGACAGCGTGAGCGCCGCCTTGCGTCCGGCGCGGTCGGCGTACGCACCGATCACGATGGCCCCGAGCGGCCGCATGAAGAACGACACGCCGAATGTGCCGAGCGTGAGCAGCAGCGACACGGTGTCGTTGCCGGCCGGAAAAAACAGCTTCGCGATCACCACGGCAAAAAAGCCGTAGACCACGAGATCGAACCATTCCAGCGCGTTGCCGATGGACGCGGCGATCACCGCCCGCCACGAATTTCGCCGGCTTCCCGCAAGGCTTGCTGCAGTCGTTGCGTTCATGCAGATCTCCAGTTCGCGCGAATATTATGGATGCGAGCCGACGCCCGATCTCGCCGCATTGGATGCGCGCACAACCAATGCGGTGCCAGCGCTCTATGTACCCGAAAAATTAAAGCGGCGCGAGTGCGAAATGTCGAACCGGCCGGAGATAACGCCTCGATCGCCTTCGATTTCCTGCGACGCCATGAAAAAGCCGCTTCGTCGCGAAAGCGACGAAGCGGCCGGAACAGCGGTAAAACGCGCGGTAAAACGGACGGTTTGCTTTTTGATGCGCCGCAACGGCGGCATCATCTCAAACGCGACCGCAAACGCTACCGCAAGCGGGCAGGCGCCCGCTGCGCCCTCACCAGCGCTTATTGCTTGATGCCTTCAGCCTGGATATGCAGCTTCGTCTCCATGCTAAAGCCGTACTTGCTGCCGAAATCCATGCCGTAATCCGCGCGATTGAATTGCGCGCTCGCCTCGACGCCGCACACTTCGCGCTTGAGCACCGGGTGCTGCATGCACTTGAACGACTCCACCTTCAGATTCAGCGGCTTCGTCACGCCGTGCAGCGTCAGGCTGCCGACCACTTCCGACGGCTTGTCGCCGTCGAACTTGATGTCGGTGCCCTTGTACGTCGCAGCGGGAAACTTAGCGACGTCGAAGAACTCCGCCGTCTTCAGGTGATCGTCCAGCTTGCCGTTGCCGGTGGAAATCGACGCCGCATCGACGTTCACTTCGACCGTGCCGGTCTTGGCCGCGCGGTCGAGCGTAACCGTGCCCGAGCTTTTCGTGAACTTGCCGCGCCACACCGACAGGCCGCCGAAGTGGTCCGCCTCGAAACTCGGATAGGTGTGAGTCGGGTCGAGCTGATAGGTGTCGGCGGCGGCGAATGCGCCAAGCGAAACGCAGGAGGCCAATGCACCGGCGGCGATCAACGTGGATGTCTTCAATTCATGCTCCCAGTCAGGTAAGAACGGCTGCGCTCAACGCGCAGCGCAAGTCACTTGCGTGCGGCTACGATATGAAACTTGATGACGACGTCGTCGGCAACCACGGACGTGTCTTTCCACTCGCCCGTGCCGATGTCGAACTGCGAACGCTTGATCGGCAACGAGCCGTCGAACGCCTGCGTCGCGCCCTGCTGCGTCACGGTAACGGGCACCACGACCGTCTGCGATTTGCCCTTGATGGTCAGCTTGCCCGTCACCTTGTACTGATTGCCGCCGGCCGGCGCAATCGCGCTCGAAACGAAGGTCGCGCTCGGATAGGTCTTCGCGTCGAACCATTCCTTGCCGCGGACCTGATCGTTATAGCTCTCGTCGCCGAGATCGTAGCTCGCCACGTCGATGTTCAGTTGCGCGCTGCCCTCGGCGGGCTTGGCCGGATCGAACTTGACCTGCGCGGTGAATTTGCCGAACTTGCCTTCGACCGGCACGTTCATCTGCTTCGAGGTAGCCGTCACCGAACTCTTCGCGGTGTCGACCTGGGCCAGCGCGCCGCCGGCCGCGGTCAGCGAGGCTGCGGCAAACGCCGCCAGCATGTAGCGATAAAACGAGACCTTCATGGTGGTCCTTATTTGAGGAAGGGAATCATGCGCGACAGCAGCCCGTCGCGGTCCAGCCACTGATGCTTGAGCGCCGCCGCGACGTGCATCGCGACCAGCGTCAGCAACGTGTAATTCAACACGATGTGGACGTTCTTGAGCAGTTCCTTCAGATGCGGGTCCGGCGCGATCAGCCGCGGCAGCGGGATCAGACCGAGATAGACGACCGGCACGTTCGCCGCCGAGCTATACAGATAACCGGAGACGGGAATTGCAATCATCAACGCATACAGCAGCAGATGCACGAGATGGGCGGCGCCCCGCTGCCAGGCGGGCATGCGGCGCGGCATCGCCGGCGCGCCGTGAGTGGCGCGCCACAGAATGCGCACGACAGCGAGCGCGAACACGGTCACGCCGATCCACTTATGCCACGAAAAATAGCGCAGCTTGGTCGGCGTGAAACCGGGAATGTCGGTCATCACCCAGCCGAGCGCGAAGCCGCAAACGATCAGCAGCGCGATCAGCCAATGAATCGCAATGGCGGTCCGCGTGTACGACTCCCGGCCGCCGAATGAAGGATTGTGTGCCATGACAGGTCAACGCTTGCTAAGAGAGGTTAACGGCGCGGCACCCCCGGCTATTCCCCGCCGATGTAAAGTCCATCGCCAAAGTGCCGGGCGCCGCGGCCTTCGAGACGCACCAGGCCGCCATGCTACCCGAAGCGCAAAAAGCTGGCTGCGGCAAAGCGAAATTGACCGAAGGACGCCTTCACGTTCCCGGATCAGCCGGTTGAACAATTGGGGACGGACGCTGTCAGAACCGTTGCGCGCCAAGCGTTTCGCGCTCACCGGCGCGGCGCGGCAATGCCTTTTGGTACTATTGCTCCACGAATTTTTACAGACCCGCCGAATCGGCTACATTGCGACCCGCATTGCAACCAGTATTGCCACCGAAATTGCGACCGGCATTGCACGCTCACTTACATATCGTTGGCCCGCTGCCGCATGGAACATGACAACCTGATCGCGTGCCATGAATGCGATACGCTGTTCCGCAAGCCACGGCTTGTCGGGCGCAAAGTCGCCCGCTGTCCGCGCTGCGGCGCCACGCTCTACGCGGGCGTATCGCGCAAGCTCGACGGCATCAGCGCCATGACGCTCGCCGCGCTGATCACGTTCCTGATCGCGCAGGGCTTCCCCATCGTCGAGCTGGAGACTAATGGCATTACCTCGCAGACCACGCTGTTCGGTGCGCTCGTCGCGCTGTGGAACGAGAACATGCAGATCGTCGCCGTCATGGTGTTCTGCTCGACGATTCTCTTTCCGCTCACCGAACTCGTCGCGCTGCTCTACGTGCTGGTACCGCTGCGCGCCGGCTATGTGCCGGGAGGCTTTAACCGCGTGTTGCGCGCGATCCAGTTCGTGCGGCCCTGGGGCATGATCGAAGTGTTCATGCTCGGCGTGCTCATCACGATCGTGAAGATGGTCAGTCTCGCGCGCGTGATTCCGGAAGCGGCGCTCTTCGCGTTCGGCGCGCTGACGCTGATGTTCGCCGTGGTCGTCACGTTCGATCCGCGCATTCTGTGGGATCTCGCCGACGAACTCGGCGCGCGCGGCCAGCGGCCGCTGCCGCGCACGTCGGCCGACAGCGCGGCAGCCGCGCTCGGCTCGATGGCCGGCCCGCCCGCGCCGCCGCTGCTGCAAGCCGGCGACGAAGCCGACTCGAGCCGCGACACACGCAGCGACCCAGGCCGCGGCACAACTCCCGGCGCCCCGCCGGCCTCCAATCGAGGATGACCCGCGCGATGAAATACGTCACCGCAAAACGCGCGGGGCTCGTGGCCTGCCATGCGTGCGGACGCGTCGAGCCGCGCATCCGCTCGGTCACGCCGCAGCACTGCGGGCGCTGCGGCGCGCATCTGCACTCGCGCAATCCCGACAGCCTGATGCGAACCTGGGCGCTGCTGATCGCCGCGGCCTTGCTGTATATTCCGGCAAATTTGTTGCCGGTCATGCACACGTCGTCGCTGCTCGGTTCCGAAGACGACACCATCATGAGCGGCGTCGTTTATTTCTGGACCTCCGGCGACTGGCCGCTCGCGGTGATCGTGTTTATCGCCAGCATCATGGTGCCGATGCTGAAGCTGAGCGTGCTCGTGCTGCTCACCGTCACCGCGCAGCGACGCTCGCGCTGGCGGCCGGAGCAGCGCACGACGCTCTATCGGATGGTCGAGCGGATCGGCCGCTGGTCGATGCTCGACGTGTTCGTCGTCACGTTGACCGTGGCGCTCGTGCGTTTCAAATCGCTTGCCGTGATCACGGCCGGCCCTGGCGCGATTGCGTTCGGCTCGGTAGTGATCCTGACGATGATGGCCTCCATGCAATTCGATCCACGGCTCATCTGGGACCACGTGGACGGCAGTACCCAAAAACCTCAGGACCTCGAACATGACTAGCCCGCCAGGACCGACGCCCGCCTCCGATGCGCCGCGCAACGATTCGAACGGACCGAAGCTGCCGCCCCAATTGCCCGACCCCGAGATCGAGCCGCGTAGCCGCTGGCTGCCGTCGCTCGTCTGGGTGATCCCTCTGATTGCCGCGCTTATCGGCATTGCGCTCGTCATCAAGTCGGTGACGGAAAAAGGCCCGACCATCACGATCAGTTTCATCAGCGCGGAAGGGCTCGAGCCTGGCAAGACCAAGGTCAAGTACAAGGACGTCGACGTCGGCGCGGTCAAGTCGATCACGTTGTCGAAGGATCTTTCGCACGTGCTCGTGCAGGTGCAGTTGACGAAGGAAGGCGAAGACTTCGCGGTCAAGGATTCGCGCTTCTGGGTCGTGCGGCCGCGCGTGGGCGCGAGCGGCGTGTCGGGCCTCACCACACTGCTCTCCGGCGCCTATATCGGCGCGGACGCCGGTCATTCGCCGGACAGCGAGAAGAACTTCGTCGGCCTCGAGACGCCGCCGCCGATTACCGGCGACCAGAAGGGTCATCAGTTCATTCTGCATGGCGATTCGCTGGGCTCCATCGACATCGGCTCGCCGATTTTTTATCGCCGCGTGCAGGTCGGCCAGGTGGTCGGCTTTTCGCTCGACAAGGACGGCACCGGCGTGACCATGCAGGTGTTCGTGTCCGCGCCGTTCGACCAGTACGTCGGCACCAATTCGCGCTGGTGGCATGCGAGCGGCGTCGATCTGCGACTCGATTCGAGCGGCTTCAAGCTGAACACGCAGTCGCTCGCGACGGTGATCGTCGGCGGCTTGTCGTTCCAGTCGCCGCCGGGTCAGGGCGTGGGCGCGCAGGCGCCGAACAACATGACGTTCCGCCTCGGTTCCGACGAAGGCGACGCGATGCGCGAGCCGGACGGCGTGCCGCTGCGCGTCGTGATGAACTTCAACCAGTCTCTGCGCGGTCTGTCGGTCGGCGCGCCGGTCGATTTCCGCGGCATCGTGCTCGGTCAGGTGACCAACATCGGCATCGACTACGATCCGAAGACGCGCAGCTTCACGATGCCGGTGACGATGAACATCTACCCTGACCGCCTCGGCAAGCGCTTCCGCGAGACCGCGCCGACGCCAGGCAGCCTCGCCGGGCAGACGCTGCTGCAACAACTCGTCAAGCACGGACTGCGCGGCCAGTTGCGCACGGGCAATCTGATCACGAGCCAGTTGTACGTCGCGCTTGATATTTTCCCGAAGGCGCCGCCGGCCACCGTCGACGTAGCCAGCGACCCGCTCGAATTGCCGACCATTCCGAACACGCTCGACGAGCTGCAATTGCAGGTCGCCGACATCGCGAAGAAGCTCGACAAGGTGCCGTTCGATCAGATCGGCAACAACCTGAACAGCGCGCTGAAGAATGCCGACCAGCTCTTCAAGCGACTGGACACGGAAGTCGTGCCGCAAGCCCGCGACACGCTGGCCGCCGCGAAACAGACGTTCGGCTCGGCCGAGGCGACGTTGCAGCAGGACTCGCCGTTGCAGTCGGATGTGCATCAGGCGTTGCAGGAATTGACGCGCACGTTGCAGTCGCTGAATGCGCTGTCGGATTATCTCGAGCGCCACCCGGAATCGTTGTTGCGCGGTAAAGCAGGAGACAAGCCATGATGTTCGTTCGACTCCCCCGTTTGTCGCGCGTAGTGGCGCGCAGCGCTGTTCGTGCCGGCGCGCTCGCTGCGGTGCTGGCGGTCGCGGCGTGTGCGTCGCCGAGTAGCCGGTTTTATACGTTGGGCGATGCGAATGGCGCTGCGTCCGCTGCGGCTTCAGGCTCACGGACGTCGGCGGCGCCCGCGTGGCTGATCGAAGTCGCGCCTATCGATGTGCCGCCGCAAGTCGCGAAGACTCAGCTCGTCGTGCAGACGGGACCGACGCAGGTCAAGGTGCTGGAAGAAGATCGCTGGGCGTCGCTGCCCGGCGATGAACTGCGCCGCGCGTTGTCGACCAGTCTCACTCAGCAACTCAATACGATTGATGTGTACGGGACGGCTTATTCCGATGCGACGCCGGTGTATCGCGTGAGCATGAATGTGCAGCGGTTTGAGTCGTGGCCTGGGTCGCATGCGCTGATCGATGCGGTGTGGAGTGTGCGGGCGGTGCGCAGTACTGCTGTGATGACTTGCAGGAGTGTTGTTAGTGAGCCTGTCGGTGGTGGGTATGATGCGCTTGTTGATGGGCATCGGCGGGCTTTGATGCGTGTTTCGGCGCAGGTGGCTGCTGCGTTGCAGGCTATGGCTGCTGCTGCGGGTTCTGCTTCTGCTTCGCAGGGGGGGAAGGCGAGTGCTCGCGGTAGTGTGCCGGGGTGTCCTGCTTTGGATGCGGGTGTGGCTGCGCGGTGATTGGTTTTTGTGCTTTTGGTTTTTGTGCTTTTGGTTTTTTGCTTTCTTTTTTGCCTTTCCTTGAATTCGTTGTGGTCTATTTGTGTTGCCCCTGTGCGGGGCGGCACTTACTTTCTTTGCCGCCGCAAAGAAAGTAAGCAAAGAAAGCGGGCTCACACCGCTAGCTTATAAGTGGAGCCCCTTGCTCGGAGTGGGCAGTGGTGCGCCTTACATCCGTGCCCTCGCACATTCGACGTTAGTGACAAGGCAGTCATGCTTCCCGACTCGCACTCGTGCTCGTCGGAAGGGTTCGCTGTGGTGTCTGTTTGGCTTTTCGCTCTTCGCTCTTCGCTCTTCGCTCTATTGAAGGGTCAGCGCTCGCTCATTGCATTGGTTGCTTTGGGTCGGGGCCGAAGCGGTTTTGGCCTCGCGTTCCCTCGAAGCAGGCAAACACCAGGTTGGCGACGGGGCAAAGGGCCCACCAACCGCTTCGGTTGGAATCGTGCATGCGACGAACCAGCGCCGCCAGGCCCGGAAGGAACACCAGCAAGGGATAAAGGTTGCGCCAGAACCTGGACTCCTCCAGATCGAGGATGACCAGCACGACTCCGTAGGCAATCCCGATGATTACGTTGAACAGTAGGAACATCCAGTATTCCTTGCGACGCGCTCGTCCACTGAATTCAACGTACTTCGAAAGCACTAGCAGATACCATTTCATGTTTTTCTCTTTCTGATAGAAACGACCGAAAAAACCGCGCGCCGTGACGGACGCCACGCGATAGATGCCATTAAGACCGTGGAAACGTGTGCAGCGCCGGTTGCGACGGCTGTGCAGCTCTGACCAGACTTCCACGTGGCACCCAATACAAGACTACGCCGGCGAGAACGGGATAGGCGCGGGACATTTCGCAAGACAACAGGCGCGATTTCCGGTCGTGCGCGAAGCGGCAACGGCACCGCGAAGCGAACCCTTCCGGCGAGCACGCAGTGCAAGTCGGGAAGCATGACTGCCTTGTCACGGGCGTCGAATGTGCGAGGGCACGGATGTCAGGCGCACCACTGCCCCCTCAGAACTGGGGGAGCCATCTATAAGCTGGCGGTGTAGGCCCGCTTTCTTTGCTTACTTTCTTTGCGGCGGCAAAGAAAGTGAGTGCCGCCCCGCACAGGGGCAACGCCGATAGACCACCGCGAAATCAAGGAAAGGCCAAAGCGAGCCAGTGGGACCCACTTATAAGCCACCGGTGTAAGCCCGCTTTCTTTGCTTACTTTCTTTGCGGCGGCAAAGAAAGTAAGTGCCGCCCCGCACAGGGGCAACGCCGATAGACCACCGAGAAAACAAGGAAAGGCCAAAGCAAGCCAGGTGCAACACAAATAGACCACCGACAAAAAACAAGAAAAGGCCAAAGGGCCAAAAAGCACCCCCCGCACCCCACCGCGTACAATACCCCCTTACCCACAGCCCACCGGCTAGCCCCTCCATGTCCTTCGATTTCTTCCTCCCCTGCCCGCGCGGTCTCGAAGCCGCGCTCGCCTCCGAACTCGCCGAGATCGCCGCGAAGCATCTGCACGGCGCGCCGTTCGCGCCCGGCTCGCAAGTCCCCGGCGGCGTGCATTTTCGCGGCGGCTGGGCAGCCGGCATGGCGGCCAATCTGCATTCGCGCCTCGCGAGCCGCGTGCTGCTGAAAATCGCGCATCGTCCGTATCGCAGCGAGCAGGACATCTACGCACTCGCCGTCGAACAACGCTGGGAGCAATGGTTCTCTGCGAACGAAACGCTGCGCGTCGACGTCACCGCGATCAAGTCGCCGCTGCGCAGCCTCGAATTCACCACGCTGCGCGTGAAGGACGCGATCTGCGACCGTCTGCGCGAAGTCAGCGGCGCGCGCCCGAACATCGACACCGCGACGCCCGACGTGCGCGTGTTCGCGTTTCTCACCGCGACCGACTGCACGCTTTACCTCGACACCTCCGGCGACCCGCTCTTCAAGCGCGGCTGGCGCCTGGACAAGGGCGCGGCGCCGCTGCGCGAAAATCTCGCGGCGGGCATTCTGCGGCTGACGGGCTGGAGCGCCGGCACGCCGCTATACGACCCGATGTGCGGCAGCGGCACGTTCCTCGCCGAAGCCGCGCAGGTCGCGCTCGACATCGCGCCCGGCGCCGAACGCCGCTTCGGCTTCGAAAAGCTCAAGCAGTACGACAGCAAAACCTGGCAGACGCTGAAGGCCGCCGCGCTCGACGCCAAACACGCCGCCCGCAGCTCGCGCGCCGACCTGCAGATTTTCGGCAGCGATATTTCCGGCGACATGCTCGACAAGGCGCGCGCGAATTTCCAGCGCGCCGGCTTGCCGACCATTCCGCTCAAACAGGTCGACGCGCGCGGCATGACGCCGCCGACTTCGGCGCCGGGCATTCTCGTCGCCAATCCGCCGTATGGTGAGCGGATCGAAGTGCGCGGACGCAACGCGCGCGGCGAAATCCGCGAAGGACGTGAAGGACGCAGTCGCGACAACCGCGAGGACGACAGCTTTCGCCGCGCCCAGGAAGAAGCGCCCGACAGCGAGTTCTTCCAGTCGCTCGGCGACGCGCTCAAGCAGCGCTTCACCGGCTGGCACGCATTCATCCTGACGTCGGATCGCAAGCTGCCGGGCCAGTTGCGCCTGCGCGAATCGACGAAGACACCGCTCTTTAACGGAGCGCTCGAATGCCGGCTGTTCCGCTTCGATCTGATCGCGGGCAGCGTGCGTCAGCGGCCGCAAGGCGATACGCCTGCCGGTTAAGGCCGGTTAAGGCCGGTTAAGACAAGCGGCAAGCGACAAACAACAAGCGCCAAGCAAACGCAGCCAGAAACAAACCGCGGCCACACACAGTGCCGCGGTTTTTTCGCCTCGCCCATCCGCACGTCCGCACGTTCACACGATCTAACCCACCGCCCCACCCTACTGACACCACGCTGTCAGCAGCACCCCCGCACACTCCTCCTCACGCCATCCGGCGATTTATCCGGCTTACCGCCATCCACAGGAGAGTGTCATGTCCGCATCGTCCAAAGTTGTTGCATGGTTCGAAATCCCGTCCGTCGATTTCGACCGCGCCGTGCGCTTTTATGAAGCCGCGCTCGACGTGAAGCTGAACCGCCAGGAAATCGGCGGCCAGCCCATCGCCGTGTTCGGCTACGAAGAACCGGCGACGGGCGGCGCGATCGTCCACAGCCCGTCGATGACCCCGAACGGTGACGGCGTGCTCGTCTACCTGAACGCGCAGCCGACCGTCGACGCCGCGCTCGCCCGCATCGAAGAAGCCGGCGGCAAGACCGATGGACCGGTCATCAAGCTGCCGCAGGACATCGGTTATATCGCGTTTTTCATCGACAGCGAAGGCAATCGCCTCGGCCTGCATTCGCGCACCAACGGCTAACCGCGCTGCGGACAGCGGCCATCGAACGGGTAACGCCCGTGCGGGCGACACACGCATCGAGCCCGTCGTCCGAACGCTCACCTGAGCATTCACTCAAACGCTCGCCGAACGCACACCCAAGCGCTCGACTCAACGCTGAACTCAACGCCAACCCGAACGCTGACCGGAGCGCGGCATGCGGCGCTATCATCGCGGGACTGTCCCTGTCCTCTTCTACAAGACGCCCACGATGACGCGCCGCGCCGACCGTCTGTTCCAGATCGCCGAATTGCTGCGCGGCCGGCGTTTGACCACGGCGCAGCAACTCGCCGACTGGCTCAACATCTCGCTGCGCACCGTCTATCGCGACGTGCGCGATCTGCAGCTATCCGGCGTGCCGATCGAAGGCGAGGCCGGCATCGGCTACCGGCTGAGCCGCAGCGCGAGCCTTCCGCCGCTCACCTTCACCGCCGATGAACTCGCGGCGCTCGCCGCCGGCGCGCGCATGCTCGAATCGTGGGGCGGCGCCGGCTTCGCGAGCGGAGCGCGCGGCGCATTGGCCAAGATTGCTTCGGCGATGCCCGCAGACAAGCGCGCGTCCCTTGAAAGGCTCGCGATCTTCGCGCCGTCGTTCCATATCAAAAGCGATTTTTCGACGCAGCTCGACACGCTGCACCGCGCGATCGACGCACGACACGTGGTGAGTTTTGCGTACACGGATGCCAACGGCGCGGCGACGGAGCGGCGCGTGTGGCCGCTCGCACTCGCCTATTGGGGCGCGCGCTGGACGCTTGGCGCGTGGTGTGAATTGCGCGGCGATTTCCGCAACTTCGGGCTCGAGAAGATCCAGCAACTCGAAGTGCGCGAGCCGTATCCCGATCAGGAAGGCCGACGGCTCGCGGACCTGCTGCGGCATGTGAACGCCAAACCGAAACAGAAGTGAGCATTGCGCGGCGCAGACCTTCGCGCGCCGCGCAATTTATCGCGTGTTATTCGACCGCCTTGACCATATCCTCGATCACTTTCTTTGCGTCGCCGAACACCATCATCGTCTTGTCCATGTAGAACAGATCGTTGTCGAGCCCCGCGTAACCCGCCGCCATCGAACGCTTGTTGACGATCACCGTGCGCGCTTTATAAGCCTCGATGATCGGCATACCCGCAATCGGCGACTTCGGATCGTTCTTCGCGGCCGGGTTCACGACGTCGTTGGCGCCGAGCACGAGCACCACGTCGACCTGACCGAACTCGCCGTTGATGTCGTCCATTTCGAACACCATGTCGTACGGCACTTCCGCTTCGGCGAGCAGCACGTTCATGTGACCCGGCATGCGTCCCGCGACCGGGTGAATCGCGTACTTCACCTCGATGCCCTTCTCGACGAGCTTGTCGGTCAGCTCCTTCAATGCATGCTGCGCGCGCGCGACGGCAAGGCCATAACCCGGCACGATCACCACGGTTTCGGCGTTGCCGAGCATGAACGACGCGTCATCGGCAGAACCCGATTTCACCGGACGCTGCTCAGCCGATCCGCCCGCCGCAGCCGCGCCCGGCTCGTTGCCGAAGCCGCCGAGAATCACGTTGAAGAACGAGCGGTTCATCGCGCGGCACATGATGTACGACAGAATCGCGCCCGACGAGCCCACCAAAGAGCCCGCGATGATCAGCATCGGATTGTTCAGCGAGAAGCCGATGCCCGCCGCCGCCCAGCCCGAATACGAATTGAGCATGGACACGACGACCGGCATGTCCGCGCCGCCGATCGGAATGATGATCAGCACGCCGAGCACGAACGCGATCAGCGTCATGATGATGAACGGCAGCCACGACTGCGTGAAAAAGAAGATCACGCCGAAGCCGAGCATCGCAATCGCGAGCATCAGGTTGATCAGATGCTGACCCGCATAGACGACCGGCGCGCCCTGAAATAACCGGAACTTGTACTTGCCCGACAGCTTGCCGAACGCAATAACCGAGCCGCTAAACGTAATTGCGCCGACGAACGTGCCGATGAACAACTCGACGCGATTGCCATAAGGCAGAAAGCCCGGCACCGGATTCTCCGGATCGATCAATCCGAATGCCGCCGGCTCCGACACCACCGCATACGCGATGCACACCGCCGCGAGACCGATCAGCGAGTGCATCGCCGCGACGAGTTCCGGCATCTTGGTCATCTCGACGCGCGCGGCGACGAACGCGCCAATCGCACCGCCGACAATCAGCGCGGCGAACAGCAAGCCGAGCCCGAGCGCGAGATTCGAGCCCAGTGCATTCGCCTGCTTTGCGATCAGCGCGATGGTCGTGAGAATCGCAATCGCCATCCCGACCATGCCGAACGTATTGCCGATGCGCGCCGTCTTCGGATTCGACAGCCCCTTGAGCGCCTGAATGAAACAGACCGACGCAACCAGATAAAGCAGCGTGACGACGTTCAGACTCATTACGCGTTCTCCTTGCTCTTATCGGCGATGAGCTTTTTCGGCTCTTTCTTGCGGAACATCTCGAGCATTCGCCGCGTGACGAGGAAGCCGCCGAACACGTTGACCGCCGCCAGCGCAACGGCGAGCGTGCCGAAGAACTTGCCCGGCGTGCCGAGCGTAAGGCCGGTCGCGAGCATTGCGCCGACAATCACGATCGCGGAAATCGCGTTGGTCACGGCCATCAGCGGCGTGTGCAGCGCGGGCGTGACGTTCCAGACGACGTGGTAGCCGACGTAAATCGCCAGCACGAAAATAATCAGGTTGATGACGGTGTGGTTGAGCACTTCCATCGCCGTTTCTCCAGGTGAATTCGCGTTATGCCTTGCGCGCGACTTCGCCGTCGCGGGTGAGCAGCGTGGCCGCGACGATGTCGTCGGCGAGGTCGATGTTGAGCGCGCCTTCCTTCGTCACGATCAGCTTGAGGAAGTCGAGCAGGTTGCGCGCGTAGAGCGAGGACGCGTCCGCGGGCACCATCGAGGCGAGATTCGTGTAGCCGACAATCGTCACGCCGTGCCTGACGATCACTTTGTCGGCTTCGGTGAGCGGGCAGTTGCCGCCGCGGCGGCCTTCATAGTCCGCGCCGCGGCCCGCTGCCAGATCGACCAGCACCGAGCCCGGTTTCATCGCCTGCACGGTCTCGACGGAGAGCAGCGTCGGCGCCGCGCGGCCCGGAATCAGGGCGGTGGAGATCACCACGTCGGCCTGCTTCGCGCGCTCGTGAACGAGTGCCGACTGGCGTTGCAGCCACGAAGGCGGCATCGGCCGCGCATAGCCGCCGACGCCTTGCGCGGCTTCGCGCTCTTCATCGGTTTCGTAGGGAACGTCGAGAAACTTCGCGCCGAGCGATTCGATCTGTTCTTTCACGGCGGGACGCACGTCGGATGCCTCGATCACGGCGCCCAGGCGCTTGGCGGTCGCGATCGCCTGCAAGCCCGCCACGCCCGCGCCCAGAATCAGCACGCGCGCGGCTTTCACCGTGCCCGCGGCGGTCATCAGCATCGGCATGAAGCGCGGATAAAGCGTCGCGGCGAGCAGCACCGCCTTGTATCCGGCGATGTTCGCCTGCGACGACAGCACGTCGAGGCTTTGCGCGCGCGTGGTGCGCGGCGCGGCTTCGAGCGCGAAGGCGGTGACGCCCGCCGCGGCGAGTTGCTGCGCGTTCTCCGCGTTGAACGGATCGAGCATGCCGACGAGCGTCGCGCCGCGTTTGAGCAGCGGCAGTTCGGCTTCGGTGGGAGACTGGACTTTGAGGACGAGGTCGGCGCCAAAAGCGGTGGCCGCATCGACGATTTCCGCGCCGGCTGCCGCGAGAGCGTCGTCGGGAAAGCTCGCGCCGGCCCCGGCGCCGCTCTGGATGGTGACCCGATGGCCCTGCGCCACGTACTTCTTGACGGTCTCGGGCGTCGCGGCGACGCGGGTTTCGTGCGCGCGCGTCTCGGCTGGCACTCCGATGTGCATCGTGTTCCTCCTCGACTTACTGTTTGACGACAGATCGGCCGACGAGGCACGCCGGCTTGCAAGTGCAACGGCTAACGCCTCACTTTACCCGAAACATGGGGGGCGGCAGAAATCGGGGACAATCCGGGGGTGCGCGCGGATACGGGGCTCCGAGGCGTGCGGGCGGCGGCAGTCGCATGCGGCAAGTCGCCGCAGCCGGCCGCATGTCACCGGTCACCGCCGGCCGCCGCAATGAACCGGCAACTACCCGGCCGCGTCCCGCCCGCATCCCGGCAGTGAGCGGCCATAAACGGTAAAATGCGCACCCATGAAACCGGAAACCTGGCTGCCGCATGTGACCGTCGCGGCCATCGTCGAGCGTGACGGGCGCTTTCTCGTGGTCGAGGAACATACGGCCGCCGGGCTGCGCCTGAACCAGCCGGCCGGCCATCTGGAAGCCGGCGAAACGCTGCTGGAAGCGGTGATCCGCGAAACGCTCGAGGAAACCGCGCATCCGTTCACGCCCGAGGCGCTCGTCGGCATGTACATGACGCATTTCGAACGGCCGGACAACGGTGGCGTCACCTATTTGCGCTTCACGTATTGCGGCGCCGGCGGCGAACCGGAAGCAGAGCGCGCGCTCGATCCCGACATCGTTCGAACCTTGTGGATGAGCGCCGACGAACTGCGCGCCTGCCCCGAAAGGCACCGCACGCCGCTCGTCATGCAATGTATCGACGATTACCTGGCAGGCCGGCGTTTCCCGCTCGATTTCGTGCATACGCATTCGGTCGGGCCAAAGAGGTAGCCGTCACGAGCGGTCACAAGCCGCCACAAGCGGCCATCTCCACGATCCATGAAGTCACGCAGTACCCAGTGAGCATCTTATGAGCAAGCAGAAAGTCGTAGTAGGCATGTCGGGCGGCGTCGATTCGTCGGTCACCGCGTGGCTGCTGAAGGAACAGGGCTACGACGTGGTCGGCCTCTTCATGAAGAACTGGGAAGACGACGACGACAGCGAATACTGCTCGACGCGCCAGGACTGGATCGACGTGGTGTCGGTGGCGGACCTGATCGGCATCGACGTCGAAGCGGTCAACTTCGCGGCCGAATACAAGGACCGCGTGTTCGCCGAATTCCTGCGCGAATATTCGGCGGGCCGCACGCCGAATCCGGACGTGCTGTGCAACGCCGAAATCAAGTTCAAGGCGTTTCTCGATCACGCGATGTCGCTCGGCGCTGAAACCATCGCGACCGGCCACTATGCGCGCGTGCGCGAAAACAATGGCCGCTTCGAGCTGCTGAAAGCGTTCGACCATACGAAAGATCAATCGTACTTTCTGCATCGGCTGAATCAGGCGCAGTTGTCGAAAACGCTGTTTCCGCTCGGCGAAATTCCGAAAACGAAAGTGCGCGAAATCGCCGAGCAGATCGCGCTGCCCAACGCGAAGAAGAAAGATTCGACGGGCATCTGCTTTATCGGCGAGCGGCCGTTTCGCGATTTTCTGAACCGCTATCTGCCGACCCAACCCGGCCCGATGAAAACCACCGACGGCAAAGTGGTCGGCGAGCACATCGGCCTCGCCTTCTATACGTTCGGGCAGCGCAAGGGCATCGGCCTCGGCGGCAGCAAGGACGGCAGCGGCGAGCCGTGGTTCGTCGCGGGCAAGGACATTCCTTCGAACACGCTGTATGTCGCGCAAGGGCACGATCATCCGTGGCTGTTGAGCCATACGCTGAGCGCGGGCAACACGAGCTGGGTCGCGGGCGAGCCGCCGGCGGAAGGCTTCGCGTGCGGCGCGAAGACCCGCTACCGGCAGGCGGACGCGCGCTGCACGTTCAGCCGCGCGAATCAGCGCGAAGGTCTGTTCGAACTCACCTTCGACGACGCCCAATGGGCTGTCACACCGGGGCAATCGGCCGTGCTTTACGATGGCGACGTGTGCCTCGGCGGCGGCATCATCGAACACGCGGCGACCGGGCAGCCGGCCGTGCGCGAGCCGCAAAAGGCGGCACTGCTGAGCGCGCGCTAGCTTGCTGCGTTTCGCTCGCCGACTTCAACTCAGCAAGCCTTTGCACGACGTTTAAACCTCACCAACGACCCGCTCACGTCTTCCCGACAGGCAGTCGCTCGTTTTTCCCACGGTGGATCTGCCTGTGCTCCGCGCCCGGCAATCCCTCCGTGACGATTCACTGCACCGGAGTCCTCATGTTTTCTCGACGTTATCTGGCCATGTGGAGCGCCATCGCGCTCCTCGGTTTGTCCACGGCGCTCGCCGCGACGCAACACGTTTCGTGGTTGTGGATCGTCGTGCCGCTCGCGCTCGTCGCGCTCGGCATTTTCGATCTGACGCAACAACGGCACGCGATTCTGCGCAACTATCCGCTGTGGGGCCATTTCCGTTTTCTGTTCGAGTTCATCCGGCCGGAAATCCGCCAGTATTTCGTCGAAAACGATACCGACGAAAAGCCGTTCTCGCGCGCTCAACGCAGCATCGTCTATCAGCGCGCGAAGAACGACGTCGACAGCCGGCCCTACGGCACCGAACTCGACGTGAAGGCCGTCGCGCACGAATGGATCAGCCACTCGCTCGCGCCGACCACGCTCGATAGCCACGACTTTCGCATCGTGGTCGGCGCCGATCGCGCACAGCCTTATTCGATGTCGATCTTCAACGTCTCGGCGATGAGCTTCGGCTCGCTGTCGGCGAACGCGATCATGGCGCTGAACCTGGGAGCGAAGAAAGGCAACTTCGCGCACGACACCGGCGAAGGCTCGATGTCGAAGTATCACCGCGAGCATGGCGGCGACATCATCTGGGAAATCGCGTCGGGTTACTTCGGCTGCCGAAACGACGACGGCACGTTCAGCGCCGACAAATTCGCGAAGCAGGCCGCCGAGCCGCAGGTGAAAATGATCGAGGTGAAGCTGTCGCAAGGCGCGAAGCCCGGTCACGGCGGCGTGCTGCCCGCCGCGAAGATCACGCCGGAGATCGCAGAAACGCGCGGCGTGCCGATGGGCCGCGATTGCATTTCGCCGGCCACGCATTCGGAGTTTTCGACGCCGCGTGGGCTGCTCGAATTCGTCGACCGGCTGCGCACACTGTCGGGCGGCAAGCCGACCGGCTTCAAGCTGTGCATCGGCCATCCGTGGGAATTTTTCGGCATTGCGAAGGCGATGCTCGAGACGGGCATTCTGCCGGACTTCATCGTCGTGGACGGCGCCGAGGGCGGCACCGGCGCGGCGCCGCTCGAGTTCACCGATCACGTCGGCGTGCCGTTGCAGGAAGGCTTGCTGCTCGTGCACAACACGCTGGTCGGCATCGGCTTGCGGCAGCGGATTCGCATCGGCGCGAGCGGCAAGATGATCACCGCGTTCGACATCACGAAGACGCTCGCGATCGGCGCGGACTGGGTCAACGCGGCGCGCGGCTTCATGTTCGCGGTCGGCTGCATTCAGGCGCAGACGTGCCACACCGGACGCTGCCCGACCGGCGTCGCGACGCAAGACCCGGTGCGCCAGCGCGCGCTCGTCGTGCCGGACAAGGCCGACCGCGTCTTCAGCTTCCATCACAACACGCTGCATGCGCTGAAGGAGATCGTTCAGGCTGCGGGTTTGAAGCATCCTGCGGAACTGCGCGCGCATCACATCGTGCGACGTGTGTCGTCGCATGAGGTGCAGTTGATGTCCGAGCTTCTGAAGTATCTCGAGCCGAACGATCTTCTCAACGGGAATTATCGTTACTCGTTGTATGAGAAATGGTGGCCGGTTGCGCAAAGCGATTCGTTTTCGCCGAAGGTGGAGTTGGCGGTGGCGTGAAGGCCTCCGCTGACGAGAGCCGCTCCCCCTCCCAAAACGGACACCCCCCCGCCTTTCCGTTAAAATCTCCGGTTTAGCACTTCGCTCCACGGCCGCCCCGCGCGCTCACGCGCCCGCGGCGCGGCCCCATGCCCGAAAGGCACTTCATGCTCACGTTTCAGCAAATCATCCTGACACTGCAGTCCTATTGGGATAAGCAGGGTTGCGCGTTGCTCCAGCCGATCGACATGGAAGTCGGCGCGGGCACCTCGCACGTCCACACCTTCCTGCGCGCGATCGGCCCTGAGCCGTGGCGCGCCGCGTACGTGCAGCCGTCGCGCCGCCCGAAAGACGGCCGCTATGGCGAGAATCCGAACCGTCTGCAGCATTACTACCAATACCAGGTCGTGCTGAAGCCGGCGCCGGAAAATATCCTCGATCTGTATCTCGGCTCGCTCGAAGCGCTCGGCTTCGATCTGAAGCAGAACGACGTGCGCTTTGTCGAAGACGACTGGGAAAATCCCACGCTCGGCGCCTGGGGCCTCGGCTGGGAAGTGTGGCTGAACGGCATGGAAGTGACGCAGTTCACGTACTTCCAGCAGGTCGGCGGTCTGGATTGCAAGCCGGTGCTCGGCGAAATCACCTACGGCCTCGAGCGTCTCGCGATGTATCTGCAAAAGGTCGAGAACGTCTACGACCTCATCTGGACCGAGTGGGAAGAGCAAGGCCCGAACGGCCCGGAAACGCGGCGCCTGACCTACGGCGACGTGTACCACCAGAACGAAGTCGAACAGTCCACGTACAACTTCGAGCACGCGAACGTCGATCTGCTGTTCACGTTCTTCAACAGCTACGAGGCGGAAGCGAAGCGCATGATCGAAGCGCAGATCGCATTGCCCGCCTATGAACTCGTGCTGAAGGCCGGCCACACGTTCAACCTGCTCGACGCGCGCGGCGCGATTTCGGTCACGGAGCGCGCGGCCTACATCGGCCGGATTCGCGCGCTGTCGCGTCTTGTCGCGCAGGCTTATTACGATTCGCGCGAGAAGCTCGGCTTCCCGATGCTCGGCAATCCGGTGCACGGCGTGCCCGGCCTCACGACCGACGAGCAGGACGCCGCCATGCCGGCGTGGGCGCCGCCGCTGAAAGTCGAACGCAAGATCGACCAGGACTGACGAGAACATCAAGAAATGACTCAATCCCATCAAGCTACCCTGCTGGTCGAACTGCTGACCGAGGAACTGCCGCCCAAGGCGCTCGCCCGTCTCGGCGACGCTTTTGCCGAAGGCATCGCGGAACGCCTCGCCGGGCGCGATCTGATCGAAGGCCAACTGTCGTTCGAACGTTACGCGACGCCGCGCCGCCTCGCGGTCACGGTGAAAAACGTGCGCACGGTCGCGCCGGAAAAACACGTTCGCGAAAAAGTGCTGCCGGTTTCCGTCGCGCTCGATAAAGACGGCCAGCCCACCGCGCCGCTCGCGAAGAAACTGGCCGCGCTCGGCTTCCCCGATTTTTCCATCAGCGACCTCGAACGCGCGCAAGACGGCAAGGCCGAAGCCTTCTTCCTGCGCTATGCCGCGCCGGGTGCGACGCTCGCGGAAGGCTTGCAAGCCGCGCTCGACGAAACGCTCAGCAAGCTGCCCATTCCGAAGGTGATGACGTATCAGCGTCCCGACGGCTCGAACGTGCAGTTCGTGCGTCCGGCGCATCGCCTGACCGCGCTGCATGGCGACCAGGTGGTGCCGGTCAGTGCGCTCGGCATCGACGCCGACGACACTACGCTCGGCCATCGCTTCCTGTCCGAAGGTTTCGTGCAGATCCAGCACGCCGATTCCTACGCGGACACGCTGATGCACAAAGGCCGCGTGGTCCCGAACTTCGCTGATCGCAAGGAAACGATCCGCACGCATCTGCTCGCGCACGCTGACGGCGACCAGGTCGTGATGCCCGAATCGCTGCTCGATGAAGTGACGTCGCTGGTCGAATGGCCGGTGGTCTACGCATGCCGTTTCGAGGACGAGTTCCTGCAAGTGCCGCAGGAATGTCTGATCCTCACGATGCAGACGAATCAGAAATACTTCGCGCTGACCGATGCAAACGGCAAGCTGCGTTCGCGCTTCCTGATCGTGTCGAACATTGAAACGGCCACGCCGGGCGACATTATCGAAGGCAATGAACGTGTGGTGCGTCCGCGTCTTGCCGACGCGAAGTTCTTCTTCGAGCAGGACAAGAAGAAGCCGCTCGCCGATCGCGTGCCGTTGCTCGCGAACGTCGTGTATCACAACAAGCTCGGCTCGGCGCTGCAACGCATGGAGCGTGTCGAAGCGCTGGCCGGCGCGATCGCCGCGTTGATCGGCGCCGACGTCGCGCTCGCCAAACGTGCCGCGCGTCTCGCGAAGGCGGATTTGATCACCGACATGGTCGGCGAATTCCCCGAGCTGCAAGGCACGATGGGCACGTACTACGCGCGCCACGACGGCGAGCCGGAAGAAGTCGCGCTCGCGTGCTCGGAACACTATCAGCCGCGTTTTTCGGGCGACGCGTTGCCGGGCACAGCGACCGGTACGGTCGTCGCGCTCGCCGACAAGCTCGAAACGCTCGTCGGCATCTGGGGCATCGGCCTGCAACCCACCGGCGAAAAAGACCCGTTCGCGCTGCGCCGTCATGCGCTCGGCGTGCTGCGCATCCTGGTCGAAAAGCAACTGGCCGTGGACTTCGTCGAACTGCTGCGCACCGCTTACGCGCAGTTCGCCGCGGTGCCGAACGTCGCCGATTCGACGCAAGCCATTTACGACTTCAGCATGGATCGTCTGCGCGGTTTGCTGCGCGAACGCGGCCACGCGCCGGGCGAAATCGACGCGGTGCTCGCGCTCAATCCGACGCGCCTCGACGACATCGTCGCGCGTCTCGATGCCGTGCGAGAATTTGCGGCGTTGCCCGAAGCGGCATCGCTCGCGGCAGCCAACAAGCGCATCTCGAACATTCTGAAGAAGTCGGAAAACGCTAGCGCGAGCGGCGGCGTGCAGCCAGCGTTGTTAGTGGAAGCGGCGGAAAAAGCGCTGCATGCACAGCTCGAACAGGTTGCGCCGCGCGTGCAGTCGCAACTCGCCGCACGCGACTACACGGGCGCGCTGACTGCGCTCGCCGCACTGCGCGAACCGGTCGACACTTTCTTTAACGACGTGATGGTCAACGCGGAAGATCCGTCGCTGCGTGCAAACCGCCTGGCCCTGCTCGGCGCGCTGCATCAGCAGATGAATTGCGTCGCGGACATTTCCCGGCTCGCCGCCTGAGCCGCACGCCATGCCGACCAAGAAAGTAGTCATTCTCGACCGCGACGGCGTGATCAACGTCGATTCCGACGCGTTCATCAAGTCGCCGGACGAGTGGGTCGCGCTGCCGGGCTCGCTCGAAGCCATCGCGCGTCTGAGCCAGGCGGGCTATCGCGTGGCGATCGCGACGAACCAGTCGGGCATCGGCCGTGGTCTGTTCGACATGAACGCGCTCAACGCGATGCATCTGAAGATGCATCGCATGGCGGCTTCGGTCGGCGGGCGTATCGACGCTGTGTTCTTCTGCCCGCACACGGCGGAAGATCACTGCGAATGCCGCAAGCCGAAAGCCGGCATGCTGAAGATGATCAACGAGCGTTTCGAGGTCGCCCCCGAGAACACGCCGGTAGTCGGCGACGCGATGCGCGATCTGCAAGCGGGCGCGTCGCTCGGCCATCCGGTTCATCTGGTGCTGACTGGCAAGGGCCGCAAAACGCTCGCGGCCGGCGGACTGCCGGAAGGCACCACGGTCCACGACGATCTGCGCGCGTTCGTGCTCGACTTCCTCGCCGACGCTCAAGAGTGACGCGCACGTCGCGCGTCCCCAACCCTCACAGACCACGCCGATGCGCTTCATTCGTTCCTTGCTGCTGCTGATCTACTTCGTCGTATTCACGGTGCCCTACGCGACCGCGTGCTTCATCGCGTTTCCGTTCATGCGCGCCGACAAGCGCTACTGGATGGCAGCGGGCTGGTGCCGTGTCACGGTCATCGTCGCTCGCTGGCTGACCGGCATCCGCTACACGCTCGAAGGCATGGAGAACCTGCCCAACGGTCCGGCCGTGCTGCTGTCGAAGCATCAATCGGCATGGGAGACGCTCGCGTTTCCCGCATTGATGCCGCGGCCGCTGTGCTATGTGTTCAAGCGCGAGCTGCTGTACGTGCCGTTTTTCGGCTGGGCGCTCGGTCTCCTGAAGATGGTTCACATCGACCGCAAGGAAGGCAAGTACGCGTTCGAGTCGGTCATCCGGCAAGGCAAGGCGCGCATGGCGGAAGGCGCATGGGTCATCATGTTTCCGGAAGGCACGCGCACGCCGACCGGCAAGCAGGGCAAGTACAAGACCGGCGGCGCGCGCTTCGCGATCGCCACCGGCGCGCCCGTCGTGCCGATCGCGCACAACGCCGGACGCGTGTGGCCTCGCAACTCGTTTCTCAAATATGCGGGTATAGTCACAGTGTCAATCGGCAAGCCGATCGACACCACGGGGCTCACGCCCGATGAAGTGAACACGCGCGTCGAACAGTGGATCGAAGCTGAAATGCGTCGCATCGATCCCACTGCGTATCGCGCGGCGGATAGCAGTTCCGCCGCCGCACCAATCTGACGCGCCCACGCCCTCGAAGGCGTACTTGCGCGAAGCCGAATCCGATGCAGAAGTCTCCTACGCCGCAGCCCGCCGCGGCGCTCGATAACCGGCAACTCGATCTCCCGCTCTTCGCCGAGCCGGGTTCGACGTCGTCGTCTCCTTCGCCGTCCGCACCTACCGCGACGCCTCACGGGCAGCAGCCCGCTGTCCCGCTTGCACCCGACGGCAGCAAGCTGCGCAAACTGGTGATCGGCTCACGCACGCTGCATTACGCGCTCAAGCGTTCGGCGCGCCGCTCGATTGGCTTTGCCATCGACAGCACCGGCCTCACGATCACGGCGCCGCGCTGGGTCACGCTCGCCGATATCGAAACCGCGATCACCGAGAAGCAGCGCTGGATTTTCACGAAGCTGATCGAATGGCAAACGCGCGTCGAACAGCGCGCGTTGCCGAAGGTCGACTGGAAAGACGGTGCGCAAGTGCCCTATCTCGGTCAGCCGGTACATGTGAGGCTCGGCTCGCCGCAAGGCACGCTCGCGTTCAGCGCGGAAGATTCCGCGCTGCAAGTGCCGCTGCCTTTGCAAGCCGATCCGCAGCAGATCAAGGACCGCGTGCAAGGCTGGTTGCAGGGCGAAGCGAAGCGTGTGTTCGGCGAGCGCCTTGCAATTTACGCGGAGAAGCTGGGCGTCAACTATCGCGCGTACGCGCTTTCGTCAGCGGCCACGCGCTGGGGCAGTTGTTCGAGCGACGGCAAGATTCGCCTGAACTGGCGGCTGATTCACTTCCCGCTTTCGATTATCGATTACGTGGTTGCGCACGAACTCGCGCATCTGCGCGAAATGAACCACAGCCCGCGCTTCTGGCAAACGGTCGAATCGATCTTCCCGGAATTCCGCGAAGCGCGGCAGACGCTCAAGTCGCATCCGCCTGAATTGCTGCCGACGCTTTAAGGCCCGTGGCTCGCGTTACTTCTTCTTCTGGATGAATTCGATCTTGTAGCCGTCCGGATCGGTCACGAATGCGATCACGGTCGTGCCGTGTTTCATCGGGCCCGCTTCACGCACGACCGTGCCGCCTTGCGCCTTGATTTTTTCGCAGGCGGCGTAGGCGTCTTCCACTTCCACGGCGAGATGGCCGAAACCGTTGCCGAGGTCATAGGACGGCGTGTCCCAGTTATGCGTCAATTCGATGACGGTGCCGTCGCGCTCATCCGTGTAGCCGACGAACGCCAGCGTGAACTTGCCATCCGGATAATCGTCGCGGCGCAGTAACTTCATGCCGAGCAGTTCGGTGTAAAACGCGATCGAACGGTCCAGGTCGCCGACCCGGAGCATGGTGTGAAGCAGGCGCATCGTGTACTCCCTGTTGCTTTGACGTCGAGACCGTCAATGTACCCGGAATCGCCCGCCGTTGCAGCGGACGCAATGCTCGCAATCGACGTGTGAAACGCGCTTCGCAACGCTTCAGAACTGATGCCGCAGCCCCGCCATCAAGCCGATTTGCGAGCCTTTCTGCGCGAGGCCCACGGCATTCACGCCCTGCAATTGCGCGCCGATCAGGTCGCCGCGATACAGCGAATAATCGCCTTCGACGTAGACGTCCGTGCGCTTCGACAGGTTGTAGTCGGCGACGAGCTGGTATTGCCACGCCGAGCCGTCTTTCGCGGGAGTTTTGCCGTCCTGCAAGGTCCGCCAGACATTCGCCGCCACATGCCACGCGTTGCCGATCTGCTGCGTGATGCCGCCCATGAACATGCGCCGTCGCGAGAAGTCGGTGTACTTGAGCGCGGTCAGCGAGGCGGCGGAAAACGGTCCGTTGGCGAACGTGGAGAAACCGGCGTCGGCCCGATTGACGATATAGCCGAGCGAAAAGCGCGTCTTGTCCCACGTGTACGAGCCGCCGAATGTCCACGCTTTCGCCGACGCGCCGTTGACCGAGTCTTTCGACTCCTCATACGCGCCGCCGACGGTGAACGGTCCTCCCGCCGGCGCATAGGCCGCCGCCGCGCCGATCTGGCTGCCGTACGAGTTGCCGGCATTGCCGCCGAACGCGTAGCCCGCTGCAAAGGTGAGTCCGTTGTACTTCGCCTGATACTGCACCTGGTTGCTGGTCCAGATGCCGCCCGTCATCGTCACTTCGGGCTGAAAGCTGAAATCGTACGGAATCCACGGATTGCTGCCGTAGCCGCCTACCGTGATGCCTTCAATCATCACGTTGTACTGACGGCCGAAAATCACCTGGCCGTAGGAAGTGGACCGCACACCGATCTGCGCTTCGTTGAAGAACGGCAAGGTCGGGTCGCTCTGCCCGCTGTTGATGTAGATGCGGTTCTCGAGCTTGAAGAAGGTCGACCAGCCGCCGCCCAGATCCTCGACGCCCTTGAGCCCCCAGCGGCTTTGCGTCATGCCGCCGGTGCCGAGTCCGAGCGACGAATCGCCGGCCTTGTTGGCATGCGTCAGATAGCGCACGCTCTCGTCGACCACGCCGTACAGCGTCACGCTCGATTGGGCGTGCGCGGCCGGACAGCCGAGCGACATCAACGTGACAACGGCCGCGCCTCTGCTGAGGGTCATCATGTCGTTTCCTCGTATCGGCTCCGCTTTGCGCGGATAGAGTTTGACTGCTGACGCGGCGCAGCGTCCGCGAGGTCGGCTTCCTACAGAAGCCCGGAATCGGCGACACAGTGCGCACTAACGTACTGACAGGCAGTGCTCACGGCGCTGTCGTCGAACCTTAGCGCGAAATAACGACGGTAAGAAATAGGTGTTGCGCGAGGTGTTGCGCGGGCGTTGCGCAAAATCAGCAAAAGGACTTGCGAGTTATAGGAAGCACGCGTAGGCGGTGGGGGCATCGGCCGGGCGGGCCGGCGGGTTTGATATGGTACGTGCTGCGCCGTTCAACCGTCTTGCCTTCCTCTCACGACATCGCCCATGAGCACCACCGCCCTGCCCGCGCGCCGCGCCCCCGATGGCTTCGCCGTCCTGCTGATGGTCGGCTTGTGCGCGATCTGGGGCTTCCAGCAAGTCGCCATCAAAAGCACCAACGCCGCGTTGCCGCCGCTATTTCAGGCAGGCTTGCGCTCGACCATCGCGGCGTTGCTCGTGTGGGGCTGGGCTCGCTCGCGCGGCACGCCGCTCTTTCGCGACGACGGCACGCTCGCCGCAGGTCTGCTGGCGGGCGTCCTGTTCGCCGCCGAATTCGTGTGCATCTTCCTCGGGCTGACGCTGACCAGCGCGTCGCGCATGGCGGTCTTTCTGTACACCGCGCCGTGCTTTACGGCGCTCGGGCTGCATTGGTTCGTCGACGGCGAGCGGATGCGGCGCATCCAATGGATCGGCATTGTCGTCGCGTTCGCGGGCATCGCGCTGGCTTTCGCGGATGGCTTCCTGCATGGCGCCACGGCGAGCGGCTCGTCACTGGCCGCGGTGGCCGGCGACGCGCTCGGCGTGCTGGCAGGCGTCGCGTGGGCCGCGACGACCGTCGTGGTGCGCGCCACGCGGCTCGCGCAGTCGAGCGCGAGCAAGACGCTCTTCTATCAACTGACTGTGTCGGCCGTGGTCCTGCTCGTGATGGCGCTGGCGCTCGGCGAGGCGCATGTCGACACGGTCACGCCGCTCGCGGTCGCGAGCCTCGCGTATCAGGCGGTGGTAGTCGCGTTCGTCAGCTATCTGGTGTGGTTCTGGCTGCTCACGCGCTATGTCGCGTCGCGGCTGTCGGTGTTCTCGTTTCTGACGCCGCTCTTTGGCGTGACCTTCGGCGTGCTGCTGCTCGGCGAGTCGTTCAGCTTGCGTTTTCTGATGGCCGCGGCGGTCGTGCTGACCGGTATCGCGCTCGTCAATGCGCCGGGGAAACGGGCGGGAGCGTAGCGCGCACTATCCGCTATACGCTCGCTATATGCCGGCTATAAAAGCGGCGAGGCGTCCGTCGCAAAGCCAGGCCGCCACTGAGCCGCGTATCAGGCCCTGGCCGCCACGATCTGCGCGACGCGCACATATTCGGCGACCGGCACATCTTCGGCGCGGCGTTGCAGGTCGAAGCCGATCGCCTCGAAGTCGACGCGATCGCGGAACGCAGCCAGCGTGTTGCGCAGCATCTTGCGCCGCTGCGAGAAGGCAGCGGTGACCACCTCGCCGAGCACGCGCTCGTCCACGGGCGTGAGTTCGTGCGGCGCATATGGAATCATTCGCACGATCGCGGAATCGACTTTCGGCGGCGGCTGGAACGCCTCGGGCGGCACGTCGAGCTGCTTGTCGATCACATAGCGATATTGCAGCATCACCGAAAGACGGCTGAACGCCTTCGTGCCCGGCTCGGCCACCATCCGCTCCACCACCTCGTTTTGCAGCATGAAGTGCTGATCGATCACGCGAGGCGCGAACGACACGAGATGAAACAGCAGCGGGCTCGAAATGTTGTACGGCAGATTGCCAACAATGCGCAGCGACGGCGCGTCGCCAGGCGCGGCCAGCGAGCCGAAGTCGAACGCGAGCGCATCGCCCGCATGCAGTTCGAGCAGCTCGCCGAACTTGTTCTTCAGACGCCCGATCAGATCGCGGTCCAGCTCGACGGCATGCAGCGGCGCCTCGGGCGTGGCGAGACGCTCGATCAGCGGCTCGGTCAGCGCGCCGAGTCCCGGCCCGATTTCGACCATGCGCTCGCCGCGTTGCGGCCGGATCACGTCGACGATCGAATCGATCACGCCCATGTCGACCAGAAAGTTCTGCCCGAAACGCTTGCGCGCGATATGACCTTGGTGGCGGCCCTGCTGCTGTCTGCTGGTGGACATCGAAGAAACGCTAAAGAAAGAACACTGCTTGAAAAGAGACGACGCGCGAGGCTGCCGCGGCAGCGTTGAATCAGCCCGCGCGGCGATGTTGCGCCATGGACACCGCTGTGTCGATGGCGGCGATCAGGCTGCCCGCGTCGGCGCGGCCGGTGCCGGCCAGATCGAGCGCGGTGCCGTGATCGACCGACGTGCGGATAATCGGCAAGCCGAGCGTGATGTTGATGCCTTCGCCGAACGTCGCGTACTTCAGTACCGGCAAGCCCTGATCGTGGAACATGGCGAGCACGCAGTCGGCTTCGTCCAGATAACGCGGCTGAAACAGCGTGTCGGCAGGATAAGGACCGCGCGCGTCGATGCCTTCACCGTTCGCGAGTTTCAGCGCGGGCGAGATCACGTCGATTTCCTCGCGCCCGAGATAGCCGTTTTCGCCTGCATGCGGATTGAGCCCGGTCACGAGAATGCGCGGCGCGGGCAAGCCGAAGTGATGCCGCAAGTCGTGATCGACAATGCGCAACGTCTCGACGAGACCTTGCTGCGTCAACGCGGCGGAAACGTCTTTCAGCGGCAGATGCGTGGTCGCGAGCGCGACCCGCAACGGACGCTTGCCGGTGCCCGCCAGCATCATCACCACGCGCGGCGTGTGCGTGCGCTCGGCGAGATATTCGGTATGGCCGGTAAAGGGCACGCCGGCGTCGTTAATCGTGCTCTTTTGCAGCGGCGCGGTGACGATCGCATCGAAGGTGCCGGCCATTGCGCCGTCGATTGCGCTGTCCAGCAGATCGAGCACGTAGCGCCCATTGGCCGCGTTCAGTTTGCCCGCGACCGCCGGCGCGCCGAGCGGCCGATGCTGCACGCTAATGCGCCCCGCCCGCGCGGCGAGCGCGCTCCAGTCGACACCCACTGCGCGCGCGCGTTCGGCGAGCAGCGCCGAATCGCCCAGCACCGTGAACTGTGCGCCGGGCCAATGCGCCGCCGCGCCCGCGAGCGCCTGCGCCGTCAGTTCGGGACCGACGCCGGCCGGCTCGCCGGTCGTGATCGCGATCTGCAACGGCAAGCTGGCGGACTGGGCGGCGGTGTTCATGACGATTACCGAATGCTCGACAGATCAGGCTTGACTTCGACGTACGCAGTATCGCGCAGTTCGCGCAGCCAGTCGGCGTAAGCCTGTTCGGCCTTGCGCTGACCGATCGCCTGGCGCGCAAGATCCATTTGCTGTGCAATCGAGCCTTGCGCTTCGCGGCGCTCCAGCACCTGAATCAGGTGATAGCCGTATTCGCTGCGCACCGGGTCGCTGATCTGGCCGTCCTGCAGCGAGTTCATCGCGCGCTCGAATTCGGGCACCGTCTCGCCGGGGCTGATCCAGCCCAGGTCGCCGCCTTGCGACGACGAACCGTCTTGCGAATAGGTGCTGGCGAACTTCGAGAAGTCGCCGCCCGCGGCGATTTCCTTCCTGATTTCGAGCAGCTTCTGACGCGCTTGCGGCTCCGACATGCCGTCGCCGACGCGCAGCAGAATGTGGCGCACATGCGTTTGCACGAGCTTGGGCGCATCCGAACTCGTGCCCTGACCGGCGCGGCGATCGACGAGACGCACGACCTCGAAGCCGTCGCTGGTGCGGATCACTTCCGGATTAACCTGGCCCGGACGCAGTGCCGACGCCGCCTTGACGAACTCCGGCGGCAGCTTCGACGGCGCCGCGTAGCCCATGTCGCCGCCCTTCGACGCATCCGGCGCCTGCGAATTCGACTTCGCGAGCTTTTCGAAGTTGGCGCCGCCCTTCGCTTCGGCGAGCAATGCCTCGGCCTTCTTCTGAGCCGCCTCGATATCGGGTTGCGGCGCGTTCAGCGGCGCCTTCAGCAGAATGTGCTCCAGGTGCAGGTCGCTCGTCGCGCCCGCGTTCGGGCCGCGCTGACTTGCGATGTAGTTCGCGACTTCCGCGTCCGACACCGTGACCTTGCTGTCTACTTCCTTCTCACGCAGACGCGAGAGCGTCAGTTCGGTACGCGCGTCGCTCGTGAACGTGGTCCAGGGCACGCCTTGCGCCTCGATACGCGCGCGGTAGACGTCGAGCGAGAGGTTGTTCGCCTGCGCGAGCCGCTCCAGCGTTTTCTGCACGGCTGCGTCGTCGATATTGATGCCGTCTTCCTTCGCCTTCTGCAACTGGATGCGTTCCAGCACCATCTGGTTGAGCACCTGCTGACGCAACTGGTCGGCCGGCGGGATCGGCGCGTTTTGCTGGTTCAGGCGGCGCGTGATGAGGCTCACGCGTTCTTCGAGTTCACGCCGCGTGATGACACCGTTGTTGACCACTGCGGCGATCGTGTCGACCGTCTGGCCGCGGTTGCCGGCAAGCGCCTGCGCGTGCACCGGCGCCACCGACAGGAAAGACGCCACGGCGGCGAGACCTGCCGCGAGCGTTGCCAAGCGAAGCTTTTTCATGATTGCCACAGATACTCCAATGATGTCGGGCACGCCTGGCCCGTCTTTTCGCATTCGATGAACGACCGGGCGAGCGTCATTCGTAATTGATGAACCGCGACTCCGGCGGCGGCGGTGGCGGCAGCGGCGTATAGCCCGCCACGCTGCTGCGGAACGCGGCAATCAGCCCGTTGTCGACGCTCGACAAGCCCTTGAACGTCAACTGCGCGAGAAAGCGCGTGCTCGACTGGTGCTGCCCCGACGTATTCAGCCCGTTTGCGTAGCGCTGAAGACCCGCGCCGAGCGTCCAGCAATCGGCGTCGTACTGCAGACCAACGAGTCCGTCGACGATGCGATGTCCGCCCAGATCGTAATTGAAGCGCCCGACACCGAACACCCGATGCGCCAGCGGCCATTGCCCCGACACCAGCACCTGGTTGATAGGCTCGTTGTCGAGCGTGGTGTTCGCGCGCGTGTACCGATACGCGACGTTGAGCACCTTGCCGGTTGCCGGACTGAATCCGAAGCCGACGCTCGTCTTGACCAGCTGGTTGTTGTCGGCATTATATTGGAACGCAGTTTCCGACGCGAAACCGGCCCCGAGCTTGAGCGACGCGCCCACGATCAGGTCGGAATGGGTGGCCTGCGTGCTCGTCTGCGTCGGCGTCAGCGTGACGCGCTGATCGCGGAAATAGTACTGCTGCGCGATCACGAAGCGCGCGCGTTCGTCGCCCGTTGCCGGGTTGATGAAGCGCGTGGTGAGGGCCGCGGTCAGGCGGTTTGCATCCGCGATACGGTCGTTGCCGACGAACGTGTTCGGCGTGAAGATTTCGGCGAGCCCGAAGTCGGATTCCGCAGTATCGAAGAGCGGCGCTGACTGCTGGTTGCGATACGGCGTGTACACGTAGTACAGGCGCGGTTCCAGCGTCTGGATGTAATCCTCGCCGAAGAGCCGGACCGAGCGGTCGAAAATCAGACCGGTGTCGAACGTCAGCGTGGGGATCGATTCGGTGAAATTCTTCGGCGTGCCGGCGGGCACGTCGTTGCTGATGTTGTTCAGGTTGTACGACGCGAAGTGCCACTGCACCTTCGGCGTGACGAAATAACCCGGCCCCACCACGGAGTACGAAATATACGGGTTGAACATCACCCGTTGACCCTGGGTCATGTCCGCGGTCGTGATGCGGAAATTCGTGTAGTCCGCTTCGGCGCCGAAGTCGAAGCCGCCCACGTTGTACTTCGCGTACCTCACGTTCAACTGCGGCTCGCGGCCATACGGCGCGACCGACGGCGTGAGCGTCTGCCAATGCTGCTCGCGCGCGAGCACGGACCACGGGCCGTTGTTGTAGGTCAACCCGGCTTCCTGCTGATACAGGAGCTGGGTGCCGTTCATGAACTGATTCGACGACGACGACAGGTCTTCCGGATACGTATTGTCCGAAACCTTGTTGTAGTAGATGTAGCCGCCGAACCCGTTGCCGAAGTTCTGGTTGTGCTGGATATACAGCGCGTAGCGGTTGGTCTTCGTCAGCCGGTCGTTCGGCAGGTACTCGCCGGTAATCGAGCCAGAATACGTGGGCGACAGATAGCGGAAGGTGCTTTGCAACTGCACGCCGCGCTTCGAAATGATCCGCGGCGTGACCGTCAGATCGCGATTCGGCGCGATGTTGAAGTAATACGGCACCGACAGTTCGAAACCGTTCGTCGAACTGAGCGAGAAGGTGGGCGGCAAGATACCGCTGCGCCGCTCGCCCGACAGCGGAAACGACAGCCACGGCGACGCGAACACCGGCACGCCCTGGAAAAACAGCACGCTGTTGTAGGCCACGCCTTCGTCGGCACCGGTATCGAAATCGAACTCGCTGCCCTTGATGTACCACGCCGGATTATCCGCGCACGCGCAGGCCGTGTAGGTGCCCTTCGTGAACACCGAGCGCTCGTTGTCGAGCAGATCGACGCGCTCCGCGCTGCCCGAACCGCCCGTCACGTTGAAGTGATACTTGGGCGCGGTCATGAAGCCTTCGCTCGAATCCACGCGCATGTGCGCCTCGGGCCCCGCGAAGGTTGTACCGTTGTTGCTGATGTGAACCTGGCCGTATGCGTCGGCCATGTCCGAGTCCTGATCGTAATGCAGCGCGTCGGACTTGATGACGACCGTACCGCGGCGCACTTCGGCCGCGCCCTTGACGGCCATGTCCTGGTCCGTCGTGCCGTTGGTCGAATCGCCGAGCACGAACGTGGCCGGCTTCTGTCCCGGCTGCAGCACATGGTCTTCGAGTTGCGGAGCGAGTTGCATGCCCCACGGTGGATCGATTGGCTGCGGCTGCGCCGCCTCACCGACCAATTGGGCGTGAGCAAGCGCGGGCACGAGGCCCGGTACGGCGATCAACGCCGCGACGAGCCGCCTTTTGCGCGGCATCGCGGCACAAGAGGGATTCGTTTGGGAAAGCTGTCTAGGCGGCATGTATCGTTTGGCGAATCGGCCCGTCCGTCAGCTTTTGCAGTCACGATCCACCGCCTGCACACCACGACCGTGACAGTCGGCTGCACACAATATTTACAATCTCCGAACGGTGAGGCGGGCGGTAAAGCGGAATACGCGAAAGCTGGCGTGAGTCGCGTCAAAAAAGTCGTGGGGTATTATATGGCAAGACGTTGTCCCTCTGAATTTGCCGCCGGTTTTCATGACGCTGCCCCCTTCCCAAGACTTCACACACCATCCCGCCGACAGCCGCCTCGAACTGCTCAAGGCCTGGCTGCAAGGCCACGCGGCCCGTTATGCACTCGACATCAGCACGCTCGCGCCCGCTTCGTCCGACGCGAGCTTTCGCCGCTATTTCCGGCTCGCCGGTAAGGCGGCGGAAGGCGAAAACGCCGGCACGCTGATCGCGGTCGACGCGCCGCCGCCCGAAAAATGCCGCGAGTTCGTGCAGGTCGCGCAGTTGCTCGAAGCGGCCAACGTGCATGTGCCGCGCATCCTCGAAGTGGATTTCGACGCGGGCTTGATGCTCGTCACCGATCTCGGCACCGCGTCGTACCTCGGCGCGCTCACGGCCGCGCAAAACGATAACGATCCGCGCCGCGCACGCACGCTGATGCGCGACGCGCTCGACGCGCTGATCCGCTGGCAACTGACATCGCGCGAAGACGTGCTGCCGCCGTTCGACGAAGCGTTCCTGCGCCGCGAGATGGAGCTGATGCCGGAGTGGTTCATCGGCAGGCACCTGGGGCGCGAGGTCGACGACAATACGCGCGGCCTGCTCGACCGCACGTTCGCGCTGCTGATCGCGAGCGCGCGGGCGCAGCCGCAAGTGTTCATGCTGCGCGATTTCATGCCGCGCAATCTGATGGTGTGCGCAGCGCCAGGCGCGGCCGGCGAAGCAAGCCGCGCGGCCAACCCCGGCGTGCTCGACTTCCAGGACGCGGTATACGGCCCGATCACTTACGACGTCGCGTCCTTGTTGCGCGACGCCTTCCTCAGTTGGGACGAGGAGTTCGAGCTCGATTGCTTCGTGTACTACTGGGAACGCGCGAAGAAAGCCGGCCTGCCCGTCGATCCCGATTTCGGCGAGTTCTATCGGCAGATCGAATGGATGGGTCTGCAACGGCATATCAAGGTGCTGGGTCTCTTCTGCCGCATCAATTACCGCGACAGCAAGGCGCATTACATGAACGACTTGCCGCGCTTCATCGGCTATGCGCGCAAGGTGGCCGAACGTTATGCGCCGCTGCGTCAGTTCGGCAAGCTGCTCGACGATCTCGAAGGCCGCGCGAATGAAATCGGCTACACGTTCTGAACAATCACAATGCCTCTGAAGAAAGCGATGATTTTCGCCGCGGGCCGCGGCGAGCGCATGCGTCCGTTGACCGACGCGTGTCCGAAGCCTCTACTCGAAGCGGGCGGCAAGCCGCTGATTGTCTGGCAGATCGAACGGCTCGCGCGCGCGGGCTTTGAAACCATCGTGATCAATCACGCGTGGCTCGGCGAGCAGATCGAAGCCGCGCTCGGCGACGGTTCGCGCTGGCACGTCGAGCTGCGCTATTCGCCGGAGCGTGAAGCACTCGAGACGGCGGGCGGCATCGTGCAGGCGCTGGCGCTGATCGAAGATAACGATGCAAGCGACGTGTTCGTCGCGGTGAGCGGCGACGTGTACGCGGACTTCGATTACAGCAGGTTGAGCGCGCGCGCCGACGCATTGAAGGCTTTGCCCGAGCCGGGCATGCATCTCGTCATGGTGCCGAATCCGCCGTTTCATCCGAACGGAGACTTTGCGCTCAAGGACGATGTGTTGTCGCTCGACGGCGCGCCGCGCTTCACGTTCGGCAATATCGGACTCTATGACACGCGCATGTTCCGCGATCTTCCGCGTGGCACGCGACGCGCGCTCACGCCGTATTACCGCGAAACGATCGCACGCGGTCTTGCGACCGGCGAGTTATACGAAGGCTTGTGGGAAAACGTCGGCACGCCGGCGCAGCTTCAGCAACTCGACGAGCGGTTGCGGTCGCGCTGAGTTGGCGTTCAACGCGCCGGCAGTTCCGCGCTGTCAGGCATCGCCGCAGCGCCGGCACTCTCCACCGCTTCCGACGTCTCAGCCGCGCGTTGCTGCTGCAACGCCCACATCTGCGCGAACAGGCCGTTTGCGCGCAACAGTTCGGCATGCGTGCCGCGCTCGACGATGCGCCCCTTGTCCATCACGATGATCTGCTGAGCGTGCACGACCGTCGACAGCCGGTGCGCGATGATCAGCGTCGTGCGTTCGCGCGCGATCTGATCGAGCTCGTGCTGGATCGCGCGTTCCGAACGTGAATCGAGCGCGGAGGTCGCCTCGTCGAACAGTAGAATCGGCGGATTCTTGAGGATGGTCCGCGCAATCGCGACGCGCTGCTTCTCGCCGCCCGAGAGCTTCAGGCCGCGCTCGCCGACCGGCGTGTCATAGCCTTTCGGCAGTCCTTCGATGAACTCGTGGATATGCGCCGCGCGCGCCGCCGCGATCACTTCGTCGCGCGTCGCCGACGGCCGTCCATAAGCGATGTTGTAGTAGATCGAATCGTTGAACAGCACCGTGTCCTGCGGCACCGTGCCGATCGACGCGCGCAGCGATGCCTGCGCGACGTCGCGAATATCCTGACCGTCGATGGTGATCGCGCCGCCCGTCGCGCGATCCAGATCGTAGAAGCGGAACATCAGCCGCGCGAGCGTCGACTTGCCCGAGCCGCTATGCCCGACCACCGCCGTCGTGGTGCCCGCCGCAATCGTGAAGCTCACATCGTGCAGAATCTGCCGCGCCGGCTCGTATGAAAAGTTGACGTGCTCGAAACGCACTTGCCCGCCGCTCACTCGCAGCGCGGGCGCGCCCGGCACATCGGGCACTTCCTGCGCGGCGCCGAGCAGCGTGAACATGCGGTCCATGTCGGTGAGACTTTGCTTCAGTTCGCGATACACGACGCCCAAGAAATTCAGCGGAATATAAAGCTGCAGCATGAACGTGTTGATCAGCACGAGATCGCCGAGCGTGAGGCGCCCGGCCATCACGCCTTCGGTCGCGCGCCACAGAATGAACACGAGCCCCGTGCCGATGATCGCCTGCTGCCCGAAGTTCAGCGCCGACAGCGAGCGCTGCGACTTGATCGCCGCGGTGCGATAGCGCTTCAGGTTCTCGTCGTAACGGCTCGCTTCCCACTCTTCATTGCCGAAGTATTTGACGGTTTCATAGTTAAGCAAGGAGTCGATCGCGCGCGAGTTCGCCTTCGAATCGAGCTCGTTCATCGTGCGGCGAAAATGCGTGCGCCACTCGGTTACCTTCACCGTGAAGACGATGTACACGGCCAGCGCCACGAACGTGACCGCGGCGTAATACGCCTCGTATTTGACGACGAAGAAGCCGAGCACGAGGCCGACTTCGACGAGCGTCGGCAGAATGCTGTACAGCGAATACGAAATGAGTTGCGTGATGCCGCGCGTGCCGCGTTCGATGTCGCGCGACATGCCGCCCGTTTGCCGCTCGAGATGAAAGCGCAACGACAGGCCATGCAGATGCCGGAACACCTTGAGCGCGAGTTGCCGCACGGCGCTTTCGGTGACTTTCGAAAAGAGGATTTCGCGCAACTCGGTGAAGAGCGACGTGGAGAGCCGCACCACCGCATAGGCGACCACCAGCAAGCCGACGCCGCCGAGCAGCACGATGCCCGGCGAATCGTGCGCGCGGCCAAGCGCCGTGAGATGCTGCACGGACGCGAGACTGTCGACGATCCGCTTCATCACGATCGGCACGCCGAGGTTCGCGATCTTCGCGCCGATCAGGCAGCTCAGCGCGAACGCGACACGCCATTTGTACGTGGCGAGATACGGCAGCAGAGACAGGATCGTCTGCCAGTCGTTGCGCGGCTGGGTGGAAATCGGCGAGGGTTCGGACGGAAGCGAGCGGCGCATGGATTGGGCTGGGGAGATATGGAAATGCCGGAGTTCGCAGCGGCCGCGACCGCCACGCGCGCGCCGCCAACTGCCGGCGCACGGGGCCTGTCGCGACCCGACTGGGCGCTTTCCCGTACAATTCCTGATCGTTCTATTGTCGCAGAAGCCGGCTAGCGCCGCTTTTCATCGGCGAGACGGCTCGTTATGGCTGGACGTTGGGCGCGGCTCTGCTGTTTGGCAATGTCCGCGGCTTGCGTCGTGAGCCGCGCCGGCCAGGCGAATCAAACCAACACGCGTTTCCAGGGTAACTGATGACCGATATTCTCCAACTCCCGCAAAAGCCTTGCGCGCTGCGCGTCATGCCGCAGCCGGCCGACGCCAATATCCACGGCGACGTGTTCGGCGGCTGGATCATGGCGCAGGTGGACATTGCCGGCTCGATCCCGGCAAGCCGCCGCGCGAACGGGCGAGTCGCGACCATCGCGGTCAATTCGTTCCTCTTCAAGCAGCCGGTGTTCGTCGGCGATCTGCTGAGCTTTTATGCGGACATCGTGAAGACGGGCAATACGTCCATCACCGTTTCCGTCGAGGTCTACGCGCAACGTATGAGCCTCGCGGAAGACATCGTCAAAGTGACGGAGGCCACGCTGACCTACGTCGCCACCGACAGCGACCGCCGTCCGCGCGCACTGCCCGCGCTCGACTGAAACGCGCCGAATCCGCCCCAACGCGCCGAACCCGCCTGACCGCATCGCGGCGCTATTGATCCCCAAGCGCCGCATTCGCGCGCAGATATGCGTCGACCTGTCCTTCGATCCACTGCGCGAAATGCGCCTGCTGCGCAGTGAGCGTTTCGCGCTGCTGCCACACGAGCCAGTACGGATAGCGATAAGGCACGCGAACCCGCGTGATCTGCACCAGCTCGCCGCGCGCAAGCGCGTGCGCGACCAGGCTGCGCCGCTCGAGCGCAACGCCCTGGCCGAGCAATACCGCGCCGATCACGACGTTCGAATCGTTCGCGGACAACACCACGCGCGCGGCATCCGGTTGCGCGACCTTCGCGGCTTCGCACCAGTCGGCCCACGGCGCGTCGGGACTCGAAATCAGCGGACACGCGATCACCTCTTCGGCCGTGACCGGCAAGCGGCCACCTGGCGCGAGCGCGAAATGCGGCGCGGCGACCACGATCATTTCATCGTCGAATAGCTTTTGATGCGCGACGTCGGGCCAATGGCCCTGGCCCATGCGAATGCCGACATCGCTCGCACCGTGGCGCAAATCTTCAAGCTGCAAACTCGTCACGAGACGAACGCGGTAATACGGATGCGCGTCGCGAAAGTCCGGCAGACGCGGCACGAGCCAATGCTGCGCGAACGACGGCAACGTTGCGATCACCAGTTCGCTGTCGTGCGGACGCGCGAGCACGCGGCGCGTGGCCTGCGTGATGTCGCGCAGCGCCGCGCGGATTTCGAGCGCGTAGAGACGGCCTTCGTCGGTTGGACGCAGACCGCGCGCCTCGCGTACGAAAAGCGCGACGCCCATCGCCTCTTCGAGTACCTTGATCTGCTGGCTCACCGCCGAATGCGTGACGTGCAACTCGCGGGCCGCCTGCGTGACGCCGCCGAGGCGCGCGACGGCCTCGAAGCAGCGCAGAGCGGTCAGGGGCGGAATGCGTTTCATGTAAGAGATTCTGACGTAAACCGTCGAATAATTTCGCTTTTTCTGCCACGCCCGGATGCTTAATCTATTGCGGTGAAGCGCGCCGCATGGACGCGGCGGGATGCGGCGACACGCAACGAGCGCCGCGACCCCACGGCGCATGATGATAGAACGTCTAACGGGACAGACATGAAACTGATCGGAATGCTCGACTCGCCTTACGTGCGCCGGGTCGCTATCTGCATGAAGATGCTCGGGCTCGAGTTCGAGCATGCGCCCATCTCGGTGTTCAGCACCTACGACCAGTTCGCGGCCATCAACCCGGTCGTCAAGGCGCCGACGCTCGTCGCCGACAACGGCAAGACGGTGATGGACTCGACGGTGATCCTGCAATATCTCGCGTCGCTGGCCGGTCCGAAGCAGCGGCTATTTCCGTCGCATCCGGACGACTGCCTGCGCGCCGCGCGCCTCACCGGCCTCTCGCTCGCCGCGTGCGACAAGAGCGTGCAGATCGTCTACGAACGCAACCTGCGGCCGGCCGACAAGCAGCATGAACCGTGGATGGACCGTGTGCGTGCGCAAGTGCTCGCCGCCTACGCCGAGCTCGAACAGGAAGCCGCGGCGGCACCCTTGCCGACCGAGGCCGAGCGCTTCGGCGCGGCGGAAGTCACGGTCGCGGTCGCGTGGAATTTCACGCAGATGATGCTGCCGCAGATCGTCAGCGCGAGCGCGCATCCGCATTTGCAGGCGTTTTCGGCGGCGGCGGAACAGTTGCCGGTTTTCGTGAGTACGCCAGCGGTGTGAGCGCGAGGCGCAGGCGTTAGCCAGGCTTCAGGCCATCGCCGGCTCGTGCGCGGTGCCGCCTTTCATCAGCTCGGAGATCGCATCGGTCGACAAAGGCTTCGCGAAGTAGAAGCCTTGCATCTCGTCGCACGCGCGCTCCTTCAGAAAGTCGAGTTGCGCCGAGGTCTCGACGCCTTCGGCGATCACTTGCAGCTTCAACGAATGCGCGAGTGCGATGATCGCCGAAGTAATGGTCTCGTCGTCGCCCGAGATGCCGATGTCGGACACGAACGAGCGGTCGATCTTCAGCCGGTCCACCGGAAAGCGCTTCAGATAGCTGAGGCTCGAATAGCCGGTGCCGAAGTCGTCGATTGCGAGGCCGATGCCCAGCGCGCTCAGTTCGTTGAGCATCGACACGGCTTCTTCGGCATTGCGCATGATCGCGCTTTCGGTCAGTTCCAGTTCCAGATATCGCGGCTCGAGCCCGGTTTCGTCGAGCACCTGCATCACGAGCTTGGCAATGTCGCGCTGCTGGAACACGCGCGCCGACAGGTTCACGGAAACGCGCGCCGGCGGCAAGCCGAGGTCTTGCCACGCCTTGTTTTGACGGCACGCTTCGCGCAGCACCCATTCCGACAGCGGGCCGATCAGCCCGCTTTCTTCGGCAACGGGAATGAACGACGACGGCGGCACGAGCCCGACTTCGGGATCGCGCCAGCGCACCAGCGCCTCGGTGCCGACAATCCGCCCGGTGTGAATATCGACTTGCGGCTGATAGTGCAGCAAGAACTGGTTGTCGCGCAGCGCGCGCCGCAGACGCCGCTCCAGGTTAAGGCGCGCGCCCGCGCTCGCGTTCATCTCGGGCTGATAGAACTGGAACGTGTTGCGGCCCATGTCCTTCGCGCGATACATCGCGAGATCGGCCTTTTTCATCAGCGTTTCGGCGTCGTCGCCGTCTTGCGGGAACAGGCTCGCGCCCAGGCTGCAGCCCACGTACAGTTCCGTTCCGTCGAGCCACACCGGCTCCGAGATCGACGCGCGCACGCGCTCCATCCACGCAATCAGCGATTGTTCGTCGACGGTATCGGTCATCACGACCACGAACTCGTCGCCGCCGTGACGCGCGACCGTATTGCTCGTGCGTGTGCAGCGCGCGAGCCGCTCCGCGACGACACCGAGCAGCCGGTCGCCGACGCTGTGGCCCAGGCTGTCGTTGACGTTCTTGAAGCCGTCGAGATCCATGAACACGACCGCGACGCCCTTGTGCTGCCGCTGCGCGACGATCAACGCATGCTGCAAGCGGTCGCGCAACAGGTTGCGATTCGGCAGGCGCGTGAGGCTGTCATAGTTGGCCTGATATTCGAGCTGTTCCTGATAGCGCATCAAGTCGGTGACATCGTTGATCACGCCGATGTGATGCGTGATGATGCCTTCGGCATCCGGCACCGGCGCGATGAAGAGCTGATTCCAGAACAGCGCGCCGTCCTTGCGATAGTTGCGCACCACCGCGCTCACTTCGCGATTCGCGGCGAGCGCCTCGCGGATCAGCGCGACGCCTTCCTGCTCGCGATCGTCGCGTTGCAGCACGCGGCAATCATGGCCGATCACCTCGGCGGGATCGTAGCCCGTGATCCGCATGAAGGCCGGGTTCACGTATTCGATCAGATTGCCCGCCGGCGAAGGCGCCGTGATCAGAATCGCGTTGACGCTCGCATCGAGCGCGCGGCTTTGCAGACGCAGCGCGAGGTCGGCGCGCTTGCGCTCGGTGATGTCCGTGTACGAACCCAGCACGCCGATCACGCGGCCGTCGCCGTCGGTGAACGGCAGCTTGCTCGTGACCGTCGTGCGGTGCACGCCGTCTATCACCACGTCGACTTCGAAGTTCATCTTCGGCACGCCCGTGCCGACCACTTCCCTGTCGTGCGCGTTCAGCAATTCGGCGAACGCCCGCCACGGCATGTCGGCGTCGCTCTTGCCGACCACCTGCTCGGGATACGACAGACCCGCGTCGCGCGCGAACGCCATGTTGCAGCCGAGATAGCGCGACTCCAGGTCTTTCCAGAAAATGCGCTGCGGGATGTTGTCGATCACCGCTTCGAGCATCTGGTTCGAGCGCTGCGCCTCGGCTTCGGCGTTGATCTGCTCGGTGACGTCGTCGGCGAGAACGAAGAACGCGGCACGGCCCATGAAGTTCAGCGCGTGATAGGAGATGTCCGCGCTGATCACCGAGCCGTCCTTGCGCCGGTGATGCCAGATGCCCGCCATCGTGCGCCCGCGCTCGGCGCTGTCGGCGCGCTGCAAATGCGACTCGAGCCGCCCGATCTCGCTATTGGGCCGGATCGCGCGAATCGTCATGTCGAGAAACTCGCTCTCCGAATAGCCGTACTGCTTGATCGCGGCCGAATTGACGGCGAGAAAGCGCAGCGTCGCGCGCTCGAAGATATACATCGGCACCGGATGATCGTCGAACAGGCTGCGAAAGCGCTCGTCGTTGCGGCCGAGCGCGCGCACGCTGTGCAGCTTCTTGCGCGCGCTGCTTTCGCGTGCGCCGAAGGTGAAGATCAGGAGCGCCGCGCCCGCCAGCATCGTCGCGATCAGAAACAGCGCCGCGTGCCGCCGCTCCTTCGACGACGCCGCGAGCGACGCCTGCAACGCGCGGTTCTCGGCTGCCCGCAGCGCGGCGAGGCCCGCTTCGACACGCTGCAGCCCGAGCCCGGCATGCATGTACGACGCCGCCGTCCATGCGCGCGAGGCGGCCGGCTCGTCGGCGTCGCGCGTGAGCAGTGCATCGCCGATGTCGCGTTGCAGCGCGCGCCGGTCCGCGCCGACCTGGGCGAGCGTGGCGAGCATCGCGGGTTCGTCGGCCAGTTCGCCCTGCAACTTGCTTTCCAGACTCGCGAGCGTCGCGTTCATCGTCGCGGCCGCGTCGACGGGCGGCGGATCGCCCGCGGCCTCGAGGCGGCCGAGCGCGGCGAGGCCGCCGTCGAGCGCCGACTGGTAGGCGTCGAGGCTCTGGCGAACGTGCGTCGAATGCAGCATGCGCGCGTCGGCCTCACGCTGGCCGGCGATCTGCAAGCATGCGGCGAACACGTTTGCGCCGAGCGCGACGGCCACGACCGCTATGTTGATCAGCAGCCGCTTCGAGATGAAAGGAGTCATGGGTTCCGAACGTCGATCGTTCTTCGGGCGGGAGCGCGAGGCCGCTTGCGATGCGTCCGGCGGCATCGATGCGAGTCTTTTACGCGCTAACCTTTGGATAACGGCAGCGTTCGGAACAGGTTGAGGGTGGGAGGTGAAAAAAAGTTGGTGGGGTGCGCCTAGCCGGCCGCACCTAGCCGGCCGCACCAAATTCCTTCATCGCCGGGATGAAGTCGTGGTTGATCTCCTGCTTGCGCGACAACTTCGCCAGCACGTAGCGCTTGAACGGTTCCAGCTCCGCCCACCGCGCGGCGCTCGGACCCGCGAGGCCCGCCAGCTTCGCCTGACGCTCGACGCTTTGAGGCACGCTCGCCGTGTCGCGCCACGCGGGCGCTTCGTCCGGCGTGAACCACTCCGGTTCGACGTTCGCGTGAGTGCGCAGCATCTCGAACAGCGCGTGATCGAAGTTGGGCTCGATCTCCGCATCGTCTTCGACGGGAAAACGCGCGAGCAGCTTGCGGTCCTCCAGCGGCAGCATTTGCCATTGCGCGAGCGAAATGCGCAGCCCGAAACGATCGAGATTGAAGCGAACCGACATCGGGATGTAGGTGAAATTCTCCGACGACTCCACCTCGAAGTTGAACAGCAGCGGTGCTTCGTTGAGTCCCATGACAGTTTCCTCTTGGATGACGGGCAACGCACAAGGCCAGCTTGAGGTATTTTAGAACCTTATTCGTGCGTCGGCGGCGCGGCATGGCCGGGCGCACGCACGGCATCAACGGAGTGAATCAGCGTGAACGAACTGCAAACAGGCCAGCCCGGCGCGGTGGAGCGTCAGGTGCACCGCCATCGCGGCGCGGCGGTCGAAACGGTCGCCGACCACGTCGGCCAGGAGTGGCCGGTCGCGCTCGTCTTCAACGGCATCTCGCATGCGGTGATGATGTGCACGCCGCGCGATCTCGAAGCATTCGCCGTCGGCTTTGCGATTTCGGAAGGGATTGTCGAGCGCGGCAGCGACATTCAGGACATCGAGGTCGAACTGCATGACGACGGCGAATTGCCGCACGCCGAGGTGCAATTGCAGGTCGTGCAGCAGGCGTTCGTCGCACTGAAGGAAAAGCGCCGCGCGTTGGCCGGCCGCACCGGCTGCGGCGTGTGCGGCATCGAAAGCATCGATCTGCTCGATCTGAAGCCGGAACGCGTGCCCGATACCGGCTTTTTGCAGCGGCTCGCGCCCGACGCGATCGCGCGCGCGGCCCGCGAATTGCCCGCGCATCAGGCGTTGACGCGCCTCACCGGCGGCCTGCACGCCGCCGCGTGGTGCGACGCCGCGGGCGCGATCCGCTACGCGTTCGAAGACGTCGGCCGCCACAACGCGCTCGACAAACTGATCGGCCAGCTCGTGCTCGATCGCGCGGATACCAAAGAGGGCTTCGTGTTTCTGTCGAGCCGCGCGAGCTATGAACTCGTGCGCAAAGCCGCGCGCGTCGACGTGCCGATGCTCGCGACAATCTCCGCGCCGTCGTCGCTGGCGATTGCGATTGCCCGCAAGGCCGGCGTGCGGCTCGTCAGCTTCTGCCGCGAAACCAGCTACGTCGATTACGACACGGCGCAGCCCTGAGCGGCTCCTGCGAGCATCGCCAAGTGGGCGCTTTGCAGCCGCCCCGCTCGTTCAGTCGAATTGCCGGAAGTCCGGCTTGCGCTTCTCGAAGAACGCCTTGAACGCCTCACGCGCTTCGGGCGCGATCAGCATCTTGCCGAAGTGCAGCGCTTCCTCCGACATCTGCGTTTGCAGTTCCTGGTGGCTCGCGCGCTTCATCAGGCTCTTGGTCACGCGCAATGACGACGCCGGCAACGCGGCGAGCTTCGCGGCTTGCGATGCCGCGAACGCGTCGACTTCCGCAGCCGGCAACACGCGATTCACGAAGCCCATGCGTTGCGCTTCGGCGGCGTCGAACGCCTCGCCGAGCAGCAGCTTTTCCGCCGCGGCCTGATAGCCCGCGACGCGTTGCAGCAGCAAACTCGACGCCGCTTCCGGACACAGCCCGAGTTGCGCGAACGGCAGCGAGAAGCTCGCCGAATCCGCGGCATAGACCAGATCGCAATGCAGCAGCAAGGTCGTGCCGATGCCCACCGCCGGCCCCGCGACCGACGCCACCACCGGCTTTTCCGCCGAACTGATCGCGCGCAGGAACTGGAACACCGGCGCGTTTTCGCCCATCGGCGGCGCCTTCATGAAGTCTTCGAGATCGTTGCCCGCGCTAAAAATGCCCGCGCTGCCGCGAAACAGAATGGCGCGCACGGACGCGTCGGCTTGCGCGTCGACCAACGTGTCGGCCATCGTCTGATACATCGCGGCCGTGATCGCGTTCTTCTTGTCCGGCCGGTTGAAGGCAATCGTCAGCACACCGTTGGCGCGCTCGACCAGAATGTCCGTCGTCATGTTCGTCTCCTTCATGTGCTACAGAATCTGCTGTAGTAAAAGCAAAAACGGTTCGCAAGCGCGAGGCCTGCGAACCGTTGCGAGCGCCTTAACGGCATGCCGCGTGCACCGAAGCGAGCCGTATCACAGCCGCTCGATGATGCCCGCCGCGCCCATGCCGGTGCCGACGCACATCGTCACCATGCCGTACTTGTAGTTGCGGCGGCGCAAGCCGTGCACGACCGTCGACGCACGAATCGCGCCCGTCGCGCCCAGCGGATGGCCAAGCGCGATCGCGCCGCCGAGCGGGTTGATCTTCGACGGATCGAGGCCCAGGTCCTGAATCACCGCGAGCGATTGCGCGGCGAACGCTTCGTTCAACTCGATCCAGTCGAGGTCGTCCTGTGTCAGATCCGCGGCCTTCAGCGCGGCCGGAATCGCTTCCTTCGGCCCGATGCCCATGATTTCCGGCGGCACGCCGCGCACCGCGAAGCTGACGAAGCGCGCGAGCGGCGTCAGGTTGAACTGCTTGAGGATCTTCTCCGACACGACGATCAGTGCGCCCGCGCCGTCCGAGGTCTGCGAGCTGTTGCCGGCCGTCACCGAGCCCTTGTTCGCGAACACCGTGCGCAGTTTCGCGAGACCTTCGAGCGACGTGTCGGCGCGTGGGCCTTCGTCGAGCGAGACTTCGCGCGTTTTAACGCGCACTTCGCCCGTGGTGAGATCGGGGAAGCGCTCAGTGACCGTGTACGCGGCGATCTCGTCGTTGAACTCGCCGGACTGCTGAGCGGCGATCGCGCGGCGATGCGATTCGACCGAGAACGCGTCTTGCGCTTCGCGGCTGATCTTCCAGCGCTCGGCGACTTTCTCGGCGGTCAGGCCCATGCCGTACGCAATGCCAACATCTTCATTGCGATCGAAGATATGCGGCGACAGCGACGGCTTGTTGCCCATCATCGGCACCATGCTCATCGACTCGCAGCCGCCCGCGATCAGCGCGTCCGATTCGCCGACGCGGATGCGGTCCGCGGCCATCGCCAACGCGGTCAGGCCCGACGCGCAGAAGCGGTTCACCGTGACGCCGCCGACCGACTGCGGCAGGCCCGCGAGCAGCGCGCCCATGCGGGCCACGTTCAGGCCTTGCTCGGCCTCGGGAATCGCGCAGCCGACAATCGCGTCTTCGATCACCTTCGTGTCGAGGCCGGGCACTTGCGCCACGGCGGATCGGATTGCATGCACCAGCAGTTCGTCGGGGCGCGTGTTCTTGAACACGCCGCGCGGCGCCTTGCCGATCGGCGTGCGGCTCGCGGCGACGATATATGCGTCTTGCAATTGCTTGCTCATTTGTTTCTCCGAAATTTGCGCGCGTCGCTATTAGTTCCGCACCGGCTTGCCGGTTTGCAGCATGCCCATGATCCGCTCCTGCGTCTTCTGCGTGCCGAGCAGATCGACGAACGCGCGGCGCTCGAGTTGCAGCAACCATTCTTCGTCGACGAGACTGCCGCCTTCCACGTCGCCGCCGCACACGGCTTCGGCGATGCGGCTCGCGATCAGGAAATCGTGCTCGCTGATGAAGCGGCCGTCGCGCATGTTCACGAGCGATGCCTTGATGGTCGAGATCGCCGAGCGTCCGGCAACCGGCACTTGCGTGACGCGCAGCGGCGGACGATAGCCCGCGCCGGCGAGTGCGCGCGCTTCCTTCTTCGCGACGTCGAGCAACTCGAACACGTTGAACACAATCGTGTCCGACGGCTTCAGATAACCCATCGCGCGGGCGTCGAGCGCGGACGCCGACACCTTCGCCATCGCCGCGTTTTCGAACGACTTCTGCACGAACTTCAGCAGATCGTTGGTCGCGCCGACTTGCGTCGCGGCCTCGGCCGCGCGCAACGCCGCTTCCTTCAGGCCGCCGCCAGCAGGCACGAGACCCACGCCGACTTCCACGAGACCGATATAGCTTTCGATGTGCGCAACGCGCTTCGCGCTATGCAGCAGCAACTCGCAGCCGCCGCCGAGCGCAATGCCCGACACTGCGGCCACAACCGGCACGCTCGCGTACTTCACGCGCAGCATGCCTTGCTGGAACTTCTTCACGAACGGCTCGATGCCTTTCGCGCCGCCCATCATGAACGCGGGCATCGCTTCTTCGAGGTTCGCGCCCGCCGAGAACGGGCCGCCCGGCGCGCCGAGTTTCAGCGACGTCGGCTGCCAGATCACGAGACCCTTGTAGTCCTTCTCGGCCAGTTCGATGGCCTGCGTCAAACCGTCGATCACCGACGGTCCGATCGTGTTCATCTTGCTCTTGAACGACACGATCAGAACATCGTTCTCGCCGGCGCGGTCGTCGACCCATGCGCGCACCGCGTCCGTTTCGAATAGCGTCTTGCCGTAAGTCTTCGGGTCCGCAGCCGTTTCGCCGACGAGTGGTGCGCGGAACACCTGGCGCTCATACACGCCAAGCGACGAGCGCGGCACGAACGTCTTCGAAGCCGGCGACCACGAACCTTCGTTCGTATGCACGCCGCCCTTTTCGGCGACGGGACCGTCGAGCACCCACGAAGGCAATGGCACAGTCGAGAGCGCCTTGCCTGCCGCGATGTCTTCCTGCACCCATTCGGCGACCTGCTTCCAGCCGGCTGTCTGCCAGCCTTCGAACGGACCTTCGTTCCAGCCGAAACCCCAGCGGATGGCGAGGTCGACGTCGCGCGCGTTATCGGCGATGGATTCCAGATGCACGCCGATGTAGTGGAACACGTCGCGGAAAATGGACCACAGGAACTGCGCCTGCGGGTGCTCCGATTCGCGCAGCAGTTTCAGCCGCTCAGCCGGCGGACGCTTCAGAATGCGGCCGACGAGTTCGTCGGCCTTCGCGCCGCCATCCACGTACTCGCCCGTTTTCGGGTCGAGCACCTTGATCGCCTTGCCTTCTTTCTTGTAGAAGCCGCCGCCCGTCTTCTGACCGAGCGCGCCCTTCTTCACGAGTTCGGCGAGCACGGCCGGCGTTTCGTAGACCGGGAAGAACGGATCGTCCTTCAGGTTGTCCTGCATCGTCTTGATGACGTGCGCCATCGTGTCGAGACCCACGACATCAGCAGTACGGAACGTGGCCGACTTCGCACGGCCGAGACGCGAGCCGGTCAGGTCGTCCACTTCGTCGAAACGCAGGCCGAATTTTGCGGCCTCGGTAATCACGGCGAGAATCGAGAAAATGCCGACGCGATTCGCGATGAAGTTCGGCGTGTCTTTCGCGCGCACGACGCCCTTGCCGACCACGCTCGTCAGGAACGTTTCGAGTTGATCGAGAATTTCCGGGCGCGTGGTCGCGGTCGGGATCAGTTCGACCAGATGCATGTAGCGCGGCGGATTGAAGAAGTGCACGCCGCAAAAGCGCGCCTTGAGTTCGTCCGCGAAACCTTGCGACAACTCGGTGATCGACAGGCCCGACGTGTTGGTCGCGAAGATCGCGTTCGGCGCGATGTGCGGCGACACCTTCTTGTACAGGTCGTGCTTCCAGTCCATGCGCTCGGCGATCGCTTCGATCACGAGGTCGCATTCGGCGAGCTTCTCGATGTCGTCGTCGTAATTCGCGGGCTGAATGTACTGCGCGTCGTCCTTCACGCCGAACGGCGCGGGCGACAGCTTCTTCAGATTCTCGATCGCCTTCAACGCGATGGCGTTCTTCGGACCTTCCTTTGCGGGCAGGTCGAACAGCAGCACCGGCACCTTGGCGTTGATCAGGTGCGCGGCGATCTGCGCGCCCATCACGCCGGCGCCGAGCACGGCTACCTTGCGAATGATCAGATTGCTCACGTCGTTCCTCCGGGGAGTTATGCGGTGTCGCGAATGTGTCGCGGATATCTCGACTACTTCGCGATGGATGGGGCCGGCAAAGTCGCCGCGTCGTTGGAACCCGCGCGGCGACTTTCCGTGAGTTGATTTAGAACAGCGCTTCTTCGTAGTCCATCAGCGGCTTGGAACCGGCGCGCGCCTGGCGAATCGTCATGGCCGTTTCGGGCAGCAGCTTCGCGAAGTAAAAGCGCGCGGTGGCGAGCTTGGCCTTGTAGAACGGATCGCCCGATGCTTCGTTATCCAGCGCGACGCGCGCCATGCGCGCCCAGAAGTACGAGAACACGAGGTGCCCGACGGTGCGCAGATACGGCACGGCCGCAGCGCCCACTTCGTCCGGATTCTGCATGGCCTTCATGCCGATTTCCATCGTCAGCTTCTGCACCTTTTCGCCGATGTCGGCGAGCGGGTTGATGAACTCCTGCATCTCCGGCTTGATGCCTTCGGCTTCGACAAACTCGGTCACGAGCTTGCCGAACTTCTTCATCTTCGCGCCCATGTCGCCGAGAATCTTGCGGCCGAGCAGGTCGAGCGCCTGAATCGCGTTCGTGCCTTCGTAGATCATGTTGATGCGCGCGTCGCGCACGTACTGCTCCATGCCCCACTCGGCGATAAAGCCGTGGCCGCCGTAAATCTGCATCGCGTGATTCGTGCCTTCGAACGCGTTGTCCGACAGGAACGCTTTCAGGATCGGCGTGAGCAGCGCGACCAGATCGGCGGCTTCCTTGCGCACGGATTCGTCGGCGTGCGACAGCTCCTTATCGATGTGCAAAGCGGACCAGTACGAGAACGCGCGCGCGCCTTCGGCATAGGCCTTTTGCGTGAGCAGCATGCGGCGCACGTCCGGATGCACGATGATCGGATCAGCGGCTTTGTCCGGCGCCTTCGGGCCGGTCAGCGAGCGCATCTGCAGACGTTCTTTCGCATACGTCAGCGAGTTCTGGTACGCGACTTCGGTCAAGCCCAAACTCTGCATGCCGACGCCCAGACGCGCAGCGTTCATCATCACGAACATCGCGTTCAAGCCTTTGTTCGGCTCGCCGACGAGCCAGCCCTTCGCGTTGTCGAGATTGATCACGCAGGTCGCGTTGCCGTGAATGCCCATCTTGTGTTCGATGGAACCGCACTTCACGCCATTGCGTTCGCCGGGCTCGCCCGCATCGTTCGGCACGAACTTCGGCACGATGAAAAGCGAAATGCCCTTGGTGCCCTTGGGCGCGTCCGGCAGACGCGCGAGCACGAGGTGAACGATGTTCTCCGCAAGATCATGCTCGCCGCTGGAGATGAAAATCTTCGTGCCGCTGATCGCATACGAGCCGTCGCTATTCGGCTCGGCCTTGGTGCGCAGAATGCCGAGGTCGGTGCCGCAATGCGGCTCGGTCAGACACATGGTGCCGGTCCATACGCCCGACACCAGCTTCGGCAGATACACCTTTTGCAGTTCCGGCGTGCCGTGCGCGTGCAGGCATTCGTATGCGCCGTGCGAGAGGCCGGGGTACATCGTCCATGCCTGGTTCGCCGAATTCAGCATTTCGTAGAGCGCGTTGTTGACGAACGCGGGCAGCCCCTGGCCGCCGTACTCGGGATCGCAACCGAGCGCGGGCCAGCCGGCTTCAACGTACTGTTGATAGGCTTCCTTGAAACCCTTCGGCGTGGTCACGACGCCGTCGCCGACGTACGTGCAGCCTTCCTGGTCGCCACTGTGATTCAGCGGAAACAGCACTTCGGAGCAGAACTTGCCGGCCTCTTCGAGCACGGCGTTGATCGTCCCGGCGTCGAGATCCGCGTGCTTCGGCATCTGCTTGATCTCGGCTTCGACGTTAAGCAGCTCGTGCAACACGAATTGCATGTCGCGCAGCGGCGCGGCGTACTGTCCCATGAGTCTCTCCAAAGTTTAAACATGAAGCCAGGCCGTTAGCTGCACGCGCGACGCGGATCGGCTCTCTGCTAACGGCTTTCGCTTTGATACGAAACAATCAGTTTTTCCAACGCGGCCCACGTCAGACGCACCGCATCCGGCAGATGCAGGAAACGCGCGTCGTGATGCAGACCCAGCGTGAAGCTGTACAGTTCGAACAGCATCAATTGCGGATCGGTGTCCGCGCGCAGATGCCCTTCTTCCATTGCCTGCGAAATCGCGCGAGTGAGCGCCGCGCGCCACATCGTCACGCTCGACACCAGTTGTTCGCGCACCTGGCTGTCCGCGCGGTCGTCGTATTCAACGGCGCCGCTGATGTAGATGCACCCGGTGGTCACTTCCTGAATGCGTTTCTCGATCCAGCGCGAGATCATCGCGCGCAAACGCGGCAATCCGCGAGGCTCGCGCAGGCTCGGGAAAAACACCTCGTCTTCGAAACGACGGTGATATTCGCGCACGACTTCCACCTGCAAGTCCTCGCGCGACCCGAAATGCGCGAACACACCGCTTTTGCTCATCTGCATGCGCTCGGCCAGGAGGCCAATCGTCAGACCTTCGAGTCCGTCGCGGCTTGCAAGATCAAGTGCTGCATCGAGAATTGCGGCTCGCGTTTGTTCGCCTTTTCGCATAGCTTTTACCGTTCTAATGTGACCGAAAGAAAATCGAACGGCCGTACTATTATTGAGTGGCGCCGTCCGCGAAACAAGGACTTTATTAGAAACCGGTTTCTAACCTGGCTTCAATTTTGGGGCATGTAGCAATCAGAGGAATCGGATTTTTTAGAGGGGTTTGTCGTCAGGCAGTTTTGCATTGCTCCATCTGCTTCCTCGAACTGCGCAGCCGGCTGACATGATGCAGCAGCGCAAGCGAATCTAGAACACGTTTAAGCTCCGATTGCGTAGCGCTGCTTGAGTGCCTCGCATGTCCGCGCGAGCACGTCGTCCCAGTCGTCGCGCTGAGTTTGCGTCGGTATCCGCGAAGTCCGTGAGATCGGCGGTCCAGTCCGTTAGGCGCGCCTGGCTGGCCGGATCGGCCAGCTTGGCGGGATCATCGGTCTTTTGCAGACTGATCCAGCGGATCTGATCGAGCGCGAAGAGCGGCGCAAGCTGAGCTGCGCTGAGGCTGCGCCGGCGATCCACGGCGATGCCCGAATGACCGCCCGCCCATACCACGCCGATGCGCGGCAAGTGCGCGTCCGGCAACGTGTCGAGCCGCGCGCGCCAGGCGGCGGCACGCGTCATATCGGCGTGGAGATACGGCGTGTCCGCCGGGATGGTCGCGACTTGCGTGCCGAACGCCATCGGCAACGACATCAGCGGGCAATAGCGATCCCAGCTCGCAACATCGGACGCCGGCTCGTCGAGCAGCACGAGCCCCGGCCAGCGCGAACACAGCGATTCTGCGTACAGGCGACGCAGCGGCGCCGGGCATACATAGCCGACCTGCGCGAACAGTTCGAGCGCCATTGGCAGGTAGCGCGCGAATTGCAGACTGTCGCCGTAGCCTTGCTCGTCGAGCACGAGCAGACGTTCGCTGCGCATACGTTTCGGCTCCGCGGTGCCGACCACGGCGGGGCTTTCGCCCCACCAGCGCGGCAACGGCGCCTGGATGGGCACTCGCGCGGGACTTCCGTCGGCGTGACGGAAGCTGACCCAGCGGTCTTCGAAATATGGCCAGGCTTCCTGATAACGGCCGGTGGCGAGCAGCAGCATCGACAGGTTATTGCGTGCGACGAGATTGGCCGGCGCGAGTTCGAGCGCGCGCCGGTAGTGATGCTCGGCTTCCTGTAGAGCGCCCAGGTCCGCGAAGATGCGGCCGAGGTTGTTGTGCGCCGCGGAGTGGCCAGGTTCAATCTTGATCGTCCGACGGTAACTGACTGCCGCGTCTTCCGGACGGTCGAGATGTTGCAGCGTCAACGCCAGGTTGTAGTGAAGCGCAGTGAACTCCGGCTGCAGTGCGAGCCCCTTGCGCAAACTGTCGACGGCTCCGTCGTGATCGCCCAGTCTGAGTTGAATCGCGTACAGCGTGTTGTAGAGGTTCGCTTCCGGACCGAGCTCGATCGCCCGCTCGATCCAGTGTTGCGCCACTTCAGGCTGGCCGGCGGCAAGCGCGAGCAGGCCCTCGAGATGCATGGCGCCGGTGTGCTCGCCGTCCAGCGTCAGGATTTGCGCGGCGAGCGCGTGGACGGTGTCGTGGCGACCGGCCCGGTACGCTGCCAGAGCCTGGTCATGCAGGCTTGATATGTTGCTGTTATCGGATGCGGCTTCGGAATGCGCTGGCATGGGACGGACGGACCTCGATGACTGGCCGGTGGCTTCGCGCCGCTCACGGTGCGCGGTGCAGTGCCATCGGCGCACGCTGCTTGATGGCAGAGGTCTTTGACGCCGACGCATGGGCTCGCATGGGCTCGCATCTTCTCGCGTCGGGCGCTTGACCGCTGGTGAGCGGCGATTATGGTTTCGGGGTCCGCGAAGGGGCTGCGCGAAACGTCTGAAAGACATCGGGAAATGGTTGAGCGTGCTTGTGAAGCGTCGGCCTTATCCGCTAATCGTAGCCGCCCACCGTCAGCACCTTCATCGCCAGCCGGTACGTCGTGTAGGCGAGCCAGTTAAGCAGCCGTTCGCCGGCCGGACGCGCGTCGTAGTGCGCCTCGTCGATGCGCCGCGAGTCCTTGAACGCGACGAGGATCGCTTCGCGAAGCGCGTCGACCGACGGATCGTTCACCAGCACGACGTTGGCCTCGTTGTTCAGCATGAGGCTGAGCGCGTCGAGATTGGACGAACCCACGGTCGCCCAGTTCGAGTCGACCACCGCGACCTTGCCGTGCAGCATGGTCTTCTCGTACTCGGCGATCTGCACGCCCGCCCGCAGCAACGCGCGATAGAGAAAAGGCACCGCGTAGTCGAGCGCCTTGAACTCCTTGCGGCCGATAATCAGCTTCACCACGACGCCGCGCCGCGCCGCATACACGAGCGCGCGACGCAGCTTGCGGCCAGGCATGAAGTACGGATTCGCGAGCAGCACCTCGTTACGCGCCTGGCCGATCGCCGTCAGATACGCCTTTTCGATGGCGCGCCGATTGATCAGGTTGTCGCGCGCGACGAACGCGACGCACGGTTCGCCGCCCGCCCACAGTTCTTCGTTGCGGCGCCGACGGCGACGGCGCAGGCTGCCGAGCGACGCGGACGTCTTCGGACTGAGATCGGGCTCGAGCGACTCCACCGGCCGATGCCCGACGCGAATCCGCCGCCATTGCACTTCGAACGCCTGGCGCACGTCGCTCACCACCGGCCCGTGCAGTTCGACCGCGAAATCCCAGCGCCGGTACGGCAGCGTCTCGCCGTTGTTTTCGTAATCGTCGACGATGTTGATGCCGCCGCAATACGCAAACGCGTCGTCGATCACGGCCAGCTTGCGGTGCGTGCGCGAGAAACCGAAGCGCCCGAAAATGTGCGGGTTGTAGATGCGATGCTCGATGCCCGCGCCGGTCCACTCGTCGAACATCGGCAGGCGGGCGGTGCCGACACCGTCGGTGATCACGCGCACACGCACGCCGCGCGCCGCAGCGCGCAGCAGCGCCGCGTTGACCATCTGCCCGGCCTCGTCGTAGCAAAAGATATAGGTTTCGAGAACCACGTCGCGCTCGGCGGCATCCACACGCTGCACAAGCGCGCTGAAGAACTCGTCGCCGGAGCGCAGCAGCTTGACGTCGTTGCCGCTCGTGAAGCGGTAGCGCTGCCAATAGCGGCGGCCGAGCAGCGATTGCCGCAGACGGGCGAAACGGCGTGCGCCGCCGACGCTCATCGGCGAGACTCCGAACGCTTGCGCAACCTGCTCGGCAACTGCAGGATCGCATCCGCATTCGACGACGAAAAGCAGCGCGACGCCGCCTCTTCATGCGGCAGCCAAAGAAACGCGGTGTGCTCGCGCGGCGCGAGCGTGACTTCGAGGCGCTCGGGCACTTCCACGCTGAACCAGTGCTCGGTGTTGTGGATCACGCCTTCGGCATAGCGATGCAGAAACTGCGGATAGATCTCGTATTCGATCGAGTATTGCCAGTCGAACAGCGCGCTTTGCGGCACAGCAGCGCTGCCGATCACGATGCCGGTTTCCTCGGCCACTTCGCGCATGGCCGTTTCGGCGAGCGGTTCGTCGAGCCGGTCTTTCGAACCCGTCACCGACTGCCAGAACCCCGGCATATCGGCGCGCTCGATCAACAGCACATCGAGCGAGGGCGTATGAATGACGACGAGTACGGACTGCGGGATCTTCGGCGGTTTCGGCATGATGTGAAAACTGGGCGCAATGCTTGCGCGATACATGTCGGCGGGTGGTCCAATGAACAGTCGAAAGCTGTTGCATCGACTGTAACGCAAAAAACGAAAAAGGCGCCGGAGTTTCCTCCCGCGCCTTTTCGTTTTGCTTCTGCTGTCGTTTTCAGACAGCACCCGGCATCAAATCGTCACGCCTTCGGTTCCGGCGTGCGCAGACGGATGTGCAACTCGCGCAGCTGGCGCTCGTCCACTTCGCTCGGCGCCTGCGTGAGCAGATCTTGCGCGCGCTGCGTCTTCGGGAACGCGATCACGTCGCGGATCGAATCGGCGCCGGCCATCATCGTGACGATGCGGTCCAGACCGAACGCGATGCCGCCATGCGGAGGCGCGCCGTACTGCAACGCGTCGAGCAGGAAGCCGAACTTGGCTTGCGCTTCTTCGGCGTTGATCTTGAGCGCGCGGAACACCTTGCTCTGCACTTCCTCGCGGTGGATACGCACCGAGCCGCCGCCGATTTCCCAGCCGTTCAGCACCATGTCGTAAGCCTTCGCGAGGCAACGCGCCGGGTCCGATTCCAGGTACTCGAGGTGCTCGTCTTTCGGGCTCGTGAACGGATGATGCGCGGCGACGTAGCGGTTGTCTTCCTCGTCGTATTCGAACATCGGGAAGTCGACCACCCACAGCGGCTTCCAGCCCGACTCGACCAGACCGTTGGCCTTGCCGAATTCCGAATGGCCGATCTTCAGACGCAGCGCGCCGAGGCTGTCGTTCACCACCTTCGCGCGATCCGCCGCGAAGAAGATGATGTCGCCGTCTTGCGCGCCGGTGCGCTCGATAATCGCCTTGACCGCTTCGTCATGCAGGTTCTTGACGATTGGGCTTTGCAGACCGTCGCGGCCCTTCGCCACTTCGTTGACCTTGATCCACGCGAGACCCTTCGCGCCGTAAATGCGCACGAATTCCGTATAGCTGTCGATGTCGCCACGCGAAAGCTCGCCGCCCTTCGGCACGCGGATGGCCGCAACGCGGCCGTCTTTCGAGTTGGCCGGCGTGCTGAACACCTTGAATTCGACGTCTTTAACCGCGTCGGTCAGGTCGGTGAATTCGAGCTTCACGCGCAGGTCCGGCTTGTCCGAACCGAAGCGGCGCATGGCTTCCGAATACTCCATGACCGGGAATTTCTCGTCGAGCGAAACGCCGATCGTTTCCTTGAACACATGACGGATCATCGCCTCGAACAGATCGCGAATTTCCTGTTCCGACAGGAACGAGGTTTCGCAGTCGATCTGCGTGAATTCCGGCTGACGGTCGGCGCGCAGGTCTTCGTCGCGGAAGCACTTGGTGATCTGGTAGTAGCGGTCGAAGTTCGCCACCATCAAGAGCTGCTTGAAGAGCTGCGGCGACTGCGGCAGCGCGAAGAACTGACCGGGGTTCGTACGCGACGGCACCAGGTAGTCGCGCGCGCCTTCCGGCGTGCTCTTGGTCAGCATCGGCGTTTCGATGTCGATGAAGCCGAGCGTGTCGAGGTACTTGCGCACTTCGATCGCGACGCGGTAACGCAGACGCAGGTTGTGCTGCATCTGCGGACGGCGCAGATCGAGCACGCGATGCGTGAGGCGCGTGGTTTCCGACAGGTTGTCGTCGTCGAGCTGGAACGGCGGCGTGACCGACGCGTTCAGCACGATCAGCTCGTGGCACAGCACTTCGATCTTGCCGCTCTTGAGCGCGGCGTTCGTCGTGCCTTCGGGACGCGCGCGCACCACGCCCTTGATCTGCAGACAGAACTCGTTGCGCACGTCTTCGGCCGCCTTGAACATCTCCGCGCGATCCGGGTCGCAGACGACCTGAACGAGGCCTTCGCGGTCACGCAGGTCGATGAAGATAACGCCGCCGTGGTCGCGGCGGCGGCTGACCCAGCCGCACAGCGAGACGGTTTGGCCCAGTAGTTCTTCGGTCACCAGACCGCAGTATTCAGATCTCATCGACATGATGTTTGACTTTCGTTTTGCATTGGTTGATCGGCGCGCCGCAGTTCGACACTGCGTGAAACGTTGCGCGCCGGCATTACAGCGGAGGCTCGACTGTCGTGCGGCGCACCGGCGCCGGAGGCGCGGACGGCGCCACGACGCCCATCGAGACGATGTACTTGAGCGCGGCGTCGACCGTCATGTCGAGTTCGATCACTTCGCTCTTGGGCACCATCAGGAAGAAGCCGGACGTTGGATTCGGCGTGGTCGGCACATAAACGCTGACGTGATCTTCTTTCAGGTGATTGATCACGTCGCCGCCCGGAATGCCGGTCAGAAACGCAATCGTATAGCAGCCGCGGCGCGGGTATTCGATGAGCAGCGCCTTGCGAAACGCGTTGCCGCTGCTCGACAGCAGCGTGTCGGACACCTGCTTGACGCTCGTGTAGATCGGCCCGACCACGGGAATGTGCGCGACCACGACTTCCCACCACTTCACGAGCTTCTGCCCGACGAAGTTCTGAGTCAACAGCCCGACGACAAAGATGAATGCCAGTGTCAGCACCGCGCCGAGGCCGGGCAGGCGGAAACCGAACACGCGCTCGGGCTGCCATGCGCGCGGCAGCAGCAATAGCGTCTGATCCATCGTGCCGATGATCAGACCGAGCACCCACAGCGTGATGGCCAAAGGCACCAGCACCAGGAGGCCAGTCAGAAACACCGATTTGAGCGTCGTTTTTTTCGTCGTCATGTGTACCGCCAGAAAGCCGCGCCGCCGAAGCAATGCGCGGCGTGTGCGCCGCCCGCGAGGGCGGCAGTGCTACTAGACGCTGCTGGAGCCGCTTGCGGGCGTGCTGGCCGCCGGCGTTGCAGCCGGTGCTGCCGGCGCCGCGGCTGAACTGCTGGCTGCGGCTGTGTCGGGTTTGGCGGCGCCGTTGCTGGCAGCCGCGGCGTTCTCGCCCGAGGCGCCGTTGGCAGCGCCATTCGACGCGCCGTTGGCGTCGGCCTTCGCGGGCGCGCCGCTGTTGCCGCCGCGGAAGTCGGTCACGTACCAGCCGGAGCCCTTCAACTGGAAGCCCGCGGCCGTGACCTGTTTGCGAAAAGTGTCTTTCCCGCACTCGGGACATTGCGTCAACTGGGGGTCGCTCATCTTCTGAAGGACGTCCTTCCCAAAGCCGCATGACTCGCAACGATAAGCGTAGATCGGCATGACCTGTTCCCTACTGAAATCTTGTAAACGCTTGCAAAGCCTTGAATTATAGCCGCAAACCGTAACGCTCCCCGGCATTTTGGGGATGAGCGTCCGGCGCAGCCGCCGTCGCGCCAGATGGGGGCGCTTGCATGAAAAATCAAGGGCCGCGCGAGCGATGGTCAGGCGCCGCGGCGCTCGAACCGGCAGCGGCAGCGGCCCCGGCCTCGGCGGGCGACGCTCGACGTTCAGCCTCGGCGGCGCCACGTCAGCCAACGCTCGCGTCCCGCAAACACCGCGATCGAATCGCTGACCGCCTCATCTTCGATCAGTTCGAAATGCGGCGTGAGCAGCGTCTCGAGTTCAGCGCGCTCGATGCCGAACGGCGGCCCTTTCGGCGTCGCTCCGATAAAAAAGAAGCCGGCGAGCAGCGCGCCTGCCGGCAACAGTTCGGCCATGCGGCGCGCATAGTCGTCGCGGCGCGCAGGCGGCAACGCGCACAGAAACGCGCGCTCGTAGATCCATGCGGGCGCAAACGGCGGCTCGTAGCTGAAAAAATCCGCCTGTTCGACGAGCTGTGCATGCTGTTCGCCCAACTGCGCGCGCGCCGCCGCGACGGCTGCGTGCGAAAAGTCGATGGCGCGCACCGGACTGCCGTGCGCGGCCAGCCAGGCCGCTTCGTAGGCGCTGCCGCAGCCGGGAATCAGCACCGCCTCGCCGGCATGACGCCCAGCAAACGACTGAAACGCCGACGGCACGCCCGCCTGGTCCCACGGCGTGAAATGACGCTCGAAACGCTCGTCCCAGAACGCCGGCGAATTCGGATCGCGGCTTTCGAAATCGGGCATCGGGGATTGGGTCGGATCTTGGCTCGGATCGCTCATCGTTCGCCTCGCATTCGGGCCGCTTAGGCTTCGCTTGGATCAGGCGCCGTACGCCAGCGCGAGGAACACTCGCGCAAGCGCCGCGCCGACACCGACTGCCACGCCGAACAGCAGCAAGCCTTGCAGCAGCCGGTTCGTGCGTTTCTGCTCGAGCAGGATCTGCCGGATCATGTCGTCGTTGCCGACGCGCCCATGATCGTGCCGCTCGGCCAATACATGATGGATCAGCCGCGGCAATTGCGGCAGCGTCTTGCTCCACTGCGGCGCCTCGATCTTCAACCGCTCGTACCAGCCGCGCAGCCCGATCTGCTCGTTCATCCAGCGTTCGAGATAGGGCTTCGCCGTCTTCCACAAATCGAGTTCGGGATCGAGCGAGCGGCCGAGCCCCTCGACGTTGAGCATGGTTTTTTGCAGCAGCACGAGCTGCGGCTGAATTTCGACGTTGAAGCGGCGCGACGTCGAAAACAGGCGCATCAGCACCTGACCGAGCGAAATGTCCTTCAGCGCGCGGTCGAAATACGGCTCGCATACCGCGCGAATCGCGCTTTCCAGTTCCTCGACGCGCGTGGTCGGCGGCACCCAGCCCGACTCGAGATGCAGCGTCGCGACGCGATGGTAGTCGCGCTTGAAAAAGGCGAGGAAGTTCTGCGCGAGGTAGTTCTTGTCGAAGTCCGACAGCGCCCCGATGATGCCGAAATCAAGCGCGATATAGCGGCCGAAGTGCGCCGGATCGAGGCTCACCTGGATGTTGCCGGGGTGCATGTCCGCGTGGAAAAAGCCGTCGCGGAACACCTGCGTGAAGAAAATCTCCACACCTTCGCGCGCGAGCTTCGGAATATCCACGCCCGCCGCGCGCAGCGTATCCACCTGGCTGATCGGCACGCCGACCATGCGCTCCATCACGAGCACGGTGGGCGTGCAAAATTCCCAATACATTTCGGGCACGAGCAGCAGATCGAGCCCGGCGAAATTGCGGCGCAACTGGCTGCCGTTGGCGGCCTCGCGCATCAGATCGAGTTCGTCGTGCAGATACTTGTCGAACTCGGCGACCACTTCGCGCGGCTTCAGGCGCTTGCCGTCGGCCCACAAGCGCTCGGCCCATACGGCGATGTCGCGCAGCAACGCGAGGTCCGAATCAATCACCGGCAGCATGTTCGGGCGCAGCACTTTCACGGCGACAGCCTTGCCCGCGTGCTGCCCGGCCTTCACGGTCGCGAAGTGCACCTGCGCGATGGAAGCGCTGGCCACCGGCACGCGCTCGAAATCGTCGAACAGCACATCGACCGGCGCGCCGAGCGACTTCTCGACGAGCCCGATGGCTACCGTCGAATCGAACGGCGGCACCTGGTCCTGGAGCTTCGCGAGTTCGTTGGCGATGTCGACGGGCAACAGATCGCGCCGCGTCGACAGCACCTGCCCGAACTTGACGAAGATCGGCCCGAGGCTTTCTAGCGCGAGGCGCAAGCGCACGCCAGGCGGCGCGTCGAAATTCCGTCCGAGCGTGGTGATACGCAGCAGCATGCGCACGCGCCGGTCGTTGATGCGGCCGAGCATCATCTCGTCGAGACCGAAGCGGATAACCGTGAAAAAGATCTTGAGGAAACGCAGAAAACGCATAGTGGTGCCCGGTGACTAGCGCGTGCCGCGCAACGTGGCGGCGCTGCCCGGCGCGACGGCGCCGCGGGCTTCGACCTTCTGTTCAAGACGCTGGATGCGTTTTTCGACTCGCGCGAGCGCATCGCGTGCTTGCGCCAGCTCGACGTTGAAGTCGTCGAGCGCGGTGCGGCGCACGAGTTGCGGATTTTCGTCCAGCAGATATTCGGCGGCCGTGTCGAGCAGATTGCGGCCGGTGCGCTGCACATGTTCGCCGACCGTGCGCGCAATCGACGCGACCCGCCACGCGGGGCCGTCGCCGATCAGCTTCGCCAGATCTTCTTCCGGCTCCCAGCGCAAATGCTCCGCCAGTTTGGCGATGACGGTCGCGAACTCGGCGTCGCCGTCGATCTTCACGTGCTTCATGACCGCGGCCTGGCCACCCTGGACGAACGCCGGCAACGCATCCGACGGCACCGAAAGCGTCACGTCGAACTGTTGCGCGTCGGTTTCGCCGAGCGCGCCCAGATAGCCGTCCGGCTGCACGACGAGCGCCAGCACGACCGGCGGCGACGACAGTCGCGCGGTCTTGCCCGCGTAAGGGGCGAGGCGCTCGCGAGCCCACGATTCGCGGGCGAGCAGATGATTGACGGCAGCGACAAAGGGCTTGGCGGCGAGGGTCATTGAAGGTGGCAAGAAAAAACCCGCGGGAGCGACTGCTCGCGCGGGTTCCTATTGTAACGTCCGTTCGCTTCGCGGCCTGCCTGGCTGAACGGCTAATCGTGGGCCTTGATGATCAACCGCGGATCAGCGTCGGGCGACATGTGCGCACGTTGCAAGCGAACCACCGGACGGACGGCCGCGACGCTCTCGCGTCTCAGTGCTGCGCGACCTGCTGGATGCCGGCGAGCAGCCAGCCTTCGCCCGGACGGTTCGCCTTGGACAGATTCCACACTTCGACGAACGGCTCGGCCGCCGCACCCGGCGCCTCGCGGATCAGCCCGGAGAAGCGCACGCTCGCGAAGTATTCGTTCGCGCGTTCTTCGACGCCGAGCAAATCGGCGTTCAACTGCACGACATCCGTCTGATTCGTTCCGGCGCCGCGCGAAGACAGGTCGACGCGAACCTCGGCGAACATTTCCGGCGTGGTGAACTCGCGGATGTCGTCGATATTGCCGACGTCCCATGCGGCTTGCAGTCGCACGAAATACACCTTCGCGTTGCGCAGGAACGCTTCGGAATCGAAGCCGGCCGGCACGCTCGGCGTTGCGTTCACGGACGGCGTGGTCAGCGGATTGCCTTGCGGCTCAAGATACGAACCGGTAGGCGGCGCCGTGTAGCGCGGCTCTTGCGGCTCCTGCGTATAGCCCGTGGCGCCGGAATTCAGCGACGGCGAATGCCCGGCGTAAGCCGGTTGCGACGTATCGCGCTTGCGGCCCAGGAAGCGGCGGATCAGCCAGATGCCGATCATCGCGAGCAATGCGATCACGATGATGTTGGCCATGGCGCCCGCGAACGCGCCGCCCAGACCGAAGTGCGACAGCAACGCGGCGATGCCGAGACCGGCTGCGAGACCGGCGATGGGCCCAAGCCAGCGCGAGCGGTTAGGCTGCGCGGCCGGCGCCGGTGTAGGCGCAGGCGCGGGTTGCGCGCGCTGCTGCATGGCCGGGTTGGTCGGCGAAGGTTGCGGCGCAGCCTGCTGCTGAACGGTGTTCGACTGACGGCCGATGCTGCGGCCGCCGCCCATGCGGCGCGCTTCGGCGTCGAGCGAGGCGACGGAGCCGGCCACGATCAGACCGACCATTGCGATCAGTCCGATTCTTCTCGCCAGCGACCGCTTGACCTTACGGGGAGATAACAGCATTGAATCGGACATTTCGGTGCATTCCTTTAAAAATCGACGGGTTAGGAACCCTAGTATTTGGTCCCCACATGCAAAGCTACCACGCCGGCTGACAAATTGTAATATTTGACGCTGTCGAGGCCCGCTTGTTCCATCATTGTTTTTAAAGTTTCCTGGTCCGGGTGCATGCGGATCGATTCGGCCAGGTAGCGGTAGCTCTCCGCGTCTTTCGCAAAACGCTCGCCGAGCCACGGCAAGACCTTGAACGAATAGACGTCGTAGGCCTTTTTCAGCGGGTCCCAGACCTTCGAGAATTCCAGCACCAGCAGACGCCCGCCCGGCTTCAGCACGCGGCGCATTTCCGCCAGCGCGATGTCCTTATGCGTCATATTGCGCAAGCCGAATGCCACGGTGACCACATCGAAATAGTTGTCCGGGAAGGGAATCTTCTCGGCGTCGCAGAGCAGCGCCGGCGTAATCACGCCCTTGTCGAGCAGACGGTCGCGGCCGACACGCAGCATCGACTCGTTGATGTCCGTGTGCCAGACCTCACCGGTTTCGCCCGCCTGCTTCGCAAACGCCTTCGACAGATCGCCCGTGCCGCCCGCGATGTCGAGCACCTTGTAGCCCGGCCGCACGTGGGCCTGCGCGATCGTGAACATCTTCCACGCACGGTGCAACCCGCCCGACATCAGGTCGTTCATCAAGTCGTAGTTGGCGGCCACCGAGTGGAACACGCCCGCCACCTTCTGCGCCTTTTCCTGTTCGTCGACCGATTGAAAGCCGAAGTGGGTTTTGCTCATCGCGCTTGTCCTTTCCGCGTATTCTGAAAATATTGCGCCGCAGGTGCGGCAGTTCTGGCGAATCGTATCAGTGACGGTGCCCGTGCGCAGCGCCCGGCGGGGCCATCGGCGTATCGCGGTCGACGCCGGCCGCAGCCAGTTTGTCGAGATACGCGCGCCACAGTTCATCCTGGCGCCGTGCCAGATCGTAGAGCAGGTCCCACGAATAGATGCCGGTGGAGTGCCCGTCGGAGAACGTCGGCTGAATGGCGTAGTTGCCGACGCCTTCGATCATCGTGATCGTGACGTCGCGCTTGCCGGTTTGCAGCGTTTCCTGGCCGGGACCGTGGCCCTGTACTTCCGCCGACGGCGAATACACGCGCAGCAGCTCGAACGGCAGCCGGTACGATTCGCCGCTCGCGTACTGCAATTCCAGCACGCGCGACTTCGAATGCACGACGACGCCGGTCGGCACCGGAGTATCGGGAGTCAGTCCGCTCATGATGGCCTCGATAGGTCGATATGAAAGCGCCGCCGCGCCCGATGCGCCCCATGAGCGCGGCGCGAAGCGGCGGGTGAATGGCGCTCAGGCGAGAGCGTGTTCGATTTCCTGCCGCACCGCTTCGCGCAGCAGCGTGGCCTGCGCGCGGCGCGACGACAGCATCGCTTCGGACACCGTGCGCTGGCGCGGCGCCCAGATGGGCAGCGGGAAATGAGCGTCGTTCGAGAAACGCGGAATGACGTGCCAATGCACATGCGGCACCTGGTTGCCGAGGCTCGCGAGGTTCACCTTCGCCGGCTGAAGAATGCGCCGCATCGCGCGCTCGACCGCATACACCGCCTTCATCACACGATCGCGGCCCGCCGCGTCGAGATCCGAAAACTCGGCTACGTGCTCGTTCCAGATCACGCGGCAAAAGCCCGGGTAATCGTGTTCGTCGGCGAGGACGACGCGCAACGTGTCGTCCTGCCACAGCACATCGCCGCCATCTTCACGGCAAAAAACGCAATCCATCGTCGTCCTCAGGCAAAAATCGTCAGTCGTGCCATTAAACCAGCACGCGCTCGATTCCGCCATTGTTCGCACGCTGCACGTAGTCGACCATCCAGTCTTCACCGAGCACATGACGCGCCATTTCGACGACGATGTAATCCGCCTCGATGCCCGCGTCTTCGTTGTAGCGCGACAGACCTTGCAGGCAAGACGGGCAGCTCGTGAGAATCTTGACGTCGGTAGCGCCCTTCGGCTGCGGACCGTCGCCGGCCTTCAGCACGGAGCCATTCGCCGCACCCGCGGTGCCGGCCGATGCATTGGCCGGATTGATCGCGTTCGCGCCGGCTTCGGCGACGAGCGGAATACCGCGCAGCTTGGCCGCGCCCTTGCGGATTTCCTCTTCCTTGCGAAAGCGCACCTGCGTCGAAATGTCGGGACGCGTGACCGCGAGCGTGCCCGATTCGCCGCAGCAACGATCGTTCTTTTCGATCTTGTAGCCGTCCTTCTCGGAACCCATCAGCGCGTTCACCAGCTTGACCGGGTCCATCGTCTTGATCGGCGTGTGGCACGGGTCGTGGTACATGTAGCGCGTGCCTGTGACGCCGTCGAGCTTCATGCCTTTTTCAAGCAGAAACTCGTGAATGTCGATGATCCGGCAGCCCGGGAAAATCTTGTCGAATTCATAACCGGCGAGCTGGTCGTAGCAGGTGCCGCACGACACCACCACCGTTTTGATGTCGAGATAGTTCAGCGTATTCGCGACGCGATGGAACAGCACGCGGTTGTCGGTGACGATCTGCTCGGCCTTGTCGAACTGACCCGAGCCGCGCTGCGGATAGCCGCAGCACAGATAGCCCGGCGGCAGCACCGTTTGCACGCCCGCTTCCCACAGCATCGCCTGAGTCGCTAGGCCGACCTGCGAGAAAAGCCGCTCGGAACCACAGCCGGGGAAGTAGAACACCGCTTCCGTATCTGCCGTGGTCGTCTTCGGATTGCGGATGATCGGGACGATCTTGTTGTCCTCGATATCGAGCAATGCGCGCGCGGTTTTCTTCGGCAGATTGCCCGGCATCTTCTTGTTCATGAAGTGGATCACCTGCTGCGTGACCGGCGGCTTGCCGACCGTTGCGGGCGGGTGCGCCGTCTGCTTCTTCGCGAACTTCTTCAGCACTTCGTTGCCGAGGCGCTGCGCCTTGTAGCCGATGCCCATCATCGCCGTGCGCGCGAGGTTGATGGTCTGCGGATTCGTCGCGTTGAGGAAGAACATGCCGGCTGCGTTGCCCGGATTGAACTTCTTCTTGCCCATTTTGCGCAGCAGGTTGCGCATGTTCATGGTCACATCGCCGAAGTCGATCTTCACTGGGCACGGCGTCACGCATTTGTGGCACACGGTGCAGTGATCGGCGACATCGCCGAACTCGTCCCAATGCTTGATCGACACGCCGCGGCGCGTCTGCTCTTCGTACAGGAACGCCTCGACCAGCAGCGACGTCGCGAGAATCTTGTTGCGCGGGCTGTACAGCAGGTTCGCGCGCGGCACGTGGGTCGCGCACACCGGCTTGCACTTGCCGCAACGCAAACAGTCCTTGATCGACTCCGAAATCGCGCCGATATCCGACTGCTGCATGATCAGCGATTCATAGCCCATCAGGCCGAAGCTCGGCGTGTAGGCGTTACGCAAGTCGGCGCCTTCGAGCAGCTTGCCCGCGTTGAAGCGGCCATGCGGATCGACGCGCTGCTTATACGCGCGGAATTCGCCGATCTCGTCGTCGGTGAGAAATTCGAGCTTCGTGATGCCGATGCCGTGCTCGCCGGAAATCACGCCGTCGAGCGAACGCGCGAGCTTCATGATGCGCGCGACCGCCGTGTGGGCGTCTTGCAGCATCTCGTAGTTGTCGGAGTTCACCGGCAGGTTCGTGTGCACGTTGCCGTCGCCCGCGTGCATGTGCAGCGCGACGAACACGCGGCCGCGCAGCACCTGCTTGTGGATCGCCTGCGCTTCGTCGAGGATCGGCTTGAACTCGCCGCCGTTGAAAATCTGCCGCAATTCAGCGCGGATTTCCTGCTTCCACGACACGCGGATCGTTCGGTCCTGCGTGACATGGAACACGGTCGCATCAGCTTGTGCGTCGACGCGATCGGCGAATTTTTCGGCGAGCGCTTCGTAGCCGAGCCCGACGAGATAATGCTGCGCCTCGCGCAACGACAGGTCGAGCTTGTCGCGCAAAAACTCCCAACGCGTGCGCACGCGCTTGAGCAGATCCAGCGCCTGCTGCACGCGGTCTTCGAGCAGTTCGGCGCTCGGAATTTCATTGGCGTCGTCGCTCTTGCCGAGCGGCAGCTTGCCTGCCTTGAAGAACGCTTCGAGCGCGTCGACAAGTTGCAGCTTGTTCTTGATCGACAGCTCGATGTTGATCCGCTCGATGCCGTCCGTGTACTCGCCCATGCGGTCGAGCGGAATCACCACGTCTTCGTTGATCTTGAACGCGTTGGTGTGCTTCGCGATCGCGGCGGTGCGGCTGCGGTCGAGCCAGAAGCGCTTGCGCGCCTCGGCGCTGACCGCGACGAAACCTTCGCCGCTCTTGCCGTTGGCCATGCGCACGACTTCCGACGTCGCCTGTGCAACCGCATCCGCATCGTTACCGACGATGTCGCCGATCAGCACCATCTTCGGAAAGCCGTTGCGCTTGCTCTTGGTCGCGTAGCCGACCGCGCGGAGATAGCGCTCGTCGAGATGTTCGAGACCAGCCAGAATCGCGCCGCCCTGCTTCGACGTTTCGAACAGATAGTCCTTGATTTCGACGATGCTCGGAATCGCTTCGCGCGCCTGGCCGAAGAATTCGAGGCACACAGTGCGCGTATGCGCGGGCATCTTGTGCAGCACCCAGCGCGCGGACGTGATGAGTCCGTCGCAGCCTTCCTTCTGCACGCCAGGCAAACCGGCGAGGAATTTGTCGGTGACGTCTTTACCCAGACCTTCCTTGCGGAACACGCGGCCCTTGATGTCGAGCGCTTCCGTGCGCAGCAGCTTCTCGCCCGGCGCATAGTTGCCGTCGAACCATTTCAGCTCGAAACGCGCGACTTCAATATCGTGAATCTTGCCGAGGTTGTGATCCAGACGCGTGACTTCGAGCCAGTTGCCTTCCGGATCGACCATGCGCCACCAGGCGAGGTTGTCGAGCGCCGTGCCCCACAGCACCGCTTTCTTGCCGCCGGCGTTCATCGCGACATTGCCGCCGACGCACGATGCGTCGAGCGAAGTCGGATCGACGGCGAACACGAAGCCCGCCTGCTCGGCCGCCTCGGTCACGCGGCGCGTGACGACGCCCGCGCCGGAGAAAATGGTCGGCACTTTGCGATCGACGCCCGGCAGTTCGGTCATTTCGACTGCGCCGAGCTGTTCGAGCTTTTCGGTATTGATGACGGCCGAGAACGGCGTGAGCGGCACCGCGCCGCCCGTGTAGCCGGTGCCGCCGCCGCGCGGAATCACCGTCAGCCCGAGCTCGAAGCAAGCCTTGATCATGCCGGCGATCTCGGCTTCGGTATCCGGCGTCAGCACGACGAACGGATATTCGACGCGCCAGTCGGTCGCGTCGGTCACATGCGAGACGCGCGACAAACCGTCGAACTTGATGTTGTCTTTTTCGGTGACACGGCCGAGCACCTTCGTCGCGCGGCGGCGCAGATCGTAGGTCTTCTGAAATTCGCTTTCGAATTCGTCGACGGCGCGGCGCGCGGCCTGCACCAGCGTTTCCACGCGCGCGGCGCGGTCGACGCCCGCTTCGTCGCCATGCTCGGTGAGATCGGCGCGGCGGCGCTTCTCGATCTCGGACAGACGATGATGCAGCGCCTCGATCAGCATCGCGCGGCGCTTGGGGTTGTCGAGCAGGTCGTCCTGCAGATACGGGTTACGGCGCACCACCCAGATGTCGCCGAGCACTTCATAGAGCATGCGCGCCGAGCGGCCGGTGCGGCGCTCCGCGCGCAGTTCGGCCAACGCGGCCCAGGCGTCGTCGCCTAGCAGACGAATGACGATTTCCCGGTCGGAAAACGACGTGTAGTTGTAGGGAATTTCGCGCAGGCGCGCTTCGGGATCGGCGGCGACCGCAGTGGCGGCTCCGTGCGGATCGAATACTTGAGGTGCGTTCATGTGTGGACGACTCGGTGGATCAGCCCGACGCTCTCGTGGCGAGGCGCCGGCTGACTGTGCGCGTGGGGCGCAATGCTTGGAAATCTTCTTGGGAGCGAAGCGCCACCGACGGTCTACTCACGTCGGACGCTTCGCGGCGCTCAGATACTGCTACACGATCGTGCCTGGCGGACGTGACGCTCCGCCGCGGGGCGAGACTCACGCGGGACGGGCATCAAATGGGCGATCCGAGGCTGCCAGTGCATCTTCCGATCCTTATTCCAAAATGGAATTCTACCGCATCGGCCAACGCCGCGTTGAGGGCGGAAAAGGAGGCGGCGGCGGGGCTGAGGGCCAGGCAGTGCACCGCAGTCCGCGCTATGAGCCGCCCCATTCCGCACTCAGGCGCCCTTCGTCACCATCAGCCAGAAGATGCCGACAAAGGCAAAGAATGCGATTGCGCCGAGCGCGACCCAGATCCACAGCATTCGCCAGTAGGCGGCGCTCAGCGGACGCCCGGTTTCAGCGCTCACGCGGGCCGACGCGGCGAGGCGCATCTGCAGGAACACCACGGGCAGCCAGCAGCCGATGGCCAGCACATACAGCCCAATCGACCACGCGAGCCAGCCGCTTGCCAACTGCATGTTCGCCAGATGCGCGAGGTAAAGCCCGGTGGCCGGCTGCAGGATCGCGGTGGGCGTGGTGAACAGCCAGTCGGCGATCACCACGAGCCGGGTGACGCGCGCGACGGTCCTCGCATCGCGGCCGAGGCTGGTCAGCAGCATGTAAAAGGCGGAGCCGATGCCGGTGCCGAACAGAATCGTCGATGAAAGCACGTGCAGCCATTTGATGACGAGGTAGGTCATGGGTAATTCAGGGGTTAGCGACAGCTTTACCGGCGCAGGCGGATCGCTCACCGCCGCCGCCGTCGAACTGGATCAGCAGAATCAGCAGCGCGATCATCGGCAGATTCTTCGAGAGCGGCCCATACGGATGCAGCCAGAATTCGGGCAAGCGCCAACTGATCAGCGCCGTATAAAGCACGATCAGCACGATCTGCAATGTCCAAAGCCGAGCGCGCGGACCCAGGCGCCGCGGCCAAACCAGCGAGAGCACGCCGAACGCAAGGTCGAGTAACGCCGCGCCGTAGAGCAGCAACGGCGCGAGCGCCGCCGGCGCCCCGACCCGCGCCAGAAGTTCCAGGCTCGACGCACGCGGGTACAGCCACGCCGACACGATCGCCGTCCAGATCCACACCGCCGCGATCGATACGCGCAGCAACGGCAACAGCCACATCAAACGCGCGGGCGTCCCAAAGCTTTCGCGCTCGACGGGCATCTCCGACAGCGCGCGCGGCGCCCTTCCGAGCAGCCGCTCGAAACGGTCGGTCGGCGCGACGTTGCCGCGCTCGAGCATCGCGAGAGCGTCGGCGCTCATCAGCGAGCCCGGCAGCAGCGCGCCCAGCCGCGTTGCCAGCCTGACGAGCGGCATCGGCACCGGCAGGAACCAGCCACGCGGGCTGCCGGCTACCCGTCGCAAGACGGCCAGGTATTCCCTCAGCGTCATCGGCTCCCGGCCGACGGCCGCGACACGACGCGTCGTCGGCGTCGTCGGCGTCGTCGGTGCGGCTGCGTTGGGCGTGTCGCCGGCCGGCGGGGCCAGCGCGCCTGCCACGACCAGCTCGACGACATCGTCGATATGAACCGGCTGAATGCGCTGCGCGCCCGCTCCGGGCAGCGGCACGACCGGCAGCGTCGCCCACGCGGCGAAAAAGCGCGTGCTGCGGCCCTCGGGTGCGAACACGAGCGACGGCTGCACGATCAACGACGAAACCGGCAGCGCGAGCAGCGCTTCGTCGGCGGCGAGCTTGCTGCGGTGATACGGGCTTTGCGCGAGCGCATCGGCGCCGAGCGCGGAAATCTGCACGATGCGCCGCACGCCCGCGGCGACCGCGGCCTTGAACAGCGCGATCGGCGCTTCGGTGTGCAAGCGCCGGAAGTCGTTGCCGGTCGCGTCGCTAAAAATGCCGACCGCGTTGACCACTACGTCGACGCCCGCGAGCAGCGGCATCAACTTTGCTGCATCGCCGAGGCCCGCGAAGTCCAGATGGACCAGCCGGCAGCCGCGCAAGCGCTGCGCGGCACGGACGGGATCGCGCACGCCGCACACGACGGAGTGGCCCGCCGCCACCAGCGCGTTCGCGACTCGCGCGCCAATCATGCCGGTAGCACCTGCAAGGAAAATCACCATGACTCTGGACGTTCGACCGTTAGAAGACATCGTGCTGCCCGGCCTCGTTGCCGGCGCGCTTTCGACGCTGGCGCTCGGCGCGTGCGCGCGCCTCATCGGCAAGCGCGCGACCGCGCCTGTCAGCGCCGTAAGCCACTGGGTCTGGCCGCAAGAAGTGAACCAGACCGCCCGCCCGCGCCCGCGCCATTTGGTGACGGGGCTGGCGATTCATCATCTGATGTCGGTGGGATGGGCGGCCGTCAATGCGTACACGCTTGCAGCCGTTCAGGAGTCCGCCGGGTTATGCGGCGACTCGCGCCCACAACACGGTCGACGCGTCGCGCTCGCGAGCGCGTTGACGGTCGTCGCCGCCTTCAGCGACTACGTGATCGCGCCCAAGCGCTTTACGCCGGGCTTCGAGTTTCATTTGCGGGTACCGCATATTGCGGCGGTGTACGTCGCGTTCGGCGCGGGACTGGTTGCGCCGTTTGTCGTCGAGGATTATTGCCGGAGAAGGCGGGTCGCGGCTTTGCCCACTAACGAGGCGATAACCAGGCAATAACGGCGCGATCGCGCGGCACCGCCCGCGCCTTCACGAACCGCAAACCGCCCGGCACGCGGCATGCTGACCCAAACGACGAACCACCAACTCACGGAGGCTCAGCATGGCAGATCCCGAATCGAAAACCGGGCACATCGAGCAGCAACCGGTGCCCGGCCACACCGAAAATATTCCAACCGACGGCTCCGACAACCGACGCGATGACCACCGTCAGGAAACCGCCGCACCGACGGCCAGCCCCGACACGAAACCCGGCAACCCGCCTGGCTCACAAAGCGACGCCGACCGCACGCGCTCGCCGGACTGAGCCGATACCGCAACCGACGCACCAATCGACAACGCAATCCACACGACAAGGACTTCCCATGACAAGCGAATCCGCCAGCCCGACGCCGCCGCGCCAGTCGCCGAACGATCCGACGGCCGGCGACCGCCGCCTGTCCGACGAACAGAAGCAGTCGGCGAGGAACGAACCCGCGCCGCCCGAACCGGGCCGCGGCGCCGACCTGCCCGATCCAAACGAAGTCGGCGAGGACGGCTAGGCCGCATCGACAACGCCAGACTACAAGGTACAAGGAGAATCGCGATGGCAAGCAAGCAACCCGCCGCGTCCGCGGCGCTAAAGGCCACTTTCAGGCTGTTCGCGGACGGCGATCGCGTCCTTGCGCAGAACGTCGACGGCAAAGTCATCGACATCGGCGCGCTGGAAACGAAAGGCGATCGCTACATCGTGCGGCTCGACGTCGACCCGCCCGCTCTCGAACCGTCGCATTCGGTCGAAGCGGCGCTGCGCGCGGTCTCTTCGCAATTGAACTTCGACTATCTGGACGGGCTTTTCACGAGCGAAGGACCGGTCGACTTTCACGGCGACCTGTTTGCGTTGCCGCACGTCGAATGGCAGCTCGACGAACCGTTGCCGCGCGAACTCACCGACGGCAAGCCGCCGCATATCTTCTAGTCCGCTTGCAGTACGCGCGGGGTTGGGCCTTCGCGGCGCCAACCCCGGCCGGCCAGTGCTCGCACCGTTGGCGCTATCATTGATGCTTTTCCGCCTTCCAGAGCGCATCGCGCCACTCGCATGGCCTCCCACGACTACCTGAAAAAAACCCTCACCGCGCGCGTCTACGACGTGGCCCGCGAGACCGAGCTCGAACGCGCGCCGCATCTGTCGGCGCGTCTGCGTAATCCCGTGTATCTGAAGCGCGAGGATAACCAGCCGGTGTTCTCGTTCAAGGTGCGCGGCGCGTACAACAAGATGGCGCACATGTCCGCCGACGCGCTCGCGCGCGGCGTAATCACCGCGTCGGCGGGCAATCATGCGCAGGGCGTGGCGTTGTCCGCGGCACGCATGGGCGTTAAGGCGATCATCGTGGTGCCGGTCACGACGCCGCAGGTCAAGGTCGATGCCGTGCGCGCGCATGGCGGGCCGACGGTCGAAGTCGTGCAGTTCGGCGAATCGTTTAGCGATGCGTACGGCCACGCGGTGCAGCTACAGAAAGAGCGCGACCTGACCTTCGTGCATCCGTTCGACGATCCGTATGTGATCGCCGGCCAGGGCACCGTCGCGATGGAAATTCTCAGCCAGCATCAAGGCCCGATTCACGCGATCTTCGTGCCGATTGGCGGCGGCGGACTCGCGGCGGGTGTCGCGGCGTATGTGAAATCGGTGCGCCCGGAGATCAAGGTGATCGGCGTGCAGACCGACGATTCGTGCGCGATGGCCGCATCGTTGAAAGCCGGCGAACGCGTGACCTTGAATGAAGTCGGACTCTTCTCCGATGGCACTGCCGTAAAGCTCGTCGGCGAAGAAACCTTCCGGCTGTGCAGCGAATATCTCGACGATGTGCTGCTGGTCAACACCGACGCACTCTGCGCCGCAATCAAAGACGTCTTCCAGGACACGCGCAGCGTGCTCGAACCCGCGGGCTCGCTCGCGGTCGCCGGAGCCAAGCAGTATGCGGAGCGCGAGGGCATCGAGAACCAGACGCTGATCGCGATCACGTCGGGCGCGAACATGAACTTCGACCGCATGCGCTTCGTCGCCGAACGCGCCGAAGTCGGCGAGGCGCGCGAAGCCGTATTTGCGGTGACGATCCCGGAAGAACGCGGCAGCTTCAAACGATTCTGCGAACTGGTCGGCACACGCAGCGTCACGGAGTTCAATTACCGGATCGCGCAGGCCGAATCCGCGCATATCTTTGTGGGCGTGCAGATCAGGAACCGCAGCGAATCGGCGCAGATTGCAAGCGCATTCGAGGCGCACAATTTCGCCACCGTCGATCTGACTTTCGACGAACTCTCGAAGCAACACATTCGCTATATGGTCGGCGGCCGCTCGCCGCTCGCGCACGACGAACGTCTATTCCGCTTCGAGTTTCCCGAACGGCCGGGCGCGCTGATGAAGTTTCTATCGTCGATGGCGCCTGACTGGAACATCAGCCTCTTTCACTACCGGAACCAGGGCGCGGACTACAGCTCGATTCTCGTCGGCATTCAGGTGCCTGAAACGGATAACGCCGAGTTCGACCGCTTCCTCGCGACGCTCGGCTATCCGTATTGGGAAGAGACGCAGAATCCGGTTTATCGGCTGTTCCTCGGCTGAACTACTGAAACGAAAACCTGAACCCGCAGATGGCTCTTTCGCTTGTCGACAAACTGGTGGTGGCGATCTCGTCGCGCGCGCTCTTCGACTTCGAGGAAGAGAACCGCGTGTACGAGGAAGGCGACCTTCGCGCCTATGAAGCGTTGCAGCGCGAGCGGCTCAATGTCCCCGCGAAACCCGGCGTCGCGTTCCCGCTGATCCGCAAGCTGCTGGCATTGAACACGAGCGGGCATCGCGTGGAAGTGGTGATCCTGTCGCGCAGCGATCCGATCAGCGGCCTGCGCGCGTTTCATTCGTGCCGCGAACATGGACTCGCGATCGAGCGCGGCGTGTTCACGCGCGGACGCGCGCCGTTCGCTTATCTGAAGCCGTTGAACGCGTCGCTCTTTCTGTCCGCGAATCAGGACGACGTGCGCGACGCGCTCGCCGCCGGTTTCCCGGCCGCACGCGTGCTGCCGGAATCGGCGAAAATGGCGAGCAAGTATCCGGACGAAATCCGCATTGCTTTCGACGGCGACGCCGTGCTGTTTTCCGACGAAGCCGAGCGCGTGTTTCAGAAGGACGGTTTGCGCGCGTTCGTCGGCCACGAGACGCACAACAAGGATTTGCCGCTCGCCGACGGGCCGCTGAAGCCCTTGCTCGAAGCGCTTCATCGGCTGCAAAAACTCGCGGATCAAGCCGCGCCGATGCATATTCGTACGGCATTGGTGACGGCGCGTTCGGCGCCCGCGCACGAGCGCGCGATCCGAACCCTGATGGCCTGGAACATCGAAATCGACGAAGCGATGTTCCTCGGCGGCCTCGACAAGAGCGCATTTTTGCGCGAGTTCGAGCCGGACTTTTTCTTCGACGACCAAATTGGCCATTGCGAATCGGCCCGCGTCGTGACGGCGACCGGGCACGTGCTGAGTGGCATCGTGAATGCATCATGACACCCGAACAATCACCGCTGGGTAAGGCCTCCACTTACACCGAACAGTACGACGCCTCGCTGCTCTTTCCGATTGCGCGCAAGAACGCGCGCGAGGCGATCGGCATCCACGCGCAATTGCCGTTCTTCGGCACGGACATCTGGAATGCGTATGAGTTGTCGTGGCTGAATCAGCGCGGCAAACCGCAAATCGCAGTGGCCACGTTTTTCGTGCCGGCGGACTCGCCGAACATCGTCGAGTCGAAGTCGTTCAAGCTTTATCTCGGCTCGTTTGCGCAGACCGCATTCGAGTCGATCGAAGCGGTGCGCGACACGATCAAACGCGACGTGTCCGCGTCGTGCGGCGCGACGGTCTCTGTCTATCTGACCGGGCCGCATGACTTCGGCAAACTGAAGATGGAAGAGTTCGAAGGCACGTCGCTTGATCGACTGGATCTCGATACGGACGTGTACACGCCGGACGCTTCGCTGCTGACGGCCGCGCTTCACGAAGCGCCGGTCGAGGAAACGGTGTTCTCGAATCTGCTGAAGTCGAATTGCCCGGTGACAGGGCAACCGGATTGGGGCAGCGTGCAGATTCACTACGTCGGCCCGCAAATCGATCATGCAGGCTTACTGCGCTACATCATCTCGTATCGCAATCACACGGGTTTTCACGAGCAATGCGTCGAGAAGATTTTTATCGACGTGCTGAAGGCATGCAAGCCGGTGAAGCTCGCGGTTTATGCACGCTATACGCGGCGCGGCGGGCTCGACATCAACCCGTTCCGCACCAACTACAACCTGCCGATGCCGGACAACATGCGTTTGGCGCGGCAATAAAAAAGCACGCGCGCTTATTATCGCCGCGGACGTTCATTCGACGCTCCGCGACGAAGCGCTAATAACGTTAAGCCGCCGGCTTCTTATAAGCGACGCAATCCACTTCGACCTTGCAGTCGATCACCATCGACGAAACGACACAGGCGCGCGCCGGCGGATTGTCGCCGAAGTATTCGCGGAACACCTTGTTGAACGACGCGAAGTCGCGCGGGTCGTCGAGCCACACGCCGCAGCGCACGACATGCTCCGCGCCGTAGCCGGCTTCCTTCAGAATCGCGAACACGTTTTGAATCGCCTTATGCGATTGCTCGACGATGCCGCCGTTGATCACCTCGCCGTTTTCCATCGGCGTCTGTCCCGACACGAACAGCCAACCGTCGGCTTCCACCGCACGCGAAAACGGCATGTGCTGACCGCCCGTTCCCTTACCGCCTTCAACACCATATCGCTTCATCTTTACGCTCCTTGAAAGTTCGGCGCGCGTGGCCGTAGTGCCGCGCGCCGCGATAGATCGTTCAACCAGTTACTCGATAACTCAGAATGCGCCTTCTGCATCGCCCTTCGACGCCGCGCCGCGCGCAACGAAATGGCCGGCGCGTTCGCCCGTCACTTCGCCGTTCAGGTACGACAGCACGCCGTTGACCCACACTGCGTCGATGCCGTCAGCTGCTTGTTGCGGCTTTTCGAAAGTAGCCGCGTCGCGCACTTTCGCGGGATCGAACAGCACGAGGTCAGCGTGATAGCCGATATGCACCTCGCCGCGTTGCGCAAGGCCAAAGCGTCGCGCGGAGAGGCTCGTCATCTTGCGCACCGCTTCCTCGAGCGGCAGCAAACCGGCGTCGCGCGCATAGTGGCCGAGCACGCGCGGAAACGCGCCCCACAAACGCGGGTGCGGCAGCGGATCGTTCGGCAAGCCGTCGGAGCCGACCATCGTCGCGGGATGCGAGAGGATGCGCCGCACGTCGTCCTCGGACATGTTGTGATAGACCGCGCCCGCCGGTTGCAGGCGCTTGCCCGCTTCCTGCTGCGTGACGCCCCACTCGGCGGCAATCTCCTTCACGAGCTTGCCGGCCATCTCGGGATGCGGCTCCGACCACGTAATCGTAATGTCGATGTCGCCGGTGACCTGCTTCAGATCGAGCGTCGACGAACTGCGGTTGTACGGATAGCAATCGCAGCCGATCGGCTGCATGCGCCGCGCGCCTTCGAGCGAGTTCAGCACTTCGACGCTGCGTCCCCAGTTCGACGGCCCCGCGCATTTCAGATGCGAAATGATGACCGGCACGCGTGCATGACGGCCGACGCGATAGGCTTCGTCCATTGCGTCGAGAATCGCGTCGAACTCGGTGCGCATGTGCGTGGTGTAAAGCGCGCCCGCGGCGGCGAGCGGTTCGGCGAGCGCCATCACTTCCTCGGTCGGCGCGGCAAATGCGGAACCGTAAGCGAGTCCCGAACTGAGCCCGAGCGCGCCGTTCGCGAGCGCCTCTTCGAGCTGCGCACGCATGCCTTCGATTTCCTGCGGCGTGGCCGCGCGATCCAGCCGGTCCATCTGGTTGTTGCGCAGCGCCGTGTGTCCGATCAAAGCGCCGACATTCACCGCCGGACGCGCCGCGTTCACCGCCTTCACGTAGTCCGCGAACGTCGGGTACTGGAACGCGTCGCGCTCGCCGAGCAGATTCATCGGATCGGGCGGATCGCCCTTCAGCGCAACCGGCGACGCGCTAATGCCGCAATTGCCGACGATCACCGTCGTCACGCCTTGCGTGATCTTCGGCAGCATTTGCGGCGAGCGGATCACGTGCGTGTCGTCGTGCGTGTGAACGTCGATGAAGCCCGGCGCCAGCGCGCGGCCTTCGGCCTCGATCACGTCTTCGGCAAGCCAGTTCGACAGATTGCCGATCGCGACGATGCGCCCGTCGCGCACGGCCACGTCGCGCTCGACAGGCGGCGCGCCCGTGCCGTCATACAGTTGCGCGCCGACAATCAGCGTATCGGCGGCTTCGGGATGCGAGTGCATGGATCAGTCTCCTAATGGTTGTCGATCGCCGCCGCCACGATGCGTGTCGAGCGCGTGCTTCATGCGGCGCAGCAATTCGCGGCTCTCGTCGCCCTGACTGACGGCCAGTTCGGTGACGAGCACGTCGAGCGCCATCATCATCGCGTAACGCGACGAAGACGGCTTGTAAATGAAGTCGGTCTCGAACGCGACAATCGGGATCAGCCAGTCGGCGAGCTTCGCGAGCGGCGACGCCGGCGCGGTGAGCGCGATCACCGTCGCGCCGTAGCTGCGCGCGATCTTGCAGTTCTCCACCATCTCCGGCACGCGGCCGGTCGTGGAGAGCGCGATCAGCACCGTGTCGCGCGAGACCGTGCTCGCGACCATGCGCTGCAACAGGCCGTCCTGATACGTGGCGACGGGCCGACCGAGGCGCACGAGCCGGAAACGCATTTCGTCGGCGAGCGCGGTCGAGCCGCCGCCCATGCCGAACACGTAGATCATGCGCGCGGCGCGCAGCGCGGCAGCCGCGTCGGCCAACGGCGCCTGCCGCAGCAATTGATGGTTGTGCGCAAGCGCCGTCTGCAATTCGTCGAACACGCGCGTCGCGATGTGCTCGGGCGCGCCAGCAGGCGTGCCCGCCTGCAAGAACCGCTGGCCGACCGCCGCTGCCTGCGCGAGCCTCAGCTTCAACTCGCGGACGTCGCGGCAGCCCACCGCTTTCGCAAACCGCGTGACCGTCGCCACGCTCACTTCTGCCTGCTCGGCGAGCGCACCGATGCTGGCGCGCGAGGCGCCCGTCAGATCGTCGAGAATCAACGCGGCCACCTTGCGCTCGGCCGAACGCAACTCGGGCGCGCATTCGGCAATGCGCGCGACGATGTCGAAGGTCAGCGGTTCGGCGGCGGAGTTCATCGCGGCTCGTGAAAGGGCGTGGTACTAAATAACATTTCTCCGTCCATCGTACTTTCGGTAACATGATAAAGTCAACTTGGATGCAATTTAACCGGACGATGGAGCAGGAGACATGAAAGTTACAAACTATCAGGGCGCAACGATTGATCCTTATAGCAAGGGCTTGGGCATGGTTCCGGGCGCGAGCATCCAGCTCACGGACACCGGGCGTCTCGAGTGGAATCTGCTGAACGAAGACGTGAGCCTGCCGGCCGCCGTGCTGTACGCGGACCGCGTCGAGCACAACCTGAAATGGATGCAGGCATTCGTCGCCGAATACGGCGTCAAGCTCGCGCCGCACGGCAAGACGACGATGGCGCCGCAACTGTTCCGCCGTCAATTGGAAACCGGCGCGTGGGGCATCACGCTCGCCACCGCGCATCAGGTGCGCGCGGCTTATCACGGCGGCGTGTCGCGCGTGTTGATGGCCAACCAGCTCGTCGGGCGCCGCAACATGATGATGGTCGCCGAGTTGCTGAGCGATCCCGACTTTGAGTTCTTTTGTCTCGTCGATTCAGTGGAAGGCGTCGAGCAATTGGGACGCTTTTTCACGTCGGTGAAGAAGCCGTTGCAAGTGCTGCTCGAACTTGGCGTGCCTGGCGGGCGCACCGGCGTGCGCGACGAAGCGCAGCGCAATGCGGTGCTCGAAGCGATCGGCCGCTATCCGGGCGTGCTGAAGCTCGCGGGCGTCGAGTTGTATGAAGGCGTGCTGAAGGAAGAACACGAGGTGCGCGAGTTTCTGCAAAGCGCCGTTGCGGTTACGCGCGCGCTCGTCGACGGCGGGCGTTTCGAGCGTACGCCGGCGATTCTGTCCGGCGCGGGCTCGGCATGGTACGACGTGGTCGCGGAGGAATTCTCGAAGGCGTCGCAGACGGGCAAGGTCGAGGTCGTGCTGCGCCCCGGCTGTTATCTGACGCACGACGTCGGCATTTATCGCAAGGCGCAGACGGACATCTTCGCGCGCAATCCGGTCGCTAAAAAGATGGGCGAAGGCTTGCTGCCTGCGTTGCAATTATGGGCCTACGTGCAGTCGATTCCCGAGCCCGACCGCGCGATCATCGGTCTTGGCAAGCGCGACTCGGCATTCGACGCAGGCTTGCCGGAGCCGGCGCGCCATTACAGGCCGGGCAGCGAGGCGCCGCGCGACATCGCCGCGAGCGAAGGCTGGGAGATTTTCGGCTTGATGGATCAGCACGCGTATATGCGGATTCCCGCAGGCGCCGATCTGAAGGTGGGCGACATGATCGCGTTCGACATCTCGCACCCGTGTCTGACGTTCGACAAATGGCGCCAGGTGCTGGTCGTCGATCCGGCTTATCGCGTGACGGAAGTGATCGAAACGTTCTTCTGATTTTTTGCGTTTGAGGGCGCGCGCGGCGTGGAGTGGATGCACTGAGGCGCCGCGGCGCTTCAGCGCTCCGCTCGCGACGCTTCGGCGGCAAGCTCGACAGGCGTTTGTGCAACATTCGCCGCCGACACGACTTCGCCGATTCTCGCCTCCAGCATCTTCAACGCGCCGGACAACGCGCTCAGCGCGTCGTCCGGCAGCGCGGCCATCGTGTCGTGCAAAAACGCGTTGCGGCGCGGCAGGCTGGCTTCGGTTGCAGACAGGCCCGCTTCGGTCAGACGCACATTGGTCACGCGGTTGTCGCGCGAGTCCATGCTGCGCGCGATCCAGCCCAATCCTTCGAGCGCTTTCAACTGGCGCGTCAATGCGCCGGGATCGACGCGCAATTGCTCGACAAGCCGCTTCTGCGACGACTCGCCCCCCTGCTGATGCAGCGCGAGCATGATGCGCCAGCGCGGCAACGGGTGGCCGACTTGCGCCTCGAACGCCGACATGAACGCCCGGTATGTGCGGCCGAATTGCTGCATGACGGCTACGCGGTCCTGTTCTTCCATGATGGTTCTATCAAGCTGCAATCGAAAATCAGTCCGCGTGGACCACCGGCTCGAGCTTGCGCTGGAGCTTGATCGGCGGAACGCGGCGGCTTTGCCATACCGACACGACGGCGACGACAGCCGCCATCGCGAGACCAAAGTGAATCGCCGAGACGAGCGTTTCGCGCGCGGTCTCGAGAAGCATCGCGCCATTATGGCCGGCTTGCGCCAACTCGCCGAGCAGCGTTGTTTGCGCTTCGTGATTGATGAGGATCTGCGGATCGCCCAGGTCGCTGAACCATTGTGACGCGCGATCGCTTTCGAGCGTACTGCGCACGCCGCTCGCGTACATATGGCTGATGAGCGTTCCGGTCAGCGCGGTGCCGATCATGCCGCCGATCATCCGTAGCGATTGCAGCAGCGCGGTTGCAATGCCGAGATGCTCGCGGCCGGCCGTCTGCTGCGCGAAGATCGTCAGGTTCGGCATGACGAAACCGAGGCCAAGGCCGCCGAGCACCATGAACGACATGAGGAGCCAATGCGGCATCGACCGCGTGGCGACCACCACGCCGAAGCACGCGAGCGCGATCAGCGCGAAGCCGACGTACAGCATCAGATTCGGATTGCGCACGCGCGAAACCACGCGTCCGTTCGCGATGCTGCCGATCGTGATGAAAACGACGAGCGGCGTGATAACGACGCCCGCTTCCTTCGGCGACATGCCGAAGCCGCCCTGGAACAACAGCGGCGCGTAGAAAAGCAGCGAGAACATCGTGAAGCCGCCGAGCACCGCGAGCGTGAACAGCGCGGCGAGACTCGGGTTGCGGAACATATCGACGGGAAGGATCGCCGTCGGGCAGCGCTTCTCCCATTGCCACAGCGCATACGCCGAAGCGGCGCTCAGCACGAGCAGCGCACACGCGCTGAGCGTGAGCCCATGCTTCGGCAGCAATTCGACGAACAACTGCAGCGAGCCGAGCGCCACCGCGATCAGCGCGGCGCCGGGCCAATCGAGCCGCATCTTGCCTTCATGCTCGACGTGCCGCAGATGCGGCAGAAAGCGCCAGACGAAAAAGAGCGATAGCAGGCCGACCGGCAGATTCACGTAGAAAACCGAGCGCCAGCCGTAGTACTGAGTGAGGAAGCCGCCCAGCGACGGCCCGACCGCATTGGCGATGCCGAACGCCGAGCTCATCAGCACCTGCCAGCGCAGGCGCACGACCGAGTCCGGAAACAGGTCGGGAATGCAGGCGAACGCGGTGCCGACCAGCATGCCGCCGCCGATGCCTTGCAGGCCGCGCGCGAGCACGAGAAACAGCATGTTGTTCGCCATGCCGCACAGCACCGACGCGGCCGTGAACACCACAATCGACGCGATCACGAACGGCTTGCGTCCGTAATAGTCGCCGAGGCGCCCGAAGATCGGCACGGTGATCACCGAGGTCAGCAGATACGACGTGGCCACCCACGCATAAAGCTCGAAGCCCTTGAGCTCGGCGACGATGGTGGGCAGCGCGGTGCCGACGACCGTCTGGTCCAGCGCGACCAGCATGGTGACGAAGGAAATGCCGAGCATCGCCAAAAGCGATTCCCGGAACGGCAAGACTTGCCCACTCGAATGGTGGGCGGCGGTGTGGACAGCCATTTTTGATAGAGCAACAGTTGACGCGTCAAACGATTAGGGAATCATACCACGCATGTTGGCTCTAAGCAGGACGTCGACGGCAGGCATGGGCGCGTTCGTCGACGGAAAAAAGCACATCACGTCACGCCAGGGAGGCGCATGGAGCCAGGTTCGCTCGCAGGACAATCGTTGTCGGAAGAAGATCTGAGCGCGCTGCGGCGCGCGAAACACGAACTGGAAAGCCCCGCGCTGGCGATGAAGCTGGCGAGCATCGTCGGCGCGCCGTTGGAGAAGCTGCTTTCGCGCATGCCCGCGTTCGCCAACGAGAAGGTCACGGACGCGACCGAACTGGCTTTGCGCAAGTGTCTGTCCATTGCGCTGCGCACGCTGGGCCGGCGCGACGGCGCGTCGTCGCTGCTCGCGCCCGAGAAGCCGAGCAATCTGCTGCACAAGTTCGCGGTGGCCACGACCGGCGCGGCCGGCGGCGCATTTGGCCTGTTTGCACTGCCCGTCGAATTGCCGGTCACGACCACGCTGATGTTCCGCTCGATTTGCGACATCGCGCGCAGCGAGGGCGAGGATCTGACGTCGATCGACACGCAGCTCCAATGTCTGACGGTGTTGGGCATGGGCGGCACGTCCACGGCTGACGACGACGCCGACTTCGGCTACTTCATCATGCGCGGCGCGCTGGCGCAGGCGGTGTCGAAAGCGTCGTCAGAAATCGCGACCAAGGGATTCACCACGCACGGCTCGGCCGCCTTGCTGCGCCTCGTCAATACGATCGCCGCGCGCTTCTCCGTGCAGGTGAGCGAACAGATCGCCGCGAAGTCCATTCCGGCGATCGGCGCGGTGCTCGGCGCAATGGTCAACACGGTTTTCATCGACCACTTCCAGCAGGTCGCGCACGGCCACTTCACCGTGCGTCGACTGGAACGGCAATACGGCGAGCCGACGGTGAAAGCCGCGTATCAGACTATCGACGTCACGCTCGGCGCCTGAGCAGGATTGGCGGTGTGGCGTGTCGCGCGCGTCACGAAGGCGGCTGCGCGATCGAGCGCGCGGTTCGCCTCGGGCACGAATGGCGCGAAGAGCGGCCACACGTGCGGCATCTTTTTCCACACCTCGAGTTCGCAATCGACACCCGCCGCGCGCGCATTCGCGGCGACGCGCCGCGAGTCGTCGAGCAGGACTTCGGTGCTGCCCGCCATCGTGAAAAGCGGCGGCAAGCCGCGGAGGTCCGCGTAGAGCGGTGACGCATACGGATGCGTGGCGGGCATCTCGCCGAGATAGATCTTGGCCGCCCGCGAGATTGCCGGGCCGCTGAACATCGGGTCCGCGCCGTCGTTATCGACGATGCTCGCGCCGGTTGCCGCGAGATCCGTCCACGGCGAGAACAGCAGTGCGCCGGCGGGCAACGGATCGCCCGCGTCGCGCAGCGCGACCAGCGCCGCGAGCGCAAGGCCGCCGCCAGCCGAATCGCCTGCAATCACGATCGACTCCGGCGCTGTGCCGTCGGCGATCAATTGACGATAGGCGGCGGTCGCATCGTCGAGCGCGGCCGGGAAGCGGTGTTCGGGCGCGAGGCGGTAATCGAGCGAAAAGACCCGTGCATTCGCACGCGTGGCGAGACCGAACACGATCGAGCGATGCGTCCGCGGCGAGCAGAAGTAGTAGCCGCCGCCGTGGCAGTAGAGCACTGTGGGTTGCGCGCCGGCTGCGGGTTGGTCCGCTGCGGGCTCGATCCATTCGCCTCGCAGCGGGTTGCCGTCCGCGCCATCGAGTTCACGCAGACGCCAGCCGCGCGGCACGTCGGGCGACCACACGCGCTTCGCCGTCAACGCGCGCGCCTTGTGGACGTCGATATGCGGTTTCAGGGTTTGAGGGCGAAATTGCCTGCGCAAAAACCAGCACGCGAGTGCGCTTTGCCAACTCATCGGGACACGCTCCTTCGGAAATGTCCCGTCATGGTACGTGCGTTGTCCGCTGCGTCGGTGGATGGGGGCTTCTAATCGTGAAGGCGCATCCGCCGATCCGACCGTGCTACGCAGTACCGCGCGCTAGTTGGCAGGCAGCACTTGCCCGCGAATTTCACCCATCGGGTTCTGCGCGGTGTGAATGTTGAAGTACCACTGGCCGGCCATCAGGTCGGTCACCTGCTGTTCGCTGAGGGCCGCCGAGCCTTTCATCGGACTCGCTACCGCGCTTTTGTCGATGGGAACCTGCACTTTCGCGTTCTGCCCAACCGGCGCGGGACCATGAAAATGCGCGGCCGTGACGGGGCCGCTGAGCCCTTCATAGGTGACGGTCCATTGGAGAGATTTTGTCGACGTGTCGAAGGTTGCGTTCAGCGCGCCGTGACCGTGACTCACACGCGGTGGCACTTCGCTGGAAGGTTCGAGGTCTGCCTTCAGCGCGACGGTGTCCGCAAACGCGGCGCCCGCCATTGCCGCCCACAAAGCCATCGCGATATTGAGTTTTTTTAGCGTATTCATGGTCTTCTCCGACGAAATGCACCGCGCCGGCGCCACGGCCGCGCGAAGCCATCACATACTAGTGCAAATCGCCGGAGGGCGTCGATGGTGGGAGTGGACGCAGCAAATGCGCCGCTCGACGCTTGTTGCGATTTTCCCGAACAGTTATTTGCAGATTATGGAATGAATCATCCGGGCGATCCCTGGTATGCTTTGACCTCGCGAGAAGTGACTCCTTCATCGAGGGATGTCTCCAAATCTTTAACGCGGCTTCGGCCGCGTTTTTTTTCGTCTAAGCGTTCAGGCGAGCAACGCGGCTTGCTGCTCGATGCCGTCCAGCATTGCATTGCACTTGTCGATGAGCGCAAGTCCTTCGCGACGCGCCCGCTTCGGCTCGCTGATGACGCTGTGGCGATATTCGTCGAGCGCGCTGATGAGCGGCGGGTATTGCAGCACGCTAGCCGCGCCCATCACCCGATGAAGCCACTCGCGCACGAGAACCATATCGACGTTCTCGAGCAACGGCGTGAGCGACCGAACGTCTTCGCGCACGGAAGAAACGAACGAATCGAGCAAAGCCTTGACCGTCGATTCGCTGCCCCACAATTGCGTCATGTGACCGAGATCGACCGGGACGAACGGCTCGGCGGCGGTTGCTGAGGCCCCGGCAAGATCCGTGGCGTCAGCGGTTTCGGCCGGAGCCGCCTGCCACGCGCTGTCAATGCCGAACCAGCGGCTCAGATATTCACGGAGCGTGGCGAGGCGTGTCGGCTTGATGAGGCTCTCGTCCATGCCCGCCTCGCGGCACAGGTTGAGGTCTTCGGGCGCCGTGTTCGCGGTGACGCCCAGAATCGGCAGACGATGCGAAACGCCATGCTCCTGCTCTCTTTCCCGAATGCGCTGCGTCAATTCATAACCGGACACGTTCGGCATATGACAGTCGGTGATCAGGCATCCATAACTGGTGTGTTCGAGCGCGGTTAGCGCTTCCGCGCCGTCGTTCGCGACGTCGCACGCAAAACCAAGCAGCGCCAGTTGATGGCGAATCAACTCCTGATTCACCGGATGATCTTCAGCGACGAGAATCAGGCGGCCGCTCGCCATAGCCCGCTCGCGGTCCGGCGGCGCGGTGATGCCTTCGCGCACAGCCGACGCACCAGCCGACGGCGTCGGCGCGGACTGAAGTCCCGTCATGACCGCCGCGCACGCCGCACCGAGCCCGCGCCATGATATGGGGTTGATGCTCAGGCGCACGTTGGCGTCTTCGAGAATGCGGTAGCCCGTGGGCTTGGCCTTCTCCGTCAGCGAGATCACGCGCAGCTTGTGCGTGACGTTGGCGGGCAGCGTCAGGTCCTCGCTCACGAACAATAAGTCGACGTCGCGTAGCGTCGCGCTGCAACGCAAATCCTCGGCGTCTGCCGGAATGTGGTACAGGTCGAGCCCCAGCGCTTGCCCGAAGTGGACGAGCGCCTGGCCGACTCGCGCGTCGTTGGTCGCGACGAGACAGCGCTTGCCGCGCAAGCCGCTCACCGAATAGCGCTGCGTCTCGACCGGCATGCTGAGCCGCACGGTCATGCGGGTGCCGCGGCCGGGTTCGCTGTCTAGCGCCAGCGAGCCGTCCATCAATTGGATCAGCTTGCGGCAAATCGTCAAACCGAGGCCGGTTCCGCCGAAGCGGCGCGTAGTGGACGACTCGGCCTGCACGAACGGCTCGAACAGCTTTGCCTGCAGTTCCGCCGGAATGCCGATACCGGTATCTTCGACGATGACTTCGATTGTCTGAAGCTCGCCAGTCTGCGCAACCGCCGCCACGCGCACGTCCACGTGACCTTCGGGCGTGAACTTGATTGCGTTGCCGAGCAGATTGAAAAGCACTTGGCGCAGTCTCACGCTGTCGCCTCGCAGCGTGGCCGCGACGTCAGATGCAATGTCCACGCGGACTTTCAGACCCTTCTCGTGCGCGCGGCCGGCGAGCAGCCCCACGGCGTTGTCGACCATTTCACGCAGATCGATGGGCTCCGCTTCGATCGTCAGGCGGCCGGCCTCGATCTTCGAGTAATCGAGCAGATCGTCGAGGATTTGCAGCAGCGCGCCCGCCGACTCGTGAATCATGCCGAGCATTTCGCCCTGGTCGGAGTTGAGCGGCGTGCGCTCCAGCACCTCGACGAGCCCGAGCACGCCATTCATCGGCGTGCGGATTTCGTGGCTCATCATCGCGAAGAAGTCGTCCTTGGCGCGCGAAGCGGCCTCCGCCAGGTCGCGCGCCCGGGCGAGTTCCTCGGCACGCGCGTGCTCAATGCTCGCGTCCACCCAGTAGCCGCTCCATACGACGCCCCCGTCCGCTTCGCGGCGCGGCACCAGTTCGGCGCGCGTCCATTTGAACTCGTGTTCGCGGCCGAGACGAAACTCGACGAGCACCGGCGTTTCAAGACGCGCCGAACGTTCGAGTTCCGCAAGCACCACTGGCCGGTCTTCGTCGCAAATGCGCGCGAAGTCGGCATGTTCGAGGCATGTCTGCCTTATTCCGCTTTCGCCAAGCAGAAGTCTTGGCGCACCGCCGATGTAGGGAAACGAATAGGCGCCGTCCGCCGCGCGGCGCAATTGGAACACCACCGCTGGCAACGAACGGGTGACATCGAATAGCCGCCGCTCGGTGTCGCGCGCGCGCATTTCGGCACGCCGGATGTCGGTGATGTCGACCATGGTGCCGAGCGAACAGACCGGCTGACCGTCATTGCCGCGGCAGATGCTGGTCCAGAACAGGCCGTGCCGCAAATCGCCGGGGCCGCGCTCGAACTGAAGCTCGACCTGGGCCATGTCGCCGCCTTGCAGCAGGTCGAGCCTCATTTTCTCCAGCACGTCGCTGTTGGCTTCGCCCCACGTCTGAACGTCCATCGTGGTGCGTCCGAGAACCGCCTCGCGGCCTCGCCCGCATGCCGCTTCGTACGCACCGTTGACGGCGATGTAGCGACCTTGCAGATCCTGCGCGACGAGCGGATAGGGAACCATCTTCATCATGGTTTCCTGGAAGTTCAGTTGCAACGCGAGTTCGAGCTCGGTTTGCTTGCGGCGCCTGACTTCGCGCTGAAGGAGCAGATAAGCGCGCAACGTGACCAGCAACGCGACACCGATGCCGATCAGCACAGGCAAGAGGCGCACGGCAGTCACGCTCCACGTACCCGTTGCCGGTGCGTTGCCGGTCACCCATTTCTGCCGGATGCGCTGCCTCTCGGCAGGCGGCATGGCCAGCAACGCACGGTCGATCAGCCCGGCGAGCGGACTCAGGTCCGGGCGCACGGCGAAATCGAGGGCGTCCGACTCGCCGACCGTGCCCAGAATCTTTAGCACGCCCGAGTATTGCCGCTTGAGCATCGTGTCCACGGCAGCCACATTTTCCACGACGACGTCCGCTTCGCCAGAAGCGACCATGCGCAACGCTTCGTCGAGGCTTGGCGCGATGGCCAGGTGGTCCTTCGGGATGCGTTGGAACGCGAGCAGACCCGCCCCCGCGACATGCGACGACACCACGACGCGCCGCGCGGCAAAATCGCCGAGCGAACGTGCGGCGGGCTCGTCGTCGCGACCGACCATCACGAGCGGATAGCTTTCGTATGCACGGGTATGCCGCGCCTTCTGAAGGCGCGGATCGTTGCTCGAGCCCGTGGTGAGAATGGCCAGTTCGCCGCGCTGGAATGCGTCGATCGTACTCGGCCAGTCGGGCTGCCGCGCGCGGTTGAATACCACGCCGAGCGTGCGGCTCAGGTAGGCGAGATAGTCGGCGGTAATGCCGGCCGGATGCCCGGATGCGTCGATATAGCTGAACGGCGGCCAACTGCTGTCGAAGCCGACTTGCAACGGCGGCAGCGACCGCAGCCAGGCCTGCTCCTGCTGCGTCAGTTCCAGGCGCGATGTGGCGGATTCGGGTTTCGCGTCGAAATTGCCCGAGAGCCAGTGAACGCGAATGGCCGTATCGTCGGCCTGACTCATGGATGCCAACGCACGATTGAGCCGGTCGCGCAATGCAACCTGGTTGCGCGGCACACCGTACCGCAGTTCCGCGCTCCGGCTGGTTTCCCCGAACGCGACACGCAGATTGCGGAACTCGTCGGTGGCGAGTGCATATTGGATGGCCGGCGTGAAGCCCATGTAGACGTCTGCATCGCCGCTAGCAACCGCGGCGAGCGCCGCGTGCGTCGACGTAAAAGCGCTGATCTGGGCGCGCGGAAAGCGTTCGCGCAAAGAGCGCTCGAGCGCAAAGCCTTTCTCGATCGCGATGGACGCTGCCGCGACGCGCGCGGGGCCTTCGTACAGTTCACCGTCCCTGCGGACCACCGCCGATGTCGACGCGCGAAAATACGGCGCCGTGAAACTGAGGCATCGCTCGCGCTCGGGAGTGCGGGCGACGCTCATCAATAGATCAACTTCCCCCGCGCAGGCTGCGGCGAGCAGTTGCGGCATGTCGGGAAACGCCTTGGCCTCGATCACGACGTTCGGCCCGACCAGCGCACGCAGATAGTCGACGCTCAATCCGGTCAGCCGGCCGTCCTGCAGCGCGTCGAACGGCAACCAGTTGTCCGCGAGCACGCCGACGGTAATTTTCTGCGGAAAAGCTTCAACCGTCCGCACCGCAGCGGAATCCCCAAACGACTCCGCGACCGCTGCCGATTGCGCAGCGGCAAACAGAGCCAGTCCTACGAGACATAGGCAGACGCGCCGGAATACGCGCGCTATCGCGGCCCTTTCGAAGCCCATCGCGGTGAATTTCAGAGACACGGCGCGACTCAAGCGGCTTCGCTCTGCCGATCGGCAAGCGCAGCGGCAGACTGCTCGGATCTGCCGGACAGGACCGAAAACACAAAGCTCGCCACGACCCCGCCCGACATGGGCGCCGCCCAGAAGAGCCACAACTGGTCGAGCGCCCAGTCGCCGACGAAAAGCGCCTGCGCCGTGGAGCGCGCCGGGTTCACCGAGCCGTTAGTAACCGGAATCGACACCAGATAGATGAGCGCCAGACATCCGCCGAGGACCACGGGCCCGGCCACCTCCGCCTTGTATCGCGTGGCCACGAAGAGGCTCACCATGACGAACGCGAACGACAGCACGAACTCGATCGCGAGCGCGGAGTGCAGTTTGTAGTCCGAAGGAGAATGGTCGCCAAAACCATTGGCCGCGAATTCGCTCGCGCCCATTTCAAAGCCGGGGCGGCCGTTCGCCACATAGACGAGGAGCGCAGCGGCCGCGACAGCGCCGAGAATCTGCGCTGCGATGTAGGGCAGCAAGTCTTTGACGGGGAACCGTTGCGCGGCCGTGAAACCGACCGTGACAGCGGGATTGAAATGCGCGCCCGACGTCCCGCCGAACCAGTAGCTGGCCGTGGCGAGCGCGAGGCCGAACGCGAGTGAGACCTCGAGTACGCCGTACCCGTGCTGAACGGCGCCGGTGTTCAACACAATACTGCCGCAGCCGACGAAAACAAGCCATGCAGTACCTACGCCCTCGACCGACAACCGCTTACCTAGCACGGCCATGCCGCCCTCCTGTCGCGATGCAAGGCGGAAGGCGCCGCGAAATTTCTGCAGCACACCCGCCTCAAGTTCCCGGCTTTGAGCGGTCTAGCCTCGAGAAATAACTGCTTCTATGAGGCTAACGTCAGCAAAGGCCGAAGCTAATTCGCAACTATGTAGCGGCGAGGCGCGTCTACCAATCAGAAGAGTCCTAATTTCAGGACCGCGAGATGTCGGTATAGGGGCATGGCGTCAGCACGTCGCCTAGACCAGTCCGATTTGCCGCGCGTACTCGATGAGGTCGGATTCAGTCTCGAGACCCAGCTTGCGCATGGCGGTGCGCTTCTGAGTGCTAATGGTTTTTCCGCTGCGCTCGAGACGCTTCGCGATTTCGTGCACAGCGAGACCTTGCGTATAGAGCTGAAATACTTCCCATTCGCGCGCGCTGAGAACGCTGGCACGTAGTTGCGGAGGCGTCTCGCTGATCTCCAATACATTGCGCACTCGATCCGACAGATAGACGCCGCCCGACATTGCTGCACGGATCGCGTCGATCAACGCTGCTGTCGTGTCGCGCTTGTCCACTATTGCGCTGACGCCGAGGTGTAACAGCCCTGACAGCATATGCGCATGGCAGATCATGGTGAGGACAACGACAGGCGGATGCGCGCGCCCTCGCAACACGCGGCGCAGGAACGACACGGCGTTGCTCCCGCCGTCCAGTCCGGGCATGCCGATGTCGGATATGACGACATCGCACTCGCAGATGTCGAGCAATTCGGCGAGTCCCTGGGTGTCGGCCGCCTGCCCGACGATCTCGATTTTCGATGTGGCCTGCAGCAATCGCGTCACGCCGACGCGAACACAGTCGTGGTCGTCCGCCACGATAACGCGGATTTTGTCTGTCATTGTTTTCTTGACTTATCGACTGGCTGCCCAATACGAGATGTACTTCCCCAGGCAACGCCAATCCATTTTTTGTTCGCCGCGCCGGCCCGGCGCGACGTCCACTTGTAGCTATCGGTGCGCTAACGGCCTTCGGTGTGCGTCTCCGACACCACGCCATGCTCGACCGCGAACCGGAACAGTTCCGCGTCGCTATTTAACGAAAGCTTGCGCATGGCCGTACATTTCTGAGCGCTGATCGTCTTGACGCTGCGCCCGAGCCGGCCCGCAATTTCGGTGACGCCGAGCCCCGACGCGTACTGAGTGAATACTTCCAGCTCGCGCCGCGACAACACCGAACGCACGAAGTCGAGCCGCTGCATCGCCGCTGCCTTGGTAATGAGCGTGCGCACCGCCGGTCCCAGATAGCATTCGCCCGCGAGCGCCGTGACGATTGCCACGTGGATCAGATCGATACGGTCGCGCTTGCTGATCAGCGCGTCCACGCCGAGCGAGATCACGCTTTGCAGCGCTGCGGCCTCGGTCTCCATGGTGAGCACGATGAGCGCGACGTCAGGATAGCGCCTCCTGAACTGCCGCACGGCCTCGACTCCGCTGCCGTCTGCGCCGCCTGGCATGTACAGATCCATGAGCACGAGGTCACAGCCTGTGCGGTCGACCTCGGCAAAGAGCTCGGTCGCGTCGGCCGCGCGGCCGACGACCTCCATGCTCGGGTAGCCGCCTATCAGATTTTCGATCGCCAGCAGGACGAGCGGATGATCGTCCGCGATGATCGCCCGGACCGGTGTGCTTATTGCAGCGGTGTCGCCCATCGTCTACCTCTTCTCCATGTTCTGACTCCCGTCACCGTGTCCCGCGCAACCGGTCCCGCTTGATCATCAAGCATTACGATGGCCTTAAACATAAGATCGGTCCGAAACAACTTCAAAAACCGGATCGATTAATTGCTTAGCTATGCGATACAATCTTAAGAATTTAACTGGACCTGATGCACGAGAATAAACCAGGATCGTTAGTAACGCCAAGTTTTGTCATTGCTTCACGCTTTCGCCGAATAACAGTGCGGCGATGACATCCGAGAGAAGCGGCAATTTCCGCAATTGAGTGGCCTTCTACGAACATCCTGACGACCGTCGTCTGCATTCCCGACAGCGGAAGCGCCATCTTCCGATCGCAACCCGTCTCCGGTCTTGCGAGAAGTCTCGCAATCGAACTTCCGATATATCGCGCGCCGCTTGCAGGTTCGTCGATCGCACGCCACAGTTCGCGCGTCGACTCGCTCTTGCTTAGCAAGCTCACAGCGCCGTCCGCCGCAAGCGCGCGGAGAAGCGCAGGGTTGGTTGTCGTCGACATGACGACGATGCGCAGGCCCGGCCACTCGGCCTGGATATGGCGGATGAGGTGCAATTCATCTTCGATGAGGCCGGCGGGATCGGGCATCGACAGATCTGTAACCAGCACGTCGCACGGCGTGCGCCGCAGCAGTTCGATCAATGTCGTGGGACTACCAGCCTGCCCGACGATCGCGACGCCGGCACGCGTCTCAAGCATGCTTCTGACACCAAGCAGAACGAACGGATGATCGTCGGCAAGAACAATTCGAATGTTCACTAGGATTTTCTCGCGCTGAATGTAGGAATAGTTATCAGATACGCAGAACAGATTAAGACGCTCCACGCGTGTCCCGCCGCGGACACATTTGAATGTGAGCGCGCGGCACGACCATAAAATCACCACCCCGCGCAAAACTAAAATCGGAGCGCTCCTAATCCTGTAGTGAATCGAACCGCCAAAGGCTTAAATACCCAAAGTGAATAATTCGCGAAGGTCTACGCGGGGGAGATTGGCGCGCAAACCAGGCGCCATTAACACCGTCTTGCACACCGGCTTGCGCGGCGTCCAGATAAACGTCGCGCGAAATGGAAATACGCTGTGTGAAAATTCTTAACCCACGTCAACAGGTTTGCGTCACGCGCGCCGAATCCATGCGCGCAGCGCGCGGGAAAACCGGCAGCGCGAGCAACGCGCTCACACTCGCGACCGCCCACACCATCGGCCACGATCCGAGCGAGAGCAGCGGCGGAATCGCAAGCGGCGTCAGAAAAAGCGTGAGGAAAACGCAGGTATTGCCGATCGCGAGCGCAGTACCTGCGCGGTTCGTGCCGGCGAGCGTCGCGAGCTCGGTGAACGCGACGCCGTGCCATGCGGACGCGCTCACGCCGCCGAGCACGATCATTGACGCGAGGATCATCGTGACCGGCGTGAGCGCGACGTGCTGCATGCCGGCGACGCCGGTCGCGAGGGCAAGCGCGGCGAACAGTACGGCCGTGAGCAGACTGCAGCCGCGCATGTAGGCGCGCCGATTGCCGTGCCGATCCGTCCACCTGCCGCTGCAGACGCGCGCGATCGCCGCGCCGGCCTGCACCGCCGCCATCGCCACGCTGATCGTCAGCACGTCGGCGTGACCGAAGTCATGCAGAAACACGGTTCCGAACGTGACGACGGCAAGCTGCGGCACGCAAAGCGCGCCCGCTCCGAGCGCGACGCGCCAGATGCCGATTTCGCGCAGCGGCGAGGGGGTTTTGGCTTGGCTGGTGTTGGCGACGTTGGCCTTGGCGAGGTTGACCTTGGCGCCGTTGGTGTTGGCATGCACGGCACGTCCGCCGCCCGCCGCATCGGCTGCTCGTACGGCGCTTTCGCCACGCACCGCACGCGCACCTTGCGCGGCACCGTCAGCACGTACGATACCCACCGCGTCTACGGCACGCTGACCATTCGCATCGCCCGCAGCCTCTGCCGCATCCTCTGTCCTCGCACGATGCGCCGCGCCTCCATACGCCGCGCCCGCATCGCCGTCCACAACATGCGCCGGTTCATGCAGCCATCGCCATGCGAACCCCGCCGTTATCGCGCAACCCAGCGCCAGCACCGCATAAACGCTCACGAAGCCGAACCTCGACGCCAGCGCCGGCAACAGCAGCGCGCCAAGTCCACCGCCCGCCGGCACCGCCGTTTGACGAATGCTCATGGCCAGTCCGCGCTCGCCTTCACGAAACCACGCCATCACCGCGCGGCCGCTCGATCCGTTGACGCTGCCGCCGAGCAGGCCGACCAGCAGCAAGCCGACCGCCAGCGTCGTGACGTGAGGCACATGCGAGCCGAACGGCGCCGCGAAGAGCGCAAGGCCGGCGAGCGCCGCCGCGGTGGACAGCAGTCCCAGCAAGAGCACGCGACGGTCGCCCCAGCGGTCCGTCAAGAGTCCCCACGGCAGTTCACTGACCGCGATGCCCAAACCAAGCATGCCAAGCACGAGGCCGAGTCCCTCGTTGCCGAGGTGATAACCCGAGCGCAAATAAACAGCCGTCGTAGGAATGCCCGAGAAAGCCGCCGAAAAGCTCGCGTTCGCCGCGAAACCGACGCCCAGCACCTTCCATTTATGGCTCGCCGCGCGTCCGCCGGTGATGAAGCCGCTTGCCGATAATCCGTTTGCCATGATTCCTCCGCGATGATTTCGGAGGTATCCTACGGCGACGGCTTCCATCGGAAAAGCCGGAAATACAGATGCCATCCATCGGAACAAGCGAAACATGAGCCAGCGCGGATTCGATCTGACGCAACTGCGCACCTTCGTCGCCGTCGCGGAATCGGGCAGCGTGTCGGCAGGGGCGGAGCGCGTTTTCCTGTCGCAATCGTCGGTTAGCGAGCAGCTGAAAAAACTCGAGGAACGCGTCGGCCAGCCGCTCTTCGTACGCAGCAAGCAAGGCGTGAGCGCGACGCCTGCGGGCAGCCGCCTGCTCGAACACGCGCGGCGCATCATCGCAATGAGCGAAGCGGCGTTCGAAGACCTGCAAGGCCGCTCGCTCGACGGCGAATTGCGCATCGCGATCACCGACTATTACCGCCCGCACGACATCGCCCGCATCCTCAAGACGTTTTCCGAGCAGCATCCGCGTCTGAAGCTGCATGTCACGGTCTTGCCGAGCGCCGTGATCGACAGCCACGCCGCCGACGACGCCTCGTTCGACATCGGCCTCTCGTTGCGGCTCGTCACCGGCAACTCGCGAGCGAACGGCCGGCGCGGCGCGGCGCAAAGCACCGTGGTCAGGCGTGAGAAGCTGCTGTGGGTCAGCGCCGCCGATGCGAGTCCGCGCCCCGCCTCGCCGTATCAACTGGTGCTGCTGCCGTCGAGTTGCCAGTTGCAGCGCTTCGTCGTCAAACTGCTCGACGAAAACAAGGTGCCCTATGTGGTGTCCCACTCGGCTTCGGGCGTGGCCGGATTGCAGCTCGCGTTAAAGGCGGGGCTCGGCATCTCGTGCCTGAATGAATCGTCGATTGGCGCGGGCGTGATCGCGTGCCCGCCCGGCATCGGCTTGCCCGCATTGCCTGCCGTCGAATTCCATCTATTGCCAGGCCGAATTGGCGAAAGCGAACGCGTGAGCAATGCGCGCCTAGCGTTGATGCGGCTCTTCAGTTAAGCACATCGGACTGTCACATTCGCCCGCCGTGGAATTTGCGTGCAGTGCAAATTGAAGCATTGAAAGCGCTTTGAAGCGCATCTATGATGGTCAGAGACGAATCAACGAGCCGCCGTCTTCGGCACATACACGCGCTTGCTTGATTTGAATCAAGCAATTGCATCGCAATGGCGAATCAACTTTATTGTCCAGAATAAGCTTCCCTTCGCAGTCTGTGCTGTCGTAAGAGAGAAAGTGATAGACCCGCTGTGCGTGGTGACTGGAAAGCAGCCCAGTCGCGAATGCGGGCGAAGCAAGCCGACAAAAAAACGTTTCCCAGCGAGGCCCGACGTGCATCGTAGAGCTTGGGGATTTGCCATTGTGTTTATGCTCCATCTCTTATGGAGCGGCGCCGCGCTAGCGGCCGGCAATGCAGCCGGCGCAATGCCTTCGGCCATGGACGAGCGCGTGCGCGCCTGCACCTCGTGTCATGGCGTGCAAGGTCAGGGCCTCAATAACGATTACTTCCCGCGCATCGCCGGCAAGCCCGCCGACTATCTGTTCAATCAACTCATCGCATTCCGCGACGGCGGCCGTACCTATCCGCCGATGGGTTACCTGGTCGCATTTCTCCCCGACGAGTATTTGCACAAGATCAGCGAGTACTTCGCCGATCTTCAGCCGCCTTATCCGAATGCCGATCACTCCGACGTCTCGCCCGCGGTGCTCGCCGCCGGTCAGCGGCTCGTGATGCAAGGCGATTCTGCGCGCAAGATTCCCGCGTGCATCGCGTGTCATGGCGCGCGCATGACCGGCCAGCAGCCGGGCATTCCCGGCCTGCTCGGTTTGCACGCGAGCTATATCGCCGGCCAGATGGGCACCTGGCGTTCGGGCACACGCCACGCGCTCGCGCCGGATTGCATGCACTCGATCGCCGTGAAGCTGACCGACAAGGACATCACCGCAGTGTCCACGTGGCTCGCGCGCCAACCGCGTCCTGCCGATCCGCGGCCCGCGCCGGCATCGGCGGAGCGCTTGCCTCTCGCATGCGGGAGCCAACCGCAATGAAACCGACACTTCGTCCGCCTCGCACGCCGATGCGCCGCCGCTTCGCGCTGCTCGCCGCCGCGGCGCTCGTATGCGGCAGCGCGATGCTTGCGCGCATGGCCGTGCCGTTGCCGCTCGTCGTCGCCGAAGCTCGTGCCGCGGAAAGCGCAGCAGTTCAATCCGGCGCAGCCGCCGACACGCGTCCCGACATCGTCAAGCGCGGCGAATACCTGGCGCGCGCGGGCGACTGCGTGGCCTGCCACACGGCGCCGCGCGGCCGGCTGTTTGCGGGCGGCCTCGCGATGGAGACGCCGTTCGGCACGCTCTATTCGCCGAACATCACGCCGGACGCGCAATACGGCATCGGCACATGGAGCGAGGACGCGTTCTTCCGGATGATGCGCACCGGCATCACGCCCGAAGGCAAGCTGCTTTATCCGGCGATGCCGATTGCGCAGTACACCAAAGTCACGCGCGAGGACTCGGACGCGATCTTCGCTTATCTGAAGTCCGTCGAACCGGTGCGCGAGGCGAACCACAAGCACACGCTGCGCTTCCCGTTCAATCAGCGCAAATTGCTATACGGCTGGCGCACGCTGTATTTCCGCGAAGGCGAGTTCAAGCCCGATCCGACTCGTTCGGTCGAATGGAATCGCGGCGCGTATCTGGTCGAAGGACTCGGGCACTGCACGATGTGCCACACCAAGATCAACATGCTCGGCGGCTCGTCGCAAAGCGAGCAGTTTGCCGGCGGGCTGATTCCGGTGCAGAACTGGTATGCGCCCTCGCTCACCTCCGACAAGGACGGCGGCCTCGGCGACTGGAGCATCAAGGACATCGTCGATCTGCTGCAAGCGGGTATCTCTGACCGTGGTGCGGTGTATGGCCCGATGGCCGAGGTCACCTACCACAGCCTGCAATACATGACCGACGAAGACGCCAAGGCGATGGCCGCGTATCTGAAGACGCTGCCGGACAATCGCGGCCGCAAGTCGGGGCCGTCGGCGGCGACCAACACCAACGTATTCGCGCTCGGCGAAAAGATCTACGCCGACAAGTGCGCGCTGTGCCACGGCGCAAAAGGCGAAGGCAAGCTGCAGCACTATCCGCCGCTCGCCGCGAACCAGTCGATCGAAATGGACTCCGCGGTGAACCCGATCCGCATCGTGCTGAACGGCGGCTTCCCGCCTGGCACGCGACGCAACCCGGAGCCCTACGGCATGCCGCCTTTCGCGCAGGAATTGAACGACACCGAAGCCGCCGCCGTCGTGACGTATATCCGCACCGCGTGGGGCAATCACGGCAAGCCCGTGACCGCACGCGAAGTCAATGAACTGCGCAAGGCGCCGCTGCATTAGCGCGGCATGTCCCGTAGCGGCAGCAGCCGCGATTGAACCGCCGCATCGGAAACTGGAGAAGCCCTTGATGGAAGCGAACGATACCCGCACCGCGGGCCGATCCACGGATGAAGACGTCGAACGCGTGGTGGCCGCCGGTCCGCACGGCGCCGTTGCGGTGGCGGGCGTGGCTACGCTGATCGTGATGGCGATCTGGTTCGGCTTCTACTTCCTCGTGTTTCTGCCGCGCGGCGTCGTGCACTGATCATGTCCACCGAACCGCAACCTCAACATCCACCAGGCAGCGGCCACGCGGTCGCGCTGCGCGCCGAACGCCGCTGGGCGATCTTCGTCAGCGCGCTGATCGTACTCATGCTCGCCGTGATCGTGTACTCCGGACTGCATTGGGCGATGATGCCGCCGTCGCGCGTGGAAACCATCGACCCGTCGCGCCTGCAACTCTCGGGCGAATTCGTCGAAAACAATCTCGGCAGCGCCGTCGAGCCGGACGGCTCGGTGATCGTGCGTTTCATCGCGCAGCAGTATTCGTTCACGCCGCAGTGCCTGCTTGTGCCCGCAGATACGCCGATCACGATCCGCACGACGAGCGCCGACGTCGTGCACGGCCTGCTCGTCACCGACACCAACATCAACACGATGGTCGTACCCGGCTACGTCGCGACGCTGAACACGCGCTTCGACGCGCCCGCCGATCACACCATGCCCTGTCACGAGTTCTGCGGCTTCGGTCATCAGGCGATGTGGGCGCATGTGAAGGTGATCGACAAAGCGGCCTTCTTCGAGCAGGCCCGACAAACACGGAGGCTGAGCTGTGTTTCACGCTAAGCGACTCGTTCTCGCGCATTTCTGGCTCGCCTTTATCGCGTTCATCATTGCGCTCTTTCTCGGCGCCTGGCAGATGCTGGTGCGCAGCCCGCTCGCGCCTTGGATCGGCGACCCGGAACTCTACTACCGCTCGGTGACCGCGCATGGGTCGGTCATGGCCTACGTGCTGCCGACGCTGGTGTCGATGGGCTTCGGTTATGCCATCGTCGAGCTTGCGCTCGCGCAGCGCCTCGCCGGCCTCAAGTGGGCATGGGCCGCGTTCATCATGCTGGCGGTCGGCGCGGTGATGGCGATGGTGCCCGTGGCACTCGGCAAAGCCTCGGTGCTCTACACCTTCTATCCGCCGATGATCGGCAGCCCTTTCTATTACCTCGGCGTGGTGCTGGTGGTGGTCGGCTCATGGATCTGGGTCGCGCTGATGCACGTGAATCTGCGTATCTGGAGGCGCGCGAACCCCGGCAAACCGGTGCCGCTTGCGATGTTCGCCAACGTTGCGGGCGCGTACCTGTGGGCGTGGACCGCGGTCGGCGCGGCGCTCGAAATCCTCTTTCAGATTCTGCCGGTCGCGCTCGGCCTCACCAATACGATCGACGCCGGCCTCTCACGCATCCTGTTCTCGTGGACGCTGCACGCGATCGTCTACTTCTGGCTGATTCCCGCATACATCGCGTACTACACGCTGGTGCCGCGAGCCATCGGCGGGCGGCTTTATAGCGATTCGATGGCGCGCGTGTCGTTCATTCTGTTTCTCGTCTTCGCGATGCCGATCGGCATTCACCATCTGTTTGTCGATCCGCAGGTCGGCTCGGGCTTCAAGTTTTTGCACGCGGTCTTCACCGGAATGGTGTCGGTGCCCACGCTGCTGACGGTGTTCACGATTTGCGCGTCGGTGGAAATTGCCGGCAGGCTGCGCGGCGGCAAAGGCGCGTTCGGCTGGCTCACGGCATTGCCCTGGCAGAATCCGATGATGCTCGTCATCGCGTTCTCGTTCGTGATGCTTGGGCTCGGCGGCGCGGGCGGCCTTATCAACATGAGCTATCAGTTGAACTCGACGGTGCACAACACGCAGTGGGTCACCGGGCACTTCCATCTGATTTTCGGCGGGGCGATCGTCATCATGTACTTCGCGATCGCTTATGAACTGTGGCCGCAACTGACGAGCCGCGCGATCGTGTCGGTGAAGCTCGTACGCACGCAGTTGTGGCTATGGTTCATCGGCATGCTGGTGGTCACGCTGCCGTGGCATTACGTCGGCCTGCTCGGCGCGCCGCGCCGCATGGCTTACTACGACTACAAGATGCCGGGTCTCGAATCGCAGGCGTTCTGGGTCGGCGTGTCGGCAGTGGGCGGCCTGATTCTCGCGGTATCGGGCGCGCTCTTCATCTACATTCTCGCGAAGTCGCAGTTCGGGCCCGCGGTTGAGCAGCAACGCTTCCGCTTCGCGAGCGCGGTTCATCCGGTGGAACGCGTGCCGGCCGCGTTGAATACCTTCGGCTTGTGGGTCGCCCTGATGATCGGCCTGACCGTCGTCAATTACAGCGTGCCCATCGTTCAATTGCTCAAACTGCCGCAGACTTCGGTGCCCGCGGTCGTCGTCGGAGCCCAGCGATGAATCAGGAACGCGTCTTCAGCTTGCGCAACCCGTGGTTCACGGTGAGCGTCGGCGGCACGCTCGCGATTGCCGTCATCGCGATACTGATCGGCTTTGTCTGGCTGCCTTCGGCGAATAGCGCGTTCGCGGGCCGCGGCTTGTGGGCAACCATCTGCGGCGCGGCGGGCGCGCCGTCGAGCTGGTATGGCGGCGCGAACGTGGCGGGCCCGGCGCCGAGCGACGTTGTCGTGCTGCCGCCGTTGCGGCGCATGCGGGCCGACGCGGATTCGATCGGGCGCGGCGCGACGATCGCGACGCAGAACTGCTCGATGTGCCACGGCGTGCTCGGCACGGTGCAGGTCACGGCGCCCGCATTGGCGGGTCAATACGCTGATGTGGTCTACAAGGAGTTGCGCGATTATCAGCAAGGCGTGCGGCAAAACTCGATCATGCAGCCGATCGTCGCGGCCCGCAGCGATCAGGATCTGCACGATCTCGCGGCTTACTATGCGTCACTGCCGCGAGGTCCGGCAGCGGAAGTCGCGCCGACCGGCAGCACGCCCGATGCGAACGCCGTGCGGCTCGCGATGCAGGGCGATCCGCAGCGCAATATCGCGCCGTGTGCGGCGTGCCACGGACAGCTCGACCGCAAAGGGTCAGCGCCGTGGCTCGGCGGGCAGTCGTCGATTTATCTGGCCGCGCAAATGCGGGCGTTTGCTTCGGGCGCGCGTCGCAACGACATCAATGAGCAGATGCGCAATGTGACGCGGCAGATGACGTCGGCGGAGATAGATAGTCTTGCGAAGTATTATGCGGCTATGCAGTAAGGCGGGCTTCAGAGGACGCGCGTTGTTGGCGGTGCGTTGTTCGCGGTGCGTTGTTCGCGGTGCGTTGTTCGCGGTGCGTTGCTGGCGGTGCGTTGCTGGCGGTGCGTTGCTGGCGGTGCGTTGCTGGCGGTGCGTTGCTGGCGGTGCGTTGTTGGCGGTTCGTTTGTTCGCCGTGCGGTACGGCTCAGCGCGCCGCCACCTGACGCACCCGACCGCGCCTCGCCTCACCCGTCAAACCGCTCACAAACGCATCAAGCAGCGACGAACTCATCCGCCTCGTTTGTCGCAAACTGAGCCGCAACGCCGTTGCCGTTGCCACGACTTAAGCCCGCCGTGACCCGCGACGACGAACCACCCTCCGTCTGAAACACAGCCACCGCCGACGTCAACCTTCGCGCCTGTTCCTCCAGCGAACTCGCGGCCGCCGCGGCTTGCTCGACGAGCGCGGCATTCTGCTGCGTGACTTCATCCATTTGCGCGACGGCGAGATTCACCTGGTCGATACCCGCGCTCTGCTCGGTTGCCGCTGCCGCGATCTCGCCCATGATCGAGCTCACACGCGAGATCGCCTGCACGATTTCGCTCATCGTCGAGCCCGAGCGCTCGACCAGTTGCGAGCCGTTTTCGACGCGCGCCGTCGACGCGTCGATCAGCGCCTTGATCTCCTTCGCAGCCGCGGCGCTTCGCTGTGCCAACGAACGCACCTCGCTCGCGACGACCGCAAAACCGCGGCCCTGCTCACCGGCACGCGCCGCCTCGACGGCCGCGTTCAGCGCGAGAATGTTGGTCTGGAAAGCGATCCCTTCGATCACGCCGACAATGTCGGCAATACGCCGCGAGTCGTCGACGATCTCGTGCATCGTGCCGACCACCTTGTCCGCCAGCTCGCCGCCCTGAGCAGCGAGCGTCGATGCGCCTTGGGCAAGTGAGCTCGCCTGCTTCGCGTTGTCCGCCGTTTGCTTGACCGTCGACGTAAGCTCTTCGATGCTCGCCGCCGTTTCCTCGAGCGACGCAGCCTGTTCTTCCGTGCGTTGCGACAAATCCGTATTGCCGGCGGCGATTTCGCTCACGCCGCTGTCGATGGATTCCGTGCCTTGCCGCACTGACGTCACCGTCGCGATCAGCGATTCCTGCATCTTGCGCAGCGCCGCGGCGAGGCGCCCCATTTCGTTGTTGCTCGTCACGACGATGCGGCCCGTCAGGTCGCCATTCGCGATCCGCTGGAACTGCGCGATGGTCGCATCGACCGGAGTCACGATTGCGCGCACCAGCACCGCGCGGCCGATCAGGGAACCGAGCAGCGACACGACGATGCCGACCGCCACCGTCACGCAGATCGCGTAAAACAGGTCTTGTGCGCTCTGATAGCGCTGCGCGCCGTGATCGAGTTGGAGTTGTTCGAGCGCGAGCATCGCTTTTTCATAGGCGCTGTACAGCGACGGCAGCTTGCGCGCCTGCAATTGCTGGAACGTAGGATGGTCGCCCGCCTTCAACGCGGCGAACGCCGGTTCCACGCCTTCGTGCAGGAACGTGTCGCGCTTCGTCTGCATGTCCTTGATCAGCCGCTGCTCGGTTTCGTCGGCGCTGGCGCGGCTCAAATAGTGGGCGAGGCGTTCGTCGGACGCTTTCTGATACTGATCGAAGCGCTTGAGTACGGCGTTCGCGCCGTCCTGGTCGTTCAGATCCACCAGCGACGAATAAGTGGCCAGCGCGAGACGCAGCCGCAGCAACTGGCCGGCACTGCCTTCAAGATCGGCGACGGCGGGCGTATCCACGGTGTACATCTGCTGCAGCGACGCGTTGCTCGAGCGCAGCGACAGAAGCCCGGCCGCGGCGCCCAGCAGCAGCGCGGCGGCAAAGAAGGCGATCATCAAGGTAAGGCAACTGCGAATCGACAGATTTTTCAGCATCGGGCTAGTCTCCATTTGGGCTGCCTGACCGAATACTCAGTGAAAATGTGCCCGGCCACGCGTGCTGCGCCCAAGCCCGTTCGGCATGGTCCGCAACTTTTGTCAGAATTTAAGCGAATGCCACAGATAGGGACTACGGCGAAATAACTGGAAACTTTATGGTGATGACGCAAGCGTTTGCGTCGCATCAACATTTCGACGACGGCAACCGGCCTCGAAGCGCCGCATGGCGGGCCCGCCGGGTTCGTGGCACGCTAGCCGGATGCCGCCTGTCGACGCGAGCGCCACTGGGAGCACTTTTATGTCGGAAATAGGCTCGGCTCTGCTGGTTTTCGTTCTGCTGCTCGTGGCGACGGGTTTTGGCGTATGGCTGCGGCCGCTGCTGCCCGAGGAGCACAAGGCGCACGAAACGGTGCAACTCGTGCAACTAGTGATCGGCATGCTGGTGACGTTCGCCGCGCTGGTGCTGGGTCTGATGACGGCGTCGGCGAAATCGAGCTTCGACACGGCCGCGAACGATTTGCGCACCTACGCCGCCGACATCATCGAACTGGACACGACGCTCAGGGAGTACGGCAGCGACACGGACGCGGCGCGCAAGCTGTTGCGCGTCTACACGGCGGCGGCCGTTGCATCGACATGGCCGCGCGAGCCGGCGCCGGCCGGCGATTACCCGAAAAACCTCGGCTCGCCCGACAACTCGCAGAAACTGGAAAACGTGCGGCTCGGAGATTTGCTGACGTCGGTCGGCCGGCAATTGCGGCAGCTGCGCGCGCATGACCCGCTGCAACAACACGCACTCGACGACAGCCTCACGCAGTTTCGCCGCGTCGTGGACGCGCGCTGGAAAATTATCGAGGAAGCGCATAGCTCGATTTCGCAGCCGTTCTTCAAGACGCTGACGTTCTGGCTTTGCGTGATCTTCCTGAGCTTTGGGCTGATCGCGCCGCGCAACGCGCTGGCGCTAGTGACGATTACGCTCGGGGCTGTGTCGATTGCGTCGGCTATTTATGTGATCGTGGATCTCGATACGCCGCTGACCGGGCCGATCATGATTTCGAGTGCGCCGATGCGGGATGCGTTGGCGCATTTGGGGCGGTGACGACGGCTGAAAAGAAAAAACCCCGCGAGGAAGCGGGGTTTTGCTGGCTTTGCGCTACGGGCCGATCAGAACGGAATATCGTCATCCATCTCATCGAACCCACCGCCGGCCGGCGCGCTCGGACGGCTGGAACCACCACCACCGCCGCCAGCACCAGCACCACCGCCGCTGCCGCCACGGGAACCGCCGCCCGACATCGCACGGCCGCCGCCACCGCCACCACCGCTGCGCTCCGACGGCTCGCCGCGGCTATAGCCGCCTTCATCGCCGCCGCCCATCGAGCCGCCGCGGCCGCCCAGCATTTGCATCTGCTCGGCAACGATTTCCGTCGAGTAACGGTCGGTGCCGTCCTGCGCCTGCCACTTGCGGGTGCGAATACGTCCTTCCAGATAGACCGACGAGCCTTTCTTCAAATATTCGGACACGATCTCCGCGAGGCGGCCGAAGAACGACACGCGATGCCATTCGGTGGCTTCCTTCATCTCGCCGGATGCCTTGTCCTTGTACCGATCCGTCGTGGCAAGGCGGATATTCGCCACTGCGTCGCCGCTCGGAAGATAACGGACTTCCGGATCGGCTCCGAGATTGCCGACGAGAATGACCTTGTTCACGGATGCCATGAGTTTCTCCTGTTGATTCCATGTCGGGCGGCGCGGCAATTCGCGGTTCGCGTCTCATGGCCTGCGGGCCGTGGATCGGAATGCGCCTCTGCCCGCCGCCGGGTGAGTTCTGGGTGATGCCGGGATAGGCCCCGAATATGCTGCGTGCGCCGCGAAATTCTTCAGGCCTTGCGCGGCGGCTGTTTCATCTTTGCGGCGATTATAAGCCAGCATAAGACGAGCCCCGAGCACGCAAAAAACACCGTGCTGGGGCCATCCACTTTCAGCAGCCAGCCGCCGATCATGCCGCCCAACGCAAGACCGATGGATTGCGTCGTGTTGTACACGCCGGCAGCCGCGCCCTTGCGGTTGCCCGGCGCCAGTTTCGACACCAGCGAAGGCTGCGACGCCTCGAGAATATTAAAGCCGAGAAAGTACACAAAGAGGATGGCTGCCACACTCAGAATCGTATGCGGAGCGACGCCCAATAACAACTGTCCGAACAGGATAAGAGCGATCGCAGAGAGCAGCACGGTTTTCATCTGTCCGCGCTTTTCCGCGGCGATGATCGCCGGCACCATCATCACGAACGAAAGCCCCATGACCGGCAAATACACCTTCCAGTGCGACGCGACCGGCAGGCCGCCGGCTTCCAGAATGCGCGGCACGACGAGGAACAATGCCGTTTGAGTGGCGTGCAAAACGAGCACGCCGAAATTCAGGCGCAGCAGTTCGACGTTGTGCAGCACTTCGGCGAACGGCGCGCGCACATGCACGGGCTTCGGCGCATCGGGCACGACCCACAGCACGACGCCCACGGCCAGGATCGAAAACACGCCGACCAGCGTGAACAGCCCGCTCATGCCGACCCAATGAAAGACGATCGGCGCGCCGACAATCGCCACCGCGAACGACATGCCGATGCTGCCGCCGACCATCGCCATCGCCTTCGTGCGGTGCTCTTCCGCGGTGAGGTCGGCGATAAAAGCAATCACCGCCGACGACACCGCGCCCATGCCCTGAATCACCCGGCCGACGATGATCCACGTCATGTCGTGCGCGCCCGCCGCGACGAAGCTGCCGAGCGCGAAGATCAGGAGCCCCGTCGCGATGACCGGCTTGCGGCCCACCTTGTCGGAGACCCAGCCGTAGAAGATATACAGCATCGACTGCGTGACGCCGTACGCGCCGAGCGCGATGCCGACGAGCAGCACGTTGTCACCGCCGGGAATCGTCTTCGCGTAGATGGAGAACACCGGCATGATCATGAAGAGACCGAGCATGCGCAGCGCGAAGATGGCGGCAAGCGACACGGTCGCGCGCAGTTCAGGCGCGCTCATGCGTGAAGATGTGGCGGACGGATTGGACATCGGAAGCGTTCTTTGAATGAGCTGGTCGCGGACCGGGCAGCACGGCCGGACGGCTTTCCCGGGAGACGCCTTGCACTGACGGAAAACGGCCCCAGTTAGATTTTTGCCGCAGCGCCTGGCCGCAGTCTTACAGCACGCCTAAGGCCTTGTTGAGGCCGTCAGGAAGCCGTAACGGCGGCCTTGAAAAGTCGTTATAGTAGCAGGTTTAGCCTCTTCCTCTTTCCGCAGTTCATGGAATAAATCCGTGGAACAAATCCGTATTCGTGGGGCTCGCACCCACAACCTGAAGAACGTCAATCTCGACCTACCACGTCACAAGCTCGTCGTTATTACCGGTCTTTCCGGCTCGGGGAAATCGTCGCTCGCGTTCGACACGCTCTATGCGGAAGGGCAGCGGCGCTACGTCGAAAGCCTGTCGGCCTACGCACGTCAATTCCTGCAATTGATGGAAAAGCCCGACGTCGATCTGATCGAGGGCCTGTCGCCGGCCATCTCGATCGAGCAGAAGGCCACCTCGCATAATCCGCGTTCGACGGTCGGCACCGTCACCGAGATTCACGACTACCTGCGGCTATTGTTCGCACGCGTCGGCACGCCCTATTGCCCGGACCACGAAATCCCGCTCGAGGCGCAAAGCGTGTCGCAAATGGTCGACGCGGCGCTCGCGTTGCCGGACGAAACGAAGCTGATGATCCTCGCGCCGGTCGTGGCCGACCGCAAGGGCGAGCACGTCGAACTGTTCGAGGAAATGCAGGCGCAGGGCTTCATCCGTTTCCGTGTGCGCTCGGGCGGCGGCACGGCCAATGAAGGCGCCGCGAAGATCTACGACGTCGACTCGCTGCCGAAGCTGAAGAAGAACGACAAGCACACCATCGACGTGGTCGTGGACCGCCTGAAGGTGCGTCCCGACATGAAGCAGCGTCTCGCGGAATCGTTCGAAACCGCGCTGCGTCTCGCCGACGGCCGCGCGATCGCGCTCGAAATGGACACGGACAAGCAGCATCTGTTCAGTTCCAAGTTCGCGTGCCCGATCTGCTCGTATTCGCTTCAGGAACTGGAGCCGCGGCTCTTCTCGTTTAACAATCCGATGGGCGCGTGCCCGGAATGCGACGGCCTCGGCCAGATTACTTTCTTCGATCCGAAGCGGGTGGTCGCGCATCCGTCGCTGTCGCTTGCGGCTGGCGCGGTGAAGGGCTGGGACCGGCGCAACCAGTTCTACTTCCAGATGCTGCAAAGCCTCGCGGCGTTCTACGATTTCGACATCGACACCGCCGTCGAAGACCTGCCGGAAAAGGTCCGCAAGATCCTGCTGTTCGGCTCGGGCAAGCAGGAAATTCCGTTCTCGTACATCAACGAGCGCGGGCGCGCGTCGGTCCGCGAGCACGTGTTCGAAGGCATCATTCCGAATCTCGAACGGCGTTACCGCGAAACCGATTCGGCCGCGGTGCGCGAGGAACTCGCCAAGTACCAGAACAATCAGCCCTGCCCCGCGTGCGCGGGCACGCGGCTGCGCCGCGAAGCGCGCTTCGTGCGGATCGGCGCGGACGGCGACGCGCGCGGCATCTACGAAATCAGCGGCTGGCCGTTGCGCGATGCGCTCGGCTACTTCCAGACGCTGCGCCTCGAAGGCTCGAAGCGCGAGATCGCCGACAAGGTCATCAAGGAAATCGTCGCGCGGCTCATGTTCCTGAACAACGTCGGGCTCGATTATCTGTCGCTCGAACGCAGCGCCGAAACGCTGTCGGGCGGCGAGGCGCAGCGCATTCGCCTCGCGTCGCAGATCGGCTCCGGCCTTACCGGCGTGATGTACGTGCTGGACGAGCCGTCCATCGGACTGCATCAGCGCGACAACGACCGGCTGATCTCCACGCTCAAGCATCTGCGCGATCTGGGCAACTCGGTGATCGTGGTCGAGCACGACGAAGACATGATCCGCATGGCCGACTACGTGGTCGACATGGGTCCGGGCGCGGGCGAGCATGGCGGCATGGTGATCGCCGAGGGCACGCCGAAGCAGGTGCAGGCCAATGCGGCTTCGATGACGGGGCAGTACATGTCCGGCGCGCGCACCATCGAGTATCCGGACGAGCGCAAGGACCCCGACGAGCGGCATCTGCGCATCGTCGAGGCGCACGGCAACAATCTGCGGCACGTCACGCTCGATCTGCCGGTCGGGCTGCTGACGTGCGTGACCGGCGTATCCGGCTCGGGCAAATCCACGCTCATCAACGACACGCTGTATCAGGCGGTCGCGCATCACCTTTATGGGTCGTCCACGGAGCCCGCGCCGTACGAGTCGATCGAGGGACTGGAGCATTTCGACAAGGTGATCAACGTCGACCAGTCGCCGATCGGCCGCACGCCGCGCTCCAATCCGGCCACTTACACGGGCCTCTTCACGCCGATCCGCGAGCTGTTTGCGGGCGTTCCCGCCGCCAAGGAGCGCGGCTACGACCCGGGGCGTTTCTCGTTCAACGTGAAAGGCGGGCGCTGCGAGTCCTGTCAGGGCGACGGCGTGCTGAAGGTCGAAATGCACTTTCTGCCGGACGTATACGTGCCGTGCGACGTCTGCCACGGCAAGCGCTACAACCGCGAAACGCTCGACGTGCAGTACAAAGGCAAGAACATCAGCGAAGTGCTCGACATGACCGTCGAGCACGCGTACGAGTTCTTCAGGCCGGTGCCGGTCGTCGCGCGCAAGCTGAAAACCTTGCTCGACGTGGGCCTCGGCTATATCCGGCTGGGGCAGTCGGCGACCACGCTGTCGGGCGGCGAGGCGCAGCGCGTCAAACTATCTCTGGAACTGAGCAAGCGTGATACCGGTCGCACGCTATACATTCTCGACGAACCCACGACCGGGTTGCACTTTCATGACATTGCGCTGCTGCTGGAAGTTATTCATCGGTTACGCGACCAGGGTAATACCGTCGTGATCATCGAGCATAATCTCGATGTAATCAAAACTGCCGACTGGGTCATCGACATGGGTCCGGAAGGCGGCGCGGGCGGCGGCCAGATCATCGCGCAAGGCACGCCCGAGCAGATCGCGAAGTCCAAAGCAAGTTTTACCGGTAGATACCTGGCGCCTTTGCTGAAACGCGCGGCCAGTAAAAAGTAACGCTGCACAACACGGGTTGGAGACGGATAAGCCATGGCCAAGCGGAATCAGGCGAGCGAAGAAGGGCAAGTGCAGGACCTGCGCCCACGCCCGGTCAGGCTGACCAGCAATATGAGCCTGCCGAAACTCTCGGCGGTCGAGATCGGCAGCTATGTGCTGATGCTGTTCGGCATGTGGGCGGTGATCCAGCTCCGGCTGCTCGGCGCGCTGCTCGCCGGGCTGCTGGTGTTCCAGCTCGTGCATACCATCGCGCCGCGCATCGAGCGGCACATGTCGAGCGGGCGGGCGCGCTGGCTGGCGGTCGTGATTCTCTCGACGGTGATCGTGGGCGCGCTCACGGGCCTCACGCTCGGCGTCATCGAGCACTTCGAGAACGATGTGCCGAGCGTGCAGAAGCTGCTCGACCAGGCGATGCAACTGATCGATCAGGCGCGCGGCCGGATTCCGCAATTCATCGCGAGCTCTCTGCCGGTCGACACCGAGCAGATGAAAGCCAAGGCCGGCGAGCTGATGCAGACGCACGCGAACATGCTCCAGCAAAGCGGCAAGACGGCGGCGCGCGCGTTCACGCACATCCTGATCGGCATGATCATCGGCGCGATTATCGCGGTCAGCGCGCAGAAGCATATGCAGCGGCTGCCGCTGTCCACGGCGTTCGTCACGCGCGTGACGCGTTTCGCCGACGCGTTTCGCCGCATCGTGTTCGCCCAGGTGAAAATCTCCGCGATCAACGCGGTATTCACCGGCATCTTCCTGCTGGTCGTGCTGCCCATGTTTCACGACCAGTTGCCGCTGTCGAAAACGCTGGTGCTGATCACGTTCATCGTCGGCTTGCTGCCGGTCATCGGCAATCTGATTTCGAACACGATTATCGTGGCGGTCGCGCTGTCGGTCAGCTTTCCTGCCGCGGTCATGTCGCTCGCGTTTCTGATCCTGATCCACAAGCTCGAGTACTTCCTGAACGCGCGGATCGTCGGCGGACAGATCGAGGCGCGCGCGTGGGAACTGCTCGTGGCGATGCTGGTCATGGAAGCCGCGTTCGGTCTGCCGGGCGTGGTCGCCGCGCCGATCTTCTATGCGTATATCAAGCGTGAGCTGATTTATCTGAGGCTGGTTTAGGTTCGTTGCGCGCCGCTCGGCTCGCAGGCAAGGAAAACGGCACCGCGGTGCCGTTTTTTTTTCATCGTCAGAAGTCGATGCGCGCGTTCAGTGACAGCGTGCGCGGATCGCCCGGCGTCACGTAATCCGCGTACTGGTATTCCCAGTAACGGCGGTTGAGCAGGTTGTCGATGGCCGCGCGGAACGTCACGTCGTAGCCGCCTATTCGCGTCGCGTAGCTCGCGCCGAGGTTCACGAGCATATAGCCCGGCGCGTTCAGATTCGACGACGGCCGCACGTTCGTATTGCCCGTGAACTTGGCGTCCGCGCCGATGCGCAGACCCGGCACGTACGGCACCGAGTAAGTCGCATGACCGGCGACGACGAACTGCGGCGCACCCGCCACGCGATTGCCGTTGTTGGCCGCGCCGCGCTCGTACTTCGTATTGATCCACATGAGATCGCCGCCGACATTCCAGTGGCTGCCGAGACGCACGTCGCCGCCCATCTCGATGCCCTGGAAGATCGACTCGCCGTCCTGCGTGTAGACGTTCGCGCTGTTTGCGTAAGCCGCGCCGCGTTCGATGCGGAACAGCGCGGCCGTCGCGCTCCAGCGTCCCTGCTCCGTCTTGATGCCGACTTCGTACTGCTTGCTGCGCAACGGCTTGAGCAGCTCGCCGCGGTTTGCATAGGTGTCGCCGACCACCGTGCCCGCTTCCAGTGACTCGACGTAGCTCGTGTAAAGCGTCGTGGTCGGCGCGAGCTTGAACATGACCGCGACGGTCGGCGTGACCACGCCGTTCTGGCTGTACGTCGACGTCGTGGCGCCGCTGGTCGAGTAGCCGTGCTGCTCGTAGTTCGTGTACCGCACACCGCCGAGCACCGACCAACGCTGCGTCAACTGGATGGTGTCGCTCGCGAACAGCGCCTTCTGCGTGATGTCGCTATCGCGATACGTGTAGTAGTTCGACGCGCCGCCGAACGTATTCGTATTCGGCTGGTAGATGTTGCCCGTGCCGATCTGCCCGAAGAAGCTGTTCGCGCCGTAGTCGTTCGTCTGCCGCTGATACGCGGCGCCGAATACGAGTTGATGCTGCAGCGGTCCGGTCTTCACCTGGCCTTCCGCCGACACCTGCCACAAGCTCAACTGATGCCCTTCCTTGCCGGCGAAACGGCTGTCGGTGTAATCGCCCGCGCCGTTCAGCAGGTAGTACGTGCTTTCGTTGCGATCGCGCGAGCTCTTGCTGTAGCTGTAGCTCGCATTGAGCGTCCAGTTCTCGCCGAGGTTGTACTGAAGCCCCGCCGTGTACAGCTGCAGGTTCGTATTCAGATGCTGGTCGGGACCGGACAGGTCGCCGGTGCCGCCGCTGATCGTATGCGGGAGCGACGTGCCGGTGTATTGCGCCGTCGAAATCGAACCGGTGATGCCGGTGGAATGGCGCTCCTGATACAGCGCGCCGAAGGTGGCCTTGAGGTCGCGCGTGATGCGGGCGTCGAGCGCGACCGACACCGAATCGCGCCGCACGTTGCCGTCGTTATAGGTTTTGCCTTCCTCGTGCGTCGCGTTCAGGCGATAGCCGAACATGCCGTTGGGGCCGACGCGGCCGCCGAGGTCCGCGTGCTCGGTCCAGACGCCGTCCGTGTAATAGCCGACGTCGACGCTGCGCACGGGCGTCGTCGAGACGGCGGCTTCTTCGTCACGTAGTTGACGATGCCGCCCGGCGCGCCGAAGCCGTACATGAAGCCTGTTAGACCTTTCAGCAGCTCGACTTTTTCGAGCTGCTCGTACGGCATCGTGATGCCATAGCTGTTGAACGGCATGCCGTCGATCTTGAACCCCGACTGCCAGTCGAGCTGCATGCCGCGCACCGTCAGATACGTGGCCCACGCGTTGTACGCGTTGCCGTTGTCGGACACGGAGGCGTCGGTGGCGAACACGTCGCCGAGTTTCGACGGCTGGCGATCCTGCAACTCCTCGCTCGTCACGACGGTCGTCGAAAACGGCGTATCGAGTTGCGAACGCGTGCCGAGCGCTCCGCTGCCGACGTCCTCTTTCAGATGCTGCGTGGTGTCCTGCGCCGCAGTGACTTTGACCGTCGGCAGCGCCTTGTCTTCGCTGTCCGCCGATGCCGATGGCGACGCCGGTGTCGACGCCGGCGGCACCGACTGTGCAAGCGCCGCCTGAGTGGCCGTCAGCGCCAGGCACGCGGCCCAGTGCAATCGACGCTTCGTGCGCGTTTTCTGTGGACGCGCTTCCCCGTTATGTTTGTTCATTCCCTTTCCCGTCGTCGGTGATTCACTTAACGAATGAGAATCATTCCCATTACACGGGACGGGATAATGCCGAAAAACTATGCGGATTGTAAGCCCCTGCATGCGGCATTTTGCCGCACTTCGCGCGCGCGGACGGTGGGCCAAGCCTTATGCAGCGGGACTTCAACGGGTTTTGACGCCTCGCAGCAACTATCGCCTTAGCAAACTTTCAGAGAACTTGCCGCCGACAACGTGCGTCGCTTAAGATGCGAACAATTCCTATTTACGCACCGACTCTCGCAGTGACACGTCACCCGGATTTTTTCTTGCTTTCGTTGGCCCGCTCATGAGGCGCCAGTTCGTTCGCCTGCATCGCTGGTTCGGCGTGGCCACGGCGCTGTTTCTGTTCGTCGCGGGCCTGACCGGCGCGGTGATCGCGTGGGATCACGAGCTCGACGCCGCGCTCAACCCGTCCTTCTTCGAGGCCCGCACGCCAGGGCCGGCGTTGTCGGGGCTGGAACTCGCGCGGCGCGTCGAGGCTGCCGATCCGCGCGTGCAAGTGACGTATCTGCCGCTCGCGGCCGAGCCCGGCCATACGTTGCAGATGATGGTGCTTCCGCGCATCGACCCGGCCACGCGAGCGCCGTACAAGCTGGACTTCAACCAGATCGCCGTCGATCCGGCCACCGGCGCCGTGCAAGGCCGCCGCGAATGGGGCGCCTTTTCCCTGTCGCGCATCGACCTGATTCCGTTCATTTACAAGCTGCACTACACGCTGCATTTGCCGTTTACCGGCGGCGTCGATGTCGGCGTCTGGCTGATGGGCGTGGTCGGCATCGTCTGGCTGTTCGACAGCGTCATTGCGCTCGGCCTGTCGTTTCCCAGTCTCAAGGCGTGGCGCAAGTCGCTCGCGTTCCGCTTCGGGCGCGGCGGCTATGCGCTCACCTTCGACTTGCATCGCTCGGGCGGCGTGTGGATCTGGGGCCTGCTCATGATCGTCGCGCTGACGTCGGTGTCGATGAATCTCGCCGCACCCGTTGTGCGCCCCATCGTGTCGATGTTTTCGACGCTCACGCCGGACCCGATCAACAATCCCGAGATCGTCCGCGCGCCCAGGCCCGGCGACGGCGTGCTGAGTCGCGAGCGCATCGTGCAACTCGCCGAAGAAGCCGGCAAGGCGCAGCACATTGCCGTGCCGCCGGGCGGCATCTACTACGCGGAGTTCCTGCACACCTACGGCGTCGGCTTCTACGAGACGGGCAACGATCACGGCGACATGGGCCTCGGCAACCCGTGGATGTACTGGGACGCGGCCACCGGCAAACTGCTCGGCAAGCAGATTCCCGGCAAGGGCACGGCCGGCGACATCTTCATGCAGGTTCAATTTCCGCTGCACTCGGGTCGTATTCTCGGTGTCGGCGGACGGATATTGATTAGCGCGGTCGGCATCGCAGTCGCCGTGCTGAGCGCGACGGGATTGCTGATCTGGCTAAGGAAGTTGAATGCGCGCCGAGGGGCGGCGGTAAAGGCGAGGAAGGCTCCGAGCGTGGAGGAAGCTCAGAGAGCGCCAGTGACGCGCGACGCCGACCGGATGCCCGAGCGGTCACGAGAAGAAGTGGCGTCGGAATAAGGCGGCGGGAGGAGAGCAATTCATCGCGGCGGCATCTTCAAGCGCCACGCCTTGGCAGTGCGCATCGTTAACACGTTCGTACGCATTGTGCGAAACGCACCGGCTTCACATCAACTACAACGAAGGTGCGCCGCCGCGACGCTCAACATCACGCCGAGCCGCGGCCGCGGCCCCAACCTCCTACCGAAACACCACCGTCTTACTCCCGTTCAACACCACCCGATGCTCGACGTGCCACTTCACCGCGCGCGCGAGCGTCACGCATTCGACGTCGCGGCCAATCGCCGTCAACTGCTCCGGCGTCATGCTGTGGTCCACGCGCTCCACTTCCTGCTCGATGATCGGACCTTCGTCCAGATCGGTCGTCACGTAGTGCGCGGTTGCGCCGATCAGCTTCACGCCGCGGTCGAACGCCTGGTAATACGGCTTCGCGCCCTTGAAGCTCGGCAGGAACGAGTGATGAATATTGATCGCGCGTCCGGCGAGCGCTTCGCACAGCTTCGGCGACAAAATCTGCATGTAGCGCGCGAGCACGACGAGATCCGCCTGATGCTCGTCGATCACTTCGAGCACGCGCGCTTCCTGCGCCGCCTTGGCCTCGGGCGTGCCGCCCAGCAGCGGAAAATGATGGAACGGAATGTCGTAGCTCGCGGCGAGCTGATAGAACTCCTTGTGGTTCGAAATGATCGCCGGAATCTCGATGTTCAACTGACCGGTGCGGTAGCGGAACAGCAGGTCGTTCAGGCAATGGCCGATCTTCGACACCATGATCACGACGCGCGGCTTCACCGATGCATCGTGCAACTCCCAGTTCATGCCGAACTGCTCGGCGAGCGTCGCAAACGACACGCGCAGTGCGTCGAGCCCCGGATCGCCGCCCACCTGCTGGAAATGCACGCGCATGAAGAACTCGCCGGTGCGGCTGTCGCCGAACTGCGCGGAGTCGAGAATATTGCTGCCGCGCTCGAACAGAAAGCCCGACACGGCGTGGACGATGCCGGGCCGATCGGCGCACGACAGTTTGAGGATAAAGCTGTGATCGGTCGACATGACCTGGGTGACTCCCTTCTTCAATGCGTGGTTTGTTCGGTGTCGCTGGTTTCAACGTTAGGCGTCTCGCGCCGCGCTGCTGTCAACCCATTATGGGCGGCGTAAACAGCGCCTCTATTCCCTGGCATGCCTCTTCGTCGATCCAGCGGCGACGCAGCAGGCAGTCGAGCGTGGCGAGACTCGCGTCGACGGTCATCGCACCTTCCTCGATCCAGCGCGCCACTTCGTCGATGCGGGCAAGCCGGTGCTCACCGACTTCGCCGTCCTGATTACGCGGCGCAAAATCGGCCGGCAGCGCGAGGTCGTAGATGAAAATCTGCTCGGCCTGCGTGCCTTCCGGCAACGATTGCAGCACATAAGCGGTGCGCCCCGCCACGGCGCGCACGGCGATTTCCTCGGGAATGCCGGCTTCTTCCCAGCATTCCTTGACGATCGTCGTCTCGACGCTGAAACCCCAGCCGATTCCGCCCGCCACGACATTGTCGAGCATGCCCGGATCGGTCGCCTTGGTGTCGCTGCGGCGCGCGATCCACAATCCCGGCGCGCCGCCGTCCGCATATTCTACGACGCCGTTCAGATGCACCGCGTACGTCATCGTGCCGAAGAAGCGCGACGCCGCGCGCTCGATGTACGCAAGCGGCCGCGCGTCGAACGCATTGCGGATCGCGTAGGTCTCGTTGCGCCAGCCTGGAATGCGCCCGTCGGCGGCAAGCGCGCCGATCACCGAACCGAGCGCCGCGCTGCGCAGATCGACCGTGTTGAAGGCCGGCGCGAGCTTCACGCGCGCATCGTCGATCTCGAACACGTCGGGCCAGCGCGCGAGCAAACGTACGTCGTCCGAACGAATCCAGCCGACCTGCTCGGCGTCGATCCAGAACGGCAGATGCGCGTGAGCATCGAAGCGGCGCGCGGCAACGAGGCAAGGCAAACTCATTCGACACTCCACATTTTTTTCCAGCGAGGCTGGACGACAAGTGCGGCACGTCGTCAGCCGCGTAGCTGATTAGTCGCGCAGCGCGACGCGAATTCCCAGTGCAATAAACGTAGCGCCCGCAAGACGGTCGAGCCACACGCCCACGCGCGGCCGGCGCCTCAGCCATCCGCCGATCATTCCCGCGCACACGCCGAACAGCGAAAACACCACCAGCGTCTGCAACATGAAAAGCGCGCCGAGTTCCAGCATCTGCACCGTGACGCTTTGTGCACCGTTTTGTGCACCGCCGGTCTGCACGAATTGCGGCAGGAACACGACAAAGAACAGCGTCACTTTCGGATTGAGCAGATTGCCGAGCACGCTTTGACGGAACACGGTCATCAACGGTTGCGGCGCGCGTTCGTGAGCGGTCGCGAGGCCCTGGCTGCGCAGCGCCTTGATGCCGATCCACACGAGATACGCGGCGCCGGCCAGTTTGATGGCCTCAAACGCGAGCGGCGACGAGCGCAGCAACGCAGCCACGCCGAGCGCGGCCAGTGTCGTGTGGAACGTGATGCCCGTCGCAAAGCCGAGCGCCGCGACGAGACCCGCGGCGCGGCCCTGCGAGATGCCGCGCGCGAGCACTTGCAGATTGTCGGGACCGGGCGCCATCGTGATCGCAATCGATGTGGCGAGAAACAAGGCGAAGTTGGGCATCGTTCTTACCTACCTTTCTTTATGCGGACAGCAAGGCGCACACAGCGGCGTGGCGCCGCGCTCAATGACCGTCGAAACTCGTCACGGTATAAAGCGGCAGACCGCCGCCCGCGAGCAGCTTCGAGCCGCCAAGCTCGGGCAAGTCGATAATCGCCGCGCCTTCAACGACGACCGCGCCGAGCCGCTCGAGCAGAATCTTGCCGGCCATCATCGTGCCGCCGGTCGCGATCAGATCGTCGACGATCAACACGCGGTCGCCCGGCTTGCACGCGTCCTCGTGAATTTCCACGGTGGCCGTGCCGTATTCGAGCTCGTACGATTGCGACGCGCGCTTGTAGGGCAGTTTGCCCTCCTTACGGATCGGAATGAAGCCGAGGTTCAGCTCATACGCGAGAATCGGCCCGATGATGAAACCCCGCGCGTCGAGCCCGGCGATGTAGTCGAGCTTCGCATCGATATAACGCTGCACGAACAGGTCGATCAGCACACGCAGCGACCTCGGCTCACGCAACAGCGGCGTGATGTCGCGAAACTGCACGCCGGCCTGCGGCCAGTCCTGAACCGTGCGAATGTGGCTCTTGATGTAGTCGGCCGCGTCGAGCGGCGCGCTCGCAAGCGCGTTTGACATGATGTCTCCGGATGGACCGCGTAAGGCCCAATGAAAAGCTGAATCGATGCTGAACGCGCGGACCGTGCCGCGCATTCGCTATGCCGCGGCGGCGCCCGCGCGGCGGTGTTTCGAGAGCCGCTCCTCGGCCTGCGCCAGTTGCTCCGGCAAGCCGCGCAACACGACGATGTCGCTCGCGCGCAGCTTGGTCGACGGATCGGGCTCCACACCGCGAATGCCGTGCCGGCGAATCGCGGTGACTTCGACACCGAGTTCGTAAAGGCCCAGCTCCGCCAGCGTGCGGCCGACCGCGTCGGCATTTGTATCGACCGGGACCGATTGTAGCCGCACCTGTTCGTGACCGTCGTCGTCGTCCATGTCGTCGGCGCCGTGGAAATAGCCGCGCAGCAGCGCATAGCGCTCGTCGCGCATTTCCTCGACGCGGCGCACCACGCGGCGCATCGGCACGCCCATCACCACCAGCGTGTGCGATGCGAGCATCAGGCTGCCTTCGACAATCTCCGGAATCACCTCGGTTGCGCCTGCGGCCAGCAGCTTTTCCAGATCGGCGTCGTCGACGGTACGAACGATGACCGGCAAGGTCGGCTCGAGTTCATGAATGTTGTGCAGCACGCGCAATGCCGACGGCGTGTTCGCATACGTGATCGCGATCGCCGCGGCGCGGTGAATGCCGGCCGCAAGCAGCGACTCGCGCCGCCCGGCATCGCCGAACACGACCGATTCGCCCGCCGTCGCGGCCGCTTGCACGCGATCCGGGTCGAGGTCCAGCGCGACGTACGACAGACCTTCATGTTCGAGCATGCGCGCAAGGTTCTGCCCGGCGCGGCCGTAGCCGCAAATGATCACGTGGCCGCTTTGCTTCAGGCTCTGCGTGGCGATGCGCGTCATCTGCAGCGACTGCATCATCCATTCGGTCGAAGACAGGCGCAGCACGATACGGTCCGCGTTCTGGATCAGGAACGGCGCGGCGAGCATCGAGAGCAGCATCGCGGCGAGAATGGCCTGCAACAGCGTGGCGTCGACGAGATGTTTGTCGAGAATCAGATTCAGCAGCACGAAGCCGAATTCGCCGGCTTGCGCGAGGCCGAGACCCGTGCGCATGGCGACGCCCGGCGACGCGCCGAACAGACGCGAAAGCCCCGTGATCATCACCGCCTTCAGCAAGGTCGGCCCGATCAGGAAGCCGAGCACGATCAACGGATGCTCCCAGATCACGCGCGGATTCAGCAGCATGCCGGTCGTGACGAAGAAGAGCCCGAGCAGCACGTCGCGAAACGGCTTGATGTCTTCTTCCACCTGATGACGATACGGCGTCTCCGCGATCAGCATGCCGGCGATAAACGCGCCGAGCGCGAGCGAAAGACCGAACTTGTCCGTGATGAACGCCGAGCCGAGCGTGACGAGCAGCAGATTGAGAATGAACAGTTCCTGCGAGCGCCGCCGCGCGACCACGTTGAACCAGCGCGTCATGAACTTCTGACCGACGATCAACAGCAGCGACAACGCGACGACGATCTTGATCGCCGCGATGCCGAGCGCGTTCATCAGGTCTTTCGAATCGCCGCCCAGCGCCGAAATGATGATGAGGAGCGGCACCACCGCGAGATCCTGAAACAGCAGCACGCCGAAGATATTGCGGCCGTGCTCGGTCTCGATCTCGAGGCGCTCCGCGAGCATCTTGCTGACAATCGCCGTCGACGACATCGCGAGCGCGCCGCCGAGTGCAATGCTCGCCTGCCACTTGATATGCACCCAGCGCTCGAACGCGAAACCGAGCGACACGGCGACCACGATCGTGCCGAGCACCTGCAACAGGCCGAGGCCGAAGACGAGGCGGCGCATCGAGCGCAGCTTCGCAAGCGAGAACTCGAGGCCGATGGAAAACATCAGGAACACGACGCCGAATTCGGCGAGATTCTGCGCGCCGACCGAATCGGGAACGAGACCGAGCGCATTCGGCCCGACAAGAATGCCGACGGTCAGATAGCCGAGCATCGGCGGAAGATTCAGAAAGCGAAAAACCACCACGCCCGCTACTGATGCCAGCAGCAGGAACAGCGTCATCTCCAGCGGGGAAATCATCGGCAAAAACGCATGGGTAAAGCGTCCTCGTTCGTCAGCGGAACCGCGCACGGAACACGCCGTGCGACAAGGTTGAGGGGCCGTTATACAGGGCGATAAAGCGGGCAATGGAGGCAGCGGCTTTGCACAGCAGGCCCGGCGCGGCGAACAGGCGCCTTTGCTATACTTCGCGAATGATAGCGAAAATCAATGGCGACCGGGCACTCGCGCTCGCTCGCGACGTGCTCGACATCGAAGCGGACGCCGTGCGCGCGCTTCGCGATCAGCTCGACGACGCGTTCGTCGGCGCGGTCGACTTCATCCTGGGTTGCCGTGGGCGCGTGGTGGTCTCGGGCATCGGCAAGTCGGGACATGTGGCGCGCAAGCTCGCGGCCACGCTCGCGAGCACGGGTACGCCGGCTTTCTTCGTGCATCCGGCAGAAGCAAGTCACGGCGATCTCGGCATGGTCACCGCCGACGACGTCTTCCTCGCGCTGTCCAATTCCGGTGAAACCGAAGAACTCGTGGCGATTCTGCCGCTCATCAAACGGATCGGCGCGAAGCTGATCGCGATGACCGGCCGGCCTTCGTCGAGTCTGGCGAAACTGGCCGACGTGCATCTGAATTCCGGCGTCGCGAAAGAAGCGTGTCCGATGAATCTTGCGCCCACCGCGAGCACCACCGCAGCGCTTGCGCTCGGCGACGCGCTCGCCGTCGCGGTGCTCGACGCGCGGGGTTTCGGCCGCGACGATTTCGCGCGCTCGCATCCGGGCGGCGCGCTCGGCCGCCGCCTGCTCACGTATGTCAGCGACGTCATGCGCACCGGCGACCAGGTGCCGAAGGTCACGCCTGACGCAACCGTGCGCGACGCGCTGTTCCAGTTGACCGCGAAGCGCATGGGCATGACCGCGATTGTCGATCAGGAAGACCGCGTAAAAGGCATTTTCACCGACGGCGATTTGCGCCGCGTGCTGGAGCGCGACGGCGATTTCCGCGCGCTGTCCATCGCCGCCGTCATGACCGCCGATCCGCGCACCATCGGTCCAGATCATCTCGCGGTCGAAGCCGTGGAACTGATGGAGCGCCATCGCATCAATCAGATGCTGGTCGTCGACGAAGCGGGCAAGCTGATCGGCGCGCTCAACATGCACGACCTGTTCTCGAAGAAGGTGATCTGATGGCCGTCGCGCCCCCTACCGCTACCGAACGCGCGAGCCGCGTGAAGCTGATGATTTTCGACGTCGACGGCGTGCTGACCGACGGCGGCCTGCTCTTCACGGCGGAAGGCGACACGATGAAAGCCTTCAATTCCATGGACGGCCACGGCATGAAGCTGCTGCGCCAGGCCGGCATTGAAACGGCGATCATCACCGGCCGCAAGTCGGGCATCGTCGCGGCGCGCGCGAAGGAAATGCACATCACGCATGTGTATCAGGGCATCGACAACAAGCCGCAGGCATTCGCCGATCTGCTCGAAGCAACCGGCATGAGCGCCGACGAATGCGGCTACATGGGCGACGACTGGGTCGATCTCGGCGTGATGCTGAAGGTCGGCTTCGCGGCGGCGCCCGCCAATTCGCATCCTGAAGTGATCGCGCGGGCGCATTGGGTCAGCGAGGCGCGCGGCGGTCACGGCGCGGCACGCGAAGTCTGCGACACGCTGCTGCGCGCCCAGCACAAGTACGAGGCGCTGCTCGCGGCCGCCTGCAGCGGCGAAACGCGAGGCCTCGTGGGATGAACAACCAGTTTCGCCTGACTTCGCTGATTCCGCTCGTCGCGATGGCCGCGCTCGCGGGCATCACGTGGTGGCTTTTGCAGGCCACGTTGCCGCGGCAAAACGAAGGCGTGGTGCGTCCCAAGGAGCACACGCCGGACTACTTCGCCGACAACTTCTCGGTGTCCGAACTCGACCAGTCGGGCTCGACGCAATATCGCCTGACCGCGCAGTCGCTGATTCATTACGAAGACGACGAACTGAGCGACCTCGTGAAGCCCGCGATGCGCGCGTTCCAGCCCGGCAAGCCGGTTGTGACCGCGACCGGCGACACGGGCAAGGTGAACGGCGACGCGTCCATCGTCGATCTGTACGGCAACGCCCGCATTCTGCGCTCCGCAGGCTACGGCGATCCGCAGATGCAGGCCGATTCCGAGCATTTCCGCGTGCTCGTCAACGACGATGTGATCGAGACAGAAAAGCCGGTTAAACTTCAGCGCGGCGTGTCCGTGATGACTGCCAGCGGCATGAACTACAACAACGTCACCCGGGTGATGAAGCTCTTCGGCAACGTAAAAGGCGCGATCGCCGCGTCCGACGCCGGCGGCAGCTCGCCCAAGCAACCCGGGTAAATCCATTCCAGGCGTGACTGCATGAACGAATCGTTCCCCCGTTTTGATACCGGCCGCTCGCGCGCCGTGTCGGCGTGCCGCGCCGGACTCGCTGCGCTCCTGGTCGCCCTGCCGCTCGCCGGCTTCGCGCCGCTCGCGCACGCGGACCGCGCCGACAAGGACAAGCCGCTCAACATCGAAGCGGACAACATGACTTACGACGACCTGAAGCAGGTCAACATCTTCACCGGCCATGTGGTCGCCACCAAGGGCACGATCGTGATCAAGGCCGATCGCGTCGAAGTGACGCAAGACCCGCAGGGCTATCAGTACGCGACCGGCACGTCGAGCGGCGGCAATCTGTCGTATTTCCGCCAGAAGCGCGAAGGTCTGGACGAATACATCGAAGGCACGGCTATTCGTATCGACTACGACGGCAAGCAGGATCTGACCACGCTTACCACGAATGCGACCGTCAAGCGCCTGCAGGGTCTGTCCACCGTGATCGATCAGGTGCACGGCAGCGTCATCACGTATGACGGCCAGAAAGACTTCTATACCGCGAAGGCGGGCAAGGACGTCGCCGGCCCGGGCAACCCGAGCGGCCGCGTGCGCGCGATGCTGTCGCCGCGCAACGGCGGCGCTGCGCCGCTGAACGGCGCATCGGCCACGCTCGCGCCGTCCACCACGATTCAGGGAGCGCCGAATCAGTGAGCACCTCCGCGTCCCTACCCAATCGCAAGCCCGCAGGTACGAGTAGTTCGCTGGTCGTACGGAATCTGAAAAAGCGCTACGGTTCGCGCACGGTCGTCAAAGACGTTTCGCTCGATGTGAAAAGCGGCGAAGTGGTCGGCCTGCTCGGTCCGAACGGCGCGGGCAAGACGACGTCGTTCTATATGATCGTCGGCCTCGTGCCGCTCGATGCCGGCGAAATCGACCTCGACGGCAAATCGATCAGCCTCTTGCCCATCCACAAGCGCGCTTCGCTCGGGCTGTCGTATCTGCCGCAGGAAGCCTCGGTGTTCCGCAAGCTTTCCGTCGAGGAAAACATTCGCGCGGTGCTCGAACTGCAGCACGAGGAAAACGGCAAGCGCCTGTCCAAAGACGCCATCACGAACCGCACCGAAGCGCTGCTGGACGAACTGCAAATCGCGCATTTGCGTGAAAATCCGGCGCTTTCACTGTCGGGCGGCGAGCGCCGCCGCGTGGAAATCGCGCGGGCGCTCGCCACGAATCCGAGCTTTATTCTGCTCGATGAACCGTTCGCGGGCGTCGACCCGATCGCGGTGCTGGAAATCCAGAAGATCGTTAAATTTCTGAAGCAGCGCAATATTGGCGTGCTAATCACCGATCACAACGTGCGTGAAACGCTCGGCATCTGCGACCACGCTTACATCATCAGCGACGGCAGCGTGCTCGCGGCCGGCGCGCCAAGCGAAATCATCGAAAACGAAAGCGTGCGGCGCGTCTATCTGGGCGAGCATTTCCGCATGTAAAGGCGCAGGGAACCGGCGGCGCCGCGCGCGTTGTCGGTCCCTTGCGTTGTTTCCGGCTCGTTTTCGAGCTGGGCGGCTCGCGTCGGGCGCCGTCGAAAGCGGACGCATTGGTAATTGCGAATTCGCAAGGTATCGCGGTCGTGGCAAACTCTCTACAATGAATCTGAACTTGCCATGAAAGCCAGCCTCCAACTCCGCCTATCGCAGCATCTTGCGTTGACCCCGCAACTGCAGCAGTCCATCCGGCTGCTTCAGCTGTCCACGCTCGAACTGCAGCAGGAAGTGGCAACGGCGATCTCGCAGAATCCGCTCCTCGAGAACGAGGACGACTGGATCGCGAGCCCGCTGCGCGTGGCGTCCGACGGCTCTCTGATCACGCAGGCGCCCAGTTCGTCCGCGCCGCCCGAGCAGATGGGCGGCAATGGCTCGTCGTCCAGCAGCAGTGAGCGCTCGGAGAACGGCGAGCCGCAAGGCGTCGACGAATACAACGGCCTCTCGGGCGACGGCAACGGCGACGCGTCGCAATGGAATCTCGACGACTACGGCCGCTCCGGCAACGCCTCCGACGACGACGATTTGCCGCCGCTGCAAATTCACGAATCGAGTACTTCGCTGCGCGATCACCTGATGGCGCAACTGCGCGTCACGCAGGCCGGTCAGCGCGACCGCGCGCTCGTCACCTTCCTGATCGAGTCGCTCGACGACGACGGCTATCTTGCCGCCACGCTTGAAGAAGTGCTCGCGGATCTGCCCGAAGAACTCGAAGTCGACCTGGACGAAATGAATGCGGCGCTCGCGCTGCTGCACAGTTTCGACCCCGCGGGCGTCGGCGCGCGTTCCGCGTCCGAATGCCTGAAGCTGCAGTTGTTGCGGCTCGAGCCCTCGCCTACGCGCGCGCTTGCGCTCGACATCGTCAGCCATTATCTGGAACTGCTTGCGGCGCGCGATTTCACGCGTCTGCGCAAGCATCTGAAGGCAAACGACGACGATCTGCGCGACGCGCACATGCTGATCCGCTCGCTCGAACCGTTTCCCGGCGCAGCGTATGGCAAGGCCGAAGCGGATTACGTGGTGCCGGACATCATGGTGCGCAAAACCGCCCAGGGCTGGCAGGCCGAACTCAATCCCGAGGTCGTGCCGAAGCTGCGCATCAACCACCTGTACGCCAACATTTTGCGCAATAACCGGGGCGATCCGGGCAGCGGTTCGTTGCGCCAGCAACTGCAGGAAGCGCGCTGGCTGATCAAGAATATCCAGCAGCGTTTCGAGACGATCCTGCGGGTCGCGCAAGCCATTGTCGAGCGTCAAAAGAGCTTTTTTGTGCACGGCGAAATTGCCATGCGCCCCTTGGTTTTGCGGGAAATTGCTGATACGCTGGGCCTACACGAGTCGACTGTCTCGCGTGTGACAACCGGTAAGTACATGCTCACCCCGTTCGGGACGCTCGAGTTCAAATACTTCTTCGGTTCGCATGTTTCGACAGATACGGGCGGCGCGGCGTCTTCAACCGCCATTCGCGCGCTCATCAAGCAACTGATAGGAGCGGAAAACGCAAAAACGCCTCTCTCAGACAGCCGCATAGCCGAACTGCTGGCGGAACAGGGCTTCGTGGTCGCACGGCGCACCGTGGCGAAATATCGCGAAGCGCTCAGAATCCCGGCAGTCAACCTGCGCAAGTCTCTGTAGCCCGTCGCCTTCCGTGGCGGGCATTTACCGGCCGCTCCGCAAGTTGGCGGACAGGCCGGCCGATGCGACCTGCCAGAAGTCAGTCACCGGGGGGCGACTCAGGCAAGCCGACAGATCGACCGGACCTACGTCATCGTGCGGACCAAGCGGCCACTAGCTTGGAGAAGCACTATGAATCTGCAGATCAGTGGACACCACCTCGAAGTTACGCCTGCGTTGCGCGAATACGTGATCTCCAAATTGGATAGGGTGCTAAGACATTTCGATCAGGTCATCGACGGCAGTGTGGTCCTCTCGGTCGACAATCACAAGGAAAAGGAAAAGCGGCAAAAGGTTGAAATCAACCTGCATCTGAAGGGCAAGGACATTTTTGTCGAGAGCTGTGACAGCGACCTTTACGCTGCGATCGATCTGATGATCGACAAGCTCGACCGGCAAGTGATACGCCACAAGGATCGCCTGCAAGGCCATCAGCACGAAGCGATCAAGTATCAACCGGCACCGCAACTGGACGTGCCGCCGCAGTAAGCGAATCCGCAAGCACTGCTTCAGTTCGCTCACCGAAACCGCCCGCAATCGGGCGGTTTTTTGTTGGGGCTTTGGTTGCGTTGTTCGTTGGGTTTTTCATTGCATTTTTCGTTTGCACCCACGCCGGCCAATCCGAAGAAAGAACCTATTGCGCATTGATGGCGCGCCGCACCATACGCTGCTACCCTGTTCTATAATGTTCCGGTTACCATCGGGGTCTAGCTCGCATGCAGGCGGTGTGCCGGAGTCCTGTGCTTTCGGACTCCAACGTACGTCGCCGTGAGCATCAAACGAATGGAACACCAATCAATCGCCCCAGCGAGGAGAACCCAGGCCACGTTTTCGCCTGTCAACATGAATCGTTTAGCCAAATTTCTTCCCCTCGAGAACGTCGTCGTCGGACTATCGGTCACCAGCAAAAAGCGCGTGTTCGAGCAAGCGGGCCTCATCTTCGAGAACCAGAACGGCATCGCCCGCAGCACGGTCACAGACAATCTGTTTGCGCGCGAGCGCCTCGGATCGACGGGGCTCGGCGAAGGCGTCGCGATTCCGCACGGCCGGATCAAAGGACTCAAGCAGCCGCTCGCCGCGTTCGTCCGCCTGGCCGAGGCCATTCCTTTCGAGTCGCCCGACGGTCAGCCGGTCTCTCTGCTCATCTTCCTGCTCGTGCCCGAACAGGCCACGCAGCAGCACCTCGAAATTCTTTCGGAAATCGCGCAACTGCTGTCCGACCGCGAGGCACGCGAGCGCCTGCACACGGAAGAAGACCGCGAATCATTGCATCGTCTGCTCACTCAGTGGCAACCTTGATGCAGCGGCGGTCATCCGCACGCCGCCTATCCGCACGCCCAACCGCCCGCGTGCGGATATCGCCAGGCCCGGCTCACGGCGCGCGTTAGCGCGGCCCGCGCTGTGCCCGGCAAGCGGCCAACACTGGAGTCACTGACTCATGGACACGTCCAGCATCAACGCCCAGAGCATTTTCGACGATAACGCCGCCACGCTGAAACTGAGCTGGCTGACAGGGCATGAAGGCTGGGAACGCGGCTTTTCTTCGGAATCGGTCGCGAATGCCACGTCGAGCGCCGACCTCGTCGGCCACTTGAACCTGATCCATCCGAACCGGATCCAGGTGCTCGGCGACGCCGAAATCGACTACTACAAACGCCAGACCGACGAAGACCGCTCGCGCCACATGGCCGAGCTGATCGCGCTGGAACCGCCGTTCCTCGTGGTGGCGGGCGGCGTTGCCGCGCCGCCGGAACTGGTGCTGCGCTGCACGCGCTCGTCCACGCCGCTTTTCACCACGCCGATGTCGGCGGCCGCGGTAATCGACAGCCTGCGCCTTTACATGTCGCGCATTCTTGCGCCGCGCGCCACGTTGCACGGCGTGTTCATGGACATCCTCGGCATGGGCGTGCTGCTCACCGGCGATTCGGGCCTCGGCAAGAGCGAGCTGGGTCTCGAACTGATCAGCCGCGGCCACGGCCTCGTCGCTGACGACGCAGTGGATTTCGTGCGCCTCGGCCCGGACTTCGTCGAAGGGCGCTGCCCGCCGCTTTTGCAGAATCTGCTGGAAGTGCGCGGCCTGGGCCTGCTCGACATCAAGACGATTTTCGGCGAAACCGCCGTGCGCCGCAAAATGAAGCTGAAGCTCATCGTGCAACTGGTACGCCGTCCTGACGGCGAGTTCCAGCGGCTGCCGCTGGAAAGCCAAACCGTCGACGTGCTCGGCCTGCCGATCAGCAAGGTGACGATCCAGGTGGCGGCCGGCCGCAACCTCGCGGTGCTGGTCGAAGCGGCCGTGCGCAACACGATCCTGCAACTGCGCGGCATCGACACGTTGCGCGATTTCATGGACCGCCAGCGTCTCGCCATGCAGGACCCGGATAGCCAGTTTCCCGGCAAACTGATCTGAGTCGGCGGGCATGTCGACCCGGTTGACGCCGCAGCCCGCGGCTGTCCGCGGGTACGCGCGAAAGGGCTCAGATGCTATGATGAAACGGACCGATTTCACGACTCCATGCGCATAATCCTCATCACCGGCATATCCGGCTCAGGCAAATCCGTCGCGCTAAACGCGCTCGAAGACGCAGGTTATTACTGCGTCGATAATCTGCCGCCGCGCTTTCTGCCCGAGCTCGCCTCTTACCTCGCCGAAGACGGACACGACCGCCTCGCGGTCGCGATCGACGCGCGTTCGAGCGCGTCGCTCGACGACATGCCCGCGATGATCCGCGATCTGTCGCGCGCTCACGACGTGCGCGTGCTGTTCCTCAACGCGAGCACGCAGTCGCTGATTCAGCGCTTTTCCGAAACGCGCCGCCGCCATCCGCTGTCGGGCTCCACCGCGCATGATGCCGACGTCGGTTTGCTGACGTCGCTCGCCGAAGCGATCGAGCGCGAGCGTGAACTCGTCGCGGGCCTCGCCGAGTTCGGCCATCAGATCGACACGAGCAATTTGCGCGCGAACGTGCTGCGCCAATGGGTCAAGCGCTTTATCGAACAGGAGCATGCGGGACTCGTGCTGATGTTCGAGTCGTTCGGCTTCAAACGCGGCGTGCCGCTCGACGCCGATCTGGTGTTCGACGTCCGCACGCTGCCGAACCCGTACTACGATCATGAACTGCGCCCGCTTACGGGCCTGGACAAACCGGTGATCGATTTTCTGGACGCGCTGCCGGTCGTGCATGAAATGATCGACGACATTGAGAAGTTTCTCGCTAAATGGCTCCCGCATTTCCGCGACGACAACCGTAGTTATCTGACAGTCGCGATTGGTTGCACGGGTGGCCAGCACCGCTCGGTGTTCATTGCCGAGACGCTCGCCGCGCGTCTCGCCAATGCAGCGAATGTAATCGTGCGGCACCGCGACGCACCGGTCGACGCCGGCGCGTCTTCGAAGTTAGTGGCTTAACCGGCCGCATCGCGCGGCCTCAACTCGAAGCGTTGCGCCATGTCCTCTACTTCCACTGTGCTCGCCGATGTGCCGCTGTTCCCGTTGCACACGGTTCTGTTTCCCGGCGGAATTCTGCCGCTGAAAATCTTCGAAGCGCGCTACCTCGACATGGCGCGCGACTGTCTGCGCGAAAAGACGCCGTTCGGCGTGTGTCTGCTGAAAAGCGGCGCCGAAGTCGCGCGGGAAAATGAGCCTTCGGTACCCGAATCAATTGGCTGTCTCGCCGAAATCGACGAATGCGACGTCGAAGCGTTCGGCATGCTGCTGATCCGCGCACGCGGCACGCGGCGCTTCCGGCTGCTGTCGCATCGCGTGGAAAGCAGCGGTTTGCTGGTCGGCATGGCCGAGCCGCTCGGAGAAGACGAGCCGCTCGAAGGCAATCAGCAGTTGGCAAAATTCGGCGCGTGCGCGGAGGTGCTCGAACGGATCATCGCGACAATCCGCGAGCGCGATCCGGAAAGCTTGCCGTTTGCCGAGCCGTTCCGACTCGAGGACCCGTCGTGGGTATCGAACCGTCTCGCCGAAGTACTGCCGATCGCGCTGCGTGCGCGCCAGAAACTGATGGAGATGCAGGACGCCGGCGCGCGCATCGAAGTGGTTCATCGCTATATGCAGCAGCATCAACTGCTCTAGCTATTACTGAAGACACGCCGACGCGATTCGTCAGATCAGCGAACCTTGCAGACCATCCAGCAGTTTCCGCACGGGCGCGGGCACGCCGAACGAATCGAGATCGCTTAATGCGACCCAGGCGGTGTCCGCATCGCCCAACGCGGCGAGCGCGCCGACGCCTCGCTCCAGTTCCGCGAGCCGCGGCTCAATGTCCAGCTTGAAGTGTGTGAAAACGTGCGTGAGCGGTGCAAGCGGCGCAAGCGATGAAACACCGGCGCCCCCGCCGAATTCGCGCGCACGGGTCGCGAGCGCGGCTTCGTCAGCCGCTTCGGGCAAGCTCCACAAGCCGCCCCAAATACCCGACGGCGGACGCTTCTCGAGCATCACCGCATTGCCGTCGCGCAGCACGAGCATCCACGTGCGGCGGGTCGGCACAACTTTCTTCGGGCGCGCCGTCGGCAGTTCACGCTGACGCCCCGTTACGTTAGCGACGCAATCGGCGGCGAACGGACAGCGCAAGCAGTCGGGCTTGCCGCGCACGCACAATGTGGCGCCGAGGTCCATTAACCCTTGCGTGTACGCGCTGACTTCGTCGTCCGATGCATTCGACGGCAATAGCGATTCCGCCAGCGTCCACATTGCATTCTCGACCTTCTTCTCGCCCGGAAAACCTTCGACGCCGAACACTCGCGCGAGCACGCGCTTCACGTTGCCGTCGAGAATCGTCGCGCGCGCGCCGAATGCAAACGACGCAATCGCCGCCGCCGTCGAGCGGCCGATGCCTGGCAATTCCGCGAGTTCGTCGACGGAAGCCGGGAACGCGCCGCCATACTGCTGGACCACCACCTGCGCGCAGCGGTGCAAATTGCGCGCGCGCGTGTAATAGCCGAGGCCGGCCCATAAGGCCATGACGTCATCGACGGGCGCGGCGGCCAGTGCGGCGACATCCGGAAAACGCGCGAGAAACTTCGCGTAGTACGGAATCACCGTCGACACCTGCGTCTGCTGCAACATGATTTCCGACAGCCAGATCCGATACGCATCGCGCGTGTTCTGCCACGGCAGGTCATGGCGGCCATGCTTGCGCTGCCACGCGACCAGCCGCGAGGAAAAATCGGACGTGAGCGAAGAGGCGGATGCCGCGGGCGCGGCCGACGTGGGTGAACGCTCGGCGGAGCGCGGAGTTAAGCGGGAGGGCATTGAAATTTAGCGCTGGCAGGTGGGACAAAAGTAAGTGGAGCGCTGACCTTGCACGATCTGTCTGATCGGCGTGCCGCATACGCGGCATGGCTGCCCCGCGCGATCATAGACGAAGTAATCGAGCTGAAAGTAGCCGCTTTCTCCGTTGCTGCCGACAAAATCGCGCAGCGTGCTGCCGCCTTTTTCGATCGCCGCGGCAAGCGTGACGCGCACGGCGTCGGCCAGCAATCCATAACGCACGAGCGAAACGCGGCCCGCTGCGGTCGTCGGCCGAATGCCCGCGCGAAAAAGGCTCTCCGATGCATAGATGTTTCCCACACCCACCACGATTTCGCCCGCGAGCAGCGCCTGCTTCACCGAGACCTTGCGCCCGCGCGTGAGCCGGTGCATCAGCGCGCCGGAGAAGGCCGGCGAGAACGGCTCGACGCCGAGGCTCGCGAGCAGCGGATGCCCGAGCACGTCGCCGGCTTCACGCGGATGCCACAGCACCGCGCCGAAGCGCCGCGGATCGCGAAAGCGCAAAATGAACTCGTCGAAGATCCAGTCGACGTGGTCGTGCTTCGCCGCGGCCGGCGGATGCGGCACGTGACGCAGCACGCGCAGCGTGCCGGTCATGCCAAGATGCACGATGAACCACCCTGCGTCGGTTTCGAACAGCAGATACTTGCCGCGCCGCTCGACGTTGCGCACCACGTGGCCGCGCAAAGTCTTCGCGAGATCCGCCGGAATCGGCCACCGCAGCGCGGGCGTGCGGACATCGACGCGCTCGACCTTGCGGCCGGACACATACGGTTCGATTCCTCGTCGGGTAACCTCTACTTCTGGCAACTCTGGCATGTCTGACTGGTCTGCAACTTGCGTGAGTGGTTGTGCGCGTATTGTAGCGAGCGCGTTACAATCGTCCGAAACATTGAACGGATTTCCATGAACTTGTCCTTCGTGAAGCTGTTTTTGAAGCGCCCGGCTAGCGCATTGCGTGTGCCGCAGGCAGTGTCCGCCCGGCGCGTGCTCGGTGCTGCCGCGCTCGCGCTGTGGGCGTTCGCCGCGGCGCCCGCGCACGCGCAGGACCCGTCGCCCGACTCGGACGACACCTCCGTCACGCTGAGCGATCCGCTCGGGCCGCCGTCGGCGGAAGAACAGAAATCGCTGCCGAGCGTGCAGCTGACGAGCCAGATCGTATTCCAGGTACTCGCCGCCGAAGTCGCGCTGCAACGCAATCAGCCGGCGCCCGCGTACCAGACGTACCTCGCGCTCGCGCGCGACACGCATGATCCGCGCATGGCGCAACGCGCCACCGAAATCGCGCTGGCCGCGCAAAGTCCATCGGACGCACTGGCCGCCGCGCAATTGTGGCAGCAGTATGCGCCGAGTTCGGAGCGCGCCGCGCAGCTGGACGCGTCGCTGCTCGTGCTATCGGGCAAGCCGGACGACGCGCAGCCGCTGCTCGAGCGCGAACTCGCGAAGGTGCCGGCGGACAATCGCGGCAACGCGATCCTCGCGCTGCAGTTGCTGCTCTCGCGCGGACCGAACCGGATCGGCGGCCTGCATGTGTTGCAGGAGATGTTGAAGAACGACATGAACCGGCCGGAAGCGCAACTGGCCGTCGCACGTCAGCAACTGGTCGCGAACGACGCACCCGGCGCACGTAAGTCGCTCGAACAGGCGCTGGCGCTCAAGCCCGACTATTTGCCGGCCGCGCTGACGCTGTCGCAGATGGGCCCGGAAGAGCGCAAGGAAGGCATCGCGTCGCTCGAGAAATACGTGCAGCAGAATCCGAAGTCGCATGACGCGCGTCTCGCGCTCGCGCAAATGTATCTGGCGAGCGACCGTCTGGACGACGCGCAGAAGCAGTTCGAGATCATGCACAAGGCGAACGCGAACGACCTGACGCCGCTCATGGCGCTCGCGCTCATCAGAATCCAGCAGAAGAGTTTCAACGACGCGCAGGCTTACCTCACGCAATACGCGCAGCAAGCCGAGAAAACGCCCGGCGCCGATCCTGGCCAGGCGTACATCTACCTTGCGCAGTTGTCGCTCGAACAGAAGAACGAAGCGGCTGCCGCCGACTGGCTCGACAAGATTTCGCCGTCCAGCCAGCAGTACTTGCCGGCGCAGATTACGCGCGCGCAACTGCTCGCCAAGCAGGGCAAGCCCGACGACGCGCGCCGGCAGCTCGCCAGGCTGCGCCCCGCCGATCCGCGCGATCAGGCGGTGGTCGTGCGCACCGACGCCGCGATTCTGTTCGACGCGAAGCGCTATGGCGAAGCTGAAACGCGCCTGCAGGAAGCCACGGCGGCGTTCCCGGACGACCCCGATCTGACGTATGACTACGCGATGGCCGCCGAAAAGAACGGCCACTTCGACACGATGGAAGCGCAATTGCGCAAGCTGATCCAGACGCAGCCGGACAATCCGCAGGCGTATAACGCGCTCGGCTACTCGCTGGCCGATCGCAATCAGCGTCTCGCGGAAGCCGACAAGCTGGTCGAGAAGGCATCGTCGCTCGCGCCGAACGACGCCTTCATCATGGACAGCGTCGGCTGGGTCAAGTACCGCATGGGCGACACGACAGACGCGATCAAGGTGCTGCGCAAGGCTTACGACATTCAGCCGAACGCCGAAATCGGCGCGCACCTCGGCGAAGTGCTGTGGAAATCCGGCAATCAGGACCAGGCTCGCGCCGCTTTCCGCGAAGCGCGCAAGCTCGAACCGGACAACGAAACGCTCGTCAAAACGCTGCAACGTCTTCAGGTAAACGATCTTTGATGCGTCTTTCCCGTCTTGATACTCGCTCCCTTGCGCCGCGTCGTGCGGCGCTCGGGCTCGCGGCGGCAGCCGTCGTCGCACTCGCCGGCTGCGCGTCGGTGAAACCGCAAGGGCCGTCCACGTCGAATGGCGCGACCGCGGTGACCGCGCAAACCAGCCGCGCTTACCAGGGCCGCTTCGCCGTCCAGTACAACGATCAGAATGGCCAGCAGCGCAATGCGTACGGCAATTTCTCGTGGCAGGAAACCGGCGACACCGTCACGCTGCAGTTGCGCAATCCGTTTGGCCAGACGCTCGCAATCGTGACGTCGTCGCCGGCTTCGGCCACGCTCGAACTGCCGAACCGCCAGCCGCTCACCGCGGACAACGTGTCAACGCTGATGCAGAATGCGCTGGGCTTCGCGTTGCCCGTCGAAGGCTTGCGCTACTGGCTGCAGCCTTCGCCCGCGCCGACTTCGCGCGCGAAGACTGAAAAGGATCCGGAGCAACCGTCGCGCTTCAAGGAAATCACCCAGGACGGCTGGACGATCGACTATCTGGCCTACGCCGACGCGCCGGCCACCGGCGTGAAGCGTGTGAATCTGACGCGTTCGGAACCTCCGCTCGACATCAAGCTCGTGCTGGACCAGTAACCGACGGCGTGCCTTGCGCGCTGTTGTTTCGCATGCACTTGCCGCTTATTCGGCGCCTGTTTGGCGCATGTAGCCCCGTAGCCCCGACCCATGATCGAAACAACCCACTCGCTGCGCGATTGCCTCGCGCCAGCGAAGCTCAATCTCTTCCTGCACATCACCGGGCGCCGGCCGGACGGCTATCACACGCTGCAAACGGTCTTTCAGCTACTCGACTGGGGCGACACGCTGCACTTTACGCGGCGTAACGACGGGCTCGTCACCCGCAGCACCGAAATCGCCGACGTGCCGCCGGAACACGACCTCACCGTGCGCGCAGCCAATCTGCTGAAAGCGCATACGGGCTCGCCGGAAGGCGTCGACATCGAGATCGAAAAGCGTCTGCCGATGGGCGCAGGACTCGGCGGCGGCAGTTCCGACGCGGCGACCACGCTGCTCGCGCTAAACCGTCTGTGGAAGCTGAACCTGCCGCGGCTCGAATTGCAGGCGCTGGCACTGAAACTCGGCGCCGACGTGCCGTTCTTCGTCTTCGGAAAAAATGCGTTCGCCCAGGGTGTTGGAGAAACGTTAGACGTTGTACAATTGCCGCCGCGTCATTTCCTGGTAGTGACGCCGAGGGTTCATGTGCCGACTGCAGCGATTTTCTCCGAAAAAGCGTTGACAAGAGATTCAAAAGCCCTCACAATTACGGACTTTCCTGCAGAACTTAGCTGCAACACTGAATGGCCAGACAGTTTTGGCCGCAATGACATGCAGCCGGTTGTCGTAGGAAAGTACGCGGAAGTAGCGCAAGTGCTGCGATGGTTTGAAAATATCGCGCCGGCGCGGATGTCCGGATCTGGTGCAAGTGTCTTTGCAGCGTTCCGTAGCAAAGCTGAAGCAGAAGCGGCACAAGCCAAACTGCCGAGCGAATGGAACAGCGCAGTGGCCGCCAGTCTGACGCAGCATCCACTCTTTGCTTTCGCGTCATAGGTTTTGCATCGTCGAACGAAACTCCACGTTCGGCGGGGCTCAAAGTTAGTGTAGGGGAGTCGCCAAGCTGGTTAAGGCACCGGATTTTGATTCCGGCATGCAAAGGTTCGAATCCTTTCTCCCCTGCCAAAAATTCTCGCATTTCCCCTCGCCCCCAGCCTGAAGCAGGTGCACGATGAGCAGCCATGACGGCCTGATGGTTTTTACTGGCAACGCAAATCCCGCGCTTGCACAGGAAGTCGTCAAAATCCTCGGTATTCCCCTCGGCAAAGCAATGGTGAGCCGTTTCTCGGACGGTGAAATCCAGGTCGAGATTCAGGAAAACGTGCGCGGCAAAGACGTCTTTGTTCTGCAGTCCACGTGCGCACCGGCGAACGACAACCTGATGGAACTGATGATCATGGTCGACGCGCTCAAGCGCGCATCGGCCGGCCGGATCACCGCAGCCATCCCCTACTTCGGTTATGCACGCCAGGATCGCCGCCCTCGTTCGGCGCGCGTCGCCATCTCGGCGAAGATCGTGGCGAACATGCTGGAAATCGCGGGCGTCGAGCGGATCATCACGATGGATCTGCACGCTGACCAGATTCAAGGCTTCTTCGACATCCCCGTCGACAACATCTACGCTACGCCCGTGCTGCTCGGCGATTTGCGCAAGCAGAACTACGAGAACCTGCTGGTCGTTTCGCCGGACGTCGGCGGCGTGGTGCGTGCCCGGGCTTTGGCGAAGCAGCTCAACTGCGACCTCGCAATCATCGACAAACGCCGCCCGAAGGCGAACGTTGCCGAAGTGATGAACATCATCGGTGAAGTCGAAGGCCGGACCTGCGTGATCATGGACGACATGGTCGACACCGCCGGCACGCTTTGCAAGGCAGCACAGGTTTTGAAGGAACGTGGCGCGAAGCAGGTCTTCGCTTACGCCACGCACCCGGTTCTGTCGGGCGGCGCGGGCGAGCGTATCGCCGCTTCCGCGCTTGACGAACTGGTCGTCACGGACACAATCCCGCTCGGCGAAGAAGCCCGCTCGTGCGCGAAGATCCGTTCGCTGACGAGCGCGGGCCTGCTGGCCGAAACGTTCTCGCGCATCCGCCGCGGCGATTCGGTCATGTCGCTGTTCGCTGAAAGTTAAGTATTTGCGAAGGCGCGGCGTATTGCTACAAGGCAACGCCGCGCTTTTGCACAATCGGCGTGAACGAACGAAGGTTCATGCCGCAGCTCTGGGGCCTCAGCCATAACGGCTTGCGGGCCCCGTTTTTACTGCCTGGTCGCGGGCAGTGCATTGGAGATTCAAGATGAAAGTTGTCGCTTTCGAGCGTTCTTTGCAAGGTACGGGTGCGAGCCGCCGCCTGCGTAACTCGGGCAAGACCCCGGGCATCGTATATGGCGCTGGTGCTGAAACGCAATTGGTCGAACTGGACCACAACGCGCTGTGGCACGCGCTGAAGAAAGAAGTTTTCCACTCGTCGATTCTCGATCTGGAAGTCGGTGGCAAGTCGCAACAGGTTCTGCTGCGCGACGTGCAATACCATCCGTTCCGTCAGCTCGTGCTGCACGTGGACTTCCAGCGTGTCGACGCAACGAAGAAGCTGCACACCAAGGTGCCGCTGCACTTCATGAACCAGGAATCGAACCCGGCAGTCAAGCTGGCGAGCGCGGTGATCTCGCACGTCATCAATGAAATCGAAGTCGAGTGCCTGCCGTCGGCACTGCCCGAATTCATCGAAGTCGACCTGGCGAAGATCGAAGCGGGTCAATCGGTTCACGCGAAAGATATTCCGCTGCCGGCAGGCGTGTCGCTGGTTGCTCACGTCGACGCTGAAAACCCGGTCGTCGCTTCGGCAACGATCCCGGCTGGCGCAGTGTCGGAAAGCGACGCTGCTTCCGCTGAAGGTGAAACGCCGGCTGCTTAAGCGCCGTTCGCGCATTGAGCAAGCAATCCTCTCGATCCGTTTCAATGAAACGGTCGACGTGACCCGCCGAGGTTCGCCCCGGCGGGTTTTTTTTCGGTTTTTTTCGGCTCGGCCGCGCGCTGCTTCCGGGCCTGATGGACCCACGCAATCATGATCAAGCTGATCGTCGGGCTCGGCAATCCGGGCGCCGAATACACCGCGACGCGCCACAACGCAGGTTTCTGGCTGGTCGATCAACTGGCGCGCGACGCAGGCACAACCCTGCGCGACGAGCGGCGCTTCCACGGTTTCTACGCGAAGGCACGGCTTCACGGCGAGGAAGTGCATCTGCTCGAGCCGCAGACTTATATGAACCGCTCGGGTCAGTCGGTCGTCGCGGTGGCGCAGTTCTTCAAGATTCTTCCCGACGAGATCCTCGTCGCGCACGACGAACTCGACATGCCGCCCGGCAGTGTCAAGCTGAAGCTCGGCGGCGGTAGCGGCGGGCATAATGGTTTGAAAGACATCACCGCGCATCTGTCGTCGCAGCAGTATTGGCGGCTGCGCATCGGCATCGGCCATCCGCGGGATTTGATTCCTGAAAGCGCGCGCGCCGGCGCGAAGCCCGACGTCGCCAACTACGTGCTGAAGCCGCCGCGCCGCGAGGAGCAGGACGCGATCGACGCCGCCATGGAGCGTGGGCTGGCAGTGATGCTGCAGATCATCAAGGGCGAACTCGAACGCGCGATGATGCAACTGCATCGGAATTCGTAAGCGCGATTCGTAAGCGCTGTTGCTTGCGCGGGGCGCCCCGCCGCGTTGCGTGCAGCGGCGCGATCTGCCGGCCGTGCGCTTAACAACACAAGCGGATCGTCGCATTGACTCAGAACCGGCCGCCAGATCGACCGCTTTGCATCGGAGAACCCTTTGAGCCGCTATTGGAGTGACATCGTTCACCGTCTGACGCCGTATGTGCCGGGCGAACAGCCCGCGCTCGCGCATCCGGTGAAGCTGAATACCAACGAGAATCCCTACCCGCCTTCGCCGCGCGTGCTCGAGGCAATCCGCGAGGAACTGGGCGATGCCGGCGAATCGTTGCGCCGCTACCCCGACCCGACCGCGCTCAAGCTGCGTGAAACCGTGGCCGCGTACCACGGCATCCGCGCCGATCAGGTTTTCGCCGGCAATGGCTCCGATGAGGTGCTCGCGCTCACCTTCCAGGCCTTGCTCAAGCACGACAAGCCGCTGCTGTTTCCTGACATCACGTACAGCTTTTATCCGACTTATGCGCGGCTTTTCGACGTTGACTATCGGACGATTCCGCTCGACGACGCCTTTGCGATCCACGTCGACGACTACGCGGTTCCCAACGGCGGCATCCTGTTTCCGAATCCGAACGCGCCGACGGGACGTCCGCTGCCGCTTGCGGACATCGAGCGCCTCGTCGCAAGAAACGCGGATTCAGTCGTGGTGATCGACGAAGCGTATGTGGATTTCGGCGCGGAATCGGCGATCGGGCTGATTGACCGCTATCCGAACCTGCTCGTCGTGCAGACGGTGTCGAAGTCGCGCTCGCTGGCGGGCATGCGCGTCGGCTTCGCGTTTGGCAACGCGGAACTGATCGGCGCGCTCAATCGCGTGAAAGACAGCTTCAACTCGTATCCGCTGGACCGCCTCGCGCAAGCCGCGGCCCGCGCGGCGTATCAGGACGAAGCGTGGTTTCGCGACACCTGCGCCAAAGTGATCGCGAGCCGCGAACGGCTGGCTGCGGGCCTGACGGCGCTAGGTTTCGATGTCGTGCCGTCGGCGGCCAATCTGCTGTTTGCGCGCCACCCCGGATACGATGCGGCGGCGCTGGTGTCACGGCTTCGTGAGAAGGAAATTTTCGTGCGCCACTTCAAGGCGCCGAGAATCGATCAGCACCTGCGCATCTCGGTCGGAACCGACGCCGAGTGCGACATGCTGCTCGACGCCTTGCGCGACATTTTCAGCGCCTACGTGAGCTAGTCAGCTAATCAGCTAGTCGGCGCGCAGCAAAAAAAAACGGCGAGGCCCGCGCCTCGCCGTTTTCAATTCCATTGACCACAACCTCACGCGCTCTTTGCCGCCTGTAACGCGTGATACTTCGCCACCAAGCCTTCCGGCGTTTCCAGATGCTCGGGATCGCGCGGAATGCACTCGACGGGACACACCTGAATGCACTGCGGCTCGTCGAAATGGCCGACGCACTCCGTGCACTTTTTCGGGTCGATCACATAGATTTCCGGGCCCATCGAAATCGCGTCGTTCGGGCACTCGGGCTCGCACACGTCGCAATTGATGCACTCGTCGGTAATCATCAAGGCCATACTTCTCTCACTTCATGCCGGCCACAGCCAGCTTCGTTCCGTCAAACCGATAGTTTACGCCGGTTACGGCTGCGCCGCCGAAGCGCCGTTGTCCGCGTCCAATGCCGCGACCTTTTCCTTCAGCCATTTTTCGACCGACGGGAACACGAACTTGCTGACGTCGCCGCCCAGTTGCGCGATCTCCCGGACAATCGTGCCCGAGATGAACTGGTACTGGTCGGACGGCGTCATGAACATGGTCTCCACGTCCGGCAACAGATAGCGGTTCATGCCAGCCATCTGGAACTCGTATTCGAAGTCCGACACGGCGCGCAGCCCGCGCACGATCACGCGTGCGTTATTGGTCCGCACGAAGTCCTTCAGCAGCCCCTTGAAGCTCATGACCTGCACGTTCGGATAATGGCCGAGCACTTCATGAGCGATGTCGAGACGCTCTTTCAGCGTGAAAAACGGCTTCTTGTTGCGGCTGTCGGCAACGCCGACCACCAGCGTGTCGAAGATGCTCGACGCGCGCCGCACGAGGTCTTCGTGACCGCGTGTGAGCGGATCGAACGTGCCCGGATACACGGCGACTACCATGAGATTTCTCCTCTCTTCAGACAGATGGGCACGTCAAAGCGTCCACGCGACGCATTTGGCACCGGCCGCGCGCGTGACGTGAAATCGTCCGGCGCTTGTTATGGAAGGCGCATTATTCCTCATTTTCGCGCTGCAGCAAATGGAAGTGGACAGCGCCGGCTTTCCCTTCCCGCACGATTTTCCACCCGGCCAGCGCTTCGTTTGCGTCGACGTCCAGAGCCGCGCCGGCCTCCACATACAGAAACCCGTCTTCGCTGACGAGCGGCGCGGCCAGCGCGAGCGCTTTGTCCAGCAGATCGTCGCCGAAAGGCGGGTCGAGAAACACCACGTCGAACGAAGCGGGCGGCAGGCTTGCAGCAAGCCGCAAGCCGTCGGCCTCGGCAATTTCGATCGTGCGCGCGGCGAGGCGCTCCTGATTCGCCCGCAACTGGGCGGCGGCTCGCGCGTTGCGCTCGACCATCAGCACCCGCGCGGCGCCGCGCGACGCTGCCTCGAAACCGAGCGCGCCGCTGCCCGCGAACAGATCGAGACAGCGCTCGCCGTCCAGACGTTGCCCGAGCCAGTTGAACAGCGTCTCGCGGACGCGGTCCGGCGTCGGCCGCAGACCGTCGAGGTCGAGCACCGGCAGCGGCGTGCGTTTCCAGTCGCCGCCGATAATCCGGATCGCGTGCGGCTTGCGGCTTTTGGAGGAAGCGCCGTGGGCGCGTGAAGGAGCAGAACGGGGCATGCAGTTTCGATTACGTTTGTGGAAAGCGTCCGCCACATCGACGCGAAGCGCCATACGAGCGGACTGGAGCGCCAACGTTACCACAGGGGCGCCGCGCGTCCACCCTGGCCATTCGGCCGATACGACGCACGACGGCGCGCCTGATAAAATGTGCGGCTTCCAGCGCCCTGCATCCCGCATTGCAACGCTGCCTGCCGCTCCCGCCGGCGCTGTGCCGGCTGCGCGCTTCGGCGCGCGCTCTCACCACGCCAGATCATGTTCAGCTTTTTCAAACGATTCAAGGGTTCGAAAGAGTCCGAAAACGCGCCAGACGAGTCGCAAGCCGCGCCTGACGATCTTCTCGACGAGCCTCCCGCGGTAGAAGCACCGGCCGCGCCGCGTGCCGATGCCGATGCCCGTGCCGATGCGCCGGGCAGCATCGCCACACCGCCCGCAGCCGCTGAGCCCCAATTTGTGCCGCAAGCCCAGCCAGAAACCGACGTCGAAGAAGCGTCGTTAGAAACGGTAGAGATCGTGCCGCCGCCGGTTCCGGACGAGAGCGCGAAACGCTCATGGCTGACTCGCCTGAAGACCGGCTTGTCGAAAACGAGTTCGAGCATCACCGGCATTTTCGTCGGCGCAAAGATCGACGAAGATCTTTACGAAGAGCTCGAAACCGCGCTGCTGATGTCGGACGCAGGCGTCGACGCCACCGAATTCCTGCTCGAAGCGCTGCGCGAGAAAGTGCGCGCCGAGCGTCTCACGGAGCCGCAGCAGGTCAAGGCCGCCCTGCGCACGCTGCTCGTCGACCTTCTGAAGCCGCTCGAAAAATCGCTGATGCTCGGGCGCGCCAAGCCGCTCGTCATGATGATCGCCGGCGTCAACGGCGCGGGCAAAACGACCAGCATCGGCAAGCTCGCCAAGCATCTGCAGAGCTTCGACCAGTCGGTGCTGCTGGCCGCCGGCGACACGTTCCGCGCGGCCGCGCGCGAGCAGTTGGCCATCTGGGGCCAGCGCAACAACGTGACCGTAGTCGCGCAGGAAAGCGGCGACCCGGCCGCCGTGATTTTCGACGCGGTCGGCGCCGCGCGGGCGCGCAAGATCGACGTGATGATGGCCGACACGGCCGGCCGTCTGCCGACCCAACTGCATCTGATGGAAGAGCTGCGCAAGGTCAAGCGCGTGATTGGCAAGGCGCAGGACGGCGCGCCGCACGAGGTGCTGCTCGTGATCGATGCCAATACCGGGCAGAACGCGCTCGCACAGGTCAAGGCTTTCGACGACGCGCTCGGCCTCACCGGCCTCATCGTCACCAAGCTCGACGGCACGGCGAAGGGCGGCATTCTCGCGGCAATCGCGCGGCAAAGGCCAATTCCGGTTTACTTCATCGGCGTCGGCGAGAAGGTCGAGGATTTGCAGCCCTTCAGCGCCGAGGAGTTTTCGGACGCGTTGCTCGGCGGCTGAACGCCAGCACAGGCAGACGAAGGGAACCGAAGGGAAACGAAGCCAAACGAAAAAGGGCACTCCGCGGAGTGCCCTTTTCGCATTCACCGTAGCAAGCCTATTCAGCGTCCGGCTGCGCGCCCGGCGCCGCACGCGCGAACGCATCGATTTGCATCGCGTGATCGTAGATGCGCTGGATCGTCGGAAATTTCGCCGTATCGACCTTGAAGCGCTGAGCGTTGAAGACCTGCGGAATCAGGCAGGCGTCGGCGAGCGTCGGCACGTCGCCAAAGCACAACTTGCCCGTGCGTGCGTCGCTCGCGAGGTGCGTCTCGAGCGCCGCAAAACCGGCTTCCACCCAATGCCGATACCACGCGTCTTTGGCATCGTCGTCGACACAAAGCGTGTGTTTCAGATACCTGAGCACCCGCAGATTGTTCAGCGGATGAATTTCGCACGCCACCTGCAACGCCACCGAACGCACATACGCGCGATCGAGCGGCGCTTTGGGCAGAAGCGGCGGCTCCGGATGCGTTTCCTCCAGATACTCGATGATCGCGAGCGATTGCGGCATGACCTCGTGGCCGTCCACCAGAGTCGGCACGATGCCGTCGGCGTTCAGCTTGCGGTACTCGGGCTTCAACTGCTCGCCGCCGTCCCGCACGAGATGCACGGGCGCATACTCGTACGGCAGATTCTTCACGTTGAGCGCGATGCGCACGCGATACGACGCCGAACTGCGGAAATAGCTGTAGAGCTTCATGTTGTTGTCTCCTCCCCATCCCCGCGTCAAACGACGCGCACGCTCAACTCGCCGAGCCGGTCCACGCCGCCTTTCATCAGATCGCCCGGCACGACCGCGCCGACACCTTCCGGCGTGCCCGTGAAGATGAGATCGCCGGGTTGCAGCTCGAAGAGCGTCGACAGATAAGCGATAGTTTCGCCGACCGACCAGATGAGCTGCGACACGTCCGAACGCTGCTTGTCCTCACCGTTGACGGACAACCAGATCGCGCCTTCTCCGACGTGGCCGACCGTCGAAACCGGATGGATCGGCCCAAGCGGCGCCGAGTGATCGAAGCCCTTCGCGGTATCCCACGGACGCCCGAGCTTCTTCGCCTCGGCCTGCAGATCGCGGCGCGTCATATCGAGGCCGAGCGCGTAGCCGTAGACGTGATCCAGCGCGTGGTCGGCCGGAATGTCCTTGCCGCCTTTGCCGATCGCCGCGACCAGTTCCATTTCGAAGTGCACGTTTTTCGACTGCGACGGATATGGGAATTCGCCCGTCTCGCCCGGCGGCACATACAGAACGGCATCCGCGGGCTTGGCGAAGAAAAACGGCGGTTCGCGATCCGGATCGTGTCCCATCTCACGGGCATGCGCCTCGTAATTGCGGCCGACGCAGTAAATGCGACGCACAGGGAACTGCTCGCTAGACCCGACAACCGGCACTGCAACCACCGGTGCCGGTGCAAATACGTAACTCATCCGGTTCTCCGTTGTTTGATAGACACGAGCCGCGGCGCGGCGATAGACAGACAAACAGACAGCCAGTTTAACGCGCGGCAACAGGCGGCGCGCGTCAGTCCGGCAGTGCTCCTCGGCAGCGCCACGCCGTTGCCGGGATCTCGCCGCAGCGCCATAGATGCGATACTCACACCAGACAACGTCCCTTGAATACCGTGGCGGCCGGCTCAAAGTCGGCGCGCCAGCAAGTCCATTGCCCTCATGACAGACTCCGCCGACACCGCCAACCCGTTCCCGTGCGCCCGCTTCATCAAGGAGATCGGCCGCGGGCCGAACGGCGCCCGCGCGCTCACCGCCGACGACACCCGCGCGCTCTACACGGCCATGCTCGACGGCCGCGTCGGCGAACTCGAACTCGGCGCGATCCTGCTCGCCTACCGCGTGAAAGGCGAAACCGCCGACGAACTCGCCGCGATGCTCGCCGGCGCTCATGCGTCGTTCGAGCCGGTTCATCTGCCGCCGGGCGAGTTCAGCCCGGTGTCGATCCCGAGCTACAACGGCGCGCGCAAGCAGCCGAATCTCGTGCCGCTCCTCGCACTGCTGCTCGCGCGCGAGGGCGTGCCGGTTCTCGTGCACGGCGTCACCGACGATCCCGGCCGCGTGACGAGCGCCGAAATCTTCACGCATCTGCGGATTCCGCACGCAAGCTCGCACGACGATATCGAAGACGGCCTCGCCGAGCGGCGCGTGGCCTTTGCGTCCATCGATGTTCTCGCGCCGAAGCTCGCGCGTCTGCTCGCGCTGCGTCGGCGCATGGGCGTGCGCAACTCGACGCACACGCTGGTGAAAATTCTGCAGCCGTTCGCGCCCGCCGGACTGCGGCTCGTGAACTACACGCATCCGCCGTATCGGGACAGCCTGACGGAACTCTTCAGCGCGCATCCCGAGGCGGCGCAGGGCGGCGCGCTGCTCGCGCGCGGCACCGAAGGCGAAGCAGTGGCCGACACGCGGCGTCAGGTGCAGATCGACTGGCTGCACGACGGCATCTGCGAGACGCGCGTGCCGCACGAGCGCTCGTCGCGCGACGCGCCGGAGGTCGAATTACCCGAAGCGCGCGACGCCGCGACGACCGCAGCGTGGATCAGCGCCGTGCTGCGCGGCGAGGCGCCGGTGCCCGGCGCGATCGAGCGGCAAGTCGAACTGATCGTGGATGTCGCCAGAACGCCGTCGTAAGCTCACTCGATTGCGCAGCGCGTTGCCTGCCACGCAATGAGGCGCCACTGGCCCTCTTCCTGCGTATGGATCGCCGTGTAGGCAATGGGGAAAAGCAGCGCGCCGTTATTGGCTTCCATCTCGATCAGCGCGCGGCCCGTCACGACGCAGGTTTCCCGCCCGACCGGCAGCACGTCCTGCGTCTGCACTTCGATCTGCCGGTAGCGGCGGCGCCCGCCCGTAATGCCGTCGATGAACTGCTGCTTCGTTTCGCGCTTGCCGTTCGTGTGGACGTAGCTCAGGTTGTCGGCGAGCAGCGCGTCGAGCGACTGCCCGTCGCCGTCGACCATTGCGCGAAAGCGTTCCCGCTCCAGCCCGCGAATCGCCTCGATTGTCTTTGCCGCCATTGCTCAGCCCCTTGTACCGGTGAGCCGTAGCGGCCACGGTCAGAAGTTATATTGCAGATATAGCTGGTGGAAATTTATACCAGGATTCGGCTCTTTGATACCGCCGTTCGACACATGCTGGAAGCGGTAGCCGGCCTGGTACTGCTGACGGCCGCCGAATTGCACGCCGACGCCCGCCATATCGGCGAACTGGAACGCGGTGGAAAGCGTGAAGGTCGAAGAGATTCTCGGGCTCGACAGAAGCCGCACGCCCGCGCCGGCCTCGACGAAAGGCCGGATCGTTCCCGATCCTTTGATGAAGCGAATGATAGGCGTCACACCGATTTCGCCGATGTTCTCGTGCACATTGCCTTCGTTCGTATGCCACCAGGCCACGTGCGCCTCGCCGATCAGCGCGAAATGCCAGTCGCCGATCTGCCACCACGTGAGATTCGGGTCCCACACAAAGCCGAGATCCAGCTTCTTGACATGGTGATCGCCGAGGCCGCCGGCGACCTGGATTCCGAACTGATCCGCCGCGGCGACGCCTGAAAGGCCAAACAGCAGGGCCGCGCAGACGCTTTTTAGAGCCAGTCCACGCACGACATTCTTTTTGTTGTTCATCTGACACCCGAGCTCAACAGGTTGAACGATCTGTAACAGTCTTGCTTATTCTAAAGAGAATCCGAAGTCGGCGGATCATCTTAAGAAACTTAAATTTTCGCAATTACTGACGTTAAAAAGTGAAAAAATCGGTCGAAAGTGATAAATGAAGGCGCTTTGTCAGGTAATTAATACGCCTCTGCATTCCGCTTTGAAGGGGCGTATCATGGCTATTGAAGCTTTGATGTCGATAGGAATTTACGGAACTTGGAAGCCCCTACGGCCTCTAAGTATTAGCACTCGGAAAACGAGAGTGCTAACATCCAACGCTGGAGTCGTTACCTGAACAAGCTTTTGCCTGATTCCAAAGGAGTTTTCCACGTGAGCCATGCATTGACCCTTCCGAGTACTCTGAGCCCGTCGTCGGCTAAGGCCGCTCCGGCAGGTGCGCTGGCGCTCTCGCATTCCTCCCTGCTGCCCGGTCAACTGGGCAACATCGACGCCTACATCCAGGCCGTAAATCGGATTCCGATGCTGACGCCAGCAGAAGAACGCCAGTTCGCCACAGAATTCCGCGAGCACGACAACCTCGAGGCCGCGCGCCGGCTCGTGCTGTCGCACCTGCGGCTGGTCGTTTCGATCGCGCGCAACTATCTCGGCTACGGGCTGCCGCACGCCGACCTGATCCAGGAAGGCAACATCGGCCTGATGAAGGCCGTGAAGCGCTTCGATCCCGAGCAGAACGTGCGCCTGGTGTCGTACGCGATGCACTGGATCAAGGCCGAGATCCACGAATACATTCTGCGCAACTGGCGCATGGTGAAGGTCGCCACGACCAAGGCGCAGCGCAAGCTGTTCTTCAATCTGCGCAGCCACAAGCAGGGCCTGGGCTCGTTCACGCCGGACGAGATCGAAGGTCTCGCCAAGGAACTGAACGTCAAGCGCGAAGAAGTAGCCGAAATGGAAACGCGCCTGTCGGGCGGCGACATCGCGCTGGAAGGCCAGGTTGAAGACGGCGAAGAGTCGTACGCGCCCATTGCGTATCTCGCCGACTCGCACAGCGAGCCGACCGCCGTGCTGGCCTCGCGTCAGCGCGACAAGCTGCAGAGCGACGGTATCGCGACGGCACTGGAGGCACTCGATGCCCGCAGCCGCCGCATCATCGAAGCCCGCTGGCTGAAGGTGCAGGACGATGGTTCGGGCGGCTCGACGCTGCACGAACTGGCCGACGAGTTCGGCGTGTCGGCGGAACGTATTCGCCAGATCGAAGCCAGCGCGATGAAGAAGATGCGCGGCGCGCTGACCGAGTACGCGTAACGTTCGTTTCGAATAAACGCTGTAAGTGAAAAACCCTGCCGTCTCACGACGGCAGGGTTTTTTTATACGCGCTGTGATCTCTCAGCGCGAAGAGAGCGGCGGCAGCCTGGCTGCCGCCTTCATCCAATCACGCAGGCAGAGGCGCCGCGCCGCCGCTCGCCGGCATGCGGGTTGCCAGCGTTTCGGCGTAACGCCGCGCAGCATCGCCGACGACGATATGGAACGTGTCCGCCGACACCCACGCGGTATCGAGCGTGGCGAGACGCTGACGATCCACCGCCGACGGATCGCGCACGACGATACGCAGACGCGTCGCCGCGACGGCATCGAGCGACACCACATTGCCCGCGCCGCCAAACACCGCAAGCCAGCGCAACGGATCGGGATCGAGCGGACCGTTCGCCGCGCCACTTGCAACGGCCGCGGGAGCCGAAGCAGCAGGAGCCACCACAGCAGCCGGCTTTGCCGCAACCGCGTCACCGCCGCCCTGCCCGATCACCGTACGAATTTCATCGGCGATGATGTCCGCTTCCGGTCCGATGATTACCTGCACGTTCGTCGCGCCGCGCTTGAGCACGCCGCGCGCGCCGATCGTCTTCAGTTCGCTCTCGGAGACCTTGTTCGAATCGGCGACGGACAGACGCAGACGCGTCGTGCACGCATCCACCACCGACAGATTCGCCGCACCGCCCAACGCCGCGATATAGCGCTGCGCACGCGGCACGGCCGCGCCGGCAGCCGGCGAAACGAAGCCGCCAGCCGTGAACGATTCGACCTGCTCGTCGGCCGCGGCCGGTTCGCGGCCCGGCGTCGCCATGTTGAACTTGCGGATGAAGAAGCGGAACAGCCCGTAGTACACCACCGAATACGCGATACCGACCGGAATCGCCAGCCAGCCCTTGGTGGACAGGCCGTAGTTCAGCACGTAGTCGATGGCGCCCGCGGAGAACGTGAAGCCGAGGTGAATGCCGAGCGCCGAGCAGATCGCGAGCGCGAGACCCGTCAGCAACGCGTGGATCACGTACAGCACCGGCGCGAGGAACATGAAGCTGAATTCGATCGGCTCGGTCACGCCCGTGAGGAACGACGTCAGCGCCATCGAGAACAGCAAGCCGCCCACGACTGCGCGGCGTTCCTTCGGTGCTTCATGGAACATCGCGAGACACGCGGCCGGCAGGCCGAACATCATCACCGGGAAGAAGCCCGTCATGAACGTTCCGGCAGTCGGGTCGCCCGCGAAGAAGCGATGCAGGTCGCCCGTCACCGCCGCGCCGCCCGGCGGCGTGAAGCTGCCGAACACGAACCACGTCAGCGAATTCAGAATATGATGCAAACCCGTCACGAGCAGCAGCCGGTTCAGCACGCCGAACACGAATGCGCCGAGCGCGCCCGCCGTGGTCAGCCAATGGCCGGCCGTATCGATCACGCCCTGCACCGGCTGCCACACGTAGCCGAACACAATGCCGAGCGCGAGACAGACCACGCCCGTGACAATCGGCACGAAGCGTTTCCCTCCGAAGAACGCGAGGTAATCCGGCAGCTTGATGTCCTTGTACCGGTTGTACAGCAAACCGGCGACGACGCCCGCCACGATCCCCGACAGCACGCCCATGTTGAGCTTGTCGTTGATGTCCTTCATCACCGCGACTTCGATCAGGTAACCGATCGCGCCCGCGAGACCCGCGACGCCGTTGTTGTCCTTCGCAAAGCCAACGGCCACGCCGATCGCAAACAGCAGCGGCAGGTTATCGAAGATCGCGCCGCCGGCGTCGGCGATCATCTTGATGTTGAACACATCGGGCTGGCCGAGGCGCAGCAGCAGGCCGGCAACCGGCAGCACCGCGATAGGCAGCATCAGCGCGCGTCCCAGGCGCTGTATCTTCAGAAACGGATTCCCATCCATTGATTACCTCCAATCCTTGTCTCGTTGTCGACGGACGTCGTTGAGTTATGTAGCGATGCAAGCCGTGCGGAGTTCAGTCCAACGGCCAGGTTTCGCGGCTGACTGCTCTTACCGCCTGCGCCGATTCGAGCGCCAGTGCATCCTGGGCGCGCTGGCGGCACAGTTGATAATCGAGGTTGCGCACGCGCGCCTTGATGCCCGGCACCGACACCGGGTCCACCGAAAGCTCGGTCACGCCGAGGCCGACAAGCAGCGGCATCGCAAGCGGATCGCCCGCAAGCGCGCCGCACACGCCGACCCATTTGCCATGCTTGTTCGCGCCCTGCACCGTGGCCGCGATCAGACGCAGCACAGCCGGATGCAGACCGTCGGCCTGCGCGGCCAGATCGGCCTGACAGCGATCCATCGCGAGCGTGTATTGCGTGAGGTCGTTGGTGCCGATCGACAGGAAGTCCGCGTGTTGCGCGAGCTGATCGGCGAGCAGCGCCGCCGACGGCACTTCGACCATCACGCCCACTTCGATCGGCTCGGTGCGGCCAAGCTCGCGAGCGAATTCGTCGATACGTTTGCGGATGCGGATCAGTTCGCCGACGTCGGTCACCATCGGCAGAAGAATGCGCACGGCGCCGAACGGCTTGACCGCGAGCAGGCCGCGCAACTGATCGTCGAGCAGGTCGGGGCGCACCTGCGCGAGGCGAATGCCGCGCAAGCCGAGCGCCGGGTTCGGCTCCGGCGGCAGCGTGAGGTAATCCACTTCCTTGTCGGCGCCCACGTCGAGCGTGCGGATGATCGCGGTTCGCCCGCCGAGTGCGTCGGCAATGCCCTGATAACTCTGCCGATGCTCGTCCGTGGTCGGCGCGGCGGCGCGGTGAATGAACAGCAGCTCGGTGCGCAACAGGCCAACGGAGTCGGCACCGTTTTCCACAGCCGTCTTTGCGTCGTCGAGCGTGGCGATGTTCGCGGCCACTTCGATCGCGCGGCCATCCGCGGTCACTGCCGCTTGCTGCGACATGCGGCGGTTCGCTTCGCGCACACCCGCGAGGCGACTGCGCTCAAGGCGCGCGCGCTCGACATCGAGCTCAGTCGGCGCAAACTCGAGACGGCCGTTCGTCGCGTTCACCACGACCTGCGCGCCCTCAGGAATCGCATGCAGCGCGTCGCCGACGGCGACCATCGCCGGAATGCCCGCCTGGCGCGCGAGAATGGCCGCGTGCGAAGTTGCGCCGCCGCGCGCCATCACGAGCGCCGTGACACGCGAGCGGTCGAGAGACGACAGATCGGACGGCGTGAATTCGTCGGCGGCGAGCACGGCTTCATCCGGCAACGTGCGCGCGGCCGCGTTCGTATAACCGAGCGCGCGCAGCACGCGCTTTTCGATGTCGCGCAGATCGGCAGCGCGTTCGGCGAGCAACGCGTCTTCGACATTGTTCAGGATGCCTATCTGTGCCCGAATTGCTTCGCGCCACGCGAAGCCCGCGCTCTTGCCGAGGCTGATCAGATCGCGCGCGGCGTCGAGCAGCGTCGGATCTTCGAGCAGCACGCGATGCACCGCGAAAATGCCCGCCTCGCCGACCGCGCCGCGTTGCGACGCGTCGCGCACTGTCGTGCCGAGATCGGCGTCGACGGTCGCGATCGCCTTGTCGAGCAGGCGGCTTTCCGCAGCGGACGTGCCGCTCGCCTGTTCCGGCGGATCGAGGTCCGCGTCGTCCCAGCGCACCAGCTTGCCGACAGCAACGCCCGGCGACGCGCACACGCCCGCGAGCGTATTCGGCGCGAGCGCTTCGCCGGCGACGGGCGCCGCCGTTTGCGGCGCCGGCGAACTTTGCCGCGCCGGCTTCTCTTCCACTTCGCCGTGGGCCTCGCGCGTCAGTTCGTGAGCGATTGCGTCGACTGCGGCTTTGGCTTCCAGGCCGACGCCGAGCAGTTCGACGGTCGCGCCCTGGCCCGCGCCGAGCCCAAGCAGACCAACCACGCTTTCGATCGCCGCCTTGCGTCCTTCATAACGCACTTCGACGCGCGCATCGAACGCACGCGCCGCTTCGCGGGCGCGCGCCGCCGGCCGTGCATGCAGGCCGCCCGCGTGGACCAGCGTGATCTGCGCACGCGCTTCCTCGGTCACGCCGGTCGCGCTCAACTGACGCGACGCCGCAGCCGCCGCGCCGTCGCGGGCGCGCAGCAGCAACAGCGGCGTTTCGCCCGCCTTCAGCATGCCGCCCTGCGCGCGCTCGACAATTTCGAACGCATCGGAATTGGCGATCGCGATCACCGAAACGAGGCTCGGCGCACGTAGCGCCACCTGATCCTGATCGAACTCGATCAGCACATCGCCGGCACGCACCTTGGCGCCTTGCTCGACCATCGGCGCAAAGCCCTTGCCGTTCAGTTCGACGGTGTCGATGCCGATATGCAGCAGAATCTCGGCGCCTTCCGCGGTCGCCAACGTCACCGCGTGACCGGTGCGCGCGAGATGCGTGACGGTTGCGTCGCACGGTGCGACGAGCCGGCCCTCGAGCGGATCGACGCCAATGCCGTCGCCGAACATGCCGCCCGAAAAGACCGGATCGGGCACGTTCGCGAGCGGCACGACCGGACCGGTCATCGGCGCGAGCAAAACAATATGGCCTTCAGAATGGCTCATTAAACGGGACTCCTCGACACGTCGCATCTGATTTCTCGTCAGTGAGTTTCGGTGACTTTGTTGAGATGGCGCGGCGCATCGGGATTGCGCCCGCGCGCGGCCGCAAGGCCCGCTGCCATCACGTAAAAGGACAGGATTGCGGCGATCGGATCGAGCGCCGCGTGAGCGGTAGTGGCGAGCGGCAGCGTGGCTTCGGGCACGTCGGACGGCGCGGCCAGCAGCACCCGTGCGCCGCGCGCCTGCATATCGCGCGCGAGTTGCAGCAGGCCTGCCTGCTCCGGTCCGCGCGGCGCGAATACGAGGAGCGGATAGTCGCGGTCGATCAGTTCCATCGGACCGTGACGCACTTCCGCGCTCGAGAACGCTTCGGCCTGAATGCCGGAGGTTTCCTTCAGCTTCAACGCGGCTTCCTGCGCGATCGCGAGACCCAGACCACGGCCGATCACGATCATGCGTTCGATGCCGCGCAGTTCGTCGACTGCCTTCGACCAGTCGAGCTTGCCCGCGTCTTGCAACGCGTCGGGCAGCGTGTTCAGCGCGCCGAGCAGCGCCGCGTCGTTCTGCCAGTGCGCGACCAGTTGCGCGGAGATCGACAGCATCGCGATATAGCTTTTGGTCGCCGCGACGCTCAACTCGGGACCGGCGACGAGCGGCAGATGCCATTCGCAGGCATCAGCGAGCGGCGAGCTGGGCGCGTTCACGGCGGCAACGGTCAACGCGCCGGCCGCGCGCAGCGCCTGCATCGTGCCGACGAGATCGGGACTCTTGCCCGATTGCGAAAACGCGAGCGCGAGTTGATCGCGCACCTGAAGCGGCGCCTGCTGCAGCGTCGCGACCGACATCGGCAGCGAGGCAACCGGCACGCCAAGGCGGCTCATGGTTAGCGATGCGAAGTAACTCGCCGCGTGATCCGAACTGCCGCGCGCGACCGTGAGCGCGACATGGCGCGGCTTTTCTGCGAGCCGCGCGGCTAGCGCCTCGACGCGCGAGGTGTCCGTGAGTTGCGCGGCGACCGTTTCAGCGGACGCCAGCGCCTCTTTAAGCATATTCGACAATTGCTTCTCCTTCGACGTAAGTCGCGCTCAACGCCAGTTCACGATCGAACACGACGACGTCGGCCCACGCGCCGCGCGCGATACGGCCACGGTCTTCGATGCCGAGATAGTCGGCGGCGTAGCGCGACAAACGGTTTGATACATCGGCGATCGGCAGACCGATCGACACCAGATTGCGCAGCGCCTGATCCATCGTCAGGGTGCTGCCGGCAAGCGTACCGTCGGCGAGACGCACGCCGCCGAGACACTTCGTCACGTGTTGGCTGCCGAGGCGATATTCGCCGTCGGGCATGCCGGTCGCCGACGTGCTGTCCGTGACCACGTAGAGGCGCGGGATCGCGCGCAACGCGGCGCGGATCGCGCCCGGATGGACGTGCAGCAGGTCGGGAATGATTTCGGCAAATTCGGCGTGCGCGAGGGCGGCGCCGACGAGGCCTGGATTGCGGTGATGCAGCGGCGACATCGCGTTGAACAGATGCGTGAAGCCGCACGCGCCGTGCTTCAGCGCGGCGACGGCGTCGTCGTAAGTGCCGAGCGAATGGCCGAGCTGCACGCGCACGCCGCGCGCCGCCATCGCCGAGATGATGTCCATGTGCCCGGCAATCTCCGGCGCGAGCGTCACCACGCGGATCGGCGCAATGGACAGGTACTTCAGCACCTCGTCCATCACGGCGGAGACGGCCGCGTCGGGCTGCGCGCCGAGCTTGCCGGGGTTGATGTACGGCCCTTCCAGATGCACGCCGAGCACGCGCGCGCAGCCCGGCGTGCGCACCCGCGCGACGTCGCCGAGACCGGCGACCACGCTCATCAGCTCGTCGCGCGGCGCGGTCATCGTGGTGGCGAGCAGGCTCGTCGTGCCGTAGCGCGCATGCGTGCGGGTGATGGTCTGGATCGCGTCGCCGGCTTCCATCACGTCCGCTCCGCCGCCGCCGTGCACATGCAGGTCGATGAAGCCAGGCAGGATGTACGGCGCATCGTTCGTCGCCGGATCGACGCGCTCGCCGGTGAGCGCGGTGATGCGGCCGTTTTCGAATTCGAGCGTGCCGTGAATCCACCCTTCGGTGGTGAGTATGTTTCCGGTCAGCATGAGTCTCTCTTGCAAGGCGTGATACGGGGCATGGCTGAACTGGTCGGCGGCGCCGCTTAGGTCCGCAGTTCAGCGACGAAGTCGTAGTAGTCGTCGCGGCAATAGGTGTCGGTCAATTCGATTGCGCGCTGGTCGGCGCTGTAACCGATACGGGTAATGACCAGCAGCGCCGAGCGCGGTTCGATGTCCATGAGTGAAGCGATCTCGCTCGAAGCGTTGACCGCGCGAAAGTGCTGCAACGCGCGCACGACTGCCGCGCCGCGTTGCTCGAGATAGCTATAAAGCGAGACGCCGATGGCGAGCGGATCGGGAACGATTGCAACGGGCAGCGCCGAATGTTCGACCGCCATCACGATGCCATCGGCGCGGCGCAAGCGACGCAGGCTGGCGACCGCGGCGCCCGGCGACAAGCCCAGGTGCACCAGCTCCTCGCGATTGGCGGCGCGAATGTCGCGCTCGAGCCACACGGAGTCGGGACGAAAGCCGCGCTGCTGCATCTTCTTCGTGAAACCGGTGAGCCTGGACAGCGGGTCTTCGACACGTGGCGTGATGAAGCTGCCCGCACCACGCGCCCGCCGGATCAGACCTTGCTCGACCAGCAGCTCGATCGCCTTGCGCGCGGTGATGCGCGACACGCCGATTGCGTCCGACAGCGTGCGCTCCGAAGGCAGCGCCTCGCCCGCGGACCACACGCCGCAGTGAATCGCCGTCGCCAGATTGCGCGCGAGCTGCAAGTACAGCGGCGTGACGTTGCGAGCGTCAGGCATGAGTGCGGACCAGCGAGTTTCCATGGCGCTCCGGCGGCCTTCGACTAGGTTCGGCCTGCAAAAATGAGAGCCCATTATATAACCAACATAATACCAGTCAACGAACTGGTTATAGGCCGGTATGTTCTGCCGCAAAGCCTTGCCGCATAAGCGTTTGGCGGCGGTCAACGCGCGCTCGCGGCCCCTTTCTACGCCCCAGGATTTACCCGTATTCGAGTCGTTTGGGACGCGCAAGTGACCTGTTGCAGACCAATTGCGCGGGCACGCGCGCCGCAGCTTCATACCGCCTTGATACCAGTCGATTCCCGCCTGCCGGACACGCGGCTTTGTTAATGAGGGCGCGTTCCAATATAGTGATAGCGAACGCATAAAAATCCGGAGATCAGCATTTGACCGATTCCGAGGCGCTGCGGCGGGCTCAGGCAGTCCGCCGCTTCAATCGCTTTTACACGCGGCTTATCGGCGCTCTGCACGAGCATCTGGCTCACAGCACTTTCTCGCTGACCGAGGTGCGCGTCCTGCACGAGCTGTCGCGCGGACGCGAGCAAACCGCGTCGGTGCTTGGCCGCGCGCTTGGACTGGACAGCGGTTATCTGAGCCGTCTGCTGACCAATTTCGAACGACGCAATCTCATCACGCGACGGCCGTCCGAGACCGACGCGCGTCAGTCGCTGATCGCGTTGACGGATAACGGCCACGCTGCCTACGCGCCGCTCGACGCTGCCGCGAGCCAGGAAGTGCTCGACCTGCTGGGCCGGCTCACCGCGGGCTCGCAGGAGCAGTTGATTGCCGCGATGAACATCGTCGAAAGGCTGCTTGGCGACAAGCCTCGGCCGGACACGGCGGAACTGCGCGCGCCGCGCCCCGGCGAATGCGGGTGGCTCGTGCATCGGCAGGCGCAGTGGTTCGCGGCGCAATACGGTTGGGACGAATCGTTCGAGGGACTGCTCGCGCGCGTGGTCGCCGACTACACGCAGCGCAACGATACGGTTCGCGAACGGTGCATCGTCGCCGATCAGCACGGCATGGTGGCGGGTGCGGTGTGCGTCGTCGCGGTGTCGACGACGGTAGCGGGCCTGCGGCTCTTGTGGGTCGAACCGGATTTGCAGCGCCTCGGCATCGGCACGCGGTTGATCGCCGAAGCGACGCGCTTCGCGCGGCGCGCCGGCTATACGAGATTGACGCTGACCACGGCCAGCGCTTTGGAGGAACCGCGGCGCCTGTGCAAGCGCGCCGGTTTCGAACTGGTCAGCGCGGCGCCGGAGCGCCGTTTCGGCAAGGACCTGATCGTCGAGCGCTGGGAGCTCGGGTTATAGGCCGCGTCAGAACGACGGCACCACCGAGCCCTTGAACTGCGTCTTGATGAACTGGCGCACGTCTTCCGACTGATACGCGGCAACCAGCTTCTTCACCCACGGCTTGTCCTTGTCCTGCGTGCGCACGGCGATCAGGTTCGCGTACGGGCTGTGAACGTCCTCGAGCGCGATCGCGTCCTTGGTCGGCTGCAGGCCCGCGGCCAGCGCGAAGTTGGTGTTGATCGCGGCCGCGTCGACATCGGCGAGCGACCGCGGCAATTGCGCGGCATCCAGTTCGACCAGCTTGATCTTCTTCGGATTCTCCGCGACGTCGAGCGCCGTCGCGTTGTTGCCGTTCGTGCCCGCGCCGGCCTTCAGCTTGATCACGCCTTGCGCTTGCAAAAGCAGCAGCGCGCGGTTCTCGTTCGACGGGTCGTTCGGCACCGCGACCTTCGCGCCTTGCTGCAAGTCCTTCACCGACTTCAGCTTCTTCGAATAGATGCCGAGCGGCGAGATATACGTGAGACCCGCGCTGACGATCTTGTAGCCGCGCTGCTTGATCTGGCTGTCGAGATACGGCTGATGCTGGAAGCTGTTGGCGTCGAGATCGCCGGCGTCGAGCGCGGCGTTCGGCTGCACGTAGTCGTTGAATTCGACTACCTTCACGTTCAGCCCTTCACGCTTGGCGACCTTGGTGACGACTTCCCAGATCTGCGCATCGGGGCCGCTGATCGTGCCGACCTTGATGGCTTTGTCGTCGGCGTGCGCGCCGAAGCTGGCGACGATCGCCGCGCCGGCGACTACTGCGGAGAGGGCTTTGATGATAATTCTGCGCTGCATGTCATTCTCTCTGTTTCTGGTCGAATCCATTTGCAAGGGACTCGGGTGATAGCCGAAGACAGACGCTGACGACACGCGCGTCACCGCGCAATGAAGGGCGTCGCCGGCTGGACCGTAAATCGTCTCATATGCGCTGCAAGATGGGAAATACCGCAATCGCATATGAGTATGCAGCGCGCGGCCCGCGGTTCACGGTTCGCGGCGAAAGGTCACGCCGTGACGGATAATCTGGAACGTTGCCGCGAGTGTGCGCGGCATGTTCATTTGCGTGTGAGGACGCCTATCCATGTATGTCATCAACCTGATCTACACCGCTTCGCTCGAACGGATCGACGACGCGCTCGAAGCGCATCGCGCCTTTCTCGCGGAGCAATTCGAAGCAGGCGTATTCGTGGCTGCGGGGCCGAAAGTGCCGCGCGACGGCGGGATCATTCTGGCGGTACGTATCGAGCGCGAGAAGCTGGATGCGATCCTTGCGACCGATCCGTTCGCCGTGCAAATGCTCGCGCGTTATGAGGTGACGGAGTTCAAGACCACGCGGCTCGCGCCGGGATTGAATCTGCCGATGCCGGCTTGAGGTTGTCGCGGGTTGGTGTGGTCGCTACGTGGTTTCGACGCGGGTTTCGCTGCATCAATCCAGCAGCAGCTTGATGTCGTGCACCCAGGGCGCGGCGCCCTGGCCGTCGCGTGCGAAAAGGCGCAGCTTGCCGTCGGTGTCGAACACATAGCTCGCCGCGGTATGGTCCATCGTGTAGCTGTCTGGCGTCTTGCCCGGCACCTTCGCGTAGTAGATGCGGAAGTCTTTGGTCACCTTCTTGACCTGTGCGTCGTCGGCGGGACGCAGACCGACGAAGCTCGGATTGAACGCCGGCACGTATTGCCCGAGCAACGCGGCAGTGTCGCGCTCGGGATCGACGGTGACGAACAGCACTTGCACACGCTTGGCATCGTCGGGACCGAGTTGCTGCAGCGCTTGCGAGAGTTCGGCCATCGTGGTCGGGCAAACGTCCGGGCAATGCGTATAGCCGAAGAACAGCACGACCACCTTGCCCTTGTAATCCGCCATCGTGCGAATCTTGCCGGACGTGTCGGGCAGCGAGAAGTTGCTGCCGAATTGCGTATTGCCCGTAATGTCGAGATTCTGGAATGCCGGCTGCTCTTTGCCGCAGCCCGCGACAAACAACGCGCCGCCGAGCGCGCAGGCGATCACAGCAGCACGCGCGGCGCGCGCGAAGCGGATATTGAGCATGGGTTATTACACGCCGATCAGGACGCGCACATAGTGGTCGACCAGCAGCGCGGCGAACAGCAGCGACAGATAGACGATCGAATAACGGAAGGTTCGGCGCGCCAGATCGTCCGAATACTCGAGATAGATCTTCCACGCGTAGGCGAGAAACAGCGCGCCGAGCAGCACGGCCGCGGCAAGGTACACCACGCCGCTCATGCCGGAGATGAACGGCATCATCGTGACGGCGAACAGGATCACCGTGTAAAGCAGAATGTGCAGCCGCGTGTACTTCTCGCCGTGAGTGTTCGGCAGCATCGGCAGGCCGGCATTTTCGTAATCTTTGCGGCGATACAGCGCGAGCGCCCAGAAGTGCGGCGGCGTCCACACGAAAATGATCAGCACGAGAATCCACGCGTCGCCCGGTACATGGCCGGTGACCGCAGCCCAGCCGAGCGCGGGCGGCATGGCGCCCGACGCGCCGCCGATCACGATGTTCTGCGGCGTGGCCGGCTTCAGCAGCAGCGTATAGATGACCGCATAGCCGACGAACGTGGCAACCGTGAGCCACATGGTGAGCGGATTGGCGAACGTGTAGAGCGTCCACATGCCGAGGCCGCCGAGCACGGCCGAGAACAGCAGGATCTGCGAGGTGGTGATTTCGCCGCGCGCCGACGGACGCCACGACGTGCGCCGCATCTTCGCGTCGATCTTCTGTTCGACGAGGCAATTGATCGCGAACGCCGCGCCGGCCAGCAGCCAGATGCCGACCGTGCCGCCGATCAGGACGGGCCACGGCACCATGCCCGGCGTCGACAGAAACATGCCGATGACGGCGCAGAACACCGCGAGTTGCGTGACGCGCGGCTTGGTGAGCGCGATGTACTGCGACATCCTGCTGCCGGGCGTTTGGGGAAGTGTTGTGCTGTCCATGTGGAGTCACGCTGGCGCGGCATCGTGCGCGGGCAATACGGCACGGCCGGGACGGCTATAAGCGATTCGAAAGTTTAGCATAACGAGCAGGAGCAGCAGGACCGCCGCGCCGCCGTTATGAGCTACCGCGATAGGCAGAGGCCATTGTAGGACGATGTTCGACAATCCCGTGATGAACTGGATCAACACCACCAGCAATACGCCGTTCGCCGGACGCCGCAGCGACTCGAAGCGGCGCAGCTTGAGCGCAAACCACACGAGGTAGGCAATCACCACGAACGCAAACGTGCGATGCGTCCAATGGATTGCCACGAGCGCCTCCTGCGTGATCATGTCGCCGTCGCCCGTCATGCCGAGCGCACGCCACAGATGGAAGCCGTGAGCGAAGTCCATCGGCGGAAGCCATTGGCCGTTGCAGGTCGGGAAATCGGTGCAGGCGAGCACCGCATAGTTCGTGCTGACCCAGCCGCCCAACGCGATCTGCGCGATCAGCAACGCGAGACCCGCTAGCGCCGCCGTGCGCCAGCGCGCGGCTTCGGGCTCGTAGGCGGGCAGCGGCGTTTGGCGCGCGGCGAGCCAGCCGAGCATGCCGAGCAACGCGAGGCCGAGCAGCAGATGCGTCGTCACGATGACCGGCTGCAGTTTCAGCGTAACCGTCCACGCGCCGAACGCGCCTTGCACGAGGATCAGCAGCAGCAGCGACGTCGGCCACCACGGCGACACATGCAGCGGACGGCGCTTGATGCGCGCGACCCACGCGATGACCGTCTGCGCGACGATCAGCACGCCGATGGCCATTGCAAAGTAACGATGGATCATCTCGATCCAGGCCTTCGTCATGCTGACGGGGCCGGTCGGCATCGCCTGATGCGCGGCCGTGATGGCCGCGTGCGCGATAAACGGCGACGACGTGCCGTAGCAGCCCGGCCAGTCCGGACAGCCGAGCCCGGAATCGGTGAGACGCGTGAAGCCGCCGAACATCACGAGGTCGAGCGTGAGGAACGTGGTGAGCCAGACGAGCTTGCGGAATTTGTTGTCGTCGGCTTTGACCCACACGTAGGACAGCGGCAACAACGCGATACACAAACCGATCAGGCCCAATTGCAATACGAACATCTTGATTACCCTGGTTGCGGCATCAGCCGATGCGGGACCACTTGAGCAGCTTGGTCAGGTCGCCCTTGATCTTGCTCGGGTCGGGATCTTTCGGGAAACGCATCATCAGATTGCCGTTCGGATCGACCATATAGAGGTGGTCGGTCACTCGAGTGCCCTTGTCGACGGGCAGCCATGCCGACACTTGCGCCGGATCGGCAATCAGCATGTTGGTGTCGGGATACGCTTTTTGTATCACGTCAGCGACGTTGCCTGCATCCGTGCGCAGCCACACTTCTACTACACGCTCGCGTTCCGGGCCCTGTGCCGCGCGGATTTGCCGCATGAAGTACAGCTTCGTGACGCAGGCTTTGTCGCAGGCGCTGTTGTCGACGGATACCAGCAGCCAGTGGCCGCGCAGCGTGGCGAGCTTGAGCGGCTTGCCGTCTTCGCCGGTCACGACGAGCGACTCGGGAATCGGCCGTTGCGGTTCGACCAGCGTGCCGTAGCTCGTCGAACCGCCCGTCGGCTTGACGACGTAGTACATGAAGTACGAGATGGCGATCGGCGCACCGCAGACGATGGCCAGCAGCAGCAGCATCCAGCGGCCGCGCTGCCACGAGCCGCGGCCGTTCGGTTGGCCGGGCATTGGTTTCGCTGCAGCGCGTTGGGCGGCGGCGGGGCTCGCGTTGCCAGGTTTCGCGTTGGACTGTCCGTCGGATTTGCCGCCGGATTTGCCGGTCTCGGGCGAACGGGGGGATTGCGTCGACACTACGTGACCTCTTTCAATGATTGTGCGGCTCGCGTCGAACTCACATGGAACGACACGAAACACGCTGCGTCACACGCCGGGCGCGTGCTCTTTTCTGGCGGCGCGGCGCGCGGCGTAAAGGCCGAAGGCCACCGCCGCCGCCGCCATGCCCCACCACTGGAACATGTAGCCGTAATTGCGCTCCACGCCGCTGGTCGGAGCCGGCCAGTCGCGCACGAGCTTGTCGCCGTCGTCGCTCAATTGCTGGATCACGAACGGCTGCAAAGGCAGTCCGGTTTCAGCGGCGTATGCGGCGATATCCAGGTTCTGGCGAATCGGCTGATGCGCGGCCGAACCGCCCTGCCCGAGTTCGTAAGCACGCGACGCATCAGCGCGCGCTATGCCTTCGATCTCGATCTCACCCTGCGGCGTGACGTACGGCGCGATCGTCTCGCGATTGCTCATATTGCGCGGCAACCATCCGCGATTGATCAGCACATAACCGCCGTCCGCGAGTTTAAAAGGCATCACGACGTAAAAGCCCGGCTGATCGTTATACGGACGATTGTCCAGGTACACGACCTTGTCCGCGACAAACGTGCCGCGCGCCTTCACGCGATGAAATTCGATGTCCTTCAATGCCACCGGCGCGCGGGTCACGGGTTGAGCGGGCGCGTTTTCGAACTGCGTGATGCGCGCCTCGAGCGCTTCTTTCTGATGCGCGCGGTCACGCTGCCAGAAGCCGAGCCGCATAGTGACCGCGACCACCAGCAGGATCAATAACGCGGGCACGAGCCGGAATTTCATCGACGATACTCCCTGCCTGCATTGAGCGCCGCGGGGAACGCAGGGCAAACGCCGACGCGCGGTGAGATAATAAACGTCTCGCCTTTGCGCTTTTCCGTTTCAGCAGATTCCATGCACATTCTCGTTCCCATTGCCTTCGCACTGATCATCGCCAGCATGGTGTCGGCGCTGTACTTCATGATGCATGACAAGGGCAAAACCAAGCGGATGGTCTGGTCGCTCGCCACGCGAGTCGGACTATCGATCTCGCTGTTCCTCTTCATCCTGTTTGCTTACTGGATGGGCTGGATTCACTCGACGGGCATTCCGTACGGGCGCTGAATCCGGCAAGAGCTTTTACCGCTCTAAACAAAACGCCGCCCTGACAGGGTCGAGGGCGGCGCTGCATCAAACCGGTATGCCTGCTTCTGCGTACTGCTGATTGCGTACAGCCTGAGCGCCCGCCGAAAAACACGTTGGGCAACAGCCCGCGCAGTTCCGGCAAGCGCCGGCCCGCGCGGACAGTTCAGCCTTACAGCCAGTACACGACAACGTACAGTCCGAGCCAGACCACGTCCACGAAGTGCCAGTACCAGGCCGCGCCTTCGAACGCGAAGTGGTGCTCCGCCGTGAAGTGGCCGCGGATCATGCGCGCCAGCACGACCGCCAGCATCGTGCCGCCGAGGAACACGTGGAAACCGTGGAAGCCGGTCAGCAGGAAGAACGTCGAGCCATACACGCCCGAAGCCAGCGTCAGGTTCAGTTCGTTGTACGCGTGGAAATATTCGAAGCCCTGCAGGAACAGGAAGCAGACGCCGAGCACGAGCGTGGCCGCAAGCCAGATGATCGCCTTCTTGCGATGATCTTCGCGCAGCGCGTGGTGCGAGACCGTCAGCGTCGCGCCCGACGACAGCAACAGCGCGGTATTGATAGTCGGCACCGGCCACGGCGTCATCGACTTGAAGGTCGACACGAGCGCCGCAGGACCGTTGTTCGGCCACACCGCCGAGAAGTCCGGCCAGATCAGCTTGTAGTCGAGGCTCGACAGTTCATGCAGCGCGATGGCGCGTGCGTAGAACAGCGCGCCGAAGAAAGCGCCGAAGAACATGACTTCGGAGAAGATGAACCAGCTCATGCTCCAGCGATACGACTTGTCGACGTTCTTGCCGTACATGCCGCCTTCGGACTCGGCAATCGCGTCGCCGAACCAGTGCCACAACGTAAAGAGCAGCCACAGCAGACCGACGACAACTCCGATCGGCGCCAGTTCATGTTCGTTGATCCAGGCCGCCAGCGATCCGAGCATGATCAGCAAGCCGACGGCGGCGGTGATCGGATGCCGCGACGGATGCGGTACGAAATAGTACGGGCTCTCGTTTTGACCGCTCATTCTTGATTCTCCACTTCAGTCCAGTTGTTCCGGAAGCTCCGGCTGTATCTTCGACGGCGCGTGGCTACCGCACCGCTTCACTCTAATTCGTGGGCGCTGCCGCGCCCGGTCCTTCCTGCATCGTCACGCTGCGCGAGCCGTCTTGACCGTCTCAGCCGACCACCGCGCGAACCACCAGAATCAGCGCGCCGATGAAAATAGCCGTGCTGATCAGCGCCGCGATAATCACATGCAGCGGGTTCAGTTGCGTCGCGTCGCTTTCAAGATCGCGCCGCTTGCGCACGCCGAAAAACGACCAGAACACCGCCCGCATCGACTGGCCAAAGCTGCTCTTGCGCGGGCCGCCGCTGTTATCGCTCATTGCTGTCTTCCTTCGCCTGGGCCTGCGCCTTGGCCTGGGTTTCGGCCCTTACCATCAGGCGGGATTGGCGGCCGTGGCCCCCGTCTCAGCCGGAAGCGCCGCGCTTCCAACCTTCGCCGTTGCCGGCGTGTTCAACTCGAAAAACGTGTACGACAACGTGATCGTTTTCACATCCTTCGGCAGCTTCGGATCGACGACGAACACCACCGGCATCCGCTTCGTTTCGTTCGCCTTCAACGTTTGCTGCGTAAAGCAAAAACACTCTATCTTCTTGAAGTACTCGGTCGCCTGCTTCGGCGCGTAGCTCGGAATGGCTTGCGCCTGGATCGAGCGCGCCTGTTCGTTGCTCACCTCGTACATCACCGTGGTCACTTCGCCCGGATGCACGTCCAGGCTGCGCTGCTCCGGCTTGAAACCGAGCGGGCCGCGCGCGTTCGCATCCAGTTCGATCGAAATCGTGCGGCTCATGTCGACTTGCGTGTTCTTCGCCTCGCGCACCGTCGCGTCGCGCTGCACCAGGTTGTTGATCCCGGTGATCTGGCAGATCGCGCGGTACATGGGCACCAGCGCAAAACCAAAGCCGAACATCATCAACGCGACGACGAACAGCTTGATCAGCATCGAACGGTTAAAAGAGCGATCGGCCTGAGCCGGCGGCTGCGTCGACATCTCAATCCTTAACAAACCTGCAAACCAGAGTTACCGCCTGGTCAGGAAAACCAGCCCTGATTGATGATGACGGCAGTGAAAAAAACCGCTGCGATGGCAAGCAGCACGAGACCTAACCGCCTGTTGCTCGCGCGAATCTGCTCCGGGGTACGTCTTTCCTGTGGATTGCGCGTCATGCTCGAGTTTCTGAATACCTTGCTGCTGCTTTTGTCACCGCGGTCACCGCGATCACTGCGGTTGCCGCTTCGGCGGCTGCCCGGTTCCGATGACGGCACAACCATCATGCCGCCGCCGCAACCGGCCGTCTCGCCCAACGCCGGTTATTCGACGGTCGGCGGGTGTTCGAACGTGTGGAACGGAGCCGGGCTCGGCACAGTCCATTCGAGGCCCGTTGCGCCGTCCCACGGCTTGTCGGCCGCTTTTTCGTGCTCGCCGCCGCCGCGATACGCGGGCAGCGCGACCGCGAACAGAAAGTAGACCTGTGCGAGACCAAAGCCGAATGCGCCGATCGAGATGACCTGGTTCCAGTCGGTGAACTGCGCCGGGTAGTCGGCATAACGACGCGGCATGCCGGCGAGACCCACGAAGTGCATCGGCAGGAACGCGAGGTTGAAGAAGAACATCGACGCCCAGAAGTGGATCTTGCCGCGCGTCTCGTTGTACATCCAGCCGGTCCACTTCGGCGCCCAGTAGTACCAGCCCGAGAACAGCGCGAACAGCGAACCCGCCACCAGCACGTAGTGGAAGTGCGCCACCACGAAGTAAGTGCCGTGGTACTGGATGTCGAGCGGCGCCATTGCCAGCATCAGGCCCGACAGACCGCCGAACGTGAACACCAGCAGGAAGCCGACTGCGAACAGCATGGGCGTTTCGAACGACAGCGAACCACGCCACATCGTCGCGACCCAGTTGAACACCTTCACGCCGGTCGGCACCGCGATCAGCATCGTCGCGTACATGAAGAAGAGCTGACCCGTAACCGGCATGCCGGTTGCGAACATGTGGTGCGCCCAGACCATGAACGACAGAATCGCGATCGACGACGTTGCGTACACCATCGAGCTATAGCCGAACAGCGGCTTGCGCGAGAACGCCGGAATCACCTGCGACACGATCCCGAACGCCGGCAAGATCATGATGTACACCTCGGGGTGCCCGAAGAACCAGAAGATGTGCTGGTACATGACCGGGTCGCCGCCGCCTGCCGCATTGAAGAACGACGTGCCGAAGTGGCGGTCGAACAGCACCATCGTGATCGCGCCTGCCAGAACCGGCATCACGGCGATCAGCAGATACGCGGTGATCAGCCAGGTCCAGACGAACATCGGCATCTTCATCAGCGTGAGGCCCGGTGCGCGCATGTTCAGGATCGTCACGACGATGTTGATCCCGCCCATGATCGACGAAGCACCCATCAGGTGGACCGCGAAAATCGCGAAATCCATGCCCGGGCCCATCTGCGTGGAGAGCGGCGCGTACAGCGTCCAGCCCGCGGCGGTCGCGCCGCCCGGCGAGAAGAACGAACCGACCAGCAGAACAGCCGCCACCGGCAGAAGCCAGAAGCTGAAGTTGTTCATGCGGGCGAAAGCCATGTCCGATGCGCCGATCTGCAGCGGCACCATCCAGTTCGCGAAGCCGACGAAGGCCGGCATGATCGCGCCGAACACCATGATCAGGCCGTGCATGGTGGTCAACTGGTTGAAGAACTCGGGACGCATGATCTGCAGACCCGGCTCGAACAGTTCGGCACGGATCATCAGCGCCATCACGCCCCCGGAGAGGAACATGGTGAACGAGAAGATCAGGTACAGCGTACCGATGTCCTTGTGGTTGGTTGCGAACAGCCAACGACGCCAGCCGTGCGGCGTTTCGTGGGCATGGTCGCCGTGCACGTGCTCGTGGCCCGCGACTACATCGTGTCCGATGCTAGACATGACAATCTCCTAAAGCGAATACTGCGGTGCGATCATGAACACGTCAGGCAGCCGGACTTGCAGCCGCACTAATTTCAACACGTCGGGCTTCTTTCGCGTCGCCGCCGCCCGTGATCGTTTCCGGCTTTTTCAAAATGATATGGTCTTCGGCGATGCCGGCTGCTTTCAACGCGTCGCGCACGGCTTCGGCGCGGCTCTTCGCGAGCTTCGCGTTGGTGTCGGCGGAACCGGATGCGTCGGTGAAGCCCGACAGCGTGAACTTCGCGTCCGGATGCGCTTTGGCATAAGCCGAGGCTGCCTCGACTGCCGCTTTCGCGTCGGCCGGCAGCGTGCTCTTGCCGGTATCGAAGTAGACGCTGGCGGGCAGCGCAGCTTGCGATGCGCCCGCGCTTTCCGAACCCGCTGAAGCTGCCTGTGCACCCGCTGCCTGTGCACCCGATGCTTCCGAAGCCGCGGCGCCCGAAGCAGCAGCGCCGCTTGCGGCCGCGCCCGTGTCGGCCAGATGGTTGCCGCCTTCGGGCAGCTTGCCGTTGCGGGCGTCCGCGACCTGCTTCGGCTGGAGAATGTCGCCGGTATGGTTGCCCCACGAGTTACGCTCGAACGTGACAACCGATGCGATCTCCACGTCGTTCAGCGTAGGCGCCCACGAAGGCATGGCGTTCTTGCCCTTCAGCACGATGCTGACATGCTCGGCGATCGCGCCGTTGGCGACCTTGCTGCCGTCGAGCGCTGGAAACGCGCCCGCGCCCTTGCCCGTCGGCTGGTGGCAGACCGCGCAGTTCGCCGCGTAGACCTTGCCGCCGCGTTCCATCAGTTCCGCCATGGTGTACGTCTTGTTCGGATCGTCCTGACCCGCGGCCATTTTCTTCTTCTGCGCGTCGACCCACTTCGCGTAGTCGTCGGTGGAGAGCACTTCGACGACGACCGGCATGAACGCGTGTTCCTTGCCGCACAGTTCGGTACAGAAGCCGCGGAACGTGCCGACCTTCTCGGCCTTGAACCACGTGTCGCGCACGAAGCCCGGAATCGCGTCCTGCTTCACGCCGAAAGCCGGCACGTACCAGGAGTGGACCACGTCGTTCGCGGTGGTGATGATGCGAATTTTCTTGCCGACCGGCACGACGAGCGGATTGTCGACTTCCTGCAGATAGGTAGTGGAAATCGGCTGACGGCCGTCGGTTTCCGAACGCGGCGTGGCGAGCGTGGAGAGGAAGCTGATGCCCTCGCCCGGACCCTTCACGTAGTCGTAGCCCCACTTCCACTGGTAGCCGGTGACCTTGATGGTGACGTCGGCATTGGTCGTGTCCTTCATCGCGACCACCGTCTTGGTGGCCGGCAGCGCCATCAACACGACGATGATGAACGGCACGATCGTCCAGATGATTTCGACGGTGGTGCTTTCGTGGAAATTCGAAGCCTTATGTCCTTTCGACTTGCGGTGAGCGAAGATCGAATAGAACATCACAGCGAACACGCCGATGAAAATCACCGTGCACAGAATCAGCATTAGCGTGTGGAGGCTGTAGAGCTCCTCAGCGATTTTCGTCGCAGGCGGCTGGAGATTGATCTCGTTGACGGCGGGGCCGCCCGGAACATCGCCCACTGCCAGGGCGGCACCGGCGAAAAGCAGTCCGCTCATCGCCAGCACGCCCATGAGCGCTCGCTTGATTGTTTTCATAGCTTCCTTACCCAAAATTTCCATTCAAACCTTCGACCCCGCCGGCCCGCTCGCCCCGATCACCCGCTGCTCCGCTGCGGCGAACGCCGCATGCCCCGACGCGACTAACAACGCGCGAGCCATCTGCGCAATTCGCCGGCAAACTGCGCGCGCCGGTGCTGCGCGAGGTGCTGCCCGATCATGATCGTCTCGCCGCGCGAGACCAGTCTGATCTGATCACGCGGTGTTGCGCCAGCCTCGATCCGCACCCAGCGCGGATTGAACTCGAACTGCGTGACCTGCTCGGCGCTCACCTGTTCGATCACGAGCCGGTTCGGAAACAGCCGGATGCGTTCGTAATCGACAGCATGACGCGCATAGATGGCAAACGCGACGCCCACCGCCAGCAATTCGATACCGGTGAACGGCAACACCAGCCAGGCGCCGACCAGAACCAGCATGAAAGCAATTGCCAACGAGAACAACGCAAGCGACACGTAGAAACATACGAACTGCCGCGGCGACATGGAACAGTTGCGCTTCATCGTCCAGTCTTTAAGGACCGGTTCCGAATCCGCCAGCAGATCAGATGCTTCCATCGCTGCCTCCTGCCGATCGTCCCAAAGGCCCGCTATCGACCTCTATTCACAACTACCGCGCCAACCAGTCTTGCTGCCCTGTGCCTCGGGCCTGCCGCCCCAAATGTGGGAACTCCGGGCGACAAACTGACGCATTATAGGCGCGATCCATAGCATCCACAAGCAAGCCCCGGCTGCCTCACAAGCCAGGCGCGACAAGCCTCCGCGCCGTTTTGCCGCATGTTTTGCGCGTGTCTGGAAACGGTAATTTCAGACATAACAGATGTCCTCTTTACCGCTTCAGCGATTCCTTGACGAGCCTCGTCCAATGTCCTCGATTCGCACGATGCCATGCCCTTCGGCCGTCGTGCGCGGCACCGCTTTCCATGCGTGTCCGTAGATCACCTCGAAGGTCAGCGCGATCGTGCCGTCGCCGCGCCGGCGCGCTTCGAGCGCCGCCAGCAATGCCTTGTGCAACCGCCGTGCCGCCGCACCCGACGACACTTCGCGCTCGAACGGATACGCGCCCCAACCGCGCACGTCCGCGAGCAGCGAGTCGGGTGACTTATAGGTGATTGTGATAGTTTCCTGGTCCATCACGGGAATCTCGAAACCGCTTTCGACCAGCATGTCGCCAAGATCATGCATGTCGACGAAGTCGATCACGTGCTTACGCGAGCCGACGCCATGCGCCGCTTCGACTTCGGCATAGGCGCCGCGCAACTCCTTCAGCGTGTCGGGGCCGAGCGTGCTGAACATCAGCAGGCCGTTCACCTTCAAGACGCGCTGCCATTCCGGAAAGACGAGATCCGGGCGCGAGTGCCAGTGAAGCGCGAGATTGGACCAGATGAATTCGAACGCGCCCGCCGCGAACGGCAGCGCGGCAAAGTCCGCTTGCGCGAAGCGCGGACCGCGTGCGCCGAGCGCCTTGCCGAGCGTGGCCGGCAAGAAGCGCCGCCAACTGGTATCGCCAGAATCGTGGCGCAGCGCGCGCGTGAGCATACCGCGCGACAGGTCCGTGCCGAACACCGGCGCCTCGGGAAAGCGCTCGCGCAATGCGGGGATGTCCTCGCCTGCACCGCAACCCGCGTCGAGCACGGCCGCCGGCGCGACCTTGATGTAATCGAGACGCTCGCGCATGCGCTGCGAAATTTCGCGCGGAAGGAAGGCGACGTCGTCGAAAGTCGCTGCGCGGCGGTCGAAAATCCGCCGCAGGCGCCGGGAGTCATAGGCCGGACGGCCAGATTGAGGGGGCGTTGGGGACATGGGTGTCGTGCTGGCGTGGAGCCCGAAGTATACTCGTTCGCTTCCTTCGATTCAGCGCCAAAGGCCTTTGCGGCCGCCCATGCATGCCATTCCGAGCCCGTTTTCCGTCTTCACGAAGCCCCTTCACGCGATTCGCGCGCGGCTTTCGCTCGGCGTGGCCGCATGCGATGCAGGCGATACTGCCTAACGCATGCGCGTTATGCGGCAATTTGTCGCATAACGCGCTGTGCGGCTTTTGCGACGAATCCTATTGGAATGAAGGCGCTTTGCGATGCTGCGTTTGCGCGGTTCCGTTGCCTGTCACATATCGGGGGCGTCGAGCGTCATATTGCTGTGGAGATTGCATCGCCGAAAAGCCGCCGTTCGACGCCACCTTCGCGCTCGCCGACTATCGCGCGCCGCTCGACACGCTCGCCGTCGGCCTTAAGTTTCGTGCGCAGCTCGTGCTTGCGCGGGAATTCGCGCGGCGCCTCGCGCTTCTCGCGCACGATGCCTGGCAAGATCCGTCGGAGTGTCCCGACTTGATCGCTCCTGTGCCGCTTGCGGACCGGCGTCTGCGAAAGCGCGGCTATAACCAGGCATGGCAGATCGCGAAGCCGCTGGCTCGCGCGTTGCGTGTGCCGCACGACGCGACGCTGCTGCGCCGCGTGATCGACACGGCGCCACAGTCGCGGCTTGACCTCGATGCGCGCCGAATGAACGTCGGGCGCGCATTCGAAGTTGCCGGCAACGTGCAAGGGCTGCACGTGGGAATCGTCGACGATGTCATGACGACCGGCGCAACCCTCGAAGCGCTGGCTCGCACACTGAAAGCAGCGGGTGCGCGGCGCGTCACCAACTTCGTCGCGCTGCGCACACCGAAAAACTAGTCTCTACCTGGTCACCTTATGTTCAATGTCGTTCTCGTCGAACCGGAAATTCCGCCGAACACCGGCAACGTCATCCGCCTGTGTGCGAACACCGGCGCACGTCTGCATCTGATCGAGCCGCTCGGCTTTCCGCTCGACGACGCCAAGCTGCGCCGCGCCGGCCTCGACTATCACGAGTACGCCCAAATGAATGTGCATGCCGATTGGGCCGCGTTTATCGCGAAGGAATCGCCTGATCCCTCGCGCATGTTCGCGTTCACCACGCGCGGCTCGGGCCGCTTTCACGAGCACGCGTTTCAGGAGGGTGACTGGTTTGTGTTCGGCGCGGAAACGCGCGGCCTGCCCGACTCGGTGCTCGAGCAATTCGCCGGCGAGCAGCGCGTGCGCCTGCCGATGCGTCCCGGCAACCGCAGCCTGAATCTGTCGAATACGGTAGCAATCGTGGTGTTCGAAGCGTGCCGTCAATGGGATTCGAAGGCTGCGCCTGACGGCTTTTCAATTCGGACTGATAGCGCTCGAACATCGCGTCGTCGAAGCAGGCGAAGATCACGCTGCGCAGTTGCGGCATGCGCGGCAGATTTTCCAGTACGGTGTCGACCGCAATGCGGACCGCCTGATCGGCGGGAAACCGGTAGATGCCGCAACTGATCGCGGGGAACGCAATGCTCGCGCAATTCGCCTCGCGCGCCACTTCGAGCGAGCGCTGATAGCACGACGCGAGCAAGTCGGCCTCGCCGTGCGTGCCGCCCCGCCATACGGGGCCCACCGCGTGGATCACATAGCGCGCGGGCAAACGGTAGCCGCGCGTGAGTTTCGCGTCGCCGGTCGCGCAGCCGCCAAGCGCCTCGCATTCGCGCAGCAATTCGTTGCCGGCCGCGCGGTGGATCGCGCCATCCACACCGCCGCCGCCGAGCAACGAAGTATTGGCTGCGTTGACAATGGCATCCACGTCAAGCGTCGTGATGTCGGCCACGCGGGCTTCAAGCGTGCAACGATCGATACTGAGCATGTGAACCTCGCTGATCCGAAGCGTCGATAGACAGTGGACAGCGAGAGCAGACAGCCGTTCAGCGTTTTACACACCGAACGGCTGATTGAAACGGCTCAAGGAAGAACCGCAAGACGGCTCGCTTCGGCTTATTCCAGGTTATTCAGCCTTGGAATCGCGCCGCAACAGAGCGCTGACGGCGTCGCGGGGCGCCACGCCGTCGAACAGCACGGCGCAGACGGCCTGTGTGATCGGCATTTCAATCGCATGAGCGCGTGCGATCGCGAGAACCGCTTGCGCGCAGCGCACGCCTTCGGCCACATGCCCGAGGCCGCCGAGAATATCGGCAAGCGAGCGGCCTGCGGCGAGTTGCACACCCACCGTGCGGTTGCGCGACAGATCGCCGGTCGCGGTCAGAATCAGATCGCCAAGACCGGTCAAGCCGGTGAACGTCTCCGCCCGTCCGCCCAACGTCACGCCGAGGCGCGACATTTCGGCGAGACCACGCGTGATCAACGCGGCGCGCGCGTTCAGGCCGAGACCGAGGCCGTCCGCGATGCCCGTCGCGATAGCCAGCACGTTCTTCACCGCGCCGCCTACTTCGACGCCGACAACATCGTCGCCGGTATAAATGCGCATCGCGCCGTGATGAAACGCGGCGACCGTGCGTTCGCGGCACGCCGCCGAAGCACTTGCGATAGTCAGCGCGACCGGCAAGCCCTGGCCCACTTCGCGCGCGAAGCTCGGCCCCGACAGCACGCCGTTGCTGCCGTGTTCCGGCAATTCGGCCGCGACCACCTGGTGCGGCAGCAACTGCGAGTCGGCCTCGAAGCCTTTGCAAAGCCACACGACATGCGCCGGCACTTTGCCGGCATCGCGCATCGACTGGATGAGACTGCGCAGTCCGGCGACGGGCGTCGCGACGACGCATAACGCGTCGTCGGCGAGCGCCTGGTCGAGCGCTGCGTTGAGATCCGCTTCGTAGCGAAGCGCCGCAGGCAAAGCAACGCCCGCCAGATAGCGGGCGTTTTCATGCGAAGCGGCGAGATCCGTAACGAGCGCAGGTTCGCGCGCCCACAGCACCGTGTCGTGCCGAACGGCCAGATGGCCGGCGAGGGCTGTGCCCCACGCGCCGGCTCCGAGGACAGCAACCTTCATAGCCGGCACTGCCTGGGACACTTAATGCGTGACGCCGTTTTGCGCCGCGCCGTTCTCGCCGCCCATCTGCGCGAGGCGTTGCTCGTACAGCGCCTGGAAGTTGATTTCGGCGAGGTGGATCGGCGGGAAGCCGGCGCGCGTGATCGCGTCCGCGATGTTCGAACGCAGATACGGGAACAGGATCGTCGGGCATGCAATGCCGACGAGCGGATCGACCTGCTCAGCCGGAATATTGCGGATGTCGAAAATGCCCGCTTGCTTCGCTTCGATCAGGAACGCAACCTTGTCCGCGACCTTGGCCGTAACGGTGCCCGTCACGAGGATTTCGAAGACGGTGTCGGCGAGACGCTCGGCCTTCACGTCGACTTCCACTTCCACCGACGGCATATCCTGCTCGAGGAAAATGCCGGGCGAGTTCGGCTGCTCGAGCGACATGTCCTTCAGATAGATGCGCTGGATGTTGAAGAACGGCTGGTTATTCTCGTCGGACATGATGGTGTGATTCCCTGATAGATATGCGTAGCGGCGGCCCCTGAGTCTCAAGGGCCGCCAGATAGTTGCGGCGCGCCGTCCGCCCCTTTCAGGAGCAACGATGCGCCGGCTTGTGTTTCACCCGCCGACACGCGCGCACGAAAGGCGCGCGAATTCAGGCGGCTTCGAGCAGAGGCGTCAGACCGCCCGCGCGATCCAGCGCGGAAAGGTCGTCGTACCCGCCGACATGCTTCTCGCCGATGAACACCTGCGGCACCGTGCGACGACCGGTCCTGGTCATCATTTCCTCACGACGGGCCGGGTCCTTGTCGATCAGTACTTTTTCGATATTCTCGACGCCGCGCGACTTTAAAAGACGTTCGGCCATCTGGCAATACGGGCACACCTGCGTGCTGTACATGATCACTTTGTTCACTTGGCTACTCCTTGTTTCACAACCGGCATGCCGGCTTTCTGCCAGGCGTCGACGCCGCCTTCCAGAACGTGGACTTCCGCATATCCTGCGTCCTGCACGATACGCGCTGCCTTGTTCGACTGCTGGCCGGTCTGGCAGACCAGCAGCACGGGGTTGTTCTTATTCTTCACCAGTTGCGCGACCTTTGCTTGCAACTCGGCGAATTCGAGGTGCCGCGCCGCGGGCAAATGGCCCTTGGCGAAGTCGGCCGACGGACGCAGGTCGATAACGGCCGCGTTGCGCCGGTTGATCAGTTGCGTGGCTTCGGCGGCCGACAGGCCACCGCGGCCGCGCCGGCTGATGGTCGGCCACAGCAGCAACCCACCGGAGATGAGGACGATCGCGATCAGGACAAGGTTTGTGTAATCAGTGAAAAACTTCACGGAAAATCCGCCGAAAAAGAGAGAAATCGGAAAGGGCAATCCGCCCATTATAAAATAAGCGTCTGACGCGATGGCGGCGCTCCTCGGCGGGCGCTTCGCAGCGCTTTACCGCTTCCTCACTACCGACCGGCAATCTTATGTACAAACTCGTTCTCATCCGCCACGGCGAATCGACGTGGAACAAGGAAAACCGCTTCACGGGCTGGGTCGACGTCGACCTCACTGAACAGGGCAACCGTGAAGCGCAGCAGGCGGGCGTGCTGCTGAAGGAAAACGGCTATACGTTCGACATCGCGTACACGTCGGTGCTCAAGCGCGCCGTTCGCACGCTGTGGCACGTGCAGGACCAGATGGATCAGATGTATATCCCCGTCGTCCATTCGTGGCGTCTGAACGAGCGTCACTACGGCGCCCTGTCGGGTCTGAACAAGGCCGAAACCGCAGCCAAGTTCGGCGACGAACAGGTGCTGGTCTGGCGCCGCAGCTACGACACGCCGCCGCCGGCGCTCGAGCCGACCGACGAGCGCGCGCCGTACAACGACCCGCGCTACGCGAAGGTGCCGCGCGAGCAACTGCCTCTCACCGAGTGTCTGAAAGACACGGTCGCGCGCGTGCTGCCGCTGTGGAACGAGTCGATCGCGCCGGCCATCAAGTCGGGCCGCAAGGTGCTGATCGCCGCGCACGGCAACTCGATCCGCGCGCTGGTGAAGTACCTCGACAACATTTCGGACGACGACATCGTCGGGCTGAATATTCCGAACGGCGTGCCGCTCGTCTATGAACTCGATGAAAACCTGAAGCCTATCAAGCACTACTATCTGGGCGACCAGGAAGCGATCGCGAAGGCGCAGGCGGCCGTCGCGAAGCAAGGCAAAGCCGGCTAAGGTTGGCCGGCATGGCGTGCTCATTGGCCGCCACTCTTTGTTAAAGAAGGTGACGAGAAACGCAGCAGCACGTCGCCAGCGGACCGCGCCGACCGGCAAGACGTACCGGTCAGCGCGGTCCGTTTGTTTTGAGCGCGCCATTCTGGCCGCCGTCTTCCGTTACGGCACATTACTTCGCAGCCGCGCGCACATTGCGCCGAACCCGGCACGCATCCCGCTGTCGAATCACGATTGCCTGCCCCGCGCCCTCTGTTGGCGGGTGTGCAGTTATACTTGTCCGTCCCCATCTCTATCGACGCTGCCACGCGCTTCCGACCGCAACAGACTCTATGCGAAAGAACCTGAAAAATATCGGCCTGATCGCCGCGGGCCTTGCTACCGGTGTATTTGCCACCCTGCAACTTTCCGCTTCGGCGCAGCAGCCCGCCAGCGCCGCCGCCGCGCCCTTGCCGCTGGACCAGCTCAGGCTCTTTGCCGAAGTGTTCGGTCAGATCAAGCACGAATACGTCGAACCCGTCGACGATAAAAAGCTCCTCACCGCCGCGATCAAGGGCATGGTGTCGAGCCTCGACCCGCATTCGTCCTACCTCGACAAGACCGATTACGAGGAACTGCAGGAGCAGACCAAAGGTCGCTTCGCGGGCCTCGGCATCGAAATCTCGTCGGAAGACGGCCTGATCAAGGTGATCTCGCCGATCGAAGACACGCCTGCGTTCCGCGCCGGCATTCGTCCGGGCGACCTGATCACGCGCATCAACGACAAGCCGGTGCGCGGCATGACGCTCGACCAGGCCGTCAAGCAGATGCGCGGCGAGCCGGGCACCAAGGTCACGCTCACCATCTTCCGCAAGACCGACGACCGCACGTTCCCGCTCACCGTGACGCGCGCCGTCATCAAGGTGCAGTCGGTGAAGATGAAGATTCTTGCGCCGGGCTACGCGTACGTGCGTATCACGAGCTTCCAGGAACGCACCACGCCTGACCTCGCGGCGAAGCTGCAGGACATCGCGCGTCAGCAGCCGAACCTGAAGGGCCTCGTGCTCGACCTGCGCAACAACGGCGGCGGTCTGCTGCAAAGCGCGGTCGGCGTCGCCGGCGCGTTCCTGCCGCCGAACTCCGTCGTGGTGTCCACCAACGGGCAGATTCCCGATTCGAAGCAGGTTTATCGCGACACTTACGACAACTACCGTCTGCAATCTTTCGACAGCGATCCGCTGAAGGACGAAGCGCCGATCTTCAAGACGGTGCCGATGGTCGTGCTGACCAACGCGTATTCGGCGTCGGCGTCGGAGATCGTCGCGGGTGCGTTGCAGGATCAGCATCGCGCGTTGATCGTCGGCAAGACGACCTTTGGCAAGGGCTCGGTGCAGACCGTGCGCCCCATGACCGCCGACACCGCATTGCGTCTGACCACGGCGTATTACTACACGCCGAGCGGCCGCTCGATCCAGAACAAGGGCATCCGTCCTGACATCGCGGTCGATCAATACGCGGAAGGCGATCCGGACGACGCACTCGTCACGCGCGAAGTCGACTACTCGAACCACCTCGCCAACACGCAAGATCCGAACGAGAAGAAGGAAGCCGAGAAGCGCGAGCAGGATCGCATGGACCAGTTGCGTCAGCTCGAAGAGCAGAACGATAAGAAGACGCCGGAACAGCGTCAGAAAGATCGTGAGCGCAAGCCGGTCGAATTCGGTTCCGCCGACGACTTCATGCTGACGCAGGCGCTGAACAAGCTCGAAGGCAAGCCGGTGCAGGAGTCGAAGTCGGTGACCGAACGGCGTCTCGCGCAGAACAAGCCGGCTACGTCGGCGTCCGCGCCGGTTGCTGTGAAGCCGACTCAACCGGTGCCCGGCGCGTCGGGTCCGGCTCCGGCGTCGGCTCCGGCCACGCAAGGCAAGTAGTCGCGCAAGCAACCTCACGTGTCTTCGCGGTCAATGCGCCGCGAAGACACGCCGGCTCCCGCCATGAACGACGATCAACTCCTTCGCTATTCCCGCCACATTCTCGTCGACGAAATCGGCATCGAGGCGCAGCAGCGTTTTCTCGACGCGCACGCGATCATCGTCGGCGCGGGCGGGCTGGGTTCGCCTGCCGCGATGTACCTCGCGGCGGCGGGCGTCGGACGTTTGACGCTGGTCGATGCCGATACGGTCGACCTCACCAATCTGCAACGGCAGATCCTGCATGTGAGCGCGTCGGTCGGACGCAAGAAGGTCGAGTCCGGCCGCGACACGCTCGCGCAGATCAATCCCGAAGTGCATGTGAACGCGGTCGCCGAACGCGTCGACGATGCGTGGCTCGATCGGCAAGTGCCGGGCGCCACGGTCGTGCTCGATTGCACGGACAACTTCGCGACCCGCCATGCGATCAATCGCGCCTGCGTGAAGCACGGCGTGCCGCTCGTGTCGGGCGCGGCGTTGCGCTTCGACGGCCAGATCAGCACATTCGATTTCCGCGACGAAGCATCGCCGTGTTACGCGTGCGTGTTCCCCGAAGACCAGCCGTTCGAAGAAGTTGCGTGTTCCACGATGGGCGTGTTTGCGCCTACGGTCGGCATCATCGGCTCGATGCAGGCGGCCGAAGCGCTGAAGGTGATCGGCGGAATCGGAACGTCGCTCGCCGGGCGGCTGACCATGCTCGATTCGCTGCGAATGGAATGGACCACGATGCGCATTGCGCGCCAGCCGGACTGCCCCGTCTGCGGAAAACGCCACGGCCACTGAGCACGAGCACGAGCGGGACCGCGAGGTAAGCCACAACGACAAACGCCGCACATGTGCGGCGTTTGTCATTCACGCGTGTGTGTGATCAATCAATCAGGCTTGCGCGACCCGCTTCAGCGCAGCCTGCACCTCTTCCGGTTCAAACGATGCAAGCACATCGGCCACCGGCTTCTCCAGCGTCTTCAGATGCGAGCGCAACACTTCCTGCTTGACCTCGAGCAACTGGCTCGGATGCATCGAAAACTCGGTGAGCCCCATGCCGAGCAATAGACGCGTCAACGTCGGATCGCCCGCCATCTCACCGCAGACCGACACAGGCACGCCCGCCCGCTTCGCCTCGCGCAACGTGAACGCGATCAGATGCAGCACCGCCGGATGCAGCGGGTCGTACAGATGCGCGACGGAATTGTCCGCGCGGTCGATAGCGAGCGTGTACTGGATCAGATCGTTGGTGCCGATCGACAGGAAATCGAGCCGCTTCAGAAAGAGCGGCAGCGCAATCGCGGCGGCCGGAATCTCGATCATCGCGCCGACTTGCACGTTCGGGTTGTACGCGATCCCCGCGTCGTCAAGTTGACGCTTCGCTTCGCGAATCAGGTCGAGCGTCTGATCGATCTCCTGCGCATGCGCGAGCATGGGCACCAGAATCTTCACCGTGCCGAACGCCGATGCACGCAGAATCGCGCGCAATTGCGTGAGGAACATTTGCGGCTCGGACAGGCTCCAGCGAATCGCCCTAAGCCCGAGCGCCGGGTTGGGCGCGGTCTCGTAGCCGTCGCCGCCGCCCATCGAATCGAGCGGCTTGTCGGCGCCCACGTCGATCGTGCGAATCGTGACGGGCAGCCCGTTCATCAACTCGACCGCGCGCCGGTAGGCTTCGAACTGCTCCTCCTCCTCGGGCATGCGGTCTTTGTGATTCATGAACAGGAACTCGGTGCGGAACAGGCCGACGCCGGTCGCGCCCGCATCGAGCGCGGCGCGCGCGTCGTCCGGCAACTCGATGTTCGCGCACAGTTCGATGCGCGTGCCGCACAGCGTTTGCGTCGGCGAAAATTTGAGGCGCTGCAGCTTGCGTTGCTCGAGCGCCTTTTCGCTTTGCCGGTACGAGTACTCCTCCAGCACGATCGGCGCGGGATCGACGATCACAATGCCATGATCGCCGTCGACGATAATCAGGTCGTCCTGACGAATCAGCGCGCTCGCGTGCTGCACGCCGACCGCGGCAGGAATGCCAAGGCTGCGCGCGACGATCGCCGTATGCGACGTGCGGCCGCCGAGATCGGTGACGAAGCCCTGAAACGTTTGCGTTTTGAACTGCATCATGTCGGCCGGCGCGATGTCGTGCGCGACCACGATCATCTCGCTGCAGGCGCCGTGCACGCCGTCCACGAGTGTAGCCGACGCACCCGCCAGCGCCTTCAGCACGCGCTCCACCACTTGCTCGATATCGGCTTTGCGCTCGCGCAGATATTCGTCTTCGATGTCGTCGAAATGACGCGACAGCCGTTCGAGCTGCTCGGTCAGCGCCCACTCCACGTTGTAGCGGCGCGTGCGAATGAGGTCGATGGTTTCCTGAACGAGCATTGCATCGTTCAGGATCATTGAATGAACGTTGATGAACGCGCCCATTTCGCTAGGCGCGTCTGCGGCAAGGTCGGCGCGCAACGCGTCGAGCTCGACATGCACGCATTGCTGGGCCGTGCGAAAGCGCTCGACCTCGCTCTCGATCTGCGCGGGTTCGATCAGATAGTGGTCTACGTCAAGTGCAGCCGGGGCGATCAGGTAGGCCCGCCCGATGGCGATACCGCGTGACACGGGAATTCCATGCAGCGTGAACGACACGCGCACCTCCTCTAGTTGTGTGATGCCGCGGCAAACCGCTGCAATGCTCTCAGACTCTCGTCGTCATTATAAATTCCGCGCCGCCGCAGACGTACGCGAATGCTGTGTGCAGTGCAGCACGAAAGCGCGTAGTAAGAGCGAGGCACAACGGCCGCGTATTCACGCATGTCCGCATATTGTCGCGCGCTAAAAAAAACGCCGCGGAGCGATAGCCGCGGCGTTCTTCTACATTGCACTGTCGATTCGCCAGCTCACTGGCCTTCGCCGAATTTATCCGCGATCAGTTTCAACAATGCGTCCATGGCTTCTTTTTCGTCGGCGCCTTCGGTTTCGATCAGCACCGTGCTGCCGATGCCCGCAGCAAGCATCATCACGCCCATGATGCTTTTCGCATTGATGCGGCGGCCGTTGCGGCTCATCCAGATTTCCGACTGATAGTTGCCTGCGAGTTGCGTCAACTTGGCCGACGCGCGCGCGTGCAGCCCCAGCTTGTTCACGATAGTCGTTTCCTGTTGCAGCATGTGTTGGTCCGAAGCGCGGGTAAGTGTTGTTGTGAAAAGTAGAACGGCGAATCAGGGTGTACTGCAAAGGTTGCACTGCAAGCTGCGCTGCGAACGACTATAAACCGGCCGGCCCGGTCTTCTGTGCGAGGTCCGCATCGGCCGGCAACGCGGGCAGACAGTCGGCGGTGACAGCCGCGGCCTCGGCGGGCGCGGGTGCTGCCGGGCCGATCGCGTGAATGCCCTTGGTCGCGCCGGCGAGCGCTTTGTCTACCAGCGTGTCGAGCGGCGTCGCGCGATAACAGACCGCGCGCACGAGCATCGGCAGATTGACGCCGCACAGCACGCGCACGTCGGGCACGGAAGCCAGCCGCCCGGCGATATTCGCGGGCGTGGCGCCGAACATGTCGGTGAGCACGAGCGCGCCGTTCTCTTCTTTGAGGCGCGCAATCTCGGACTCGGCGAAGGAAACCATTTGCGCGGGATCGCAGTCGGGCGATACGTCCATCACGCCGATGCGAGCCGGCAAACCGCCGTAAATATGCGAAATACAGTCGCGCAACGCGGTGGCGAACGGTGCGTGCGCAATGATCAGAATGCCTGCCATGTCAGCCTACTGCAAAAAGACGGCCCCAAACGTGGATCGGAACGCTGTCCGAAACGCTCGCGCCCTCGGCCGGCCGTTGGCCATGAGAGCCGGAAATACGCCTTTCGCGAACAGAACCTCGAATGCGACGCCGCAGCGGCGCCCACCGAACCTGCCCGTTTCAAGGCTCCGCCGTGCATGCGATGACTCCTTGCGGAGCGTATCGCTACAAATCGACGCGAAGAGCGGGCATTGTAGCAGGCCCGTTTTTCGGGCCCGCGCCGCCGTTCCGCCCGCAGCGGACATGATGCTGATCCTGTCTGTCAGTTTGGGGGCCGCCGCCCAGTTTCAAGACGGCCGCTCAGCCCGCCGCGCGCTCCAGCGCGTCGACGAACATGGCGGCGACGTCAAAGCCCGTCTGATCCATGATCTCGCGGAAGCACGTCGGGCTCGTCACGTTCACTTCGGTCAGCCAGTCGCCAATGGCGTCCAACCCCACCAGCAGCAGACCGCGTGCCGCCAGCACGGGTGCGAGCGTATCGGCGATCTTGCGGTCATGGTCGGTCAGCGGACGCGCCACGCCCAAACCGCCCGCGGCCAGATTGCCGCGCACCTCGTTGCCTTGTGGAATCCGCGCGAGCGAATACGGCACAGCTTCGCCGCCGATCAGCAGAATGCGCTTGTCGCCGTCCTTGATTTCGGGGATGAACTTTTGCGCCATCACTGAGCGCGCGCCGTCGTGGCTCAGCATTTCGACGATCGAGCCCAGGTTCATGCCGTCCGGCTTCACGCGGAATACGCCCATGCCGCCCATGCCGTCGAGCGGCTTCAGAATCACGTCGCCATGCTGCTCGTGAAACGCCCTGAGTCGCGCCGGATCGCGCGTGACCAGCGTGGGCGCGACGAATTCAGCGAACTCGCCGATAGCGAGCTTTTCCGAATGATCGCGAATCGCCTGCGGCTTGTTGAAGATACGTGCGCCCGCGCGCTCGGCCAGTTCGAGCAGCCACGTGGACGTCACGTATTCCATGTCGAACGGCGGGTCCTTGCGCATGACGACCGCGCTGAAGTCCTTCAGCGAGCGCGGCGCGGCGGCGTCTGCCGCATACCATTCGTCGCGGTGCAAATCGGTCACGTCGCCCGTGATCGCAAAACGCTGCACGTTGGCTTCGACGTCGCCGCCCGTCCACGCGAGATGCTTCGGCTCGCAGAAGTACAGCGTATGGCCGCGGCGCGCGGCCTCGGCCATCATCGCGTAAGTGGAGTCCTTGTAGATCTTGAACTGCGTGAGCGGATCGGCGATGAAAAGAATGTCCATGAAGGTCCCGTTGCGCCCTGGAGGGCCTGGCATTGATCGTGAATCGAGCGTGTATTACGCGTGAATGCGGCGTGAACATCGTCGATGAAAACGGCGCGGGGCGGCCTACGCGCTGCCCGCGCCCGGCAATCTCACACGGCTGCGTTCAAACCTGAATGGCTTCCGGATCGGTCTTTTCCAGTTCGACCGATGCAGCCAGCAAGCCGAGCCGCGCCACCACGCCGTACATGTAGAAGCGGTTCGGCGGCGCCGCGCCCGGCTTCGCGTGCGCGTCCGGCAGCGCGGTGTGCTCGAAGCCGAGCGGCACGAAGTGCATGCCCGGCGCGTTCAGGTTCTGGTCGCGCTCGCGGCTGCCATGCACACGGTAGAAGCCGCCCACCACATAGCGGTCGATCATATAGACGACCGGCTCGGCCACTTCCTCGCCGATGCGCTCGAACGTGTACACGCCTTCCTGCACGATCACGTCGTGCACTTCGAGGCCGTCTTTCGTCGCCGCCATCTTCGCGCGTTCGCGTTTCGTGAGCGCGGCCACTTCCGACGCGTCGTGCACCGTCATCACGCCCATGCCGTACGTGCCCGCATCCGACTTGATGACGACATACGGTTTTTCGGAGATGCCGTACTCGCGATACTTTTTCGCGATCTTCTTCAGCACGCCGTCGATCGCATCGGCCAGCGCCTGCTCGCCGGTGCGCTCCTGGAAATCCACGCCTTCCACATGCGCGAAGTACGGATTAATCATCCAGGGATCGATCTCGACCATCTTCGCAAATTTCTTCGCGACGTCGTCATAGCACGAGAAGTGCGTCGATTTGCGGCGCACAGCCCAGCCGGCATGCAGCGGCGGCAGCAGATACTGCTCGTGCAGATTTTCCAGCACGGGCGGAATGCCGCCCGACAGATCGTTATTCAACAGAATCGAGCAGGGATCGAAATTCTTCAGCCCGAGGCGGCGCTGCGAACGCTCGAGCGGTTCGAGCACGAGTTTCTGGCCGTCGGACAGCGCAATGGTGACGGGCCCGTTGATGCTTTCGTCGAGCGTGCCGAAACGCACGTTCAAGCCGGCCTGGCGCATGATCGCGGCGAGCCGGGCGACGTTCTCCAGATAAAACGCGTTGCGTGTGTGGCGCTCGGGAATGACGAGCAGATTCTTCGCGTCCGGGCAGATTTTTTCGATGGACGCCATTGCCGCCTGCACGGCAAGCGGCAGCACTTCCTGCGGCAGATTATTGAACGCGCCGGGAAACAGATTGGTGTCGACGGGCGCGAGCTTGAAACCCGCATTGCGCAGGTCGACCGAGCAATAGAACGGCGGCGTGTGCTCCTGCCACTCGAGCCGGAACCAGCGTTCGATTGCGGGAGTAGCGTCGAGGATCTTCCGCTCGAGATCGAGCAGCGGGCCGTTTAACGCCGTAACTAGGTGCGGAACCATTGATCACTCGCAGACTGGAGAAAAAAGATTGTAGAGCAAATGCTTTGCCCATTTGGGGATGGTTTCTCCATTCGCAAGCCAGCCGGAATGCATTCTCCCTATCGCAATGATAGGCAGGGGAAACTGTCGTGAACAAGAAGGCGAGCAAGAAAAAAGCCCGCCATGAAGGCGGGCCAAATCGCTGCGCTTGTTGCTACCTGTTGCTACCTTTATGAGCCGGTGAGGCTCGGCGAGCCCGGGAGCGCGGGCTCGTGAAACGCCTTCGTTATTCGACGTGTTCGCCGTGCAGGCTCACGTCCAGACCTTCGCGTTCCTGTTCTTCCGTCACGCGGATGCCCATCGTCATGTCGATGACCTTCAGCAGGATGAAGCTCACCACGCCGCTGTAGACCAGCGTCGTCACGACGCCCTTGGCTTGCAGCAGCACGCTGCCGTCGAAGCCGCCGATGTCCTTCACCGCGAACACGCCGGTCAGCAGCGCACCGACGATACCGCCGACGCAGTGCACGCCGAACGCATCGAGCGAATCGTCGTAACCGAGCTTGTGCTTGAGCCACGTTGCCGACCAGAAGCAGACCACGCCCGCCACGATGCCGATCACGAGCGAACCCGTCATGCCGACGAAGCCCGAAGCCGGCGTGATGGCGACCAGACCCGCCACTGCGCCCGACACGATACCGAGCACCGAAGGCTTACCCTTCGCGGCCCATTCGGCGAACATCCACGCGAGCGCTGCCGCTGCGGTCGCCACTTGCGTTGCGAACATCGCGAAACCGGCACGGCCGTCTGCCGCCACTGCCGAACCCGCGTTGAAGCCGAACCAGCCCACCCACAGCATCGCGGCGCCGACCAGCGTCAGCGTGAGGTTGTGCGGAGCCATCGCTTCCTTGCCGTAGCCGACACGCTTACCGAGCACGAGGCAGCAGACCAGACCGGCGATACCGGCGTTGATGTGCACCACCGTGCCGCCCGCGAAGTCGAGGATGCCCGCGGTCGCCAGCCAGCCGGTCGGTTCCCAGACCATGTGCGCGATCGGCGAGTAGACGATGATCGACCACAGGCTCATGAACACGAGCATCGCCGAGAACTTCATGCGGTCGGCAAATGCGCCGGTGATCAGCGCCGGCGTGATGATCGCGAACGTCATCTGATAGACGAAGTAGACCGTTTCGGGGATCGTCTGCGCGAGATGGCTGACGGTCAGCGTCGTGGCCTTGTCGCCCTTGATGTAGTTCATGCCCGACATGAAGAAGCGCGAGAAGCCGCCGATGAACGAGCCGCCCGGCGTGAACGCGAGGCTGTAGCCCACGACCGCCCAGATGATCGTCACGAGGCAGGTGATCGCGAAGCTTTGCATCAGCGTCGCGAGCACGTTCTTCTTACGGACCATGCCGCCGTAGAAGAGCGCGAGGCCCGGGATCGTCATGAACAGCACGAGCGCGGTGGAGGTCAGCATCCAGGCGGTGTCGCCCGAATTGATTTTCGACGAGTCGACCGAGAACGGCGCGGTGGGCGCAGCCGGAGCGGCGTCCGATGCGGCGGGGGCTGCCGCTGCGGCGCTTGCTGCAGGTGCAGCCGAGGCGTCGGCGGCGGGCGCCGAAGCTGCTGCGGCCGCCGAAGCGTCCGCTGCCGGCGCGCTTGCCGCCGTATCGGATGCAGCGGCCGAGGCGGCTACGGGGGCGGAAGCGTCGTCCGCGAGGGCGGCGCCGATACCGCCCGCAAGCAGCGAACCGGCCATCAGCAAGGACATCAATAATTTGCGCATCTTTCGTTTCCTCTTGTCGCTATCTGTGTCGCTATCTTTTGGTGTTACAGAGCATCCGCGCCGGTCTCTCCGGTGCGAATCCGGATGACCTGCTCGATCGGCGTGACGAAAATCTTGCCGTCGCCGATCTTGCCGGTGCGCGCCGCGCGTTCCAGCGCCTCGATGGCCTGATCGACGATGTCGTCCGAGACAGCCGCCTCGATCTTCACTTTCGGCAGGAAATCGACGACGTACTCCGCGCCGCGATACAGCTCCGTATGGCCCTTCTGACGGCCAAACCCCTTGACCTCGGTTACCGTGATGCCGGAGACGCCGATCGCCGACAAGGCTTCGCGCGCCTCATCGAGCTTGAACGGCTTGATGATTGCGGTGATGAGTTTCATGAAATCCCTCGCTTAGTTGCCAAAAACCGTTGCTAACCCGTTTGCGTAACCGCCGCGGAACCGCTGCGTAACCGTCTCGTAAGCTGCCTGTAGCCCGCTCGCTCAAGCCTGGTGGTACTCGTTGCCCTTTCGCCTGGTCTCGTTGCCCTGCCGGAAATTCGTGCCGGCAGAACGCGCGGGGCAGTAAGAGCAACTCGTATGCCATGTTGTGTCAGACTGCCGCCGGTGCACGCCCGGCAAGGGGCGCAGCCGCCCTTGTCCAGATGGCCAACGCGCGCGCTGCGCTGTGGCGCGCCGCCTGGATCATTGCTAGAGTGTCCGCAGGGTCTGCAAGCGCCGACGCGCACCAAACGGGCTCACGCGGCGAAGCACAGCCGGCGTGCACGCACCAAGGCAGCGCATCGTCAGACGCGAGGCACAGACGTAACGAAACGCTGCACATTTTTTGTGCATCAAGGGGAACACCATGAAACAACCAAACGACGTTTTCAACGACATCCAGGCGCGCATGAGCGAGCTGTTCAAGAACTCGCCGGCCAAAGACGTCGAACGCAATGTGAAAGCGATGCTGTCGCAAGGCTTCTCGAAGCTCGATCTCGTCACGCGCGAGGAATTCGATACGCAGACCCAGGTGCTGGTGCGCACGCGTGCGCGCCTCGAAGAACTGGAGCGCCGCGTCGCGGAACTCGAACAGAAGCTGCCCGTCACGACGCAAACGCTCTGACGGTTTCACAAGCAGCGCGTTAGCTGCATCGAGCTGCACATCACAGGCAAGCGAGCCGTGACGTCATCAGCGTATTAAGGGGACCGCAGCGCGCCACTTGCGCGCGGTCCGACGGGAGAAAACATGTCGCTTGCCGTGGTGCGCAGTCGCGCGCCGGCCGCCGGCCGCGCGCCCGAAGTAACCGTCGAGGTTCACCTCGCCAACGGGCTACCCTCTTTTTCGATCGTCGGACTTCCCGATCTGGAAGTCCGCGAAAGCCGCGAGCGCGTGCGCGCCGCGCTGCAAAACTGCGGCTTCGATTTTCCCGTGCGGCGCATCACGGTCAACCTCGCTCCCGCCGATCTGCCGAAGGAATCCGGCCGCTTCGATCTGCCGATTGCCTTGGGCATTCTCGCGGCGAGCGGGCAAATCCCGGCCGAATCGCTCGTCAACCGCGAATTTGCCGGCGAGCTTTCCCTAACTGGCGCGCTGCGTCCGATGCGAGGCGCCTTCGCGATGGCTTGCGGCACCGCGCGCGGCGCGGCGGTTTGCGCGGCAGCTCCTGGTCTCGCCGAAAGCGTGACCGGGCACACGCCGCCCGAGCGTAATCCGCAACTCTATCTTCCCGCGGCCAGCGCGGCGGAAGCGGCGCTTGTCCCCGGCGTGGATGTGTACGGCGCGAGCGATCTGCCGTCGCTATGCGCGCATCTCGCCGATGCGCCCGACGCCCGCCTCTATCCGGTCGCCGCGCTAAACCTGGCCGATACGCGCCCTGCCGCCGTGCCCGACATGGGCGACGTGATCGGCCAACGCGGCGCGCGCCGCGCGCTCGAAGTCGCCGCGGCCGGCGGGCACCATGTTCTGCTGATCGGCCCGCCGGGCGCGGGCAAGTCGATGCTCGCCGCCCGCTTGCCCGGTCTGCTGCCGCCGATGACCGACGACGAGGCGCTCAGTTCGGCCGCGTTGCTGTCGGCGAGCCGCGCCGGTTTCACGCCGGCGCAATGGCGGCAGCGGCCGTTCCGGGCGCCGCATCATTCGTCGAGCGCGGCAGCGCTGGTAGGTGGGCGCAATCCGCCGCAACCGGGCGAGATCACGCTCGCGCACCTGGGCGTGCTTTTCCTCGATGAACTGCCGGAGTTCGACCGCCACGTGCTCGAAACACTGCGCGAGCCGCTCGAAGCCGGGCGAATCACGATTTCACGCGCGGCGCTGCAAGCGGACTTTCCGGCGGCGTGCCAACTGATCGCGGCGATGAATCCGTGTCCCTGTGGATGGCGCGGCGACCCGAATGGGCGTTGTCGCTGCACGCCGGAGATTGCGGCGCGTTATCTGCGCAAATTATCGGGCCCGCTGCTGGACCGGATCGATATTCAGCTAGAAGTGCCGGCGCTGACGTCGGCGGAATTGTCCGCGCGAGCGCATGCCGCCGGAGAAACGAGCGCGGTCATCGCGCGGCGGGTGCTCGCCGCGCGCGAACGGCAATTGGCTCGGCAAGGCAAAACCAACCGTGAGTTGACGGGCAAAGAAGTCGACGAAGTCTGCCGTCCGGACGCGGCCGGGGAGGCGCTGCTGCGGGAAGCGGGCGAGCGTTTCGGCTGGTCGGCGCGCGCATATTACCGCGTCCTGAAAGTCGCACGAACGATTGCCGACCTCGCGGGCGCGAGCATGCCGAGCGCCGCGCAGATCGGCGAGGCGGTTCAGTACCGACGGGCTTTTGGCTCTGGTTGAGGAGAAAAAAATGCTGTCAAGACTTGACTTATGCACATGCCCGCGTTCCAGATAGATTTAGAAACATCTGAAAGGTACTTAGAAAGTCAGATCCAAACGGCATTGATTTCAAAGGATTTTTTCTTCTGCACCAACTACATTCAGACTGACGGAATGCCCACGGCGCGGGCATCTGCGGCAAAAAAAGCGGACTTCTCAACAGAGTTATCCACAGGACGCCCGGCGAGGTGGAAAACTTCAACGTAAACCGCGAATTAGCGCCGAAAGCTGCGAAGGAACTTTCAGTACGTGCGCGCGTCGCTTCGGCGTCAGGTCGGCGCCGAGTCGGCCAAATCTACCGGTTCAATAGAGCTGGAACGACGAGAAAAATTGGTCCACCTGTTCCTGGGGCAGCGGCCCTGACGCGATGATCGCGGCCTGATACGCGTGCCGGCCACGCGCCACGAGGCGCGCATAGACGGTCCGCTTTTCATGGCTGGAGCCGGCCTCGCCGCTCAGCGTCATCTCGAGCCCCAGGACTTTGCCGCCTGCCGCGAGCGGAATCTGCACCGCGCGCGCCTCTGGCGTCACGCCCACGTTTCGCGCGAGGCCGGTGCGCAGGAACTCGAGCGCCTTACGCTGCGTCGCTTCGCTGTCGTCGGGCAGCATGATCGTGCCGACCGCGAACACGGCGTCGCCGGCCTCGGCCGTCTGCATGGCCATCTGCATCGGCGTGCCGTCGACCTGGACCGCGCGCTGATCGTTGCCGGGCTTGGCAGGCAAGTCGATGCTGTAGCCGTTGTCGTTATTCATGACGGTGCGCCAGTCGAAGGTCGGCGAGCAGCCGCTCAGCGCGACGCCGATAGCAAGCGCGCAAACCGCCGCGCGGGTCATCGACTGCGCGCGTGGCTGGCCGCGCAGCATGCGAGCCGCGGCATTGCCATGGAAGACGAGGCTGGAAAACAGACGCGAGGGAATTCGAACGAACAGGGAATAGATGCGGAAAACTGTCTGGAACATGAGCAAGAGAGACCGTGAAGCGGTGAAGTTGACGTGAAGCGCAAAACGCCATTATCCGCTGCAAGCTGATGGAGCGCGTGGAAGCGGCCAAGCGCCCGTTTGGCTGTGCCGGCGCAACGCGGGTTGCGGGTTGCGCTCCCTGCCCCGCATCCCGAATAGGACTACAATATCAACGCTCCGTTGCGGCACGCTCCAAGCCCCAGCCGACGCACTGTCCTGCGCCCTTGCGCGACTTCCGAGGTTCCGCTCATGAGTTCCATCGCATCGACCAGCGCCGTCAAGCGCACGAATCCGCTTCGCTACCTGATCATCGCCGTGGTGGCGATTGCGATCGGCATCGCCGGCTATTTCGCGTTTGCCGGCCAGCAGCGCGTGCCCGACGCGACCTTCACGCTGCTGTCGGGCCAGAAAGTCACGACCGCCGACCTGAAAGGCAAGGTCTACCTCGTCAACTTCTGGGCGACGAGCTGCGACACCTGCATGAAGGAAATGCCGCAGATGGTGCAGACGTATAACCGCTTCAAAGGCAAAGGGCTCGAATTCGTCGCGGTGGCCATGAGCTACGACGCGCCGATGTACGTGACCAATTACACGCAAACGCGCCAGTTGCCCTTCAAGGTCGCCATGGACGACGGCTCGGCCGCCAAACAGTTCGGCAACGTGCAGCTCACGCCGACCACCTTCCTCGTCGACAAAGACGGCAAGATTCTGAAGCGCTACGTCGGCGAACCGCAGTTCGCGGAACTCGATCAGTTGCTGGAGAAGGCGCTGAACGCGGCTTAAGCAGCCGCCAAGCGAAGGCAAGCCAAATCCAGGCCACGCCACCGCAAGCTCAAACAAAAACGCCGGCACTCCCACTTGCCGGCGTTTCTATTTCACCTCTCCCCATCGCCCTTGGCCGCGAGGCCATACCGCTTGATCTTCTCGTAGAGCGTCGCCTTGCCGAGCTGAAGCCGGTCGGCGGCGACCGCCACCACGCCGCCGCACTGCTCGAGCGCTTCCGCGATCACCGCGCGCTCGAATTGCTCGACGCGCTCCTTGAGCGGCTGCGCCTGCCCGCTTTCGTCGCCGAAAGACATCACGGGATCGTCGGCGACACCGAGCACGAAGCGGTCCGCGGCGTTGCGCAGTTCCCGCACGTTGCCCGGCCAGTCGCGCTGCATCAGGCTCGCGCGCTGACGGTCGGTGAGGATCGGCGCGGGCCGCTGATAACGCACCGCCGCGTCGAGCAGAAAGTGTTCGAAAAGCGGCACGATGTCCTCGCGACGCTCGCCGAGCGGCGGCAGCGCGATCGTGACCACATTCAACCGGTACAGCAGATCGCGGCGGAACGAGCCGTCCGCGACGTGTTCCGCCATATCGCCTTTCGCCGCCGCGACCACGCGGCAATTCACGCGAATCGGCTGATTGGAACCGAGCCGCTCTAGCACGCCGTCCTGCAACACGCGCAACAGCTTGACCTGCAACGCGAGCGGCATGCTTTCGATTTCGTCGAGAAAGAGCGTGCCGCCCGACGCATGTTCGAGCTTGCCGATCCGGCGCTTGGCCGCGCCCGTAAACGCGCCGGGCTCGTAGCCGAACATCTCGGACTCGAACATCGGCTCGGGCAGCGCGCCGCAATTCACCGCGATAAACGGCTTGTCGCGCCGCGGCGACAACTCGTGCAAACTGCGCGCGATCAGTTCCTTGCCCGCGCCGGTATCGCCGTTGATGAGCACCGACGCATCGGTCGGCGCGACGTTCGCGATGAGCCGCCGCACCTGCTCGATCGCCGGACTGCGGCCGATGATCCGCGGCGCCACCGTGTTCTGCCCCGCGAGTTCGCGGCGCAGCGCGAGGTTTTCGAGCACGAGCTTGCGCCGCTCCAGCGCGCGCCGCACGGTCTCGATCAACCGCTCGGAGGCGAACGGCTTTTCGATGAAGTCGTAGGCGCCGTCGCGCATCGCCTGCACGGCCATCGAAATATCGCCGTGACCGGTGACGAGAATCACGGGCACATCGGGCGCGCGTTCGTGGCACTGCGCGAGCAACTCGAGACCGCTCGCGCCAGGCAGCCGAATATCGCTGACGATCACGCCGGAAAAATCCGCACTGATCGACTTCGCCGCCGATTCCGCCGACGCATGGCCGACCACATCGAAGCCCGCCAGTTGCAAACTCTGCACGCTCGCGCGCCGCACCAGTTCGTCGTCTTCGATATACAGCACTTGCAAGCCGTCGTTCAGCATGTCGTTCTCATCGGAATCAGGAACCCGTGGTGAGCGGGTCCGCGGTAGGGCTCGTCTGCACGCGGGCGCGGCGCAGCGTCAACACGAAGAGTGCACCGCCTTGCGGCGCGTTGCGCGCCACCAGCGTGCCGCCGCAATCGCGTGCGATCGACGAAGAAATCGCGAGCCCGAGACCGAGTCCCTGGCCCATTTCCTTGGTGGTGAAGAAAGGTTCGAACAGGCGCGGCAGCACGTCTTCGGCGATGCCTGGACCGTTGTCGCCCACCGCGAACGAGAGATTGTCCGAAGCCACCTCGATATGCACCGAAATGCGCGGCGCGCTCATGCCGGCGGTGGCGTCGAGCGCATTGCCGAGCAGATTGATCAGCACCTGTTCGAGACGCAGATCGTCGCAATGCGCGATCAGGTCGGGATGATCGTCGGCAAGATCGAGCGGCGTGCGCGTACCGCTTTCGACATCGAATAGCGCAAGCTGCAGTTCGACGCCCTGAAAGCGCTTCTGCAACAGCGCGAGCGCATTGCGCAGCGCGCGCACAGCCGACGCGCGCGCGCTGCGCGGCCGCGCCCTTCCGACGAACAGCTTCAACTGGTTCGTGATCTTGCCCATGCGCTCGGTGAGCGCCGCGATCGCTTCGAGATTTTCACGCGCCGACGCCTGATCGCCGCGCTCGAGCAGCACGCGCGTGTTGTCGGAAAAACCGCGCAACGCAGCGAGCGGCTGATTCAGTTCATGCGTGATGCCGGCCGCCATCTGACCGAGCGCGGCGAGCTTGCTGGCCTGGATCAACTCGTCGTGCGCGGCGCGCAGTTCCTGCTCGGCGCGCGTGCGCTCGGCGACTTCCTTCTGCAACTGCTCGTTCGCCTGCGACAGATCGGCGGTGCGTTCCGCGACGCGCTGATTCAGTTCGGCATACGCCTTTTGCAACAGCGTACGGCTGCGCATCACCTCGCGCACGCGCGAGCGGCGCATTCTCCAGTAGAACGCGAGCAGCACGAGCGACACATAGCCAAAACCCGTGACGATGGTCGCGTTGCGCGCGTCGGCATCGACGGGGCTCACGGGCGCCATCGTGATCAGATGCCAATCGGGTTCGCCCATGCCGCGCCGCGACGCGAGATAACGCGGCGCATAGCGGCCGCCGCCCACGCGCACAATCTGCGCGTCGCCTTCCAGCTTGCGTTCGATCGTCACCGGCAGCGGCGCGATCGGCTGCTGCGCATATTGACGCGCCTGGTAAATCGAATCGGCGACCTGGCCCGACAGCGGTCGTATCGTGTGGTATTTCCACGCGGGCACCGACGACAGAAAGATCACGCCGTGATCGTCGGTGACGAGCAACGGCTCGGACGCGTCCGAGCCCTGAAACCATTCGAGATCGAGTTTGACGACCGCCGCGCCGACAATCTTGCCGTCGCGCCGCACCGGCTGCGAAATGTAATAGCCCGGCGCCTGCGAGATCGTGCCGATGCCGAAGAAGCGGCCCACGCCGCCCTTGATTGCATCGACGAAATACGGCCGGAACTGATAGCCCGCGCCGATGAAACTGCCCGGCCCTTGCCAGTTGCTCGCGGCCACGCAGTAGCCGTCGAGCGGAATGATGTAGGTGACCGTCGCGCGCGCGTGGCGGTTCAGGTCTTCGAGATAGAGATTCGCGCGCTCGACGTTGGCCGGCGACGGATCGACCAGCACGTCCTGCACGATCGGATGTTCCGCGAGCAGATACGGCAGCGATTCATAGCGCTCGAGCGTGCTCTTGAGCGAACTCGCGGTACGGTCGACGCGCCCCGCCGCATTCAACCGCAAGCTGTCGATGCCGCTTTGCCACGCGACGCTATAGGTGAGCCCGCACGCCGCAACGAGCCCGGCAACGAGCGCGAAGAGGATCAGCAGGCGGCGGGTCACGTTGGCACTATCCGGTCGGGTGGGATCGGATATTGTGGCATAAGGCGAAGCGCCGTCGGCCTGCGCTTCCTCGGCCGACGGCACTGGGGTTGGGCGCGCGTTCACCGGTTGCATGGGCTGGTGTCCGCGGCCGCAAACATCACGCTATTTCAGGCGATGCCCGACGACGTCCGGCTTAGACGCTGGCCGGTTCGTCGACCGGCACATCGCCGCGCAGCGCCGCTTCCAGCTTGCTGCGGTCCAGTTCCTTTTCCCACGCCGACACCACGACGGTCGCCACGCCATTGCCGACGATGTTGGTCAGCGCACGGCATTCGCTCATGAAGCGGTCGATGCCGAGAATCAGCACCATGCCCGACAGCGGAATGGTCGGCACCACCGCCAGCGTCGCGGCCAGCGTGATGAAGCCCGCGCCGGTCACGCCGCTCGCGCCTTTCGAGGTCAGCATCGTCACCGCGAGCAGCGTGAGCTGCTGCGTCCACGTGAGGTCGGTGTTCGTCGCCTGGGCGATGAACAGCACGGCCATCGTCATGTAGATGTTGGTGCCGTCGAGGTTGAACGAATAACCGGTCGGCACGACGAGGCCCACCACCGAACGCGAACAGCCGAGCTTTTCGAGCTTCAGCATCAGTTGCGGCAACGCGGCTTCCGACGAGCTCGTGCCGAGCACGATCAGCATCTCTTCCTTGATGTACGCGATGAAGCGCAGGATATTGAAGCCCACCGCACGCGCAATCGCGCCGAGCACCACCACCACGAACACGATCGCGGTCAGATAGAACGTGCCGATCAGCTTGAGCATCGGCAGCAGCGAGCCGATGCCGTACTTGCCGATGGTGAACGCCATCGCGCCGAATGCACCGATCGGCGCGAGCTTCGTGATGATGCCGACCATGCCGAACAGGATGCTCGACAGGCTTTCGATAAAGCTCGTCACCGGCTTGCCGCGTTCGCCGATGTGCGCGAGCACCGCCCCGAACAGCAGCGCGATCAGCAGGATCTGCAGGATTTCGCCTTGCGAGAATGCCGACACGAGCGTGTCCGGAATGATGTGCATCAGGAAGTCGACGGTCGTCTGACCGTGCGCCTTCGCGGCATACGATGCGACTTCCTTGCCGTTCAGCGTAGCCGGATCGACGTTGAAGCCGACGCCCGGCCGCAGCAGGTGCGTCGCCGCGAGGCCAAGCAGCAGTGCGAACGTCGAGACGATTTCGAAGTACAGCAGCGCCTTGCCGCCGACGCGCCCGACCTTCTTCATGTCTTCCATGCCGGCGATGCCGGTCACGACCGTACAGAAGATGATCGGTCCGATCACCATCTTGATGAGCTTGATGAACGCATCGCCGAGCGGCTTCATGTCGACGGCGAAGGTCGGATAGAAATGGCCGAGCGCGATACCGATGATGATCGCCACGATCACCTGGACGTACAGCACTTTGTGGATAGGTTTCTTCACGATGTTTCCTGCGATGTGGGTGAGCCCATGGCCTGCCACGCTGCGCATCATGCGAACGAATGAACGTCGCCTCTGCACGGCATTAGGCCGCGACAAGACGACGAATTCAGAAATACCGGGAAGGGAAATCAGACATCGTTGTCTCCTTGCTTTAGTTGTCGGACCGTTGCGGCCGCGTTATCTATTTTGCAAGGTCGATGCCAGCTTGATGCCTAAGACATACCCTTGATTCTTATGGGTTTGCGCGCAAGATCTGGCGCACGCGTTCCGGGATTCCGGAAATCCGGACGAGCGGCGTCGGGAAACCCGGATTCGCCGCCGCGCAAACCTTCGGGAAAACCCGAAGCCTTTGCGGGCGGGCTTCGGCGGGCTTTGGCGGGCTTTGGCGGATTGTCAGGCGTTGCCTTCCTCGAGCACCAGCAGGTTGTCGTGCGAAAAGCCGAGCGACACCGGCTGCCCTCTTTCGGGTAAACCGCGATTCGGATCGTTGAATACGTCGAGCGAAATCACCGCGTCTTTTACGCGCGTTCTGATGCGCACGACGGCGCCGAGAAAATTCACTTCTTCGACGGTCGCATTCAGCGTGTTGCGGCCGGGCGCCGCAGGTTCGAGCACGATCGCTTCGGGACGCAGCGCGAGCAGGCGCTTCTTGCCGGCATCGGCGGAAGGAAGTTGCTGCGTGGTGATGAGCTCCTGACCGTCCACGGCCATCTTGCCCGTCGCCGGATCGATCACATGCCCGGCCAGAATATTGAGCGTGCCGACGAACGACGCGACAAAACGCGTGCGCGGATAGTTGTAGATTTCCGATGGCGAGCCGATCTGTTCGACGCGACCCTCGTTCATCACGACGATGCGGTCGGAAATGGACAACGCCTCTTCCTGATCGTGCGTGACGAAAATCGACGTGATGCCGAGTTCGCGCTGCAACGCGCGAATGTCCTGCCGCAACGAGATGCGGATTTTTGCGTCGAGCGCGGACAGCGGCTCGTCGAGCAGCAACACCTGCGGCTTGCCCGCGAGCGCGCGAGCGAGTGCCACGCGCTGCTGCTGACCGCCCGACAGTTGCCACGGATAACGCCCGCCGAGCTGCGGCAGCTTGATCAGATGCAGCATCTCCTCGACGCGCTGATTGATCTCCGCCTGCGGCCGGTGCGTGATCTTCAGCCCGAAGCCGATGTTCTCGGCCACCGTCATGTTCGGAAAGAGCGCATACGACTGGAACACCATGCCGACCTTGCGCTGCCGCGTGCGCAGATGCGTGACGTCCTTGTTGTCGAGCCGGATAATGCCGCGCGTCGGCGTCTCGAATCCGGCGATCATGCGCAGCACGGTCGTCTTGCCGCAACCGGACGGTCCGAGGAACGTGACGAACTCGCCGCGCTCGATCTTCATGTCGAAGTGATGCAGCGCGATGTTCGACGCGAAGGACTTGTGCAGATTTTCTATCTCGAGAAATGCCATGGTTCGCTGCCTCAGTGCGTCAGATTTTCTGGCCGCTCAACGCGCGGGCCGAGCCGAACACCTGTATCAATCCCATCGACGCCCACGTGATCATGAACGCGATAATCGCCAGCGCCGACGGCTCATACGCGCGATTCGCGCCGATCAGTTGCAGATACGGACCGAACGCGGGACGGTCGAGCAGGCTCGCGAGCGTGAACTCGCCGATCACGACCGCAAAGGTGAGAAAGGCGCCGGACAGAATGCCCGAGCGGATATTCGGAAAGATCACCTTGAACAGAATGGTCGGCCAGTTCGCGCCAAGACATTCGGCGGCTTCGGTGAGCGAGCGGACGTCCACGGCGCGCAGGCCCGCATCGACCGCGCGGTACATGTAGGGCAAGGAGAGCGTCACGTAGCCGAATACGAGCAGCAGATCGGTCGCGCGCTCGTTGCCCGTGAGCGGCAGAATCGAACTGCTGTTGTAGATGCGCAGATAGCCGAACACGATCACGATAGCCGGTACGACGAGCGGCAGCAGCGTGATGAATTCGACGACCGGCCGCAGCCTCGGCAAGCGCAATTGCACCCAGTAAGCGGTCGGCACCACCAGCAATATGCCGACGACGATCGTCAGCAGCGCCATCAGAATGGAATAACCGAACGAAGCCTGAAAGCGCGGATCGCTCAGCACGACGCTATACGCCTCGAAGCTGTAGGTGCCGCGTTTCATCCGCAAGCTGAATTCGAACGTGGCGATCAGCGGGATCAGGAAGTACAGCGAACCGATCACCGTCGCGGTCCACGCTCCGACGCGGGATTGGCTTTTCATCGACGGCCCCTTTCGGCGCGCGAACGCAGCCAGATGTAGCCGCCATTCGACAGCCCGGTCACGAGCACCATGCCGAGTGCGAGCGCGTAGCCGAGGTTCTGGTTATGCATGACGTCCCCGCGTATTTGTGCAAACAGCAGGATCGGCACGATGTTCAGCGAGCTGCCCGTCAATGCATAAGCCGTGGCCACCGCACCGAACGCATTGGCAAAGAGCAGCAGCGTCGCGCCCAGCACGCTAGGCCACAACACGGGCAACGCGACGTGGCGCCAGTATTGATACGCGGTGCCGCCGAGGCAATCGCATGCTTCGCGCCATTCGCGCTTCAGGCCGTCGAGCGCGGGGGTGACGATCAGTACCATCAACGGAATCTGGAAGTACAGGTAAGTGAGCGTGAGCCCCGAGAAGCTGAGAATGCTGAAGCCCGTCGAGTAAAGATTGAAGCCGAGGTATTTCTTCAGCAGCACGGTGACGAGCCCGACGCGCCCCAGCGTGCAGATGAACGCGAACGCGAGCGGCACGCCCGCGAAGTTCGACGCGACGCCCGAGAATGTCATCAACGTCGGACGAATCCAGCCGGGCAGCTTGCCCTGCACCGCAGCCCACGCGAGCAGCGAGCCGATCAGCGCGCCGCCCGCCGCCGACGCCGCGCTCACCTTGAAGCTGATCCAGTAGGCGTCGAGTATCGACGGCTGAAACAGATCGCGTAGATTGGCGAGCGTGAAGTGACCTTGCGCGTCCTGGAACGCGCCGATCATCAGAAAGCCGGTCGGCAGAATCAGGAACAGCAGCGCGAACGTGAAGAACGGCACGACGCCGATCCACGCAAGCATCTGCGACGCGCGGCCCGGACCGTCGACGCGCGGCGTCGGCGTGGGCACGGGCGGCACCAGCAGATCCGGCGGCACCGATCCAGCATCCGATGAAGCGCTCATAGCTCACCTTTGGGCTTGATGACTAACGCCGCAAACGCCGCTCTTTGCGAACGGCGCCGCGGCGCACACATGACTTCGCGCTTTCTAAAGCTGCGCTTACTTGACGTTCGCGCCGACCACTTCGTCCCAATGCTTCGTGATGGTTTCCTTGTACGCGTCCTGCTGCTGAAGCGTCGGGAACACCACGTTCTTATACGACGACGGCGGCGGCAATTTGTCGAGCAACGCTTGCGGCACTTTCTTCGCGGCCACGAGTTCGTTGTAGCGCATCGGATGGCAATAGCCGGCCAACCAGCCAAGCTGGCCTTCGTCGGAATAGAGGTACTCCATCCACAGCTTCGCTGCGTTCGGATGCGGCGCGTAGGCGCTAATTGCCTGAACATAGACGCCTGCGACGACGCCCGTTTTCGGAATCACGACCTGCACCTTCGGGTTGCCCTTCAGCGTATCGCGATCGGCCAACGCGTTGTAATCCCAACGGACGACGATCGGCGTCGTCCCTTGTGCAAGCGATGCCGCCTTGCCGATCACCGGCACGAAGTTGCCGCTCTTGTTCAGGTCGGCGAAGTACTTGAGGCCGGCTTTATCCGCCTTCGCCGCATCGCCCTTGCTTTGCGACAAGCCCGCCGCATAGACCGCCTGGATCGCCTGATTCGCCGAGCGCGGATCGCCCGCGAGCGACACGGCGTTCTTGTAATCGGACTTGAGCAGATCGCTCCAGTCGGACGGCGCCTTGTCGATCATGTCGGCGTTGACTTCGAACGCAAGCACGCCGTAGTAATCGCCGTACCAGTAGCCGTCCGGATCTTTCGACTCCTTCGGAATCGAGTTCCACGACGACACCTTGTACGGTTGCAGCAGGCCGTCGGCCTTCGCGGTCGGACCGAACGACAGACCCACGTCGATCACGTCGGGCGCTTGCGGACCTTTGTTGCCCTTGTTCGCCTTGATGGCTTCCACTTCGTCGCCCGAGCCCGCGTCCGGATTCAGTTCGTTGATCTTGATGCCGTACTTCTTCTGAAAACCCGCGACGAGTTGCCCGTAGTTGCACCAGTCGTGCGGCAACGCGATCACGGTGAGCTGGCCTTCCTGCTTCGCGGCGGCGATCAATGCGTCGAGCGGCGCGGCCGATGCGCTGCTCGCGCCGGCGGCGGCGACACCCGCGACGGCCGACATCGAAAGTATCCGAGCTAACACGGTGCGGTTCATAGTTTTCCCCATCCTCTGCCGAAGTTGTTGCGTTTGGAAAGTTGCAGGTTCGACTTCAAGGGCACAGCTCGCTCGCACTCGTCCGCTGGTGCTTTCGTGCTTGCGCGCCCACGCCATGCCTGCGCCGGCTGCGGCGCTCAAAGCATGTCGTGCGACAGCTTATCGATGCGATCTGTACAAATCATGTCGACGCCCCATTGCGCGAGCAATTCGGCGCGCGCGGGATCGTTGACGGTGTAAGCGAGTACATGCAAGCCGGCCGCGCGAATTTCCGCGACGAGCGGTTCGGTCAGATAAAGGTGGCTCGCGTGCAAGGACACGCAGTCCAGTTCGCGCACGATACGCAGCCAGTCCGCGGGCACTTCCTCGAACAGCATGCCGCGCCGCAATGAAGGCGCGGCGTCGCGCGCGGCCGCGAGCGCGTCGAAAGAAAACGACGACAGCAGCGGCGGCGTCTGGTCTTTCCACAACTCGAGCGCGGCGCTCGCGACGAGCTGGCCGGTGATCTCATCGCGACCAGGACAGGGTTTGATCTCGATGTTCGCCGCGATGCCATCGCGCGCGCAACGCGCGGCCGCATCGGCGAGCGTCGGCAAACGCGTGCCCGCGAATTGCGGCCCGTACCAGGCGCCGGCATCGAGCAACGCAAGCTGCGCCCATGTGTAGACCGCCGCCGCGCCATACCCGTTGGTGGTGCGCTCGAGCGTGTCGTCGTGCAGCAGGAAAAGCTGGTTGTCGACGGAAAGCTTGGCGTCGAATTCGACCATGCGGTAACCGTAACGCACGCAGGCGTCGAAGCCCGCTAACGTGTTCTCCGGCGCAAGCGTGCCGCCGCAGCGATGCGCGACGAGCGGCGGATACGGCCAGTCTGCAGGTGATGCACGATCGATCCCGTTTGCCACGTCCCGTCACCTTTCACTCAGAATAAGCGCGTTTCGCCGCGCGCCGACGCCAAAGGTCTTGTCAAAAAACGCCATGACAATGCGCGAAAGCACAGATTAACTTTGCCTTCGACGATTCGATGTTCGAATCAGGCGGCGCTTCGATTTGCGAAGGCTAAAGTCAAATACACAAACTTGCAAGCTACCAAAAAAATACAACACAATCCGGCTGAAGTAGTACGCTTGACATCGTCTCGACACACATTCATGTCCACGATGTCGTCAGTCGAAACACGTTGTGCGAGCGCCTTCGCATCCAAGGAAAATGCATGTGGCAGGAAGACCGTCATCAGAGAATACGCGCGTTATTGTCGACGCTCCATAGAGTGTCGACCGAACGGATCATGGCGGACCTGGGCGTGTCGCGCGAAACCGTGCGGCGCGACCTGCTCGATCTCGAAGCGCTCGGTGAACTGCGGCGTGTGCACGGCGGCGCGATCAAACCCGCCGACGAAGCGCCGATCGCCGAGCGCGCCCACATGCGCGTCAAATCGAAAACGGCCATTGCCAAAGCGGCAATCGGTTTGATTGCGAGCGGCCAGACGCTTTTTATCGACGCGGGCACGACCACCGCCGCGCTCGCCGAAGAACTGGCGAAGCTCGCGAATCTGACCATCGTCACAAATTCAATCGACGTCGCGTTGAAAATGCGCGGCGCGGCCGAGCAGTCGGAAGCCGGCAACGAAGTGATTCTGCTCGGCGGCACGATCAGCGACCGCGCAATGGCGACCACCGGCGCGACCACCGTGCTCGACATTCAGCGGTATCGCGCGGACCTCGCGCTGCTGTCGCCGGTCGGCATCGACCATCGGCATGGCGCGACGAATTACGATCACGCCGAAACCGAAGTGGCGCGCGCGATGGTCGCGAATGCGGACCGTGTGGTGATCCTCGCCGACTACAGCAAGATCGGGCAGCGCAGCCGGATTTCGTATTGCCCGGTCGAGCAGATCGACGTGCTCGTCACCAATAAGAAGGCCGCGGATGCGGCTGATTTCGGTGCGCTGAAAAAGAAGCTGGAAGAAGTGGTGCTGGCGTGAAGCGCGGAGCGTGAAGCTTCACGCGGATTGCCGCGCTTCGCGGAATCATTCCTTCACATGCATGGTATCGAGCACACGCTTGCGCAAGCGCGTGTCGTGCAGCGCGCCCGCGGCATCCAGAACCGGATAAGCCGTCGAGCAAAACAGCGAATTGAGCCGCTTCATGTCGCTGATCAGATCGAGATGCAGCGCGCTGGTTTCGATGCTGCGCAGCGTCTGCCCGGCGAGTCGATCCAGATGCCGATACGAATACGCGCGCTCCAGATCGCGAAAGCGCTCTTTCTCCGCGAGAAGCCGCTCGGCGCAACGCAGATCGTTGTTGAGGAACACTGACAGGCCAAGCTGCAGATTGCTGACGAGCCGCGTCTGCAAATCGTCCAGTTCGCCGAGCCCTTCTTCGGAAAACGACAGCCGGTGCGCGATCTTTTTCTCTTCGATGTCGCCCACGATCCGCTCGATGATGTCGCCCGCGTGCTCGAGGTTGATGGTCAGCGAAATGATGTCGGTCCAACGGCGGCTATCGGCTTCGTCAAGCTGCTCGCGTGAAATCAGCGTGAGGTAGTTCTTGACCGCGGCGTACAGTTCGTCGACGTCGTCGTCCATGCGAACCGTTTCGCGCGCCTTGTCGAGACGGTTGTGATGAATCAGCTCGGCCACATTGTCGAGCATGGTCCGCACGATGTCGCCGATACGCAGCACTTCGCGCGCGGCATTGGCGAGCGCGAGCGTCGGCGTGGACAGCGCGGCTGCGTCGAGATGCAGTGGCCGCAGTTCGCCGTTCGGCATGGGCCGGTCGGGCAGTACGCGCTCGCAGATACGCGCGACCGGATCGATCAGCGACAGGCATACGCCGCAGCGCAGCGCGTTGTAGATCAGGTGAAAGCCGACTGTGGCTTCGCGTGGATTGGCGATCAGCATCGGCAGCCAGCGCGCGAGCAAGGACGCGAACGGCAGGATCAGCAACGCGCCCGCGAGCTTGAACGTGAAGCTGCCGAGCGCAAGACGCCGCGCCGCCGAATTCTGCGCGGCCGCGCCGAGCAAGGCGACGAGACCGCTGCCGAGATTCGCGCCGATCACAAGGCACAGCGCCACCTTCAACGAAATCACGCCCGACGACGCGAGCGTCGCCGTGAGCAGCACCGCTGCCAGGCTCGAGTACGACAGGACGGCGAAGGCGGCGCCCACCAGCGCGTCGAGCATCGTGTCGCCCGTCAATGCGCCGAACATCACGCGCACGCCGGCGCCTTGCATCATCGGCTGCGCGGCCTCGACGATCAGATGCAGCGCGAGCAGGATCAGGCCGAGACCGATCAGCGTGCGGCCGACCTGGCCGGCGCGTGTTTGCTTGCGCGACAGAAAGAGCGGCACGCCGAACAGAATAAGGATGGGCGACAACCACGAGAGATCGAGTGTGAGAACCCGCGCCATTAGCGCCGTGCCGACGTCGGCGCCGAGCATGATGGCGAGCCCGCTGGTGAGCGGCAACAGCCCTTGGGCCGCGAACGACATGAGGATGACCGCAGTGGCGTTGCTGCTTTGCACGAGACTGGTGACGCCGACGCCGGACAGGAACGCGCGCCAGCGGTTGCGCGTGCTGCGCCCGAGCACGCCGCGCAGATCGGCGCCCAGCACGCGAAGGATGCCCGTGCGCACGATATGCGAGCCCCACACGAGCAGTGCCACGCCTGCGAGAAGGTTAAGGAGAATCAACATAAGGCACTGCGCACTCGTTCTCTGCTGCCGTAACCGGAACCGCATGCCGCGCACGGCATCCGGGGCGTATGACAGTAGTGTTGCACATTTTTGCCTTATTGTAATTTTGTGCTTTTAAATATACGCTCGCGCAACGATGTCGAGCGCGGCGTGGCCGCTTTTTGCTGCGCACGTCGTGCTCATATCAACCGTATGCCGCTAACGCTTTGGTCACCTGATCACGAGGACAACCGGATGAGCCGCAATCTCGCGCTGTTCGACCTGGACCATACGCTGCTGCCGCTCGACAGCGATCAGGCATGGGCGCACTTTGTCGCCGGACTTGGAATAGAAGGCGCGGCGCGGCACGCGCAGGACATCGACGAGTATTACCGGCAATACGTGGCCGGCACGCTCGACATGGCGGCCTATCTGGAGCGCACACTGGCGCCGCTCGCTCGCCATTCGCGCGAGCAACTCGACCTCTGGCACGCGCGCTTCATGCAGGAGGTGATCGCGCCCGCCATCCTGCCAGCCGCACGCGAACTCGTGCAACGTCACAGGGACGCGGGCGACCTGTGCTGCATCGTCACGGCGACGAATGTGTTCGTGACCGCGCCGATCGGCAAGGCGCTCGGCTTCGAGCATCTGCTTGGAATCGAGCTTGGCACCGAGGGCGGCGATCCGCTCGCGCGCTTCACGGGCGCGTCGGTCGGCATTCCGACTTTCCGCGAAGGCAAAATCACGCGCACCGAGAACTGGCTGGCCTCGCTAGGTCACTGTTTGCAGGACTTTCCGCAAAGCTGGTTTTATAGCGATTCGATCAACGACGTCCCCTTGCTCGAACGCGTCACGCATCCTGTCGCGACGAATCCCGATGCGCGTTTGCGCGCGATCGCGAATGAGCGGGGTTGGCCGGTGATTGAGCTTTTTGCATAGCGCACGCGGTAGCGCGCCGTTCAACGCATATGCGGGGTTGTTAAGCCCGGCCCTTCCACGGCACGAGCCACCGCTCAAGCGCGCGCATGCCCAGGTCGAACACCCACGCGATCAAGCCGATCAGCACAATGCCCATCACCACGACATCGGTACGCAGAAAGCTCGACGCGTTGAGCACCATCTGACCGAGCCCAGCGGTGGCCGCGACCATTTCGGCGGCAACCAGCGTCGTCCAGCCGAAGCCAATTGCAATCCGCAGACCGGTCAGAATCTCCGGCAGCGCAGCCGGCAATACGACGTGACGCACGACCTGACCGAAGCTGCCGCCGAGCGAATACGCCGCATGAATCTGCTCGGTCGTCGCACTGCGCACGCCGGCGCGCGCCGCCATCGCGATCGGTGCGAAACAGGCAAGATAGATGACGACGATCTTCGCCGTTTCGTCGATACCAAACCAGATCACGACCAGCGGCAGATAAGCGAGTGGAGGAAGCGGTCGATAAAACTCGAGCGGCGGATCGAGTAGACCGCGCGCGACGCGGCTCACGCCCATCAGAATGCCGACCGGCACCGCGGTAAGCGCAGCCAGTGCGAACGCGCCGAACACGCGCAGCGCACTCCACGCGAGATGCTGCGCGAGCGGCAAGCCGCCCTGAATGTGTCCGCGAGACGCATCGACGAAAGCCGCCCACACGGCTTCCGGTGTCGGCAGAAAGAGCGGAGGCAGCCAGTGCAGATGCGTGGCCACCCACCAGAGCGCCGCGAGCCCCGCCACCGACGCCGCGCTAAGCGCCGCAGTCGGCCCTTCGCCCGGCAACCGCCAGGCTTTCGGCGGCCGCGTTCGACGCCGCTCGCCTTGCGCGGCGTCGGCCAGCCGCACATCGGCCAATGAGTCGCGCGAAGCCGTCATGGACTCACCTCTTCCTCGTTGCGCCGATGCAGGTGCCGCACCAGCCGCTCGCGCCATTCGATGAATTCCGCCGACGACTTGACCGCGCGCGCATCGCGCGTCTTCAGAAAGCGCCGCGCGAACGGCAACTCGTAGCTCTCGGCGATGCGGCCGGGACCCGGCGTCATCACGACAAGACGCGTCGCGAGAAAAAGCGCTTCCTCCACGCTGTGCGTGATGAAGAACACCGTCTTGTGCGTGCGCCCCCACACGTCCAGCGCGAGTTCCTGCATCGACTCGCGCGTCATGGCGTCGAGCGCGCCCATCGGTTCGTCCATCAGCAGCACTTGCGGATCGCTCGCCAGCGCGCGAGCAATGCCCACGCGCTGCTGCATGCCGCCGGAGAGCGCATGAACGCGCGAATGCGCGTGCTTCTCGAGCCCGACCAACGCAAGCATGTCACGCGCGACGCGCTCGCGCTCCGCCTTCGGCACGCGCTGAAAACGCAGACCGAGCGCGACGTTGTCGAGCACGTTAAGCCACGGCATCAGCGCGTACTTCTGAAAGACCACGCCTCGATCCGCGCCTGGCCCGACGACACGCTCGCCGTTTAACCGCACCTCGCCTTGCGTCGGCGAAACGAAGCCGGCGATGCAGTTGAGCAAGGTCGTCTTGCCGCAACCGGACGCGCCCAATGCAACGACGAACTCGCCGCTTTCGATATGCAGATCGACGTCGTCGAGCGCGAGTTGCGGCGCCGCGCCGCGCGCGCCTTCGTAGGCGACGCGCAATCGGCGGATTTCAAGAGCGCTCATCGGCGGACCTCGTCATGCTCACGTGAAGCCTCATGCGGCGGTCATTGCGCCGCGCGCTGCACGAACCGCGGATCGACGCCAGCCGAATAATCGGCCAGCACGTTCTGAATCGTGCCCTGCGTTTTCAGGAACGCAGCCGTTGCCGCAAGCGACTTCGCCGCGCCCGATTGCGCGCCGCCGCCAAGCCACGCATTCGACGCCTGCTGCGCCGGCGTCGGGAACGCATAAAGCGCGAGACTCGCCGGCACTTCCTGCGCGTTCGCGCCGGACTCTTTGGCGACGGCCTGGACTTGCGGCGAGGCCGCGGTCCACGCTGATGTGTGATCGCGATAACTCGCGTCGTTGGCGGCCAGCACCTTCACGAAGCGCGCCACGAACTCCGCGTTGTCCTTCGCGAACTTGCGATCGACGACGAATCCGTCGAACGTCGCCTTGCCGGTTTGCTGCGCGATCTGGCCCGAAGTAATGAGCACCTTGCCGTTCTTCTTGACCTTCGCGAGCACCGGGTCCCAGATATACGTTGCGTCGATGTCGCCACGCTCCCACGCGGCCGCGACTTCAGGCGGACGCAGATTGACGATCTTCACATCCGACGGATTCACGCCCGCGCTTTGCAGCGCCACGAGCGTATGAAAATGCGACGTCGACACGAACGGCACGCCGATTTTCTTGCCCTTCAGCGCGGCGATGCTCGCGACATTCGAGCCGTCGCGCGCGACGAGCGCTTCGGCGTCGTTGATGTTGTCCAGAATCCAGAACAACGAAATGTCGACACCTTGCGACAAGCCCGCCGCGATCGGGCTCGATCCGGCCTCGCCCAGTTGCACCGAGCCTGAGGCGAGCGCGCGAATCACGTCGGCGCCGCTGCCGAGTTTGCGATACGTGACCTTGTAGCCCGTCGCCTTTTCGACTTCACCCGTTGCCTGCGCGTAGCGCCACGGCACCACCATGTCCTGATACGCAATCACGACTTCTTTGGCGTCGGCGCGCGCGGTGGAAGCGAACAGCGCGGACAGGGCGAGCAGCGTCGCAAACGCGGCGAGCGGACGGCGGAGACGGTTCATCAAAAGCCCCTTGTAGCGGATGTTGTCTGGGAGGCTTTCGACTATAGGGAGTTTGCCCTTATGCGGTTCTAACAAATCCGCGATTGCAAATCACGCTGTTCGAGCATTGCTTTTCACGTTACGTTGGTTGCGAGCCGCTGCTCGAACGCTCAGTGCGCAGGCTTCCGCACATGATGCGCGATTGCGATGCCTTAAAACAAGCTGGCCATTCGGCTGATTGACGCTTGTAGGATGCGTTCGGGATGATGCGTGCATCTCCATCGCCTGACCTCTTTCATGATCGAATTTCTTAGCCGCTCGAGCTGGCTCTTTTTCAATATCGGCGTGCCCGCGCTGGGTCCGATTGCGCTGCTGCCGCTTCTCAGTTTCTCGCGTTCGTATCGACAGACGTCGAAGGGAATTGCCGTCCGATCGATACGCGACGGACAGCTCTTATGGGTCGTCATTTCGATGTGCGCGAGCGCCTGCTACGAGATTGGATGCGCGCTGGGCGATGCACCGACGCGCGGCACACTTGCGCTGATGCTGGCGGGCTTGTTGTGGTACGTCGGCTTTATCGTCGTCGCGTCGATTCTGGTTTCGTTCGGCGCGGCGGATTCCACACGCCGCCCTGGCTATCGGCGCCGTGACGGCAAGCAGGAAGGAACGCTGATGTGGCCGTCACTCGTCATGACCGCTGTGGTCGCCGCGTCGTTCGCCGCATCTCATTATTCGTTAACCTAACTAAATTTAACGTGATCAGATATACTTTTTGCTCACGCTTACCGGAGAACTCACATGCCCAATCTCATCGACTACGTCATCGAAAATCCGGCTGTGCGCGACCGCTTTATCGCATTCACGATCCCGTTTTCGATAGTCGGCGGCACGCTCGCATCCGTTTGCATGTTGCTCGCGCGGTACTACCGGTAGCGCGCCGCAGTCGCCGCGCTCGCGGGTCGGCGTTTCGCATGTTGCATTTTGCCTACCGCGAATAAAAATGCCCGCAACATGTGCGGGCATTCTTCAAACCGGCGGAGCAAAGCGCGAGGCGCTTACACCACGCCGGCTCCATGCGCCTGCAAATCGGCGTGGTAGCTCGAGCGCACCATCGCGCCCACTGCTGCGTGCGTGAAGCCCATCTTGTACGCTTCTTCCTCGTACATCTTAAAGGTGTCCGGGTGCACATAAGAACGCACCGGCAGATGGTGTTCGGAAGGCTGCAAATACTGACCGATGGTGAGCATGTCCACGTCGTGCTCGCGCAGATCGCGCATGACCTGCAAGATCTCTTCTTCGGTTTCGCCGAGGCCCACCATCAGGCCTGATTTGGTCGCGACGTCCGGATGCAGTGCCTTGAAGTCCTTGAGCAGCTTCAGCGAATGCGCGTAGTCCGAACCCGGCCGGGCTTCCTTATACAGACGCGGCACGGTCTCGAGGTTGTGATTCATCACGTCGGGCGGAGCGGCGTTCAGAATGCCGAGCGCGCGGTCGAGACGTCCACGGAAATCCGGCGTCAGAATTTCGATGCGCGTGCCAGGCGACAGCTCGCGCGTCTGACGGATACATTCCACGAAGTGCGCCGCGCCGCCGTCGCGCAGATCGTCGCGATCCACGCTGGTGATCACGACGTACTTGAGCTTCAACGCGGCGATGGTGCGCGCCAGGTTCGCGGGCTCGTCCGCATCGAGCGGATCGGGACGGCCATGTCCGACGTCGCAAAACGGGCAGCGCCGCGTGCACTTGTCGCCCATGATCATGAAGGTCGCAGTGCCCTTGCCGAAGCATTCGCCGATATTCGGGCAGCTCGCTTCCTCGCACACCGTATGCAAATTGTGCTCGCGCAAGATCTGCTTGATTTCGTAGAAGCGCGAGTTGCCGGTTGCCGCTTTGACGCGAATCCAGTCCGGCTTCTTGAGCTTTTCAATCGGAACAATCTTGATGGGAATACGGGCGGTTTTGGCTTGAGCCTTCTGCTTCGCCGTGGCGTCGTAGGCAGCAGCGGATGCCGGCACGCCTTCGGGCGCGGGAAAAGCTGCGAGGTTCGCGGTAACGTCAGTCATTCGTTCGATCCAGTCAGGCGGTGAGCGCACCGGCCTGCGGTTGGTCGACGGCCGCGGGACTGCCGTCGAGGTTTGCGGTGAGGCGTGCTGCAAGGGTGCGGGCCACGTCGTCCCAGCCGGCCACAACGCCGAGCGTTGCCATGTCGACTGTTTCGAGCCCCGCGTAGCCGCAAGGGTTGATGGCCAGAAACGGCCGTAAATCCATTTTCACGTTCAGGCTGACGCCGTGATAGCTGCAGCCGTTGCGGATTTTGAGGCCGAGCGCGGCAATCTTCGCGCCGGCATGCAAGCCGGCCTGCGGCCCGGGCGCGACATAAATGCCGGGCGCGCCCGCCTTGCGTTCTCCGGCGAGATTATACGCCGCAAGGGTGTCGATCACGGCCTGCTCGATCCGCGTGACCATCTCGCGAACCATCAGTTTGCGGCGCCGCAGATCGAGCAGCAGATAGGCCACCACCTGGCCTGGGCCGTGATACGTGATCTGGCCGCCGCGGTCCACTCTCACGAGCGGGATGCCGCTGTCGGCAGCCAGCAGGTGCGCGGGATCGCCGGCCTGGCCAAGCGTGAAGACGGGCGGATGTTCGACCAGCCAGATTTCGTCGGACGTGTCGGCGGTGCGCGCGTCGGTGAACGCGCGCATCGCTTCGAAACTGGCTTCGTAGGGTTCGTTGCCGCGCCAGCGCAGCGTGAGCGGCGCCGCGGCGGGCAATAGAGATGAAGAAACCGGAGAGGCGGACATGATCCCGGCAGTTTACCGAAATACGGCAATGCCCGCCCGGCGTCGCCGCGGACACGCCGCGGCGTCCGCCGTCAAACGGTGCGCCAGCCTCCACGCATCCGCGCCGCGAGGCGCTCGCCGATGCGCGCAAACCAGTTCAGCGCGCGCTCGTCGCAACGCGTCGGCACCGAAAACGCGACCGTCGCGCGGGGCGTGCCCTCGGCGCTCAGCCACAGCCGTTCGCCGCGCCGCAATCTCAGCGTGTGGCCGGGCTGCAGCCAGTAGTCTTCGGTATCGTCGCTGCGCGTCACCCACACCGCGCCGCCGCGCACGACCAGCTTGGTGCTGCGCGCCACCTTCAGGGGCAGCGTTTCGCCGCGATGAATTTCATACGCGATGCTAGAGGATATTTCTCGCATGATGCCCTCGCCAAAAGTCGTTTCATGGCTACAATCGTAGGCGTAGCAAGGGCTTACGCAAAACGATCAATTTTCACCTCTATGTGAGAAAAATTGCGATGGAGCTGCGCCATCTTCCACCACTGAATGCGATCAAGGCCTTTGAAGCCGCCGCCCGCCACGAAAGCTTTTCGCGCGCCGCGGACGAGCTTTTCGTCACCCACGGCGCGGTCAGCCATCAGATCCGGGCGCTCGAGGCCGAGCTTGGCGTGTCGCTCTTTGCGCGCGACGGCAAGCGCGTGCGGCTCACCGAAACCGGCAGGCGCTACGCCAGCCACGTGCGCACGGCGCTCACCGCGCTGTCCGACGCCACGCGCGAAATTCGCGCCGGCGACCGCGAACGGCGGCTGGTGGTGTCGATGCTGTCGTCGTTTGCCGCGCGCTGGGTGACGCCGCGCATCGGCAGCTTTATCGAGGCGCATCCGCAGTGGGACCTGGAACTGCTGTCCACCAACGCGTTGACGGACTTCGCGCGCGACGACGTCGACGTGGCAATCCGTTTCGGCTACGGCAAATATGCGGGCCTGTATTCCGAGCTGCTGCTGGAGGAAATCTTCTTCCCGGCTTGCGCGCCGAATTTCAACGGCGGGAAGCTGCCCAAAACGCCGGCCGATCTGGCCAATCTGCCGCTGCTGCGTTCCGACGACGAACTGTGGCGTCCGTGGTTCGACGCCGCCGGACTCACCGACTGGCCGGAGCCGAAACGCGGCGTGCTGTATCAGGATTCGTCGAATCTGTTGCAGGCGGCTATCGACGGTCAGGGCATCGCGCTCACACGCCGCTCGCTGGCGATGCACGAGATCGCCGCGGGCCGCCTCGTGCGGCTTTTCGATGTGGATGGGCCGAGCCCGTGGCAGTACTACTTCATCTGCACGCCGCAGATGCTGGAAACAGCGAGGGTGAAGGCGTTCCGGGACTGGGTGTTCGGGGAGGTGGGGCGGTTCAAGCTGCTTTTCGACCAGGTCTGCGAGGCCGGGCCGGCGGCGCGTGTCGCAAGCAAGAGCGCTGAAGATGCCGCAAACGCAACAAGCACCGGCGGGACGGCGAACGCGAACGCATTGCGCGTCGCGCCCTAACGCCGCACCAACCGGCGCGCAAAACTTTAAAGCACCACCTTGACCATCGGATGTCCGGTCAGCGCGCGATAAATGTCGTCGAGCTGCGTGCGGCTGATCGCACGCACGGTCACCGTCAGTCCGGTGTAGTTGCCGCCGCTCGACGGACGCGTTTCGACGCGCGATGCGTCGACTTCGCTATCGAACTGCCGGACCACCGAGACGATCGTCTCGGCGAACTCGGGATGCGATTTACCCATGATCTTGATCGGGAAATCGCACGGATACTCAATAAGTGATTCTTCCGCCGGATTCATGGCTTGCTCCTTGCCGCTCACGCCTGTTCTGCCTTGGCTCGCTGATACGCCGCATACAGCGCCGCAAACACCGCGCCCGGCTTGCCCTCGCCGACCGGCTTGCCGTCGAGTTGCGTGACGGGCAGCACTTCCTTGGTCGCGGAACTGATCAGGATTTCGTCGGCGGCGCGCACCTCGGCTTCGGCGATCTCGCGCACTTCGAAGCGAATGCCGCATTGCGCCGCGAGTTCCTCGATCAGCCCATAACGAATGCCTTCGAGAATCTTGTGGCTGCGCGGCGGCGCGGCCAGCACGCCGTTCTTCACCACCCACACATTCGACGACGACCCTTCGGTCAGCACGCCATCGCGGAACTGGATGGTTTCGAGCGCATCGTTTTCGGCCGCGTATTGCGCCATCAGCACATTGCCGAGGAGCGACACGGACTTGATGTCGCAATGAAGCCAGCGGCGATCCTCGGCGCTCACGCAGCGCACGCCCGCCGCGCGCTGTGCGGCGCCCGGCAGAGTGAGCGGCGTGACCATCACGAACACCGTCGGCTGGATGCCTGCGGGAAACGCGTGAGCGCGCTTCGCGACGCCGCGCGTGATCTGGATGTACGCAATCGCGTCCTGGTCGGCGGCGAGGCCGGCCTCGGCTTCGTTCGCCGCGGTCACGCGCTCGATCAGCGCGCGCCAGCCGGCATTGTCCAACGGATTGGCGATGCCGATCTTCTCGAGCGAACGCGCAAGGCGCGCCAGGTGATGCTCGAAGCGGAACGCCAAGCGGCCGCTCGCGCGCGCATACAGCGGCGCGACTTCGTAAATGCCGTCGCCGAAAATAAAGCCGCGGTCGAGAACCGGCACGCGCGCTTCGGACAACGGCACCACTTCGCCGTTCAGATAAACGATCGGTTCGAGCGAAACATCGGGAAGAGCGGTCATCGCAGTCAGGTCTTTACTTTTTCTTGTTGAACATGAGCATCAGCGAATCCCACACGCGGCCCACCACGCCGGCCTGCGGCACGGCCTGCAATGCGACCACCGGGAATTGCGCGAGCACCTTGCCGTCGGCAACCAGCTTGGCGGTGCCGACCTGCTGACCGTTGGCGATCGGCGCGATCAGCGGATCGATCTGCTCGATCTGCGGCTTGACCTTGTCGGCCATGCCCTTCGGCACGGTGATGTACTGATCGCTCTTCACGCCGATCTGCACCGTATCCTGCGCACCCTTGTAGACGCGCGGCGTGCCGACCACCTGATTCGCCTTGTAGAGGCGCGCCGTGTCGTACGCGGAGTAGCCGTAGTTCAGCATCTTCAGGCTGTCCTGCACGCGGTCGTGTTCCTTGGTCTCGCCCATCATCACGGAGACGAGCCGGCGCGATGCGTCCGGCGTGCCCGGCAGCGAACGTTTCGCGCTTGCGATGAGGCAGTAGCCGGCGGCCTGCGTGTGGCCGGTCTTCAGGCCGTCCACTGTCGGGTCGATCCACAAGAGACGATTGCGGTTCGGCTGCTTGATCTTGTTGTACGTGAAATCCTTGACCGAGAAGATGTTGTAGTAGTCAGGGAAGTCGCGAATCAGACGCGCCGACAGCACCGCGAGGTCGCCCGCGGTCGTGTAGTGCTGCGGGTCGGGCATGCCGTTCACGTCGGCGAAATGCGTGTGCTTCATGCCGAGGCGCTGCGCCTCGGTGTTCATCATGTTGACGAACTGCGACTCGCTGCCGCCGACCAGTTCGGCCAGCGCGATCGCTGCGTCGTTGCCCGACTGCACGATCATGCCGTACACCAGATCGTGCACAGTGACGGGCTTGTTCGCCTCGATGAACATGCGCGATTCGTCCGTGCGCACGCGGCGCACCGCTTCGCCCGGCGTCACCGTCTGGTCCATCGTGATCTTTTTCGTCTGCAATGCTTCGAAGACGAGATACGCGGTCATCAGCTTCGTGAGCGAAGCGGGTTCCACGCGTTCGTCGGGATTGCCCGACGCGAGCACCTGATTGCTGGTCGCGTCGACGAGCACCCACGAGCGCGCGTTCACCGCCGGCGGCGGCACTTGCGCGAACGCGGTGCTGGCCACGAGCGTTGCGGGCAGCACGACGCCGAGCGCGAATGCGCGGGCTGGCGTGGAAGGAACAAAGGATGCAACAGAGGGGAAAGACAGGCGGCCGGAGGTCGAAAAACGCATAGGGTCGGTTCGTGCAGAAAAATACAACGCGCAGGGCGCAGAGTGGGAAGAGCCGGTCGGCGAGCGTCGGGCCGCAACAACATCAAGCGTAACGGCGCGGGCGCCCATTGGACTTCCGGCCACGCGATCGGTTCGCGCAGCACACTTGCAGGCGGCACCGCTGCGCGCGTGAAAAGAAGCTACGCGTCGCGCGAACTGCCGCACAAGCCGTGCTGCGCCCAAAAAAGAGCGCCCATTATACGCGCGCTGCTCGGGTAACTTCGCGTAGTGGCAGGCGATTAATTGTGCGTTTTCGCGTACCTGTACCCCGGAAAACGCGCGGCGCCCGCCGCATCAACGCCATGCGTCGACGATGATCCGCTTCAGAATGTGCAGCTTGCGATGCAGGAAATGCTCCGCGCCCGGAATCACGACGACCGGCAATTCCTGCGGCCGCGCCCAGTCGTAAACCGATTGAATGGGAACGGTATCGTCGGTTTCGCCGTGAATCAGCAGCGTGTTTTCCGGCACCGGCGCGACTTCCCAGCGGCTCGCCGCGGTGCCGACGAACACCATGCGCTCGATTTGCTGGCCTTCGTCGCGCAGCTTCGCGGCCACGTGCGACAGCACGAACGTGCCGAACGAGAAACCCGCCAGCACGAGCGGCAGGTCTTCGTGTCCCGGCTGCGCGCGCATGTGATCGAGCACGGCGCGCAGATCGTCGCGCTCGCCGATGCCGGCGTCGTGTTCACCTTGCGTTTGCCCGACGCCGCGAAAATTCGAGCGATACGTCACGTAGTTCAACTGGACGAGCGTGCGCGCGAGCGTCTGCGCGACCTTGTTGTCCATTGTTCCGCCGAAGAGCGGATGCGGATGCGCGACGAGCGCAATGCCGCGCGGCGCGGCGCCGTTTTCGCGCGCTTCGTCGGGCAGGTCCAGCGCGACCTCGATCTTGCCGACCGGGCCGTCGATCAGATACTTCTTGGTGTGTACGTTCATGGCGGCGCTTATTGATCGATCTTCAGACGCTCTACGATTTTGCCGTTCGCGAGATGGGAGTCCACGATTTCGTCGATGTCGCTTTCATCCACGTACGTGTACCAGACGCCCTCCGGATAGACCACGAGCGTCGGACCCAGCTCACAGCGGTCGAGACAGCCGGCCTTGTTGATGCGCACCTGGCCGGGGCCGGCGAGACCGAGTTTCTTGACGCGCTTTTTTGCGTGCTCCTGCATGGCCTGCGCGTTGCAATTCGCGCAACTCGGCCGCTCCGCGCCCGGCTCGCGCTGATTCAGGCAAAAGAAGACGTGATACTTGTAGAAGGAATCCATGATGTACGCAGAGGGAGACTGTCGGAAGGGCAATAGTGCAGCAGAACGCCGTTCGGCGCAGCGGCGCGAGGTTTTGTTCGCTGATCGTAGCGGCGGGCAATTGCTGTTGGGGTGCGGACGACCGAGCCGAGAGCCTCTTGCCGACCGCCCGTAGCAAACAATTATAGCGAGCGGGCAAGCCCCACCCCGCCACACGCATCCCGCCCCCGCCCTCAAGCGCGCCGCGTGCGCCGCCCCAACCACACGCGTTCGACGACAAACGCGAGCCACACCAGCGCCGCATAAGGCCAGACCCACGCGAGCCAGCGCGCGAGGCCGTTGAAGTGCAGATACCGTCCTTGCCGCCAGTCGGCCAGCACGACGTCGAAATAAGGATTCACCGGCAGCAGATTGACGAACACCAGCGTCACGACGAGCGCACTGGCGGCCAGCCCCGCTCGCGCGCTGCGCGTGAGACGCAGCGCGGCAAGCCCGAGCAGCGCGCCGCAGCCGAGCCCCGCGAGCGCGCCGGGCGTCGCCCAATCGAACGCGAGGCCGGATTGCGATTGCAGAAACGTCGCGCCCGCCTTCACGCCCAAAGCCACGACGATGAACAGCAGCAGCAGCCGCACGCGCGGCGCATGCCGGCGCACCGTTAGCGACGCGAGCGCCAGCGCGGCGAACAGATTGAGCGTCGTAATGAGCGCTTCCCAGCCGTCGTCCGGCAACCACGCGGCGACCCACGCCGGCCATGTGCCGACGTGCCAGCCGGCCGGCGCCCACGCGAAGAGCGCGTCCTGCGTCGTCGAATCGAACCGTGTCCACAACGCACGCGGCCAGTTGCCGAGTCCGAACAGACGCGGCGACGGATACATCGTCGCAAACGGCCATGCCGTTACGAGACACGCGAGCGCCGCGCTGTCGCGCTCGAACCACATGAGGCGCAAGCGCCGCAGCAAGCCGCGGTCGAGCAGCGCGCCGGTGGCGGGCGACATGATCGCAGCGCCGAGCAGCGCGCCGAGCGCGTTGGCCGCGAGATCGAGGTTGGAAGCGACGCGCGTCGGCAGATAGGTTTGCACGGCTTCCATCACGCCCGACAGCAGTCCGCCCAGCACGAACGCGAGCGCAACCGCGAGCGGTCCGCGCCAGCGCGGGTAAAGCGCGAGCACCATCAGCGCGCCGAACGGCATATAGCCGAGCACATTCGTGACGACGTCGAACGCGGTGAGGTACTGCGGCATCGGGTCCGACAGGTACGCCAACGGACCGAGGCCGAGCGAACGCCAGCCCGAAAACGGATACCACGAACCGTAGCCGATCAGCGCGGTGTACAGCACCAACGCTTGCCGCGAGAGTACCGAAGGGCGGCGCAGCCAGGATCGTTCGCTCATGCAGCGCTCCGTTGCGTGCGCTGCGCGGGCGTCATTGCGCGGCGACCAGCGCCTGGACGCCGAGCCACGCGCCGATTTGCGCGACGAGGTCGTCGCTGGCGGCGGCGAGCGCCTGCGCGCCGCCGGCGGCGTCGGCGGAACGGGACGGCGCACGCGAAATGAAAGTGCGCTGGCCGATCACCTTGCCGTTCTGCGTCAGCGTGGCGCGCGCGGTCACTGCCGCATGGCTTTGCGCCTGGCTGTCGAAAACCTGCTCGAACTCGTTCAGATCGACCTTCAGCACCGGCGCGGGGACGCCGTCGGCGCCCGTCAGCACCGTGCCGCGCGAGCTGAGCGCGCCGCGCAGACGCTGCGTGAGCAGCTCGGATGGCGGCATCGTCCAATGGCTGTTCGCGTATGCGGCGACCTGCTGCGAGTCCGCATAGCCAATCCGGTACACGAGCTTGTCGGAGCGCAGCACTTCGGGCGCGCTCACGTCGAGCACTTTCACGGCCGGCTGCGTTCCCGCCGACGATGCCGGCTTCGGCGGACCGAAGTCATAACGGATGTCCGACAGCGCCGCCGGCGTGCTCGTGCAGCCCGCGGCCAGCAGACCGGCGGCGACGAGCGCCGCGCACGCCGCACCCGCACGCGTGACGCGCGAGGACAACAACCGGTGAATGGAGCGTGACATGACAATCTTCCTTTCTTCAAACCTTCAGATTCATTTCCCGGCGCTCGTGGCGGGCCACGTAAAGCCGGCCTCGCCGGGCCCAGGCGCCGCAGTCGGCGCGCCGAAGAACACGCTGCGCGGACTGGTGCTGAACGTATCGGCGGCCCGGTCGACCGAGCGCGCCGCCGAGCGCACGTCCTCGGCGAGCGAATTGACGCGGGGCAGCGTGTCGTAGCCGACTCGCGCCGACAGTTCCTGCAACGAGCCGTTCATCTGCGTCAGCGCGTCGCCCGCCTGCTGTGCGGCGGTGCCTACCTTGTTCAGGTTCATCTCGAACGGACCATCGGTGCGGTTCAAGCTCGTGATCAACTGGTTGGTCGAGACGAGCGTCCTGTCCAGCTTGTCGATGGTCGCGGGCAACTTGCCGGCCGCTGGCGCCATCTGCTGCGTGAGCGTGGCGACGCCGTCCGCGGCTTTCTGGATGCTGGCCGCCGTGCCGTGCAACTGATCGACCATTTCCTGCGACAACAGATTGTCGACGTCGTCCGTGACTTTTTCGAGCTTCTTCAGCAGCACGTCGCCGCGTTGCTGCAACTGATCGAGCAAGCCTGGACGCATCGGCAACTGCGCAACCTGTTTCGGCGACGAAGCGAGCGGCGACGGATCGCGCCCGGTATCGTCGAGCTGAATGAACGCGATGCCGGTCACGCCCTGAAAGCCGAGGCTGCCGAACGTGGAATGCGTGATCGGCGCATGCGTGTCGACGAGGATGCGGATCACGATCTGCCCAGGATGAGCGCGGTCGAACTTGATGGACTGCACCTTGCCGACGTCGAGCCCGCGATAGCGCACGGCGGCGTCGGTAAACAGGCCCGTCACGTTGGTGCGCGCAATCAGATCGTACGGCACGCGCACGGCGCGGTCGACATTGAACAAAAATGCCGCCGTGGCAATCGCGCCGAGCAGCACGATCGTGAAGAGCCCAGCCCAGAACGCATGTGATTTGTTTTCCATTACCAGGTTCCCTGATTTACAGCGGCAATTTCACAGCGGCAATTCCGACGACGCCGGCTCGAGCGCCGCGCGCGGCAGCTTCGCACGGCGCTCGGGCGGCAGCGCCTGCAACGCGCGGCGTCCGCGCAAGCCCAGAAAATATTCGCGGATAAACGGATGATCGACGCCCGCCGCTTCTTCAACGGGCGCGGCGACCAGCACCTTGCGGTCCGCGAGCACCGCGACGCGCGTGGACAGCGCGACCATCGTATCGAGGTCGTGCGTGACCATCACGACCGTCAGGCCGAGCGCGCGATGCAGCGCCGAAATCAGTTCGACGAACTCCTCGGACGCCTGAGGATCGAGGCCGGCCGTCGGCTCGTCGAGAAACAGCAGCTCCGGTTCGAGCGCGATCGCGCGCGCAATGCCGACGCGCTTGATCATGCCGCCCGACAGCGCCGACGGCATTTTCGACGCGTGCTTGCACGGCAGGCCGACCATCTCGAGCTTCAGCATCACAATGTCGCGCAGCAGGTCCTCGGGCACCTTGCCGAGTTCGCGCACCGGCTGCGCGACGTTATCGAACACCGACAGCGACGAGAACAGCGCGCCTCGCTGAAACAGCATGCCGGAGCGGCTGCGCATCAGCAGCGCGGTTTCGGGCGAAATGGTCGCGAGGTCCTCGCCGAACAGCTTGATGGTTCCCGACGACGGCCGCTCCAGGCCGAGAATCTGCCGCACGAGCGTGGTCTTGCCCGATCCCGACCCGCCGACGATCGACAGGATTTCGCCGCGCCGCACGTCGAGATTCAGATGCTGATGCACGATGTTGCGGCCATAGCGCTTGGTGACGTCGATCACCTCGATCACCGGCTCGGCGATCGACGGCATCGGCTGGCCGCGCACGGCCTGAGTGAGCGGCGCGATCATCCGAGCCCCACGTTCTGGAACAGGATGGCGAACACGGCGTCGGCGAGAATCACGATCGTGATCGACGTCACGACCGATGTCGTCGTGCCCTCGCCGAGGCTCTGCGAATTCGCCTTGATACGGAAGCCGAAATGACAGCCGGCAATCGCGATCAGCATGCCGAACGCGACGCCCTTGCCGAGCCCGATCCACAGATTCGCCACCGGCACGACGCCCGGCAACGCGCGCGCAAAGTAGCTCATGTCGATGCCGAGCACGATCTTCGCGGCGACCGCGCCGCCCGTCAGCGCGATGATGTCGGTCCACATCACGAGCAGCGGCATCGCCACGCCGAGCGCGATCACGCGCGGCAGAATCAGCCGCAAGCCGTGTGGAATGCCCATCACGCGCATCGCGTCGAGTTCCTCGGTCACGCGCATCACGCCGATCTGCGCGGTGATCGCCGAGCCCGAGCGGCCGGCCACCAGAATCGCCGACAGCACGGGGCCGAGTTCGCGAATCACCGAAAGCCCGAGAATATTGACGATGTACTGATTCGCGCCGAAGAGCCGCAGTTGCTGCGCCGACAGATAGCTCAACACGATGCCGATCAGGAACGCGACGAGCGCGGTGATCGGCAGCGCCTTCGTGCCGGCGTTGTAGATGTTCGCGGAGATTTCCGTCCACGGCGTGATGGCCGGCTTGCGCGCGATGGCGAGCAGATCGAGCACGACGCGCCCGAGCATCGCGACGCCGCCGTACAGATGCTCGAAGAACGAGAAAATCGCGAGGCCGAGCCGCGTGAACGGATCGAACCTGATGACCGGTTCAGCCGTCTCGCGAACCGTGTCGAGCAACGCGATGCGCTCGAAAATGTCGCGCTGCGTGTCGGTCAGCTCGGTGTCGGGCGGCATTCTGTGGCCCCACACGCGCCACAGCGCCTGGCCGCCCACATGGTCCATCCGGTCGATACGCGACAGGTCCCACTGGCCGATGCCTTCGGCGCCCTCCAGCGAGCGCAGTTGCGGGATCACGTGTCCGGTTGCGCGATCGCGCGCGAGCGCGAGCGCCGTCCACTGGCCCGAGAGCCGGACGATCTTGCCTTGGCTGCCGGCCGCGACTTCGAGGCCGGGCGGAGTGTCGTAGTTCAAGGATCGCTGCAATCTGGTTATCGGATTAGCGGCCATTGTAGCGAAGGCGCAGCGGAACGACCGTGCGGGCGGCCTCGCGCGGTTCGCTGTCGTTACAATATGGGACATGAACGCTTCCCGCACTCCGCCCCAAGGTCCGGCCGCTGCCGCGAACGCAGCTGACTGGCGCATCGACCGTGAACGCGCCGTCGCGCTTTTCGGCGCGCATGCGCATGACTGGCCAATCGAAATCGTCGAGGAAACCGGCTCGACCAATGCCGACCTCATGTCGCGCGTAAAGGCGCTGCCGCGCAAAGCGGGCGCGCTGCCGCGGCCGATCGTGCGGGTCGCTTATCTGCAGACCGCCGGGCGCGGCCGGCGCGGCCGTCCGTGGTACGCGGAGCCGGGCAATGCGCTGCTGTTTTCGGTGGCCTGTGTGCTGCCGCGTCCGCTCGAAGGGCTCGCGGGATTGAGCCTCGCGGTGGGTGTTGCGCTCGTCGACGGATTGCGTTCGTTGCCGGTCGCGGGCCCCGGCCAGATTGCGCTGAAGTGGCCGAACGACGTGCTGCTCGAAGGCGACAAGCTCGCGGGAATTCTGATCGAAACCGCGTGGAGCACGGAGCACGCGAGCGCGGTCGTGATCGGCATCGGCACGAACGTGAAGGGTGCCGACGAACTCGCCGCGAAGATCGGCGCGCTGAACGCCGACGCGCCGCCGCAGGCGCGCGGCACTGCGCCGACCGCGTTGCAGCGCGCGCTGCCGAACGCCAATCTCACCGATACGCTCGCGGCCGAACTCAATGCGCTCGAACCCGCCTTGCAGCGCTTCGGCGCGGAAGGTTTCGCGCCCTTCCAGGCGCGCTGGAACGCGGTGCACGCGTACGCGGGCCGCGAGGTCGTGCTACTCGAGCAAGGCCAGGAAGTCACGCGCGGCGTGGCTGCGGGCGTCGATGAACGCGGTCAGTTGCTGCTCGATACGGCTGCCGGACGGCAAAGCATCGCGACCGGCGACGTGTCGCTGCGTCTCGCCGACGGTGCCGCATGACGCGCGGCGCGCCTCATCTTTTGATCGACGCGGGCAATAGCCGCGTCAAATGGGCGTTGGTGGCGGCGGACGGTGCGCAGATTGCGGCCGGGGCGCTTGCGCATGGGGATGGCGATTCGCCGGAGTGGTCAAAGCTGCCCGCGCCGGGCGGCGCGTGGTTATCGAATGTCGCCGGCGATGCGGTCGCGGCGCGCATCGCCGAACTCGTCCGCACGCAGTGGCCGGGCTTGCCGCTCACCACGATCCGCGCACGCGAACGCCAATGCGGCGTGACCAACAGCTACACGACGCCGCATGCGCTCGGCAGCGACCGCTGGGCCGGCATGATCGGCGCGCACGCGGCATTCCCGGGCGAGCATCTGCTGATCGCGACGTTCGGCACTGCGACCACGCTCGAGGCGTTGCGCGCGGACGGCTGCTTTGTCGGCGGACTGATTGCGCCGGGCTGGAGTTTGATGATGCGCTCGCTCGGCGAGCACACGGCGCAATTGCCGACGCTCGACGCCGACGCCGCGCGCGGCCTTCTTGATGACGACGCTCGCGGCACGCGGGACGCCGCCAGTCGCGGGCCGTCCTTTGCGACAGACACGCCGCGTTCGCTCTCTGCCGGTTGCACGCTTGCGCAAGCGGGTCTCGTCGAACGGATGTGGCGCGACTTGCAGGATGAATGGCAGGTGCCGGTGCACCTTGTGATCGGCGGCGGCGCGGCGGACGAAGTGGCGAGCGCGTTGAAAGTGCCGCATACTCGCCACGATTCGCTGGTCTTATCCGGGCTCGCATTGATCGCTTCGGAGCGCGACGCTTAAAGCACAGTCGAATATCATCGACACGGCTCGATGTCGTGGTCCAGCGGCGTGACTCGAACTCGCAGCGGCGATACCGGCGGCTAAACTGACTCAGCTTATAGATGGGAAAATAAAACGATGCTGCGCTGGCTGATTGCCATTCTGTTTCTAGCCAACCTTCTGGCATTCGTCGCCGTGCGCGGCGTATTCGGTCCGACGCCCACCGCGAGCGGACGCGAACCCAATCATCTGAGCCGGGAAGTGCATCCCGATGGGCTGAAGGTGCGCCCGATCACTGCCGCCGAGGCGGGCGACCAGGCGGTAGTCGGCGCGCCGGCCCCGGCTGCGCCGATCGCGGCGTCAGCGTTACCGCAATAAAGCACGGTGAAACCGCGCGCCACATTCAACCCTGCGTGCGAACCTTGTTGAGCAGCGCCGTGGTCGAGCGATCGTGCTCGAACGGAATCGCCAACGCCTTACCGCCCCAGCCACGCACGATGGCCGATTCCGGCAACGCATCCATGTCGTAATCGCCGCCCTTCACGAGCACGTCCGGACGCACCGCCGAGATAAGATCGACCGGCGTCTTTTCCGTGAAGCAAACGACGTAATCGACGCTTTCCAGCGCCGCGAGCAACGCCATGCGGTCGGCTTCGTTGTTGATCGGACGGTCGTCGCCCTTGCCGAGCATGCGCACCGACGCGTCGCTATTCACGCCGACAATCAGGCAAGCGCCTTGGGCTTTGGCATCGGCGAGATAGGTCACATGCCCGCGATGCAGGATGTCGAACACGCCGTTCGTAAAGACGACCGGCGACTTCAGTGAAGGGCGCAATGCGACGAGTGCGTCGCGCGCGAGAATCTTGCGTTCGAAAATGGCAGCCATGAGGATGTGGAAGAGACAGAAGGAGCGCCGTCACGATACACCGCGAGCCGTATCGAGAACGCAAAACCGATCAAAAAGGACCTGACGAAGCCGCGCAGATAGAGCCGACCGAACCGAGTCATGAAACGGAACGGCCCGGCAAGCTGATGCCTGCCGGGCCGTCTTTTTTACGAATCAGAAGCCTCGAACCGGAACTTACGAGCGCTCGGCCATTAAGCCGGCTGTTCGGCCGATTTCTGGTCGGCCTGCAGGCGCGCCACCACTTCCTTGCGATAGCGGTTCAGTTCCTGCGCGGTGTTGAACGTGCGTTCGAACAGCAGCGACAGATTGTGCAAAATGCGCTCGACGACCTTCTTTTCCCAACCGTCGTCGAAACGGATCTGCTCGTCGAGCCAGCGCTCGAGCCATTCGGGGTCGGGCAGACGCGACTGGATCGTGTCGCGCGGGAACAGCGCCTGATTGACGTGCAGGTTCGTGGGATGCAGCGGCTTTTCGGTGCGGCGCGCCGACGCCATCAGGACGCCGATCTTTGCAAAAGCAGCGCGCGCGATGTCGCCGGTTTGCACCATCGCCTTCTTCATGTAGCGCAGGTAGGCGCCGCCATGCCGCGCTTCGTCGCGCGAAATGGTTTCGTAGATGTGCTTGATGACCGGTTCGGTGTGCCATTCGGCCGCACGGCGATACCAGTGATTCAGGCGGATTTCGCCGCAGAAGTGCAGCATCAGCGTTTCGAGCGGCGGTGCCGGATCGAATTCGAAGCGCACGGCGTGCAGTTCTTCTTCGGTGGGGCACATTTCGGGCTTGAAGCGGCGCAGGTATTCCATCAGCACCAGAGAATGCTTTTGCTCTTCGAAGAACCACACGCTCATGAACGCGGAAAAATCGCTGTCGTGATGGTTGTCACGCAAGAACATTTCCGTGGCGGGCAGCGCCGACCATTCGGTGATCGCGTTCATCTTGATCGTCGCGGCCTGCTCGTCGGTCAATAGCGATGCATCGAACTTGTCCCAGGGAATGTCTTTCTCCATGTCCCATCGAACGGATTCGAGCGATTTATAAAGTTCCGGATAAAGCATGGTGTTCATAGTCCCACCCCTGTTCTGCACATACTGTGTGTGTCTGTCACTACTACGTGTAGCACTCTTGCTGACGACGAACCTGGTGCACCGGGCGTTGTGCCCGAATGCCGCGCCGTTCGCCGGCCAAAGCTTCAATTTTACGCGGTAACCGGCCGCCTGGATGCACGGGCAGCGAAGAAGTCCGGGCGCTTGCGCGAAGAGCGGCTAACGCAAAATTTGCATGCTCAACGTTACGCGCTGCGCGGCCAACCGTGGGTGAGGGATACCCTATGCCTGAGGTCGAGCCAGTCTGCGATGAAAACCGCACCGTCCAGCCCTGCGCCGGTCGTGCCGGCGGCGAATGGAGCAAGGGCGGCTGGATTGGTTGTTTTTCAGCGCACGCCCAAAAGCCAAACAAATACCTTCCAATGATAGCACGCTGATTTGCCCAAACCCGCGCGGGGACAGACGCAATTCCGGTGCCCGCTTGACGTGTCTCAATGACGCGCGCAATCGGCGGAGTGTGACGGGCGATCGGGGACAAAACGGTGACAGTCGGCGATTTCCGTTGTTGTTTGCAGCCGACAGTCGATGCGCGCCGCCGTCCGGCGCGCGTGCTTACAGTGACTTTTTCGGCGCTTTCGACGCGTTGCTGCCGGTGCCGGCGGCGGTGCGCTTCGTCGCGGTCGGCGCTCGCTTCGCCGCGGGACGCTTGGCGGCAGACTCAGCGCTGCCGCTCGATCCACCGGACGCCGCGGCTGCCGCTGCAACGTCCGCCGGCGATGGACGCGGCACATCCGTCGCGCCGCCTACCGCTTCGCTCGCCTCGTCCAGGTGGTCTTCGGTCGAGTCCGCCTGCGCGCCGCCGCTCGTGGCAGCGCCGGCAGCACCCGCTGCGCCGGCCGCCGGCTGCGTCATCGCGAACTGGGCGATCTGATTGAATTGCGATTGCAGCAGATTCCACCATGCCGATGCATCGAAGCTCGGCGTGGCGGGCTCGGCTTGCTCATCGCTCGCAGATTCAGCGGCGCTCGCGCTTTCCGCCGAACTGGAGGCCGAAGCCGACGCTGGCGAATTCGGCCAGCCGCTCGCCGCCGACGGGCTCGGCGCGGGCGCCGGCGACTGCGCTTCGGCCGCCGCCGCAGGCTGCGCCATCGACTGTTGCGCGAACGCGCCAAACGCACGCAGCGTCGCAAGCGTCGCGCGCTGCACCTCGAGCGCCTGAATCGCGGACTGCAGCATGCTCAGGTTCAGCTTGAGCCACTGCTCGACGGCGCGCATGTCGGTGATGCGCTTGTCGAGTTCCTCGACATTGGTGAGCGGCGCCATCATGTCGGACATCATCGACAGCGATGGGCCGAGGCCCGCGCCCGGCTGCGCGCCCGAAAACGCGGAGCCGAACGGCGACAGGCGCATCATGCCCCACATGCTCTCGAGCATGTCGGCGGGCGGAAAACCAGGGAAGCCAGGAAACGGCGGCGTTGAGCCAGGTGTGTCGGTCATGCTTGTCGCCTCGCTGCATTAACTGAAAAAGCACGGAACAAAGAGCGCACAAACGCGCTGAGTACCGCGCACACGCATCTGAATCCGATCATACCGCGCGCGGCGTTGCCTGATCGCACGGTGGCTGTCGCCGTACTCGCGACGCGCTGATGCCGCCAGATCGGGCCGCGGCTCACAGCGTACTCACCATGCGCAGGCTCTACCCCATCACGCCACGACGGTGCGCATCACGCGCACGAGCCGAGCCGTCAGACCGAGCCGCCGCCCTCACCGCTCGCGCCACGGATCGGCGCCGCCGAAATCCGGCGCGCGCCGCTCGCGCAGCGAGTTCACGCCTTCGCGCACGTCGGGCCCGGCGAAGCCCATGAATTCCAGTGCGAGCGACGTATCGAACGCCGGGCCGGCCGAGCGCAGCCAGTTGTTCAACGCATACTTGGTCCAGCGGATCGCCGTCTGCGAGCCGTGCGCAAGCTTTTGCGCGACCTCGAACGCTTTGGGCAGCAGATCGTTTTCGTCGACGGCAAGCGAGACGAGGCCGATGCGCTCCGCCTCCGCGCCGCTCACCGGCTCGCACAGCATCAGGTAGTACTTGGCCTTCGCCATGCCGCACAGAAGCGGCCAGACGATGGCCGCATGATCGCCGGCAGCGACACCGAGCCGCGTGTGCCCGTCGATGATGCGTGCCGTTTTCGACGCGATCGAAATATCCGCAAGCAGCCCGGCGACAAGTCCCGCACCGACCGCCGGACCATGCATCGCCGAGACAATCGGTTTGCTGCAGTTGATCACGTTATAGACGAGGTCGCGAGCCTCGCGCCACACGCGTGCGCGCACATCGAAATCGGTCGCCATGTCTTCGACGAGTTGCAGATCGCCGCCCGCCGAAAAGCCCTTGCCCTCGCCGCGAATAATCGCGACGCGCGTGTCGGGATCGCGGTCGATGTCGCGCCAGATTTCCGCAAGCTCGTAATGCATGCGCGCGTCCGCGGTGGCGAGCGCGCTTTTGTTCGCGCCCTCGCCGCTCATCACCACCTCGAGCACGCCGTGCTGATGGCGACGCAGTCGAAGCGACCGGTAGTGTGCGTAAAACGCGTCGTTGCTGTGAGCTTGCTCTGACATGGCGATCGATCCGTGTGTCGGTAAAGGCGCGCGTGGCGCGCGTCGTGAGTCGATTTAACGCTAACGCGGCTGATAAACCCACTTGCCGTTCCTGATTTCGACCATCACGCGTGCGCGCTGATCGAGACCGAGGTGGTCCGTGGGGCTCATGTTGACGACGCCGTTGGTGTCCGCGAGACCGTGCGTGGTTTCGAGCGCGTCGCGCAACGCGCGGCGGAATTCGGGCGTGCCCGGCGAGGCCGCCTTCAATGCGATCGGCACGGCATGATTGAGCAGCATGCCCGCGTCCCAGGTGTAGGAGCCGAACGCCGACACCGTGCCTGCGCCACGCAGCGCCTCGAAACGCGCGATGTAATCGAGTGCAAGACGCTTCGCCGGATGATCCGCCGGCAATTGCGCCGCCACCAGCACCGGGCTCGCGGGCAGGAACGTGCCGTTGCAATCGGCGCCGCACACGCGCAGGAAGTCGTTGTTGCCCACGCCGTGATTGTGATAGATCAGCCCTTTGTAGCCGCGCTCGCGCAGCGTCTTCGGCGGCAGTGCGGCGGGTGTGCCGGCCGCGCCGACCACGACGGCATCGGGGTGCGTCGCGAGGATTTTCAGCACCTGGCCGGTCACGCTCGGATCGGTGCGGTTAAAGCGCTCGCTCGCCACCATCTGCATGTGATGCAGTTGCGCGAACTTCGCGACTTCGTTGTAAAAAGTCTCGCCGAGCGCGTCCGCCTGGCCGATGAACGCGACCGTTTTAACGCCGCGCGTGCTCGCGTGCTCGGCAATCGCCGAGGCCATCATCGCGTCCGTTTGCGGGGTCTTGAATACCCAGTGGCGCTTCGCATCCACGGGCTCGATGATTTTCGCCGACGACGCCAGCGAGATCATCGGCGTCGTTCCGTCGGCGACCACGTCGATCATCGCGAGCGAATTCGGCGTGATCGAAGAACCGATAATCGCGTCGACGTGATTTTCGGAGATCAGCTTCTTCGTGTCCTGCACGGCCTGCGTGGTGTCAGAGGCATCGTCGAGCACGATGTATTCGACGCTCTGCCCGCCGATCTGTTTCGGCAGCAAGCTCGCCGTGTCGCGCGCGGGAATGCCGAGCGACGCGGCCGGTCCGGTCAGCGACAGCACGAGCCCGATCTTGACCTGGGCAAGCGCGACGGCAGGCGACAGTGCGGCAAGCGTCGCGAACAGTATCGCCGGGCGACGCACAAGAGGCATCAAGCGCAGAAACCAGGCAAACCGCTTCTCCTGTCGCGCAACCTGCTGCGCGAACCGCTCCCCGAACTCGCGCCCTATGCCCGCACGCGCAGGCTGCCCGCAAGCGCCCGCCATCCCCGCTTCCAACGATCCAGCTCGCCGCATGGTGTCTCCTCACATGAGTTTTTGTTCTGCTTCGTTCTAATCATCCGCCGATGCCGCCGCGCCAGTCAGTGTAGCGGCGCGCGATGGCAGCGGCATCGGGCGAAACCCTTTCGGACCGGCGCGCGTGCCGCGTCAGTCGAGCGGTGCGATGCTCTGCTCGATGGAACCGAAGATCGACTTACCCGCTTCGTCGAACATTTCGATTTTCACCGTGTCGCCGTACTTCATGAACTCGGTCTGCGGCGCGCCGTGCTCGATGGTCTCGAGGCAGTGCTTTTCGGCGATACAACAATAGCCGCGCTTCGCGTCCTTGTTCGACACCGTGCCCGAGCCGACAATTGCGCCCGCGCGCAAATTGCGCGTTTTCGCCGCGTGTGCGATCAGTTGCCCGAAGTGAAACACCATGTCAGTGCCGGCATCCGGCTGGCCGACTTTCTTGCCGTTCCAATGGACGATCATCGGCCGATGCACGCGGCCTTCGCGCCAATGTTCGCCCAGTTCGTCGGGCGTGACCGCAACGGGCGCAAACGACGTAGCCGGCTTGCTCTGGAAAAAGCCAAAGCCCTTCGCGAGTTCGGCGGGAATCAGGTTGCGCAGCGAGACGTCGTTGACGAGCGTGATGAGGCGCACGCTTCTGAGCGCCTGGTCGGGCGTGGCGCCCATCGGCACGTCGCTCGTGATGACGGCAACTTCCGCCTCGAAGTCGATGCCGAACGCTTCGGACGCGCACACGACGTCGTCTTTCGGGCCGATGAAATCGTCGCTGCCGCCCTGGTACATCAGCGGATCGGTCCAGAATTCCGGCGGCATTTCCGCGCCGCGCGCGCGCCGCACGAGTTCGACATGATTCACATACGCGGAGCCGTCGGCCCATTGGAACGCGCGCGGCAGCGGCGCCATGCAGTCGCTCGCGTCGAACGAAAACGTGTTGCGCGCGCGGCCCTGATTGAGCGCGTCGTACAGGTCGAGCAATTGCGGCGCGTAGAAGGCCCAGTCGTCGAGCACGCGCTGCAACGTGGGCGCGATCGCGTCGGCAACGGCAGCGGTATGCAGATCGCGGGACACGACAATCAGTTGGCCGTCGCGCGTGCCGTCCTTCAGCGTGGCAAGTTTCATGGAGGAATGAACCGTGTTAGTGACGATAAGGGGAATCTATTCTACGATGGTGAATCGGCGCCGCCCAAGTCCGGCGCGCCCTGGCCGGCAAGAGGCGCATTGCATGCGCGCCGCAGCCGGTTCTTCCTACATTGCTTTTGAACGCGCTTAGCGCCTTTTGCTCATGCCGCACACTGCCCGCTCCGGCGCCATTGCTCACGATGCTGACGCCGCTGCCGAACCGCTCGACGCATCGGAAGCGCCCGACACCGACGACGATACCGCCGACGCCGGCGAAGAAAAACTGCGCTCGGGAATCCAGTCGATCGAAGTCGGCTTCAGGCTGCTCGACGTGCTCACTCACGAGCCGCGCGCGATGATGCTGCGCGATCTCGCGCAGCGCGCAGGCATGAGTCCGGCGAAAGCGCACCGCTATCTGGTGAGCTTTTTGCGGCTCGGCGTCGTCGCGCAGGATCCGTTGTCGGGGCGCTATGAACTCGGCGGCTTCGCGTTGCAACTCGGACTCGCGCGGCTTGCGCGCGTCGACGGCGTGAAGCTCGCGCGTATCGCGCTCGCCGAATTGCGCGACCGCCTGGACCTGACGGTCGGCATCGCCGTGTGGGGCAACCAGGGGCCGACCATGGTCCACTGGATGGAGTCGAGTCATCCGGCAAAAGCGTCGCTCAAGCTCGGCGACGTGATGCCGCTGCTAAGCTCCGCGACCGGCTTGCTGTTCGCGGCCTATCTGCCCACAGGCAAAACCGCCGCGATGCTCGAGCGTGAGTTGGCCGACACGCGCCGCTCGTCGCATATCGGCGTGCCGCGCACGCGCGAGGAAGTCGAACGCGCGCTCGCGGAAGTGCGCGAGCACGAAGCGGCGCGCGTCGAAGGCATGCTGCTGCCGACCATCCACGCGTTCTGCATGCCGGTGTTCGACTCGACCGGCGAACTCGCGCTCGGCCTCGTCGCGCTCGGTCACGAAGGCGCGTTCGACATTAGCTGGGGCGGCGAGATCGACACTGCCCTGCGCGAATGCGCGCGCAAGCTTTCGTACGAGCTGGGGTATAGTCCGACGCCTCGCTAAAGCGCACGCCGCTTTCCGTCCGCTCGCCCATTTTTCCGCCGATGGCCTTCCCTTTCGCCGCACGTTCCGCCGAAGCCACTGTCACGCCGCCAGACGAGCCGCGCGCCCGTTCGCGCATGTGGCGATGGATCGTCGTGCTGCTCGTCGTGGGCGTGCTTCACTGGATCGCCGCGCAATGGGTCGAGCGTCATCGCGCAACCCTGAATCCTTCGGACGACGAACACGTGCCCGTGCAGGTCGCGCTTCTGAAGCCCGAACGTATCGAGCGCAATCCGGCGGCCGTGCCGCCCGCGCCGGCCGCTCAGCCCGCGACGCGCAAACCCGCCGCGAGCAAGCCGCGAGAACATGTGCTGACAGCAATGCAATCGGCCGAACGGGCGGCAATGCAAGCGGCGCGCGCTGCATCGGACGCCGTGGCGAGCGCGGCCGCCGCAAACGCGATGCCCGCGAGTTCAGCGAGTTCCGCGAGCGGCGCGTCGGCAAATGCATCGGCAAACGCAAACTCGCCGCAACCGGCTCCCGGCGCAAAGTTCTCTGTCCCGCCGTCCGGCGATCTTCAATACGACACGTTTTACAACGGCGTGCGCAATCAGCCTGGCACCATCCATTGGACGAGCAGCGGCGAGCGCTACGAAATGGTGGTTTCGGTGCCCTTACCTTTTGTCGGCACGTTCGTCTATTCGAGTCATGGCCGCATCGACGCATTCGGTCTCGCGCCGGAGCAATACGTGGAAAAACGCGGCCATCGCGCGGAAGACATTTCAATCTTCAACCGCGCCGACCGGAAAATCGCCTTCACGCGCACGCCGGCCACCTTGCCGCTGCCCGACGGCGCACAGGACCGCTTCAGCATGGTGATGCAGTTGGCGAGTCTCGTGCGCGGCGACCCGACTGCGTACAAGCCGGGCGTCACGCGGCAGTTCTTCGTGGTGGACAGCGACAGCGGCGAGAACTGGCCGGTCGAGACCATCGGCGACGAAACCATCCGCACCGCGCAGGGCTACCTCGAAACGCGCCATTTCAAACGCCTGCCGCGTCGCGAGGGCGATCAGCGCCGCATCGACGTATGGCTCGCGCCTTCGCTCGGCTGGCTGCCCGCGCGGATCGTGCAGACGGAGCCGAACGGCACGCAGTTCGAGCTGGTGTGGCGCGGCAAGCTGAACGCGGAGAACGGCGCGGGCACCGATTCGCCCGACGGGTCCGCCAATACCTCGCCTTCCGCTGCGCCCGCAGCGGCACCCGAGCCAGCACCGCCCTCACCGGTCGACTCGACCGCTCCCGACGACACTTCCGGCAACATCAAGCCATAACGACATGCCATTCGGCTAAACGCGCAAAGGCAAGCGGCGCACCCGAATGGTGCCTCTGACATTCCGCGAAACTTCCGCCTGCCCGCCGACTCTTCATCATCTGATGCAACCGTTCGGCGGGCCGCTGCGCACAAACGCCAGGCAGCGACATGCAACAACAAGCGCCGACGGACTCTCCCACTGCATTCCCCTCGAAGGAGCTTGCATGCAAGTGAACATCAACGGTATCGAGACACGCTACGTGCTGAGCAATGAAGGTGGTGGCCCGTGGCTGACGTTCATTCATCAGCTCGGCGGCGATCTGTCGGTGTGGGACCAACTCGCCGGCTATTTCCGCGACGACTACACGGTTCTGCGCTACGACGTGCGTGGCCACGGCGAGACGGCGGTATCGAAGGAGCCGTTCACGATTGCCGATCTCGCCGGCGACCTCGCCGCACTGCTCGATGCGCTCGGCGCACCGAGCACGCACCTCGTGGGCATGTCGATGGGCGGCATGATCGCCCAGCAGTTCGCGCTCGATCACCCTTCGCGCGTGGACACGCTCACTATTGCTGACAGCAGCGCCGCCAATCTCCCTGAAGCCCGCCCGCTATGGGATCAACGCGCCGCGAGCGCGCGCCGGGACGGCATGGCCTCGCTCGCGCCCGCCACGCTCGAGCGCTGGCTGACGCCTGAGTTTCGCAGCGCGCATCCCGAAGCCGTCGAGCCGATCCGCGAGGCGCTCGTGCGCACGTTGCCGGAAGGCTACGCCCTGGCGTGCGAAGCGCTGCGCGATTTCGATGTACGGGGTAAGCTGGGAAGCATTCGCTGCGCAACCCTGGTGGTGGCTGGACGCCACGACACGGGCACGGCGCCTGCTGCTAGTCAGGCAATAGCAGATGCCATTGAAGGCGCGCAGTTCGAATTGCTCGACGCCGCTCATCTCGCGCCTGTCGAGCAGTCCCAACGGTTTGCCGCACTGCTTGAAACGTTTCTTGAAGGCCGGTCTAACCGGTAGGTTCGGAACTTTTACATGCGTCAATCCGGACCCACCCCTTGAATTCCAGACCACAAGCTCCACGTAAGGCGCAGGAACGGCCAGGAGCCAACGGAAATAAGGAGTGTCGCCATGCAAATGATCTACAACAGCCCCAACTATTGTGTCGTCGAATTTCCGCCGCAGGAAGGTCCGCTGGCCATGAAATCGGGTGGCTATGAGATCGTCGACAAGAACATGCAGCGCGAGATTTACATCGACGGTGCAATGGCGGCGCGGTTTCGCGAGAGCGTGCAAAAGCTGATCGAAGAGGAACCGTCGCTCGATGAGGTCGACGAATTCCTCGGCCAGTTCGACAGCCTGATGCATCAGCCGGTCATTCTTCACTAACCGCAAGGAGTGCAGGAAGCGCCAAGGTTTTTGGCGTTGCGAGCATCTCGACGTTGTTGGCGACATTTGCCGACGCCGCCACCCGGCTTCACGGGCGCGCTTCACAAGGCGGTCGGTTTTAATGGAATCGGTTCAGCGGGCTTAAGGCGCGCTGGACCGTTTTCTTTTTGCAAAGCGCGTTTCGCGCGGCCGGGCGCGCCGTGTCGTCCAGTGCCGCCACGTGCCGCCCAGTGCCGCGCCCGGCGCGATAGCCCGGCTGCGGCTACAATGACAGGTCCCAGAAAAGCCGGCCCAAGCCATCGTCAGCCATGAACCAGCCTGCCCAAACCGTCAAGCCTATCCGTCCCGAGCGCGATTACACGCGCGGCGCGACACTGCCCGCGCTGCTCAAGTCGCGCATCCTGATTCTGGACGGCGCGATGGGCACGATGATCCAGCGCTACAAGCTCGACGAAGCACGCTATCGCGGCGAGCGCTTTGCGGACTACGGACGCGACATCAAGGGCAACAACGAACTGCTGTCCATCACGCAACCGCAGATCATCAGCGAGATTCACGAGCAGTATCTGGCTGCGGGCGCCGACATCATCGAAACCAATACGTTCGGCGCGACCACCGTCGCGCAGGCCGACTACGGAATGGAAGCGCTTGCAGTCGAGATGAATCTGGAGTCGGCGAAACTCGCGCGCGCCGCGTGCGACAAGTATTCGACGCCCGACAAACCGCGCTTCGTCGCCGGCGCGATCGGACCGACGCCGAAGACCGCGAGCATTTCGCCTGACGTGAACGATCCGGGCGCGCGCAACGTCACGTTCGACGAACTGCACGCCGCCTATTACCAGCAGGCGAAAGCGTTGCTCGACGGCGGCGCCGATCTGTTCCTCGTCGAAACGATCTTCGACACGCTCAATGCCAAAGCCGCGCTGTTCGCGCTCGACGAACTGTTCGAAGACACCGGCGAGCGTCTGCCCATCATGATTTCGGGCACGGTCACGGACGCCTCGGGGCGCATCCTCTCGGGGCAAACCGTCGAGGCGTTCTGGAACTCGCTGCGCCACGCGAAGCCGCTTACGTTCGGCCTGAACTGCGCATTGGGCGCGGCGCTGATGCGCCCGTACATCGCCGAACTGGCGAAGCTGTGCGACACCTACGTGTCGTGCTATCCGAACGCGGGCTTGCCGAATCCGATGAGCGATACCGGCTTCGACGAATTGCCGGCTGACACCTCGGGCCTGCTGAAGGAATTTGCCGAAGCGGGTCTCGTGAATATCGCCGGCGGCTGCTGCGGCACGACGCCGGAGCACATCGCGGCGATCGCCCGCGCGCTTGCCGAAGTGAAGCCGCGCAAGTGGCCGACGCAATACCGCGACGCCGCCTGAGCGGCATCGAAAAACAGCCGCCGCTCAGGCCGCATCAGACGCACCCAGGCCGCACCTAACGCACGCAATCGACTCGCACCTACGCCATGACCGATCACACCACGCGCCTTGCCGGCCTCGAGCCGTTCAACGTCACGTCCGGGACGCTTTTCATCAACGTTGGCGAACGTACCAACGTGACGGGCTCGAAAGCCTTCGCGCGAATGATTCTGAACGACCAGTTCGACGAGGCGATTGCCGTCGCGCGTCAGCAGGTCGAGAACGGCGCGCAGGTGATCGACGTCAACATGGACGAGGCGATGCTCGATTCAAAAGCGGCGATGGTGCGCTTCATGAATCTGATCGCGTCGGAGCCGGACATTGCGCGCGTGCCGATCATGATCGATTCGTCGAAGTGGGAAGTGATCGAAGCGGGCCTGAAATGCGTGCAAGGCAAGGCGATCGTCAACTCGATCTCGCTGAAGGAAGGCGAAGAGGCTTTCCGCCATCACGCGAAACTGATTCGCCGCTACGGCGCGGCAGCCGTGGTGATGGCCTTCGACGAACAAGGCCAGGCCGACACGTTCGAGCGCAAGACGCAGATCTGCAAACGCTCGTATGACTTTCTCGTGAACGAAGTGGGCTTCCCGCCGGAAGACATCATCTTCGATCCGAACATCTTCGCGATTGCCACGGGTATCGAAGAACACAACAACTACGCGGTCGACTTCATCAACGCGACGCGCTGGATCAAGCAGAACCTGCCGTACGCGAAGGTGAGCGGCGGCGTGTCGAACGTGTCGTTCTCGTTCCGCGGCAACGATCCGGTGCGCGAGGCGATTCACACTGTGTTCCTGTATCACGCGATTCAGGCCGGCATGGACATGGGCATCGTGAATGCGGGCCAGCTCGGCGTGTATGCGGATCTGGATGCGGAACTGCGCGAACGCGTCGAAGACGTCGTGCTGAATCGCCGCGCGGACGGCACCGATCGTCTGCTGGAAGTCGCCGACAAATACAAAACCGGCGCAGCGAAGAAAGAAGAAAACCTGGAGTGGCGCAATCAGCCGGTCGAGAAGCGCCTGTCGCATGCGCTCGTGCACGGCATCACGAACTTCATCGTCGAAGATACTGAGGAAGTGCGCGCGAAGATCGCGGCGCAAGGCGGCCGTCCGATCAATGTGATCGAAGGCCCGCTGATGGACGGCATGAACATCGTCGGCGATCTGTTCGGTCAGGGCAAGATGTTCCTGCCGCAAGTCGTCAAGTCGGCGCGCGTGATGAAGCAGGCGGTCGCGCATCTGATCCCGTTCATCGAAGAAGAAAAGAAGCAGCTCGCGGCCGCGGGCGGCGACGTGCGCGCGAAGGCAGATCGTGATCGTCCATCGTGAAGGGCGACGTGCACGACATCGGCAAGAACATTGTGTCGGTGGTGCTTCAGTGCAATAACTTCGAAGTGGTCAACATGGGCGTGATGGTCCCGTGCAACGACATTCTCGCGAGGGCGAAAGTGGAAGGCGCGGACATCATCGGACTGTCGGGCTTGATCACGCCGAGTCTCGAGGAAATGGCCTACGTTGCGTCTGAAATGCAGCGCGACGACTACTTCCGCGTGAAGAAGATTCCGCTGCTGATCGGCGGCGCAACCACCTCGCGCGTGCATACGGCCGTGAAGATCGCGCCGCATTACGAAGGGCCGGTCGTGTATGTGCCGGACGCGTCGCGCTCGGTGTCGGTCGCATCGAGCCTCTTGTCCGACGAAGGCGCGGCCAAGTACCTCGACGAACTCAAGGCCGACTACGATCGCATTCGCAATCAGCACGCGAACAAGAAAGCGCTGCCGATGGTCACGCTCGCCGAAGCCCGCGCGAACAAGACGCCGATCGACTGGAAGAGCTATCAGCCGGTCAAGCCGAAGTTCATCGGCCGGCGCGTGTTCAAGAACTTCGATCTGAGCGAACTCGCGAACTATATCGACTGGGGTCCGTTCTTCCAGACGTGGGATCTCGCCGGTCCCTACCCCGCGATTCTGAACGATGAGATTGTCGGCGAATCGGCGCGGCGCGTGTTTTCGGACGGCAAGTCGATGCTCGCGCGCCTGATCCAGGGCCGCTGGCTGCAAGCGAACGGCGTGATTGCGCTGCTGCCGGCCAACACCGTGAACGACGACGACATCGAAATCTATACCGACGATTCGCGCAGCGAAGTTGCGCTGACATGGCGCAATCTGCGGCAGCAAAGCGTGCGGCCGGTGGTCGACGGCGTGATGCGGCCGAACCGCTCGCTTGCCGACTTTATCGCGCCGAAAGATTCGGGCGTGGCCGACTACATCGGCATGTTCGCGGTCACGGCGGGTCTGGGCGTCGACGTGAAGGAAAAGCAGTTCGAGAAGGATCACGACGACTACAGCGCGATCATGCTGAAGGCGCTTGCCGATCGTTTCGCCGAAGCCTTCGCCGAAGCGCTGCATGCGCGCGTGCGACGCGACTTGTGGGGCTACGCGAGCAACGAGACGCTTGCGAACGACGAACTCATCGCCGAAAAGTATCGCGGCATTCGCCCGGCGCCCGGCTACCCGGCGTGCCCGGATCATCTGGTCAAGCGCGACATGTTCGACGTGCTGCAGGCGAATGAAATCGGCATGACCGTAACGGAATCGCTCGCGATGCTGCCTGCGGCGAGCGTCTCCGGTTTCTATCTCGCGCATCCGGACAGCACTTATTTCTCGGTGGGCAAGATCGGCCAGGACCAATTGGAAGATTACGCGCAGCGCATGTCGCTCTCGAAGGCGGATGCCGAACGCGCGTTGGCGCCGTTGCTATAAGCCGTTCCGGCAAGGCAGCGTTGAATGCATCGATGAGCCGAGCCGGCCTGGCGCGAAACCCACTATATCCGGCGAGAAAGACTGAATATTTGCGGCAACGTAATTTTCGGCTTTGTAGACTGAGGCGGCTTGACCCGCCAGACGCAACCAGAATGCGTCGGCTCATCTAATTCAACCGTCAACGGAGAGAAAATCATATGAAGAAGCTGGCGCTGTTATTGACCGCTGTTTCGTTTGCCGTGGGCGCTTCGGCGGCGCTCGCACAAACCGCCGCTCCGGCCGCATCGAGTTCGGTCAGTTCGTATTCGCCGCCCACGACGAAACACGTCAAGAAGCCGAAGAAGCAGAAAATGAAAAAGGGCGCGTCAGCTCCCGCGGTTGCTCCGGAAGCCGCAAGCCAGTAAGCCGCTTTCGCGTTTCTGGCTTGCAAAGAAAATGAGCCCGCTTCGAGCGGGCTCATTTTTTGGCGCCATACATTGACGGGACATGGCGACAGGCCATGAGTCACAGCAAGTGCCGCGGCCACGATGGCCGTGTTTGTCGCCCTGGCCACGACAGTCGCCGCTGCCGTCGCGGCGAACCTGCCTCGACTACAGCCCCCAGACGATGTCCGCGTTTTCCTTCTGGGCGGCGCGCAGCATGTCGAGGAACGGATACGCACGTTGCGCAAGACCCGGCGGAATCTCGTGATGCTCGTGGCCCTCTTCGCCTTCGTGGAAATGGCCGTCGTGTTCGGCGCGTTCCTGCTTGTCGAAGTTGATGGCCGCTTCGAGTTTGGCGATCGCTTCGCCGGTTTCGGCGTGCGTAATCACACCGCGCTCACCGAGGCGCTTGCCGACAATGCCGACCAGATACTGCGCCAGATTCTCGAGCATCATCACATCTGGACAAGCTCGGCATTTGAAAGTAATCAGCATGACAATTCCCTTTTTCGTTATGTTGGCTTCACGCGCAAGCGGAGCCGAAAGCGGCCTCTCGCATGTTCCGTTAGCCGCGCGAACAGACGCGGCGGCCACGGCCCTTGCTGGGCTTCTCATTGAACATATTAGCACCTGCTAAAATCCGTCTGGACGGAAAAGCGCGCCGCATTGCACCGCGCGCGGCAAGGCGCAGCGGCGCGGCCGGCCAGCCGGTTGCGGCCTGCATGCCGCAGCGGCCAAGCCTTCGCCTCGCGGCCGAACGGCGCGCTGATTGCATTGCAGGCAAAGTGCCCAACAGCTCGCCTCGTCATGCCGATATGTCATGACAGACCGCGCCGCCGCGCAACCGCCGCTTTCCACGCTTCTGCCGAATCGGCCGCGCTCGAGGCGGCCGGCGCTTCCTCCGTATCACCGGATTGCCTCACTGGACTCGCAACAAGCATGCTGCCCGCACATAAACACACTCTGGAAACACTGCTCGCCGACACGGTGAAGCAGGTCGCTCTCGCCACGCAAGGCGCGACGGAAGCCGCCTTCGTATCGCCCACCATCGCGCTGGAACGTCCGAAGGTCGCCGCGCACGGCGACGTCGCGTGCAATGTGGCGATGCAACTCGCCAAGCCGCTGCGCGCGAATCCGCGCCAGTTGGCGCAGCAAATCGTCGACACGCTGCTCGCGCAGCCGCAGGCGCAAGGCTTGATCGAATCCGCCGAAGTCGCGGGCCCCGGCTTCATCAACCTGCGTCTTGCCGCTGCGGCCAAGCAGGCGGTGGTCAAGGCCGTGCTCGCGGAGAAAGACGTGTATGGCCGCTCGCAACGCGACGCGGGCAAGCACGTGTTGATCGAGTTCGTATCCGCGAATCCGACCGGACCGCTGCACGTCGGCCACGGCCGCCAGGCCGCGCTCGGCGACGCGCTGTCGAACGTGCTCGCGTCGCAAGGCTGGGACGTGCATCGCGAGTTCTATTACAACGACGCCGGCGTGCAGATCGGCACGCTCGCGCTATCCACCCAGGCGCGCGCACGCGGCCTCGCTCCGGGCGACGCCGGCTGGCCCGCTTCCGCGTACAACGGCGAGTACATTGCCGACATCGCGAAAGACTATCTGAACGGCGTCACGGTATCGGCGAGCGACGGCGAGCCCGTCACCGGCGCGCGCGACGTCGAGAATCTCGACGCGATCCGCCGCTTCGCGGTGGCGTATCTGCGCCGCGAGCAGGACATGGACTTGCAGGCGTTCGGCGTGAAGTTCGACCAGTACTACCTGGAGTCGTCGCTTTACACTGAAGGCCGCGTCGAGAAGACGGTGCAGGCGCTCATCACCGCGGGCAAGACCTACGAGCGGGAAGGCGCGCTGTGGCTGCGCACAACCGACGACGGCGACGACAAAGACCGCGTGATGCGCAAGACCGACGGCACGTACACGTACTTCGTGCCCGATGTCGCGTATCACGTCGCAAAGTGGGAGCGCGGCTTCACCAAGGTCATCAACATTCAGGGTTCCGACCACCACGGCACGATCGCGCGCGTGCGCGCCGGGCTGCAAGGTCTCGGCATCGGCATTCCGAAGGGCTATCCCGACTACGTGCTGCACAAGATGGTCACGGTCATGCGCAACGGCGAAGAGGTGAAAATCTCCAAGCGCGCGGGCAGCTACGTGACGGTGCGCGATCTGATCGAATGGTCGGGCGGCGCGCTGCCGGGCACCGAGGCAGCCGTCGATCAGATCGACGAAGAGACGATTCGCCGCGGCCGCGACGCCGTGCGTTTCTTCCTGATCTCGCGCAAGGCCGATACGGAGTTCGTCTTCGACATCGACCTCGCGTTGAAACAAAATGACGAAAACCCCGTGCACTACGTGCAATATGCGCATGCGCGGATCTGCTCGGTCATCGCCGAATGCAAAACTCGCTACGGCGCGGACGAAAGCACGCTTGACAGCGTGGACCTCGCGCCGCTGTCGAGCGAGCGCTCAATGGCCTTGCTGAACAAGCTCGCGGAGTTCCCGGACATGCTGCAACACGCCGCCGACGAACTCGCGCCGCACGCGGTCGCGTTCTATCTGCGCGACCTCGCCGGGGAATTCCACTCGTTCTACAATGACAGAGCCGAACGCGTGCTGGTCGACGATGCGGCCGAACGCAATGCACGCGTCGCGCTGCTCGCAGCCACGCGTCAGGTGCTCGCCAACGGTCTTGCGATCATCGGCGTCTCCGCTCCCGTCAAGATGTAAGTCCTCCGGCGCAACATGCATGCGGCCGTCGTTATAATCGGCGGCCGTTCCAGGATTCTTTTTGCAGGTGATTCATACGATGGCAAAACCACGCCGCACAACAAAGCAATCGAAACAAACCGGGGGTACTTTTCTCGGCATCGTGCTGGGCCTGATTGTCGGCCTCGCGATCGCGGTAGTGGTGGCGCTGTATATCACCCGTGCGCCTACGCCGTTCGTGTCGAAGGTCGCGCCGCCCGCGGCGTCCGAGTCGAGCGCGAGCCAGGCGCAATACGATCCGAACCGTCCGCTGCAAGGCAAGACGCCGGGTCAGCCGGTGCCGCAGGCCGCGCAACCCGCGCCGCCGAACACCGCGCCTGGCCAGACCAACTCGCAGACGCAGTCGGGCATGCTCGAGCAGCCGCAAATCATCGAAGTGCCGCCGACCCTCGGCGGGAACAATAATGCCGCGGGCAATGCCAACGGCACGGCAGTCGCGCCGAAGCCCGCGCCGGATAACGGCAGCAGCGCCACCGCCGCGGTGAAAAAGCCGCAAGCCACGAGCGCGCCGGCTGCGACCACAGCGGGTTCCGCGCCGAAGAGCACGTCGTCGGCGGCGGTCGCGAACGTCAAGCCGGGTTCGGGCGCAGCGCCGGCACCTGGCGACGCGAACACCGGCTACTTCCTGCAAGTGGGCGCGTACAAAACCGCTGCGGACGCCGAACAGCAACGCGCGCGTCTCGCGTTCCAGGGCTTCGAGTCGAAGGTCACGCAGCGCGATGCGGGCGGGGTCACGTATTATCGCGTGCGTATCGGGCCGTTCTCGAAGTTCGAGGACATGAACGCGAGCCGTCAGCGTCTGTCGGACGCGGGCGTGGACACCGCCGTGATCCGCTTCACCAAACAATAAGCAGCGCGGGACCCGCAGGCAGGCGCCGCCGCCGAACTATCGGCGTGCGGCGCCTGTCACAGGAATCGCAGGCAACAAGCACAGTAAGCACGATTGAGCATGATTGAGCACGACGGCCGATAGAGCCGTCCAACGCCGATTTGAAAACGGTGACGGGCATTTGCGTGGCGCCACTGTTTTACGCCTACCTGGGTCAAGACAACATGAAAAAACTGCTGAGCATTCTGTTCCTCTCGTTGGGCCTCGTCGCGGCCTCGGCGCACGCATCGCCGACCGCGCCGGTCTCGGGCAAGGACTACACCGTGTTGCCGAGCGCGCAATCCACCGACGTGCCCGCCGGCAAGATCGAAGTCACCGAATTCTTCTGGTACGGCTGCCCGCACTGCAACGAATTCGACCCGTACCTCGAAGCCTGGGTGAAGAAGCAGGGTCCGGACGTCGTGTTCAAGCGCGTGCCGGTTGCCTTCCGCGACGACTTCATTCCGCATTCGAAGATGTATCACGCGCTCGACGCGCTCGGTCTCGCCAACCAGCTCACGCCGAAGGTCTTCAACGAAATTCACGTCAACAAGAACTATCTGCTGACGCCGGAAGATCAGGCCAAATTCCTCGCGAAGAACGGCGTCGATCCGAAGAAGTACATGGACGCGTACAACTCGTTCTCGACGCAAAGCGCGTTGCAGAAAGACAAGAAACTGCTCGAAGACTACAAGATCGACGGTGTGCCGACCATCGCCGTGCAAGGCAAGTACGAAACCGGCCCGGCTGCGACCAACAGCCTGCCTGGCACGGTCCAGGTGCTCGATTACCTGGTCCAGCAGGTTCGCGCGAAGAAGATGTAAAGCCCGAGGCGCCGGAATGAGCTCACCGTTGAAAGTTTTCATTACCGGCGCTTCGAGTGGAATTGGCCTCGCGCTCGCCGCCGAATACGCGCGGCGCGGCGCGACGCTCGGCCTCGTTGCCCGCCGCGGCGAAGCCCTCGCCGCCTTCAAGCGGTCTCATCCGCAAAACTCCATCTCCTGCTATAGCGTCGACGTGCGCGACGCCGAGGCGCTCGCCGAAGCGGCCGCGCAGTTCATCGCGGAACATGGCCAGCCGGACATCGTGATCGCCAATGCGGGCGTCAGCCGCGGCGCCGTCACCGGCGAAGGCGACCTGCGCACCTTCCGCGAAGTGATGGACATCAACTACTTCGGCATGGTCGCCACCTTCGAGCCGTTCGCGGCCGCGATGGTTGCCGCAAGACGCGGCACGCTCGTCGGCATTGCGAGCGTCGCGGGCGTGCGCGGCTTGCCGGGTTCGGGCGCGTATAGCGCGTCGAAGTCGGCGGCGCTCAAGTACCTCGAAGCGTTGCGCGTCGAAATGCGCCCGCACGACGTGGGCGTTGTCACGATCGCGCCCGGCTATATCCGCACGCCGATGACCGCGCACAATCCCTACACCATGCCCTTTCTGATGGACGCCGACCGCTTTGCCGCGAAAGCCGCGCAGGCCATCGAGCGCCGCACCGCTTTCGCGGTGTTTCCGTGGCAGATGCGGCTCGTGGCGATGCTGCTGCACGTCGTGCCGCGCTGGCTCTACGACCGCGTGTTCGAACGCGCGCCGCGCAAGCCGCGCGCCGTCGTCGAGTAAATCATGTCTGCCTGTGCGGTCGATGCAGCCGGCGTCGCGCACGAAAAAACGGGTGCCGGCGCGCGCATCGTCTCGCTGGTGCCGAGCATCACCGAACTGCTGTTTGCGCTGGGTCTAGAACGCCAGGTCGTCGGGCGTACCGGTTTTTGCGTGCATCCCCGCGACAAGGTGCGCAATGTGCCCAAGGTCGGCGGCACGAAAGCCGTGAAGGTCGACGCCGTTCGCGCGCTGCGGCCTACTCACCTGATCGTCAATATCGACGAGAACGAGCGCGACACCGTCGAGCAACTGCGTGCTTTCGTGCCGCATGTCGTCGTGACTCATCCGCTCACGCCGCACGACAATCTCTCGCTGTACGCGCTGCTGGGCGCGATCTTCGATCGCGAGCACGAAGCGCAGCGTCTCGCCGATGCGTTGCAGGCGCGTCTGCATGAAGCCGCCGGGCATGCATTCGCCGCGCAAAACGTGCTGTATCTGATCTGGCGCGAACCGTGGATGACCGTCGCGCGCGACACCTACATCTCCGCGATGCTGCGCGTCGTGAACTGGCAGACGCTGCCCGATGTGCAAGGCGGCGCGACAGGCGCGGGCCGTTATCCATCGTTCGAATTCGACGACGCCGAGCACGCGCCGTGGCTTGCCGGCGTCGACCGCATTCTGCTTTCGAGCGAACCTTATCGCTTCACGCAGGCGCATTGCGATGCGCTGAAAAGCGATCCGCGCATGGCCGGCAAGCGCATCGAGTTGATCGACGGAGAGATGGTCTCGTGGTACGGCGTGCGCGCGATCGACGGCATCGCTTATCTGATGCAGCGTGCGAGCGCCGCGTGAAGCCAGCACGCGCACGGACAGCCTCCATACGATCCCATATGGATATGCGGATTATGTTGTTGTCGCGCGAACTGCCCTTCGATAAGCTTTCGCGAAGGCCGGCGCGCACGTGAGCCCGCATTTTGGCGAGCATGCGCGAGCCCCGGAAAGGTATCAGAATGAAGTCGACGGCGAGGCCATAAACGTCGCTGTCGCTCGTCAACGGAATAACCACACAACCAGACGCACTGCCTGACTGCGCTTGTTATCGGAGATCTTATGCGCTTCAAACTGCTCGCAGCCGCCGTACTCTTCACGGCGCCCGCGCTCGTGCTCGCCAAACCGCTGACCGTCTGCACCGAGTCGAGCCCCGACGGCTTCGATGTCGTGCAGTTCAACTCGCTCGTTACGACCAATGCATCGGCGGATGTGATTTTCAATTCGCTCGTCTCCTACGATGAGGCCGCGAAGAAAGTGGTGCCGTCGCTGGCCGACAAGTGGGACGTGAGCGCGGACGGCCTCACGTACACGTTCCATCTGCGCCCGAACGTGCAGTTCCAGACCACCGACTACTTCAAGCCGACGCGGCCGCTGAACGCCGACGACGTCGTCTTCACGTTCGACCGCATGCTCAACGACAGCAACCCGTGGCACAAGGTGACGGGCGCAAGCGGCTTTCCGCATGCGCAGTCGATGGGCTTGCCCAAGCTCATCAAGGCGATCAGCAAGGTCGACGACAACACCGTCAAGTTCGAACTGAACGCGCCGGACGCAACCTTCGTATCGATCCTGACGATGGGCTTCGCGTCGATCTATTCGGCGGAATACGCGGACCAGTTGCTGAAGGCCGGCAAGCAGGTCGATCTGAATTCGAAGCCGGTCGGCACCGGCCCGTTCGAGTTGAAGAGCTACACGAAAGACGCGGTGATCCGCTACGACGTGAACCCGACCTACTGGGGCTCGAAGCCGAAGATCGACCGTCTGATCTACGCAATCACGCCCGACGCCACCGTGCGCGCGCAAAAGGTGAAAGCCGGCGAATGCCAGATTGCGCTGTCGCCGAAACCGCAGGATCTCGCGGATGCGAAGAACGACAAGTCGCTCGCCATCGTGCAGACGCCCGCGTTCATGACGGCGTTCGTCGCGTTGAACACGCAGAAGAAGCCGCTCGACAATCAGAAGGTGCGCGCCGCGCTGAACATGGCGTTCGACCGCGGCACGTATCTGAAGACCGTCTTCGACAACACCGCGACCGCAGCGGTGAATCCGTATCCGCCGAACACATGGAGCTACGACAAGGCCGTGAAGGCCTGGCCGTACGATCCGGCCAAGGCAAAGAAACTGCTCGCCGATGCCGGCTATCCGAACGGCTTTGAAACGACCATCTGGGTGCGTCCGAACGGCAGCGTGCTGAATCCGAATCCGAAAGCGGGCGCCGAGCTGTTGCAAGCGGACTTCGCGAAGATCGGCGTGAAGGCTGACGTGAAGGTGATCGAATGGGGCGAGCTGATCAAGCAGGCCAAGCAAGGCCAGCACGACTCGCTATTCATGGGCTGGGCGGGCGACAACGGCGATCCGGACAACTACCTGTCCCCGCTCTTTAGCTGCAATGCGGTGAAGTCGGGCATCAACTTCGCGCGCTTCTGCGATCAGGACCTCGACAAGCTGATCGCCGACGGCAAGTCCACGCCGGACCAGGCCAAGCGCACGAAAGCGTATCAGGCTGCGCAGCAGATCATTCACGATCAGGCGCTGTGGATTCCGCTCGGTTATCCGACGGCGGCAGCTATCACGCGGACCAACGTGAGCGGTTATCACGTGAGCCCGTTTGGGCGGCAGAACTTCGGGGCGGTGTCGGTGCAGTAATACCGCACGAACATACCGCACGAACCCGAAGCAGCAGAAGCCCGGTCGCGCAATGCAGTGCAACGCGCGACCGGGCTTTTTTTATGCGTAGGCCACCGACATCAAGCAAGGGCTCACGCCGAAAACCGCATCACCCCATCCGCATCGTGCGTGCGCTTTAACGCGCCCGCCAGCCACAGCAGATGCAAATGCGCGAGCGCCTCGCCCATTGCGAACGTCATCTGGTGAATATCCAGCGCGCGCTTGAACATGAGCGGCACGATGTCCGCCGCGCTTTGCGGCTTTTGCGCGCACGCCTCTCGCACTTCGGCCAGACGCGCATCGTGATGCTCGCGCAACTGCTTCACGCGCGTACGCACGCCGCGAAACGGCTTGCCGTGCGACGGCAACACGAGCGTGTCCTCAGGCATCACCTCGTAGCGCGCGAGCGACTCGAGATAAAGCGCAAGCGGCGAGCCTTCGGGCTCCATCGCGAACACCGAGACGTTCGTCGAAATGCGCGGCAGCACCATGTCGCCGGAAATCAGCACGCCCATCTCTTCGCAATGCAGCGCACAGTGCTCCGGTGAATGGCCGTAGCCCGTCACCACGCGCCACGTTTTTCTGCCGATCCGCACGCGGTCCGCTTCACGCAAACGCCGGTATTGATCGGGCACCGACGGCACCAGATTCGCGTAATAACTCTGCCGGCTGCGCAGTTTCTCGAGCGAGTCCTCGTCGGTGACGCCGTGCAGCGCGAAGTGCCGCGCCGCCGCTTCGCCGCCCGCGTTGGAGCCGTCGCCGGCCGCCATCACGCGAGCCTGCATGTATTCGCCGAGCGTCATCCACAGGCGCGCGTCCCAGCGCTTCTTGTCGCCGCCGCTGCAAACCCAATCCGCGAGACCGACGTGGTCAGGATGGCAATGCGTGACGATCACGCGCAGCACCGGCAAACCGTCGAGCACCGACTCAAATACCTTTTCCCAGTTCTCCCGGATCGCGTCCGACGCGATCCCGCAGTCGATCACCGTCCAGCCTTCCTCGCCGTCGATCTGATCGCGCAGCAGCCACAGATTGATATGGTCGAGCGCGAACGGCAACGGCATGCGCAGCCAGAACACACCGGGCGCGACTTCCTGCGCGTGGCCGGGCTCGGGCAGCGTGTCGTTGAACGGATAGTCGAGTTGATGTTCGAGTGCATTCATTCGGTGTCTTCCTCCACGCTTTCCGCGTACTTGCCGCAGGTTGCATTCAACCCAAGTTGACGATAACGTAAACGTCGATTCTATCGTTCAATCTGACTTTGTGCCCGGCCAGTGAATGCCCCGATGACCACTCAATACACGATCACCGAACTCGCGCGGGAATTCGACGTCACGCCGCGCGCCATACGTTTCTACGAAGACCAGGGTTTACTCTCGCCGAGCCGCGAAGGTTCGAGCGGCTTGCGGCGCGTCTATTCGGGCCGCGACCGCACGCGCCTGAAGCTGACGCTGCGCGGCAAGCGGCTCGGCTTCACGCTCTCCGAAATTCGCGATCTGCTGGACGTGTACGAATCGCCGACGGACACCGTCCCGCAACTGCACGCGTTTCTCGGCACGGTCGCGCGTCATCGCGAGGTGCTTGAGCGGCAACTGGAAGACCTGAACGCGACGCTCGAAGACCTCGCGCAATACGAAGCGCAGGCGCGCGCGCTGCTCGAAGGCGGCAAGCATGCGGCTTCCGAGGCACGCAAAGCGACGCAAGCGCAAGAAACGCAACAAGGGCGACGAGCGCGCGAAGCCAAGCCCGCATGACGAGACATGCGCACCAGGTGAAGTCGTGAACGAAATTTTTCTTGCTGCAAATTGAGCCGTTTAACAACGCCGAACCAGGGCATTGAGCGCAGTTGCCCGGAAAAGTCCGCAAATGCCCGGCACCGCTCACACGGCGCCGGCGCACGAGCCGGTTGACGCAATGCGTCGCGAGCGCACCCGACGATACAATCACGGGTGTCTTCACGACACGAGACGAATGCACGGTCGACATGAATCACTTCCCCAAACTGTTGTCGTCGCAAATCGGCTTTGACGTCGCGCAAACCATGCTCGAAGGATTCAACCGGCACTACCGGATCTTTCGCGACGCGGCGATTCATGCCAAGACGCTGTTCGAGAACGGCGACTGGCATGGCCTGCAAAAGCTCGCGCGGGAGCGCATTACTTCATACGACGACCGCGTGCAGGAATGCGTCGAACTGCTCGAAGACGAGTACGACGCGGAGAACATCGACAGCGAAGTGTGGCAGCAGATCAAGCTGCACTACATTGGCCTTCTCACCACGCACCGTCAGCCCGAGTGCGCGGAAACGTTTTTCAATTCGGTGTGCTGCAAGATTCTGCACCGCTCGTATTTCAACAACGACTTCATTTTCGTGCGCCCGGCGATCTCGACCGAATACATCGAGAACGACGAGCCCGCGGCGAAGCCGACATATCGCGCGTACTATCCCGGCAAGGACGGCCTCGCCGCGACGCTCGAGCGCATCGTCACGAATTTTCAACTCGAGCCGCCGTTCGAAGATCTGACGCGCGACGTCGGCTGCGTAATGCAGGCGATTCACGACGCGTTCGGCACCTTCGACGAAGCGCCGAACTTCCAGATTCATGTGCTCTCGTCGCTGTTCTTTCGCAACAAGTCCGCGTATATCGTCGGGCGAATCATCAACGGCGACAGGCTGCTGCCGTTCGCCGTGCCGCTGCGTCATGTGAAGCCCGGCGTGCTCGCACTCGACACCGTGCTGCTGACGCGCGAACAGTTGCTGATTATCTTCAGCTTCTCGCACTCGTACTTTCTTGTGGATATGGAAGTGCCGTCGGCTTACGTCGAATTCCTCGGCATGATCATGCCGGGCAAGCCAAAAGCGGAAATCTACACGTCGGTCGGTTTGCAGAAGCAGGGCAAGAATCTGTTCTATCGCGATCTGCTGCATCACCTGTCGCATTCGAGCGATCAGTTCATCATCGCGCCCGGCATCAAGGGGCTCGTGATGCTGGTGTTCACGCTGCCCTCTTTTCCGTACGTGTTCAAGCTCATCAAGGACAACTTCCCGCCGCCGAAGGAAACCACGCGCGCGAAGATTCAGGAGAAGTATCAGCTCGTCAAACGACACGACCGCCTCGGCCGCATGGCTGACACGCTCGAATATTCGAGCGTCGCGCTGCCCATTTCGCGGCTCGACGAAGCGCTCATGCGTGAACTGGAGAAAGAAGTGCCGTCGCTGCTCGAGTACGACGGCGACAACGTGGTGATCCGCCATATGTATATCGAGCGCCGCATGGTGCCGCTGAATCTGTTCCTGCAAAACGGCAGCGACGACGACGTCGATCACGGCATCAAGGAATACGGCAACGCGGTGAAGGAATTGATGCAGGCGAACATCTTCCCCGGCGACATGCTGTACAAGAACTTCGGCGTGACGCGCCACGGCCGCGTGGTGTTCTACGATTACGACGAGATCGAATATCTGACCGACTGCAACGTGCGTGCAGTGCCCGCGCCGCGCAACGAAGAGGACGAGATGTCGGGCGAGCCGTGGTACTCGGTCGGGCCGCACGACATTTTCCCCGAGACGTATGGCACTTTTCTGCTCGGCGACCCGCGCGTGCGCCGCGCGTTCATGCAGCATCACGCGGACTTCTTCGATCCGGCGCTGTGGCAAAAGCACAAGAATCATCTGCTGAAAGGCGAACTGCCCGACTTCTTTCCGTATGACAGCAGCGTGCGTTTTTGCATTCGCTATCCGGAGCGGTTTGTCGATGCAGAATCCGCAGAGTCGAACGCAGCAGATGCTATCAGCGCCGCTGAACCGCAGGCCGACGAGCGCAGCGTGAGAGTTGCCTAGCCCATGCATTACACCGAATCCAACGTAACGAAACCGGCCGCTGAAACGGTCGCTTAACCGCCAGATAACCACTGAATAACCGTCGATTAACCGCCAAGACGCATCATGAACATGAACGCTTCCAACCCCGCTCATCCGCTCGCGCATCTGTTCGATAACAACGACGCGTGGGTCACGCGCAAGTTGTCCGAAGATCCCGAGTACTTCTCGCGCCTCGCGCATCAGCAGACGCCCGAGTATTTGTGGATCGGCTGCTCCGATTCGCGCGTGCCCGCGAACCAGATCATCGGTCTGCCGCCGGGCGAAGTATTCGTGCACAGAAACATCGCGAACGTGGTCGTGCATACGGATCTGAACTGCCTCTCGGTGATCCAGTTCGCCGTCGATCTGCTGAAGGTCAAGCACATCAGGGTGGTCGGCCACTACGGCTGCTCGGGCGTGGCCGCGGCGTTGCACGGCCGCCGCGTGGGTCTCGCGGATAACTGGCTGCATCACGTGCAGGACGTGCGCGCGAAACATGCCGCACTGATCGACGAGTGGCCCATTGGCGAGACACGTCACCGGCGTCTCGTCGAACTGAACACCATCGAGCAGGTCGTGAACGTGTGCCGCACGACCATCATCAACGATGCATGGGCGCGCGGCCAGGAACTCACGGTGCACGGCTGGGCCTATGGCGTGCACGACGGCAAGGTGCGCGACCTCGGCATGACGATCAACAACGCGGCCGCGCTCGATGAAACCTATCGGCGTTGCGTGGCCGGCGTGTCGGCGAGCACCGCGCATACGGCGGACAACGACGTCGTCGCGTCAGACGCGGCGCAGCTTGGCGACGTGCCGGCGATAGTCCAAGGCGTAATCAAGGAGCTAAAACATGAGTGAGACGAAGACAAAGACCGAGACGAACGGCATGACGGCCGATCCGATTGTGATCGTGAGCGCGGCACGCACGCCGATGGCTGCATTTCAGGGCGATTTCGCATCGCTGACCGCGCCGCAACTCGGCTCGATCGCGATCGAAGCCGCGGTTCAGCGCGCGGGCCTCAAGCCCGAGCAGATCGATGAAGTCGTGATGGGTTGCGTGCTGCCCGCGGGCCTCGGCCAGGCGCCCGCGCGGCAAGCCGCGCTCGGCGCCGGCTTGCCGCTTTCGACGGGCAGCACGACAGTCAACAAGATGTGCGGCTCGGGCATGCGCGCGGCGATGTTCGCGCATGACATGCTGGCCGCCGGTTCGGTCGACGTGATCGTCGCGGGCGGCATGGAGAGCATGACGAACGCGCCGTATCTGCTGCCCAAAGCGCGGGGCGGCATGCGCATGGGTCACAGCCAGGTCATCGATCACATGTTCTACGACGGCCTCGAAGACGCCTACGAAAAAGGCCGTTTGATGGGCACGTTCGCGGAAGAATGCGCGGCCTCGTTCGACTTCACGCGCGAAGCGCAAGACGCGTTCGCCGTCGAGTCGCTGAACCGCGCGAAACGTGCGAACGAAGACGGTTCGTTCGCGTGGGAAATCGCGCCGGTGAAAGTGCAAAGCCGCAAAGGCGAAGCGACCATCGACCACGACGAACAGCCGTACAAGGCGAACCTCGAAAAGATTCCGACGCTCAAGCCCGCGTTCAGCAAAACGGGCACGGTGACGGCCGCGAACTCGTCGTCGATTTCGGACGGCGCCGCGGCGCTCGTCATGATGCGCGAATCGACGGCGAAGCGTCTCGGCGTCACGCCGCTTGCGCGCGTGGCCGGCCACTCCACGTTCGCGCAGGAGCCGGCGAAGTTCACCACCGCGCCGGTCGGCGCGATCCGCAAGCTGTTCGACAAAAACGGCTGGCGCGCGGACGAAGTCGATCTGTACGAAGTCAACGAGGCGTTCGCCGTCGTGACGATGGCCGCGATGAAGGAGCACAAGCTTCCGCACGACAAGGTCAACGTGCACGGGGGCGCGTGTGCGCTCGGCCATCCGATCGGCGCATCGGGTGCGCGCATTCTCGTCACGCTGATCGGTGCGCTGAAAAAGCGCGGCGGCAAGCGCGGCGTCGCCACGCTTTGCATCGGCGGCGGCGAAGCGACGGCAACGGGCATCGAACTCGTTTGACGCGTCGTGCGTATGGTCAGGCGCGTCACATAGTCGGAGGTGATTCATGAAGACAGTGTTGATTGTCGGTGCGTCGCGTGGCATCGGCCAGGAATTTGTCCGGCAGTACAAGCAAAGCGGCTGGCGTGTGCTCGCCACCGCGCGCGACGGCGCCGCGCTCGACGCCCTCACGCAGCTCGGCGCGCAAACCTATTCCGTCGACGTAACCGAGCCCGCGGACATCGCCGCATTGGGCTGGAAGCTCGACGGCGAGCAGGTCGATGTCGCCATCGTCGTGTCGGGCGTGTATGGTCCGCGCAGCGACCGCATTGAGACCATCACCGCCGAAGACTTCGATCATGTGATGCACACCAACGTGCGCGGCCCGATGCAACTGATGCCGATCCTGCTGCCGATCGTCGAGGAAACGGGCGGCGTGCTGGCGGTGATCTCGAGCAAGATGGGCAGCATCGCCGATTCGGGCGGCACGAGCGGCTGGCTGTATCGCGTGAGCAAGGCCGCGCTGAACGACGCGCTCAAGCTCGCGTCGCTCGAAGCACAGAGCGCGACGTGCGTGTCGCTGCATCCCGGCTGGGTGCAGACGGACATGGGCGGCGCGCACGCGGCAATCGATCCCACGACGAGCGTCGCCGGCATGCGTGACGTGCTCGCGCAGGCAGCGGCCTCGCGCGACGCGTTCAATGGCCGCTTCTATCAATACGACGGCACGCAGCTGGAGTGGTAGCACGAGCGCGTGAGTGGTCTGGTCGGCCCTTATGCACGAGGCCAGAGTGAGGAGGCAGATTCATGGTGCTTGATCAGGATCATCTGATGGTCCGCGACGCGCTGCGCACCTTCGTGCGCGAAGCCGTCACACCGCACGCGGCGGCGTGGGACCGCGAGCGCACTTTTCCAAAAGAAGTGCATAGGCAACTTGCGGAACTCGGCGCGTATGGCGTGCTCGTGCCCGAAGAGTACGGCGGCGCCGGCATGGACGCGCTCGCGCTCGCGCTGATTCTCGAGGAAATCGCAGCCGGCGACGGCGGTACATCGACGGCGATCTCCGTGAACAATTGCCCTGTGTGCAGCATTCTGCTGAGTTACGGCAACGACGCGCAAAAGCGCGACTGGCTCACGCCGCTCGCGCGCGGCGAGATGCTCGGCGCGTTCTGCCTGACCGAACCGCAGGCGGGTTCCGACGCCTCGGCGCTGCGCACCACCGCAACGCGCGATGGCGACGCCTACGTGCTCAACGGCGTCAAGCAGTTCATCACGAGCGGCAAGAACGCCAACGTCGCCATCGTGATGGCCGTCACCGACAAGGCCGCCGGCAAGCGCGGCATCAGCGCGTTTATCGTGCCGACCGACAGCAAGGGTTATCTGGTCGCGCGGCTCGAAGAGAAGCTCGGCCAGCATTCGTCGGATACCGCGCAAATCATTTTCGACGATTGCCGCGTGCCCGCCGCGAATCTGATCGGCGCAGAAGGCGAGGGTTATCGCATTGCGCTGTCGGGGCTCGAAGGCGGGCGCATCGGCATCGCCGCGCAAAGCGTCGGCATGGCGCGCGCGGCGTTCGAAGCAGCGTTGAGTTACGCGAAGGAGCGCGAGAGCTTCGGCCAGCCGCTGTTCTCGCACCAGGCCGTGCAGTTCCGTCTCGCCGATATGGCGACGCAACTCGAAGCCGCGCGTCAGTTGATCTGGCACGCGGCGTCGTTGAAAGACGCCGGCCAGCCCTGCCTTACCGAAGCCGCGATGGCGAAACTGTTTGCGTCGGAGGCCGCGGAGCGCATCTGTTCGGCGGCGCTGCAAATTCACGGCGGCTATGGGTATCTGAGCGACTTTCCGGTCGAACGGATTTATCGCGATGTGCGCGTGTGCCAGATTTACGAAGGCACGAGCGACATCCAGAAGATATTGATCGCCCGCGGTCTTGGTTAGGAGTTCGATGAGCAAGCACGAGTCGTCCACACAGCGGCCCGCCGACTGTCCATGCGGCGGCGCGGCGCCTCGCCAGTCCGCGGCCGCGAAAGCACCGCGTTTCGCGGCGTGCTGCGGCCGTTATATCGACGGCGGCGAATTGGCGCCGCGCGCGCTCGAACTGATGCGCTCGCGCTACAGCGCGTATGTTGTCGGCGCAACGGATTATTTGCGCGCCACGTGGGCGCCCGCCACCTGCCCCGCCGATCTCGACGCCGACCCTTCCGCGCCCGACGCCCCGCGTTGGCTCGGACTGCAGATCAAGGCCTTCGCCGAAACGGATTCGCAACACGCAACCGTCGAGTTCGTCGCGCGGTACAAGGTGGCCGGGCGCGCGCATCGGCTGCACGAGTTAAGCCGTTTCATTCGCAATGATCGCGGCCACTGGCTCTATGTCGACGGCGATGTAAGCGAATAGCTTTTTAAGCGTCAACGGAGAATCCGCCGTCATCGCATATGGCCCCTTAGCGGGGCCGCTTTAAGGCGTTGGCTCGACGCGACAGTCCAGTCAGCCCGCTATCGCGCGATGCAAAGGCGAGCCCGGCCAACGCATCGCCTCGATCCGCCGATTTAAGGCCCTTTTCGCGGCTTTATTGCCCATACCTGCGCGGGTTTTCGCCGCGCGCCTTGCTCATCGAGCCTGCCGCTCTGCCTCTCGCGCGACGCGGCAATTTTTTCGTCAGGGGTTCTCCTTGATTGCACAAAACAAAATTGTCGTGCCAGGATGAGGCCGTTGCTTCGTGACGCCATCAAGCGAGGGCCCGCTGGTAAGGGTTCCGCAAGTTGCGCCGGCGCCTGCCGATAACCAGTTAATGAGGTTATGGCAGCGGCTTCCGGCAGCGGAGGTGGCGTTCATCATCGGCGCGTGGGGTCGCGTCGGCCGTTGGGTTTATCCCGTGCGATCTCGATTGGCGTGCGTGCGCTTCGCGCAATGCGTACGTGAGCATGTTTTTGTTTGTCGCAAACGCGCGTGCGAAAGATAAATGTCAGCCGCGCGATTCGATGAACAGACACGAGATGTCGAGGCAGATTTTTTGAGGCAGGTGGGTGAATGGCGTTGAGCAAGGTTCTGGCGAAGTGGGCAGCGATGTGTGCAGCGGCGGCGGCGGCGTGCGCTGTGGCAGCGGCGCACGCGACCCCGCTCGCGGACGCCCAGCCCGGACCGCTCGCCCGCGCTCACGTGCCGCGCATCGCACTGCCGGACGACGTGTATCTGCCGAGCGCGCGGCTGAACGAACAGATTATCCGCGTACCCGTCGATGCCGACGGCGACGTCACCCTTCAAACGACGATCTACAAGCCGGACGGCCCAGGCCCGTTTCCGATGATCGTCTTCAATCACGGCAAGATTGCCGGCGATCCGCGTATGCAGGAACGCAGCGACCCGCTGCCGTTCGCGCGTGAATTCGTGCGCCGCGGCTACGTGGTCGTGGCGCCGAACCGCCAGGGCTTCGGCCAGTCGGGCGGCGTCTATCAACAGGACGGCTGCGACGTCGAACGCAACGGCATGTCGCAAGCCGGCGACGTCGCGGCGACGATCGACTACATGTCGAAGCAGCCTTACGTCGACGCCACGCATATCGTCGTGGCGGGCACGTCGCATGGCGGCCTGGCGACGATGGCCTACGGCACCGAAGCAGCGCCGGGCGTGCGGGCGCTCATCAACTTTTCCGGCGGCTTGCGCCAGGACGCGTGCGGCGACTGGCAGGGCAATCTGACGCGAGCATTCGGCGCGTATGGCGACAAGACCAAAGTGCCGTCGCTGTGGATGTATGGCGACAACGATTCGGTGTGGAATGCGCCGCTCGTGGCCGGCATGCACGCGGCGTACGTCGCGCACGGCGCGAGCGCGAAGATGGTCGACTACGGCACGTATAAGAACGACGCGCACCGGCTCGTCGGCGACCGCGACGGCGTGCATGTCTGGTGGCCGGCTGTGGAGTCGTTCCTTGCACGCGTGGGCATGCCCACGGGCGTGCAGTATCGCGTGTCCGATCCTTCGGCGCCGAAGGCGAGCGGCTTTGCTTCCGTCGATGCCGTCGACGCCGTCCCCTACGTCGATGAAGCCGGGCGCAACGGTTATCGCAACTTCCTGCACCAGTACCCGAGCCGTGCCTTCGCGGTGTCGGACACGGGCGCGTGGTCGTGGGCCGAGGGCGGCGACGATCCGATGTCGGTTGCGATCGCGAATTGCCAGAAGCAGAGCTCGGCGCCTTGCCGGTTGTATGCGGTCGATAACTCCGTTGTGTGGGGTGATCAGGGATCGCGGACGGCTGATAGTGGTGCGGGTGGGTCTGGTTCTTCGGTTTCTTCTTCCTCTGTGTCTTCCGATGGTGACGTGCGACCGGCTATTGCTAGTCGGGAGTGAGGCCCTTCCCGCTAGAACTGCGCTGTCGCCTGGAAGCCGAGCGTGACACGCGCGCTTGGGAATGCTGCCGGTTTGTAGACGGGCGTGCCGGCGAACACGTCATAGGCGAATCCGCCGATCCGCGTGCCGACGTTACCGCGTAGGCCGATTACCGCGCCGGCCAGTTGCGTGCCCGCCAGAAACGCCGTGTTCGGTCCGAATACGCGCCCGTAGTCGATCCCTGTGTATAGCGTCTGCCCTGTCTGGCCAAGGGGCATCTGTAGTTCATTGCGCCAGTAGAAACCTTTCTCCGCCGCCAGCATCGTCTCGCCATCGAAGCCGCGTACCGTGTAGCGGCTGCCGATCGTCAGGTCGTCTAAATAGAACAGCGTGTCGTTCGTGAACTGTGCGTGAACGGTTGTCACGTAGCGGAAGCTTTGTGTCTTGACTGCAAACGGCACCGACAGGTTTGTGTCCAGCGCGGCGAGATGGTAACGGTACGTCGGACCGTCCGGATGCGGGTCAGGCGTCGCACCCAGTCCGCCGATGCCCTGACGATACGCAAGCGTCCCGTCGAGCTGTGCCGCGCCGAAGTAATGCCGGTCGGTCAGCCCCGCCTCGATGAACGTGTTGTTGCGGCGCTGGCTCGGAATGTCAGTGCCGTCGATGAAGCTCTCGCCGAAGCGCTTCGATAGCTGGAATTCCACGCCGAACACGTCGGTCTGACTGCGTCTCAGGACACGCGCGAGTCTCAGCGCGGCGGTCTGCGAATTGCCGCTCGACACGAAAGTCTGATTCACACCCGCAATGTTCTGGTAATAGGTATTCGCACTGCCCGACAGTGTGGCGGTCCAATAACCCCACGGCAGCGAGTACGATCCATTGAAGCCGTGCGAGCCCAGGCGCTTGTCGCCGAATTCGAGATCCTGACTGGCGCCAGCCGTGAGAACGTCATTCAGTCCGAGCGGGTTGTCGATGCCGACGCTGAGGTTGCCCTGTAGCTTGCCGGTTGCGCGCGAACCCGAGTTGTCCACGGACGCGACCACGCTCCACGGCTTAGCGCGTTTCATCGATATGACGACGTCGCTTTCGCCCGGCATGTCGGTCGGCTCGATCGCCAGCGCGACGCCTGTGTAGGTGGTGTACTGGTAGGTCGAATTCCATTGCCCTCCGTGTGGCGGATCGGTAAAGACGCCACCGATGCTGTTCGGGTCCTGTATGCCGACCTGGCCAGTGCGGCCGGACAGGCTGATGCCAAGTTCGCCCAGCAGCGCCGGGTCGACCGGCTGGTTCAGGCCGGTCGTCGTCATCGTCGTGCGCGTGTTCGTCACCTGGGCGGCGTGCAGTTCCATGTCGCCGGCCGATTCGATCAGCGCTGACTGGTTGCGGATCAGGGCCGCGTTCGTGTAGCTGCCGTCTGCATTTTTGCCGCCCGCCAGTATCACCTTGCCGAGACCGTAAATCGCGGTGGTCGCCTGCGTGTCGGTCGCCGTGGTGTCGTCGCGGTTCTCGATGTCGTTCGACAGCAGTTCGAGCGTGCCGTTACTGTCGGTTGCGCCGATCAGCGCAGTCGGCCCCGTGTTCGTCAGCGATTGCGTCGCGTTGAGCGAGACGCTGCCGCCGACCATCGTCCCGGTGTTCTCGAGCGTATTCGAGTGCGTCGTGAGCGTGCCGCCCGCCATCATGACGCCGGTGTTCTGCACGTCGGCCGCGTTGATGTTCAGGTTGTTCGCCGCTTCGACAAGCGCGCCATTGCTGAATGTTCCCGGCAGGGTGAAACTGAGGTCATGGCCTGCGTTGAACTGGACATCGGGCGTGGGCGCGAAATTACCTTGCACGGCCACAGCCACATCGTTGGCCGCGCTGTAGCTGCCGCCGCCCGTAAGGGTCGCGGCATTGACGGCCAGGTTATGTGTTGCGCCAATCTGCCCGTTCGTGTTCGTGACCGCGCCGGTTGTTGTGATCGCGACATCGCCATTCGTACCGGCCAGGCTGCCAATCTGGCCGCCGCTGTTGTCGACGGTATCGCCTTGCACCGCGACGCGCGCGCCGCTGATCTGACCGTTCTGCGTATTGACGAGCGCCGACGTGTCGACGGCAACATTGCCGTTGCCCGTCATGACGCCGCCGCTGTTCACGGTCTGGCTGCCGCCTTGCACGGTCATGTCGCCCGTGCCGAGACTACCGACGAGGCCGTTCGTGTTGTTGACCGACGCGGCCTGAATCGCGAGCGTGCTCGCGTCGCCAGCCGCGCCCGTGCCGGACTGGATCTGTCCGTTGGTGTTCGTCAGCGTGCCGCCGCTCGCGAGCGTCAGCGACGAGAGCGAGCGAACCGAGCCTTGCGTATTGTTCACATCGCCCGCGATGTTTGCCGCGATGTTTCCCTGCGCGGCGAGCACGCCGTTCGCGTTGTTCAGGCTGCCGGCCTGCGCAGCGAGCTGTCCGGCCGTGATGATCCGGCCACCGACGTTCGAGAAGGCACCCGCGCCATTGCCCGGTGCAATCGTCAGCGTGCCCGTGCCGGCGTCGATGATCGCGCCGCCGTCGTTGATGAGCGCGCCAGGGGCCAGCGTCAGGTCGGTGCTGTTGGTCTGGAATGTGCCGCCGCTTGAATTGTCGAAGGTGCCGCTGACGTTAAAGCCCATCGACGACGCGCCGTATTGCGTGATCGTGCCGCCGTGGTTCAGCAGGTCCGTCGCGTTCAGCGCAAGCTGGTTCGCCTGGATGTCGCCGCCGCTGTTGTCCAGTGTCGAGCCGATGGTGAGTGCCAGGTTCGGCGCGACAATCGAGCCGCCGCTGTTGGTCAGCGAGCCCGTGCGAATCGTTTCGTTTGCGCCCGCGCCGATCTGGCCGCCGTTGTTGTTCAGCGCGCCACTGGCAAGGCTCAGGTCCGTGTTCGAAAGCAGCTTGCCGTTGGTGTTGTCCAGCGTGCCGCCGACGCTTGCCGTGAGACCGTTCTGGCCGATGATCGAGCCAGCCGTGTTGTCGAGCGCTCCGGCCTGAAGCGCAGCCTGGCCGTTACTGGCGATCGTGCCGCCGACGTTGGACAGAGTCCCGGTGCTGACGGTCAGCGCGCCTGTCCCGGCATTCGCGATGGTGCCGTTGTCGTTGACGAGCGCGACCGCGGGCGCGAGCGTCAGGCTCGCGGCGTTGGTCTGAAGCGTGCCGCCTGTGTTGTCGAGCGTGCCCGCTACATCGACCGTCGTCGCGCCGGTTCCGGTCTGCGTGATCGTGCCGCCGTGATTGACGAGGTTCGTCGCGTGCAGTGTGAGCAGGTTTGCGCTCGTCGAGCCGCCGCTGTTATCGACGGTCGCCGCGCTGATCACTGCCTGCTGGCCGGCCGTGAATGTGCCGGCGTTCGCGAGTGTCGTGCCTGCCGATGCGTTCACGTTTCCGTTGGCGGCCAACGTGCCGTTGCTGAACAGGCTTTGCGCCGCAACCGCAGTCAGGTTCTGCACCGCGGTGATCGAGCCCGCGTTCGCGATCTGTCCGGCCTGCACGGTCACATTGCCGTTGCCGCCGATGGTGCCCAGACCCGTGCCGCCCGCGCCGTTATTCAGCGTGCCCGCAGTAGAGAGGGCCAGGCCGTCAGCATTGAGCGATGCGATATGGCCCGCGGTGTTGTCGAAAGAGCCTGCGTTCGCCGCCAACGCGCCTGCGGCCTGCATCGTGCCGCCGGTGTTGGACACGGCCCCCACGACGTTTGCATTCAATGCACCGCCCGAAACGATCTGGCCGTTGCTGTTCCAGAGCGCGCCGGCATTCAACGTTTGTGCGCCACCCGATGACAGCACGCCGCCGTCATTGAACAACGTGCCTGCTGCATTGACCGCGAGCGTACTGCCGGCCGTCGTCGTCGCGCCAGCGGCATTCACATCACCGCCCGTCGCGGTCAACGCCATGCTCCCATTCGCCGACGTACTGCTACCCGCGAGATTGACCGACGCGCCTTGCAGATTCGCATTCGCGCCCGCTGCATTGCGCCCGGTTGCCGCGAGCGCGCCGCCCGCCGTCACCGACAGATCGCCGGAGCGTGCCAGGCTGCCATCGCTGTTCACGCCCGCGCCGAGCGTACCCGTCGATGCCACGCCGCCCGCATTGACCGTGGTGTTCCGCTGCGCGGCAAACGTGCCGCTATTATTCAGCGTACCTGCGGTACTCGCGCTGACATTCTGCTGCGCATACGTGGTCCCGCTATTGTCGATCCCATCGCGCGCGTTGATCGCGATGTTCCCGCTCGCGTTCGTCTGCCCGCCGAGCACCAGCTTGCCCTGCGTGGTCAGCGTCACGTCACCCGCCTGCGCAGCGAGCACGCCCTTCGTTGACACGCCCACACCGTTCTCGGTGCCCACCAGAACGATCCGGTTCGCGTACATGCCACCGAGGCTGCTCACGTCGATGGACACACCCGGCGCAGCGCCACTACCCGCGATAGCCGTGGCGTTCAGCGTCCCATAATCGACACTGTTCGCGCCCGTGATGACGTTCAGGTTCTTCGCGTAAATCGCGGCATTCGCCTGCACGGCGCGCGCAATCAGATCGACCTGATCGACGTCGCCCGCGTTCAGCCCCGCGCCCTGCACGGTGATATTGCCGCCGCTCACGTTAAACCCGGTGAGGCTGCCGTCCGTGCCGTAGTTCGGCGTGCCGGTGGTGAGCGTCGCGCGCGACGTGTTGATGAAGCCGCCGCCATTCACGCTGATCCCCGAGCCGTTGGCGATGACGACCTGTGCCTTCTGTCCAGCGACTTCCAGATAGCCATTGATCTGGCTCGCCGCGCTGCTATTAACCTGGTTGACGATGATCCGCGCCGACTGTCCCGGCGCGAAGTTCGGATTGCCGTTGATCATGCCCGCCTGCTGCGTCTGCACGATGGTCGGCGAGTTGTTCAGGATCGCGCCGCGCTGCTGCACGTCGAACTGGTTGTACGTGTTGACCGACACGCCCGCGCCAGAAGGCCGGTTGATGTTCACCTGGTTCAGCCCGTTCGGCGTCGTGACGACGCCCGGCGCGTTCGGGCCACCCGGCACGATCTGCGCTACGGTGAAAGCCGGAGCCGCGCCGAGCAGCACAAGGGCCGCGAGTGCGATGCTTCGCAGCGCGAAGCTGTGCTGTTGCGTGCTGGATGGAGTCGCGAGCACGCGCCTCGTTGCAGCGGTCTCGCCATTACCCTTGCCTGTTGCCGTGGCCGATTCCTCGACGGCAACAAGCATTGCCCTTAGCCGGCTGAATACCAGCCTGAATGCCCTGCGGTTCATCTTTTTTCTGTTGCGGATTGGTAAGAAGGCCATAACGTACCGAACCGCGCAAGGCAGATGTGTCAAGATTCGTCAAGGTCAGCATCGACACAACGATTGCCACAAAATAGGTCATATCTGATTGCGAGGCCCCCGAGCGCCCATCTTTTGCTCCACTACCCCCCAATACTTTTCCGTCGCCAATTCCGCCCTTCTGCGCCCTTCACGGCAAAACGCAAATCACCTGCCGCGAACAGCGCCGAACCCCGTGCCGGCAGCCGAAATTCGCCGCCAAACCGCTAGTGCAAAGCCCCGAAGAAACCGCTATCTCGACCCCGCACGCTAGCCGTAGGGTCGCGCATCGCTGAAAAACACGACGCACCGCGCCCCAAAAACCTGACAAAAAGAACCCACGGCGGCCGCAAAAAAGCACCCTGGAGTACGCCTTGGAAATGTCAGCAACATCACCCACATCCACGGAAGACTGGATCGCCCGAAGCCTGCGCGCGGTCTGGCATCCCTGCACGCAGATGAAGCATCACGAGCGTCTGCCCCTGATACCCGTCGCGCGCGGTCAAGGCGCGTGGCTCTATGACCAGTCTGGTCATCGCTATCTGGACGCGATCAGTTCGTGGTGGGTCAACCTGTTCGGCCACGCGAATCCGCGCATCAACGCGGCGCTGAAGGATCAGCTCGACACGCTCGAGCACGCGATGCTTGCCGGCTGCACGCACGAGCCCGCAATCGAACTCGCCGAGCGGCTCAACGCGCTCACCGATCACACGCTGGGCCACGCGTTCTTTGCATCGGATGGCGCGTCCGCCGTCGAAATCGCGCTGAAAATGAGCTTCCACGCGTGGCGCAATCGCGGCTTCGCCGACAAGCAGGAATTCGTCTGCATTGCGAACAGTTACCACGGCGAGACGATCGGCGCGCTCGGCGTGACCGACGTCGCGTTGTTCAAGGACGCCTACGACCCGCTGATCCGCAACGCTCACGTCGTGGCCTCGCCGGACGCGCGTCTTGCACAACCCGGCGAAACAGCCGCCGACGTCGCGCGTCGCGCGCTCGAAGCTGTGCGTTCGCTCTTCGAAGCGCGCGCCACCAAAATCGCCGCGTTGATCGTCGAGCCGCTCGTGCAATGTGCAGCCGGCATGGCGATGCACGACGCGTCGTACATCGCCGGTTTGCGTGCGCTGTGCGATCAATACGGCGTGCATCTGATCGCCGACGAAATCGCCGTCGGCTGCGGCCGCACCGGCACTTTCTTCGCTTGCGAACAGGCCGGCATCTGGCCGGATTTCCTGTGTCTGTCGAAGGGCATTAGCGGCGGTTATCTGCCGCTTTCCATCGTGCTTTCACGCGACGAAATCTTCGAAGCCTTCTATCACGACGACACGGCTCGCGGCTTTCTCCATTCGCATTCGTACACCGGCAATCCGCTCGCGTGCCGCGCGGCGCTCGCAACGCTCGACCTGTTCACGAGCGACAACGTCCTCGCGGTCAACGAGCAAAAGTCGGCAACGCTGAAGGCCGCACTCGCGCCGCTCGCGGAACACGCGAATGTGCGCAATCTGCGCCAGTGCGGAACGATTTTCGCGTTCGACGCAGTCATCGAAAACGAGCAGCATGCCAAAACCTTTTCGCGCCGCTTCTTCGAAAATGCCTTGCAGCGCGAGCTATTGTTGCGCCCTATTTCGACCACCGTGTACCTGATGCCGCCATACATTCTCGACGACGAAGAGATCGCGCTGCTCGCCTCGCGCACGCGCGAAACGTTCGACGCCACGCTCGCGGAGCTGCGCTAATGCATCTGCTCGACAAACTTTCGCAGGGACTCAAGGAGATCGACGAACACGGCCTGCGCCGTCGCCGCCGCACAGTCGACACGCCGTGCGCGGCTCATATGACGGTCGACGGCCGCGAGATCGTCGGCTTTGCGAGCAATGACTATCTCGGACTCGCCGCGCATCCGCAGTTGATCGCGGCCATCGCGGAAGGCGCGCAACGCTATGGCGCGGGCAGCGGCGGTTCACATCTGCTCGGCGGCCACTCGCGCGCACACGCGCAACTCGAGGACGATCTCGCGGAGTTCGTCGGCGGATTCGTCGATGCGCCGCGCGCGCTTTACTTCAGCACTGGCTACATGGCGAATCTCGCGACGCTCACCGCGCTCGCGGGCCGCGGCACGACGCTGTTCTCCGATGCGCTCAACCATGCTTCGCTGATCGACGGCGCGCGTCTGTCGCGAGCCGACGTGCAGATCTACCCGCACTGCGATATGGAAGCGCTGAGCGCGATGCTCGACGCGTCGGACGCGGACGAGAAGGTCATCGTCTCCGATACGGTGTTCAGCATGGACGGCGACATCGCGCCGCTGCCGCGTCTTCTCGAACTTGCGGAGCGGCACGGCGCGTGGCTGATCGTCGACGATGCCCACGGTTTCGGCGTGCTCGGTCCGCAAGGCCGCGGCGCGATCGCCGAAGCCGCGTTGCGCTCGCCGAATCTGATTTCCATCGGCACGCTAGGCAAGGCGGCGGGCGTGTCGGGCGCATTCGTCGTGGCGCACGGGACCGTGATCGAGTGGCTCGTGCAACGCGCGCGTCCGTACATTTTCACCACGGCTTCGGTGCCGGCTGCCGCGCACGCGGTGTCGGCGAGTCTGCGCATTATCGGCGGCGACGAAGGCGATGAGCGGCGCGCGCATCTTCGCCAGTTGATCGAGCGCACGCGCGCCATGCTCAAGACCACGCCGTGGCTTCCCGTCGATTCGCATACCGCCGTGCAGCCGCTCATTATCGGCGCGAACGACGCGACGCTCGGGATTGCCGCGTCGCTCGATCGCGCGCGTTTGTGGGTGCCCGCGATTCGGCCGCCGACCGTGCCGGCCGGCACATCGCGCTTGCGCATTTCGCTGTCGGCCGCGCATTCGCATGCGGATCTCGACCGGCTCGAAGCGGGCTTGCAAGCCGCGGGGGAGCAAAGCGCATGACGTCTGCAAATACCGCACTGTCACTCTTCGTCACTGGAACCGACACCGAAATCGGCAAGACGTTCGTGTCGTCGGCATTATTGCGAGGCTTCGTTCGCGAGGGACTGCAAGCGGCCGCGATGAAGCCGATCGCCGCGGGCGCGTTCGAGGTGAACGGCGAACTGCATAACGAAGACGCGGACCAGCTCGACGCGGCGTCGAACGTGCTGTTGCCGCCTGCGATGCGCACGCCGTATCTGCTGAAGGAACCGGCCGCGCCGCACATTGCCGCCGCGCTGGAAAACGTTGCATTCGACATCGACCACATCGTCGCGTGTCATAGCAAAGCGTTGACGCGCGCGGACGTCGTCGTGGTGGAAGGCGTCGGCGGCTTTCGTGTGCCGTTGACGGCGACGCACGACACGGCCGATCTCGCCGTCGCCTTGAAGCTGCCGGTCGTGCTGGTGGTCGGCATGCGCCTAGGCTGCATCAACCACGCGTTGCTCACCGCCGAGGCCATCGCCGCGCGCGGACTCACGCTTGCCGGCTGGGTCGCGAATCGCGTCGATCCCGACATGACTTTTCCCGACGAAAACATCGCGTCGATCCGCGAGCATCTCGCGCGCGAACATCACGCGCCGTTGCTCGGCATCGTGCCGCATATGAGCCCGGCATCGCCCGAACTCGCGGCTGAACGGCTCGACATTCACCGGGTATTGCAAACGCTGCGCGACGCGCAGCGCTGAATTGAACATCACGTCCACTCATGAGGATCGACCACATGACGCAACTGAACATCGCTGCTGCATCCGCTGATACGGCTGCCCTTAACAATGCCAACGTCAACGCGAACGCCAATGCCAACGCCGACGCTGCGGGCAAACAGCTCGCGCGCTGGCGCGTCGCCGACATCGTCGCGCTGTACGAACTGCCGTTCAACGACCTGATGTTTCGCGCGCAGCAAACGCATCGCGAGCATTTCGACGCCAACACCGTGCAACTGTCGACGCTGCTGTCGATCAAGACCGGTGGCTGCGAGGAAGATTGCGCGTACTGTCCGCAGTCGGTGCATCACGACACGGGCCTGCAAGCCGACAAGCTGATGCCGGTCGACGAAGTGCTCGCCGCGGCGAAAGCCGCGAAGGAAAACGGCGCGACGCGTTTCTGCATGGGCGCCGCATGGCGCAATCCGAAGGACCGCCATCTCGAGCCGATCAAGGACATGATCCGCGGCGTGAAGGCGATGGGACTCGAAACCTGCGTGACGCTCGGCATGCTCGAGACGCATCAGGCGCAAGCGTTGCGCGAGGCCGGCCTCGATTACTACAACCACAATCTGGATACGTCGCCGGAGTTTTACGGTCAGATCATTTCGACGCGCACGTATCAGGATCGTCTCGACACGCTGGAACGCGTGCGCGATGCGGGCATCAACGTGTGCTGCGGCGGCATTGTCGGCCTCGGCGAATCGCGCCGCGAGCGTGCGGGCCTGATCGCGCAACTGGCGAACATGGAGCCGTATCCGGAATCGGTGCCGATCAACAATCTGGTGCAAGTGGAAGGCACGCCGTTGACCGGCACGGAAGCGATCGATCCGTTCGAATTCGTGCGGACCATCGCGATTGCGCGCATCACGATGCCGCGCGCGATGGTGCGCCTGTCCGCCGGCCGCGAGCAGATGGACGAGGCGTTGCAGGCGATGTGTTTTCTCGCGGGCGCGAACTCGATTTTCTACGGCGATCAGTTGCTGACCACGAGCAACCCGCAAGCCGAAGCGGACCGCAAGCTGCTCGCGCGCCTCGGCATTCGCGCCGAAGCCGCGCAGCAGATGCCGCTCGACAAGAGCGGCTGCGAGCACGGCTGCGAACACGCGTAAAGCGCATTACTTCCTGTCGACGATGATCTGATCGAAAGTCCCGCCGTCGGAGAAATGGGTTTGCTGCGCTTTCTGCCAGCTACCGAACATTTCTTCGACGGTGAAGGTCTTGATCGGCTTGAACTCCGCGGCGTGTTTCGCGAGCACGTTCTTGTCGCGCGGACGCAAGTGATGTTGCGCGATGATCTCCTGCGCGGCCGGCGACCACAGATAGTCGAGATACGCCTGCGCTTCCTTGCGCGTGCCGCGCTTGTCGACCACCTTGTCGACGATCGACACCGGCGGTGCGGCCAACAGGCTCACCGACGGATACACCGCCTCGAAATTGCCGCCGCCCACGCCGCTGTTCATCAGCGCGACTTCGTTTTCGAACGTGACCAGCACGTCGCCGATACCGCGTTGCGTGAACGTCGTCGTCGCGCCGCGGCCGCCCGTGTCGAGCACCGGCACGTTCCTGAACAGCGCCTTTTCGAAGTCGAGCGCCTGCGCATCGGTGCCGCCGTGCTGCTTGCGATAACCCCACGCGGCGAGGTACGTGTAGCGTCCGTTGCCGGACGTCTTCGGATTCGCGATCACCACTTGCACGCCGGGCTTCGCGAGATCGTCCCAGTCCTTGATGTGCTTCGGATTGCCCTTGCGCACGAGGAACACCATCGTCGTCGTGTACGGCGCGCTGTCGTCCGGCAGACGGGTGCGCCAGTTGGCGGGCACCAGTTGGCCTTTTTCCGCGAGGAGGTCGATGTCGTTCGGCTGGTTCATCGTCACGACGTCGGCCTGCAAACCCTGCAATACCGACAACGCCTGTGCGCTCGACGCGCCATGCGACTGGCGAATCGACACCGTCTCGCCGCTCTTTTGCTTATACGCGGCGATGAAGCCCGCGTTGACGTCCTTGTACAACTCGCGCGTCACGTCGTACGACACGTTCATCAACGACGTCTCGGCATGCGCCGCCGATATGCCGCCAGCGCCGAAGCCGAGCGTGAGCGCCGTAAAGCCGGCCGCCAGCCAGCGTGAAGTCCCCGTCTTGCCTGCCATCTTGTCCCCGCTATCGATGATAAAAACCTGTGGCCGCGCGAACGCGCAGCATCAAGCGGGATTCTAGCGGATCGCCTATACGCGGCCAGCCGGGCCGGCCCGAGCAACGCACTCGAGCCCGCGCGTTAAACCAGCGCGTGCTGCCCGATCTCGAGCGCTTCGTCGCGAAAGCGCAGCGGCGCCGCGCAATGCACGAGCGTGTCGATGAAATACTTGGCCCGCGGCCACGGTCCGAATCCGGCTGCGGTATTGATGTGCCCCGCATCGCCGAGATTGACGAACGCACTGCCGAAACGCTGCGCCAGTTCGCGAGCGCCGGCAAGCGGCATCCACGGATCGGTTTCGCTGCCGATCAGAATGGACGGCACGCCCAGCCGCCGCGCCTCGAACGATCCGGCGAAGGCGAACTTTTGCGGGCTCGCGGGCGCGACGAGGAGCACGCCGACCACCTCGTTCGCATACGACGCCTGCTGCAACGCGTGCGCGGCAGCAAGACATCCGAAGCTGTGCGCGGCGAGCACGAACGGCCCGCGTTCGCGCGCGAGCAACTCGCGCAGCGAGTTGGCCCAACCGGCGACGTCCGGTGCATCCCAGTCGGCCTGCTCGACGCGCAACGAGCGCGCGAACTGGCGTTCGAGCCACGTTTGCCAATGTGCGCCCTCGCTGCCGTGCAGACCCGGAACGGTCACGAGCCGCGGCGGCCACGGCGATCTGGTGCATGAAAGCATGTCTGTCCCTCGCAAAGGGAAAACCGGGTAGTCATTGTCCCGCCGCCCGGCGCGCGGACGAACCAAGTTTTTGTGCTTTGTTTATCGACTGAATCTGCGCGGAGCGCGAAGCCGAAAACGGACGGTCGTGCGCAAGCGCGCGGGATCGTCGGCGAAAAAGTAGAATGAAGCCTGCCCATAAAAGGAGGAGCCCTCATGTCGTCAGCGTCGCGCGCCGCGCCGCAGCCGTCGCGAGCCTTGCAGCCGCCCCGCCGCCCGCCACGCCCGCACCGCGCGCGCAGCGTGAACCGGGGCCGTTGCGCGTGCAACGGTGAGGTCGCATGAAAGTCCTCTTCTATATGGCGAACGCCGAAGCCGCAGCCTGGCTGCATGACTTTGCGCGCGCGCTGTCGCAAGCCGATCTGCGCGAGTGGCAACCCGGCGACACCGCGCCCGCCGATTTCGCGGTCGTCTGGCGGCCACCGCGCGAGATGCTGGCCGGCCGCGCCGATTTGCGCGCGATCTTCAATCTGGGCGCGGGCGTCGATGCGATTCTCGCGCTCGAACGCGAGCAGCCCGGCACCTTGCCGCCCAATGCGCCGTTGATCCGTCTCGAAGACACCGGCATGGCGCCGCAAATGGCCGAGTATGTGACGCACGCGGTGCTGCGTTATCTGCGGCGCTTCGACGAATATGAAGCGCTGCAGCGCGAGCGCCGCTGGCAAGTGCTCGATCCGCATCCACGAGACACGTTCACGGTCGGCGTGCTCGGGCTCGGCGTGCTGGGCGCACATGTCGCGCAAACGGTCGCGCGATTCGGCATGCCGGTGCGCGGCTACAGCCGCAGCGCGAAGCAAGTGGAAGGCATCACGACGTTCGCCGGCGAAGCGCGTTTCGACGCGTTTCTCGACGGCGTGAAAGTGCTCGTCAATCTGCTGCCGCATACGCCCGATACCGCGAACGTGCTGAACACCCGCACGTTTTCGAAGCTCGCACACGGCGCGTATCTGATCAACGTTGCACGCGGCGCGCATCTGGTGGAAGCCGATCTGCTCGACGCGCTGGCAAGCGGTCAACTCGCCGCGGCCACGCTCGACGTGTTTCAGCAAGAGCCGCTGCCGCCCGATCATCCGTTCTGGCAGGAACCGCGCATTACCGTCACGCCGCACATGTCGGCGCTGACCTTGCGCGAAGAAAGCGTCGCGCAGATCGCGCAAAAAATGCTCGCGCTCGACCGCGGCGAAGCCGTCGGCGGCGTGGTGAATATCGAGCGCGGATATTGACGGCGTGGAGTCACAATCACGTCAAGGAGACACAACATGGCCGTACCCCAGCAAGTGAAAATTGTCGAAGTCGGTCCGCGTGACGGTCTGCAAAACGAGAAGGATTTCGTGCCGACGGCGATCAAGGTCGAGTTGATCAACCGGCTCGCGGCAGCGGGTTTTCGCAACGTCGAAGCGGCGTCGTTCGTGTCGCCGAAATGGGTGCCGCAAATGGCCGACGGCGCCGACGTGATGGCCGGCATCGAACGGCGCCCCGGCACGATCTATTCGGTGCTCACGCCGAATCTGCGCGGCTTCGAAGGTGCGCTCGCCGCGCGCGCCGACGAGATCGTGATCTTCGGCGCGGCGAGCGAAGCGTTCTCGCAGAAGAACATCAATTGCAGCATCGCGGAAAGCATCGAGCGATTCGCGCCGGTCGCGCAGGCGGCGAAGCAGCACGGCTTGCGCATGCGCGGCAGCGTGTCGTGCGCGCTCGGCTGTCCGTATCAGGGCGAGGTTCCGGTGGCGTCGGTGGTCGATGTGGTGCAACGCTTCGCGGCGCTCGGCTGCGACGAGATCGATATCGCCGATACGATTGGCGTGGGTACGCCGAAGCGCACGCGCGAAGTGTTCGAAGCCGTGACCCGCGTGTTTCCGCGCGAGCGTCTGTCCGGGCACTTTCACGACACCTACGGCCAGGCGCTCGCGAATATCTACGCGGCGTTGCAGGAAGGCATCGAGATTTATCACGCGTCGGTGGCCGGGCTCGGCGGCTGTCCGTATGCGAAGGGCGCAACAGGCAACGTCGCAACCGAAGACGTGCTGTACTTGATGAACGGCCTTGGCATCGAAACGGGCATCGACCTCGCGCAAGTCGTGGGCATCGGCGATTTCATTTCGACGGCAATCGGCCGGCCGAACGTCTCGCGCGCGGGCAAGGCGTTGCTTGCGAAGGCGCGCAGCGAAGCGGCCAACTGCGTGTGAGCCGAACGTAACGCAATGCTTGAGGCGCAACACCGACACTCAAACCATCAGGACCTGAAACGATGACGGACCACGCTTTTCTCGACTCCGACGACCTCACCGCATTGCCGGATTCCGCACGCCGTGTCGCGCTGCTGCTGCGCGAGCGCGGCCACGCGGGACGGGTCGTGATGCTGCCGGAAACCGGCAAGACTTCGGCCGAGGCCGCCGCGGGCCTCGGCTGTTCGGTCGCGCAGATCGCGAAGTCGATTCTGTTTCGCCGCCGCGAAGACGACGCGCCGGTGCTGGTGGTCGCGAGCGGCGCAAATCGCGTTGATGAAAAAAAAGTGGCGGCGCAGGTCGGCGAGATTGGCCGCGCGGATGCGAAGTTCGTCCGCGAAAAAACCGGCTATGCGATCGGCGGCGTGTGTCCGGTCGGGCATGCGGTCGAACCCGTCACGCTGATCGACGAAGACCTGCTCGCGCTCGACAGCCTGTGGGCCGCCGCCGGTCATCCGCACGCGGTGTTCAATCTGACCGCGCAGGAACTGATTGCGTTGACGGGCGCGCCGGTGGTCGACGTGGCGCTGCGCGAGACGGCCTGAATCCGATGACAGCGCGAATCGATCACGCAGCGACAGGCGGCGGCGTGCCGTCGCCGTGCATCAACGTGTGCCGGATGGACGCGTCGAGCGGCTGGTGCGAAGGATGCCTGCGCACCATCGACGAAATCGCCGGCTGGTCGCTCTACGATGACGACGAAAAACGCGCGGTGTGGGACGCGCTCGAAGCGCGCCGCGCCCAATTCATCGCCCGCCAGGCGAAGGTGCAACGATGAACGCGGCGCCGCGCATTGTCACCATCGGCGAGACGTTTAGCGCGACGCTCGCGCTGTCGGCGGATTCGGTGAAAACGTTCGCGACGCTCGTCAACGATCTGAACCCGCTGCATCACGACGAGGCCTATGCCGCGCAAAGCCGATTCGGCGGTCTCATCGCGTCGGGCACGCAGCCCACCGCGCATTTCATGGCGCTTCTCGCCACGCATTTTTCGACCTACGCGCAGCCGCTCGGACTCGAGTTCGATATCAAGCTGAAGAAGGCTGCGCACGCGGGCGACACGCTCGTGATGACATGGCGTGTGCGCGATGCTTACTGGAATCCGAGCCTGCACGGCGACCTGACGCATCTGGAAGGCACGGTCAAGAATCAGCGCGGCGAAGTGACCGTTGTGGGCGCATCGACCATTCTCGTGATGCCGAAGCCCGAAGCGTCCGTCGACGCGAGCATCAACACGGGCACGCTATGACCGAGTTGACCACTGCATTGACCATCGCATTGCCCGCATCGGTGCGCGTGTTCGAGCGCGGCTGGCTGTCGTCGAACAACGTGCTGCTCATCGACAACGACTGCGCCGCGCTCGTCGATACCGGCTACGCGACGCATGCGCAGCAAACACGTGCGCTCGTGCAACAGACACTTGGCGAGCGGCCGCTCGATCTGATCGTCAACACGCATCTGCATTCGGATCATTGCGGCGGCAACGCGTTGTTGCAAACGACGTGGCCGTGCCGCACGCTCATTCCCGCCTGCGAAGCCGACGCGGTGCGCGACTGGGACGAAGCGCGTCTGACTTTCCGCGCGACCGCGCAGAGCTGCGAGCGCTTTGTGTTCACCGGCACGATCGCGCCGGGCGCGATGCTGCGCCTCGGCGCACTCGACTGGCAGGTGCTCGGCGCGCCCGGCCACGATCCGCATTCGCTGATGCTGTACTGCGCGGCCGAGCGCCTGCTGATCAGCGCCGACGCGCTGTGGGAAAACGGCTTCGGCGTGATCTTTCCGGAGCTCGAAGGCGAAAGCGGCTTTGCCGAGCAGCAGGCGGTGCTCGAGGCGATTGCCGCGCTCGACGTGCGCGTCGTGATCCCCGGTCATGGCGCGCCCTTCACGAACGTCGAGCAGGCGCTGGAGCGCTCTTTCTCGCGGCTCGCGTGGCTGTGGGCCGATCCGGCGCGCAATGCAAAGAATGCGCTGAAGGTATTGATCGTCTTCAAGCTGCTCGATGTGCGCGCAACGAGCTTCGCGGCATTGCTGGAGATGCTCGACGGCGCAGCGGCAATGCGCGCGGCAGCCTTGATGCTGAGACCGCGCGGCGAGTGGCCCGCGCTTGTCAAAGCGATCGTCGGCGAGCTGGCTGCCGGGAATGGGCCGCTTACGGTGGATGGTGAAAGGATCGTCGCGCGATAGCGCCGCAACCGGGCATGCAATCGTGCAGTGAAGCAACGCAGCGACGTGCCGCAGCAGCGCTCACGCAAAAACCGCCGCCACAAAAAGAAAGCCGCTCAACCTGTGAAGGCGAGCGGCGGAAATTCTGTCGGACGTGATCAGCGTCTGCCCGAATGATACGCGCGCGCGATTTTCGGCCGCATCAGTGATTTCCCTACAGATGCATGACGGCGGCTGTTAACCCGCATACACGCCGGCGCGCGCAAACCGGCGCCGACATTAGCTTTGCGAACCATTAGTCCGCTGATATGAACAAACGTGGTTCGTTTGCAATCCGTAGCATTTGGGCGGTTGCATCGGCTGCCTCCGGCTGAAACAGCAAAGCGCCGCGCGTTCAAACAGACGGCGCGCGTCTTTGCGGCACGATCCGCCAGCCGAGATTGACGCCCGCGGCGGCAAGCAGAATCAGCACCGCGCCCAGCACCTGAATCCACGCGAGCGTCTGTCCGAACGCGATCCTGTCGACGATGATCGCGACCACCGGATAGATGAACGACAGCGCGCCGGTCATCGAAGTCGGCAGCTTCTGGATCGCGCCATACAGCAGCACATACATGAGCCCGGTGTTGACGACGCCCAGCACGACCAGCTCGAGCCACTGCACGCCCGTGGCCGGCAGCGCGTCGAAACGCACGAGCGGCGCGAGCATCACCACGCCGAGCGACACCTGGATCAGCGCGATCAGATGCGGCGGCGTGCCCTTCAAATGCTTGGTGATGATCGACGACACCGCGTACATCGCCGCCGCGCCGACCGCATACCCGATGCCGACCAGATACTGCCCCGGCACGGCCAGTACCGCGGGTTCGACCTTCACGACGAACACGAGCCCAATGAACGCGAGCACGAGCCATAGCACCGTCGACGCGCTGATCCGCTCGCGAAACACGATTGCGCCGAGCGCGACCAGCATGAAAGGTTGCGTGTTGTAGACGGCCGTCGCCATCGAGATCGACGCACGCGAATACGCGGCGAACAGCAGCACCCAATTGGCGACGATCGCCGCGCCGCCGAGCAGCGCGAGGCCAACCATCTTCCACGAGAACAGCTTGCGCCTGAACAGGCCGAGCACTGCGCATACGAGCGCGAGCGTCGCGCCACCGAAAATGCAGCGGAAGAACACCACGTTAAATGCGCTTTGCTGCGACGACACGACCAGCCAGCCGATCGTGCCCGACATCAGCATTGCCACGCTCATCTCCGCCGCGCCGCGGCGGATGTCGTTTGAAGCCATGATTCGATCCTCGAATGGATTCCTGTATGGCAAGCAGTGTAAATAATCCGGTCGAGCGAATACATGGATAAACTTAAGCCATACCGCCATACCACCTAAAATTCGAAGGCCGTCATGACGAAACGCCTTACTCCGTTAGCGCCTGTCCCGCTCGACGAAACCGATCGCGCGCTGCTCGCCGCGCTCGCCGAAGATGCGCGCCGCCCGGTCAGCGAACTCGCGCGGCTCGTCGGACTTTCCGCGCCGAGTACGGCCGAGCGCATCCGCAGACTCGAGGCGCAAGGCGTGATCGAGCGCTTCACGGTGCAACTCGATCCGCGCGCGCTCGGCTTCACGCTGCAAGCCATCGTGCGTGTCAAGCCGCTGCCAGGGCAGTTGCATCTGGTGGAAGAAGTGATCCGGCGAATTCCGGAGTTCGTCGAATGCGACAAGGTGACGGGCGACGATTGCTTCATCTGCCGTCTTTATCTGCGGACGATCGATCAGCTTGACGAGATTCTGTCGAAGGTCACCGAGCGCGCGGAGACGAGCACGGCAATCGTCAAGTCGACGCCGTTGGCGCGACGGCTGCCGCCGCTTGCGTAAAGGCGCGAAGAACGAACCGCCTTCGCGCTCTACCGCTCTATCGCTTCAAAGAAGGACAGCATTTCGGCGAGCAATTCGTCCGGCGCCTCTTCCGGCAAATAGTGGCCGCACCGCAGCGAACGCCCGCTCACGTCGCGCGCGACATGACGCCATTCGGCGAGCGCGTCGAAGCACTTTTCGATGACGCCGTTCTCGCCCCACAGCACACGCAATGGGCAAGCAATCTTATGTCCGCGTTCGATGTCGGCGCGGTCGTGTTCGAGATCGATGCTCGCCGACGCGCGGTAGTCCTCGCACATCGCGTGCACCGCGCCTGGTTGCGCGAGCGCCGCGCGATACGCGTCGAGCGAGGCCGGTTCGAACGGTGCGAGACCAGCATGACGGCTGCCCATCACCGCATCGACATACGCGGCGGGATTGGCGCCGATCAGCGTCTCCGGCAGCGGCTCGGGCTGGATCAGGAAGAACCAGTGGAAGTAATGCGTGGCGAACGTGCGGTCGGTGGCTTCGTACATCGCGAGCGTCGGCGCGATGTCGAGCAGCATCAGACGCTCGACGGCATCCGCATGATCGAGCGCCATGCGATGCGCGACGCGCGCGCCGCGATCGTGCGCACAAACCAGAAAGCGCTCGAAGCCGAAGTGGCGCATCACGGCGACCTGCTCGGCGGCCATCGCGCGTTTGGAATACGGCGTGTGCGCCGCGTCGCTCGCCGGCTTGCCCGATGCGCCGTAGCCGCGCAGATCGGTTGCGATGACCGTGAAGTGCTGAGCCAGTCGCTCGGCGCAGCGCGCCCAGATCAGATGCGATTGCGGATGGCCGTGCAGCAGCAGAAGCGGCGGCCCCGCTCCGCCCTTCACTCCAAAGATATCCGCATCGCCCGCGGCGACGCGAAAGGGCGTGAAATTCTCGAAGGCCATGGCCGTGTCTCTTGTCGTTTGGAGTGCGTGCATTGTAAAAGCCCAATGTGTCCGCACGCGGTGGGATAGCCCACGCAAGCATAGAACCTGAACACTCCTTCCAACCGTTCTAAACGATGCGGCGAACGCGGCGCGAGCGCTTCGCCTATAATCGAACGACCGTTCTTAAACGTTCCAGCATCTATGCATGCTGTCGGCTGCAACGCGGCGCGCGCCGCATGCCGCTAAACTCATCAAATAGCCGGGCGCCTCGCGCACACCGGCTCGTCAATCAGGAGACTCGCACTATGGCATTGCCCGCCGTTCTGCAAAATCTGGCGTTGCCTGTCGTCGCCTCGCCGATGTTCATCGTCAGCTATCCCGAGCTCGTGCTGGCGCAGTGCAAGGCCGGCATCGTCGGTTCGTTTCCGGCGCTGAATGCGCGCCCTGCCGAGTTGCTCGACGAATGGCTCACGCAGATTCAGGCGCAGTTAGCCGAACATAGAGCTGCAAATCCCGACGCGCGCATCGGGCCGATTGCCGTCAACCAGATCGTTCATCAATCGAATACGCGGCTCGAGCACGACGTGCGCGTATGCGTCGAACACAAGGTGCCGATCTTCATCACGAGCCTGCGCGCGCCGGCGCGAGAAATTGTCGACGCCGTGCACAGCTATGGCGGCATCGTGCTGCATGACGTAATCAATCTGCGTCACGCGCAGAAGGCGCTCGAAGCGGGCGTCGACGGTTTGATCCTGGTGGCGTCGGGCGCGGGCGGTCATGCGGGCACCACGTCGCCGTTTGCGCTGGTCGGCGAAGTGCGGCGCATTTTCGACGGCCCGATCGTGCTGTCCGGCGCGATAGCGAACGGCGGCTCGATCCTCGCCGCGCAAGCGATGGGCGCAGACCTCGCGTACATGGGCACGCGCTTCATCGCGACCAAAGAGGCGCACGCGGTGGAGAGCTACAAGCAGGCTATCGTGAGCTCGTCGGCGTCGGACATCATCTATACGAACCTGTTCACGGGCGTGCATGGCAATTACATTCGCGAGAGCATCGTCAACGCCGGGCTCGATCCGGATGCGCTGCCGGAATCGGACAAGACCAAGATGAACTTTGCCAACGAAAAGGCCAAGGCGTGGAAAGACATCTGGGGCGCGGGCCAGGGCGTCGGCCTGATGGACGACGTGCCGAGCGTGAGCGAACTGGTCGCGCGTTTGTCGAAGGAATACGACGACGCGAAGGCGCGCCTCGGCATCGCGCGCTGACGCCAGGCTTCGCCCGCCTACATGTTCCGCCGATACTGCCCGCCTACCTCGAACAGCGCGTGCGTGATCTGGCCGAGCGAGCACACGCGGACCACGTCCATCAGCACCGCAAAGACGTTTTCATCGTCGATCACCGCGCGCTTCAGACGCTCCAGCGCGGCAGGCGCGGCCTCGCGATGCCGCGCCTGAAAATCGCGCAGGCGTTTTAGCTGGCTTTGCTTTTCTTCGTCGGTGGAACGGGCGAGCGCGATGGGCTGCGGCGCCTCATGCGGATGCGCGCTCACGAATGTATTCACACCCACGATCGGATACGAGCCGTCATGCTTGCGATGCTCGTACAGCATCGACTCGTCCTGAATGCGTCCGCGCTGATAACCGGTCTCCATTGCGCCGAGCACGCCGCCGCGCTCGGTGAGCCGGTCGAACTCGGCGAGCACCGCTTCTTCGACGAGATCGGTCAATTCGTCGATCACAAAACTGCCCTGATTCGGGTTCTGATTCTTCGCGAGTCCCCATTCGCGATTGATGATCAACTGAATCGCCACCGCGCGACGCACCGACTCTTCGGTGGGCGTGGTGATGGCCTCGTCGAAGGCATTGGTGTGCAGCGAGTTGCAGTTGTCGTAGATCGCGATCAGCGCTTGCAGCGTGGTACGAATGTCGTTGAAGTCGATCTCCTGCGCATGCAGGCTGCGCCCCGACGTCTGCACGTGATACTTGAGCTTCTGGCTGCGCTCGTTCGCGCCGTAGCGTTCGCGCATCGCGATTGCCCAGATGCGTCGCGCGACGCGGCCGAGCACCGTGTATTCCGGGTCCATGCCGTTCGAAAAGAAGAACGACAGGTTCGGCGCGAAGTCGTCTATCGACATGCCTCGTGCGAGGTACGCCTCGACATAGGTGAAGCCGTTGGCGAGCGTATAGGCGAGTTGCGAGATCGGATTCGCGCCGGCCTCGGCAATGTGATAGCCGGAGATCGACACCGAATAGAAATTGCGCACGCCGTGCTCGACAAAGTACGCCTGAATATCGCCCATCACTTTCAGGCTGAATTCCGTCGAAAAGATGCAGGTGTTCTGGCCTTGGTCTTCTTTGAGGATGTCGGCCTGCACGGTGCCGCGCACGTTTTCCAATGCGATGCAGCGCGTCGCGGCGAGTTCGTCGTCGGTGAGTGCGCGGCCTAGTTCGTGTTGCTTGCGTGTGATCTGCTGATCGATCGCGACGTTGAAAAACATCGCGAGGATGGTCGGCGCGGGGCCGTTGATCGTCATCGACACCGACGTTTCCGGCGCGCACAGATCGAAGCCGTCGTAGAGCACATGCATGTCGTCGAGCGTCGCCACCGACACGCCCGAATTGCCCACCTTGCCGTAGATGTCCGGCCGTTCGTGCGGCTCTTCGCCGTACAGCGTGACGGAATCGAAAGCAGTGGAAAGACGCTTGGCCGGCATGCCCTCGGACAGCAGCTTGAAACGCCGGTTGGTGCGCGACGGGTCGCCTTCGCCCGCGAACATACGCGTCGGGTCTTCGTTTTCGCGGCGGAACGGGAATACGCCTGCGGCGAACGGGAAGTAGCCGGGCAGGTTCTCGAGCATGAGCCAGCGCAAAATCTCGCCGTGATCGACGAACTTCGGCAGCGCAACTTTGCGGATCGGTGTGCCGGACAAGGTGGTGACCGTGAGCGCCGTGCGGATCTCGCGGTCGCGAATGCGGATGACGTGTTCGTCGCCGGAATACGCGGCGACGGTTTGCGGCCAGGCGTCGAGTAGTTTGCGTTCGTGTTCGCCTAATGCGGCTGTGCGTTGCTCGATTATTGTGTCGAGTTGGGCTGTGGGTGCGTTGGCGCTTGCGTCGCTGGCGTTTGCGTCGTTGTCATTCGTGTCGGCTTCGCCGAGCATTCGGCGCGCTTCGATGAGTTGCCAGCGTTCACGCGCGATGCGCGCCTGCGCATCGGCGCGCTCGCGATAAACGTGAACGGTCTGCGCGATTTCCGCGAGATAGCGCACGCGCGCCGGCGGGACGATTGCATGACGGCCGCTCGAAAACCGCAGGTCGGCTCGCGCGGCAAGACGTCCGCCGCCGTCCGCGCGCAGGCCATGCTTGTGCAACGCGTTCGCGAGATGCACGTAGAGCGCGGTCACGCCGTCGTCGTTGAAACGCGAAGCGATGGTGCCGAACACCGGCATCGCGTCGGGCGGCTTCGCGAACTCGCCGCGATTGCGCTGCACCTGCTTCGCGACATCGCGAAGCGCATCGGCAGCACCCTTGCGGTCGAACTTGTTGATCGCGACGAAGTCGGCGAAATCGAGCATGTCGATTTTTTCGAGCTGGCTCGCCGCGCCGAACTCAGGCGTCATCACGTACAGCGATTCGTCGACGAACGGCACGATGGCGGCGTCGCCCTGACCGATACCCGACGTCTCGACGACGATCAGGTCGAAGCCCGCCGCCTTGCAGAGCATCAGTGCGTCGGGCAGCGCGTTCGAGATTTCGCTCGACGCCTCGCGCGTCGCCATCGAGCGCATGTAGACACGCGCACCGCCGCGCGCGCCGCCGTCCCAATCGCCGATCGCGTTCATGCGGATGCGGTCGCCCAGCAGCGCGCCGCCCGACTTGCGGCGCGACGGGTCGATGGCGAGCACGGCAATGGTGAGCGCGTCGCCGTAATCGAGGCGGAAGCGGCGGATCAGTTCATCCGTCAGCGACGATTTGCCCGCGCCGCCCGTGCCGGTGATGCCCAGCACGGGAATCTGCGCGGCTTGCGCCAGGGTCGCGATTTTGCTGCGCTCGGCGGCGGTGACGGCGCCGGTTTCGAATGCGCTGATGAGTTGGGCGAGGTGGCGGAACGCGATGGTGGTGGGCTGTTCGGTGCGTCCAGCCGTCAAACCGTCGATCCATTCGCCAACTGCGCCAACCGCGCCGCCCCGCGCCGCGGCGCTCTCGCGCGCAAGCGCTGCGCACCGCCCAATCATGTCGTCGATCATGCCTTGCAGGCCAAGCCGCTGGCCGTCGTGCGGCGAATAGATTTTTTCGACGCCGTATCGTTCCAGCGCGACGATTTCCTCGGGGACGATCACGCCGCCTCCGCCGCCGAACACCTTGATGCGCTCGCCGCCGCGCGCGCGCAGCAGATCGACGAGATAGCGGAAGTATTCGTTGTGGCCGCCCTGGTAGCTCGACACCGCGACGCCGTCGGCGTCTTCCTGAAGCGCGGCGGTCGCGACTTCATCGACGGAACGGTTGTGGCCCAGGTGGATGACCTCCACGCCGCTTGCTTGCAGAATGCGCCGCATGATGTTGATCGACGCGTCGTGGCCGTCGAACAAGGCTGCGGCAGTGACGAAACGCAAGCGCCGGCCGGCGGGCAGCTCGTGGCTGGCGGCGCGCTGCGGCGAGGACAGATCGGTCATGTCTCCCCCAATCGTTACGCTGTTTGCGTGTGCGGGTGCTGGCAACCAGTATAGCGAAAGGGGGCGCTACCTCACCGCCATCGCCTTGATCTGCTCAAGCGACGGCCACAGCGATTCGTTCGCGAAGCGGTCAGCCAGAAAATCCACGAACGACCGGACTTTCGCCGACAAATGGCGGCGGCTTGCGTAGACGACATGGATCGGCAGCTCGCGCGGCGGCACTTCATCGACGAGCAGCGGCACGAGACGCCCTTCCGCGAGATCGGCGCCGATCACCTCGGTGCCGAGCAGCGCGATGCCCGCACCATGCAGCACCATCACGCGTTGCGCCTCGAGATGGTTGACGATCAGATTGCCGGACAAGCGCACGCGCGCCGCCTCGCCCGTGGTTTGCATGACATCGAGCGCCGACACGCCCGCGTACTGCAGATAGTTGTGGCGCGCGAGATCGGCGGCTGTTTTGGGCGTGCCGCGCCGGCGCAAGTAATCGGGCGACGCGCACAGCAGCAGATGCGCCATCGCGATCGGCCGGGCAATCAGCGACGACGACTTCATGCCGCTCGGCGAAGCGCGAATCGCAACGTCGAAGCCCTCGTCGATCAGCTCGACCACGCGGTCGGACAACGTGATGTCGACGGTGACCTGCGGATACTGCGCGGCGTAGTCGGCGACGGCGGCCATCACGTGGCTGAGCCCGAACGCCGACAACGACGACACGCGCAAGCGCCCTTGCGGCACCACGCTCGCCGCGCCGACCACCTGCTCGGCTTCCTCTAGTTCGGTGAGCACCTGACTCAGACGCTCGTAGTATTCGCGGCCCGCCTCGGTCGGCGCGACGCGGCGCGTCGTGCGATTGAGCAAGCGCGCGCCGAGCTGCTGTTCGAGATGCATCACATGCTTGCTCGCCATCGCCGCCGACATTTCCATCCGCTCAGCCGCGCCGACGAAGCTGCCCACCTCGACCACTTGCCGGAACACTTTCATGCTGACGAGGGTGTCCATCGAATCGCTCGCTCAAGGAATTAATCGGCGTCATTTTGCATGGTTTATCAAGAGCCGGTGGGGAAAGGCGGCGGGCGAGCAATGCGGGATGGCTAAAACGACGAAAGCCCGCGTTCGGTGAGAACGCGGGCTTTGTGGTTACTGCGAGCCTGGCTGCGGCTTCGACTGCGACTTCGACTGCAACGTTAACTGCGCCGAATATCGCTTGGCGCGCAGCGACACAAGCGAGCCGCCGCGCCCCGCATCTCAGCCGCGCCTAGAACTTCGCGCGCAAGCCGACGCCGTACGTGTTGCCGCTCGACTGATTGCTGATGTGGTCGTACAGATAAGCCGCATAAACATCGGTGCGCTTGGACAGCGGATAGTCGTAGCCGACCGCGGCCGTCTGACGGGTCTGGTCGAAGCCGCCGCCATCGCGCGAGTACGCGTACGACGCCATCACCGTGCCCGGCCCGAACGGCACCGACACGCCCCCTTGCGCCGTGTTCACATGCCAGCTCGTCAGCGTCTGGTCGTTATGCGTGTACATGTACTGACCGAACAGCTTCACGTACTTCAGGTCGTACGACAGGCCGAGTTGCGCGACGCTTTGCGCCTTCAGGCCTGGCACGCCCGACGAATCGAAGCTGCCCAGATCGCCCGGCGTGTTGTTGAAGTTCACGTACTGGTAGACGGCGGTCGCGGCGAACGGGCCGTGGAAATACAGCACCTGGCCGCTCCACTTCTTCGCGCCGTTCTGCGTCGTGTTGCCGAGCGCGTACATCGCGCTTGCCGACAGTCCGTTGAAATTCGGCGATTGGTACTGCACCGCATTATTCCAGCCGGAGTCGCCGGTCACGCCCTGGTCCGTCGAGTACGTCGGGAACGTGCCGAGCCCGAGATAGACGTGGTAGACCATCGGCGAGAAAACGTACGAGTCGATGAACGGGTTGAAGAGGATCGTCGACACGAACAGATGGGTGGTCAGACGGCCGGCCGTGACCGTGCCGTACGGCGATTCGATACCGACGTAGGCGTTGCGCGAGAACGTGCTGTCGCCGGTGAAGCGGCCGTACTGGCCGTTTTGCGCGCGGAAAAATCCTTCGAGTGTGAAGATCGCCTTGTAGCCGTTGCCCAGGTCCTCAGCCCCCTTGAAACCCCAGTACGACGTCGACATGCCGCCGCCGGACACGCCCACTGCGGTCTTGCCGCCGGGGAATTTCTGTGCGCCGACCCATTCGTCGACCTGGCCATAAAGCTGCACGCTCGATTGCGCGAAAGCAGACGATGCGCCGGCCAGCAAAGCAGCACATGCGGTCGCCTTGAGGGTGGTCTTCAGCGCACGGCTGATGTTTGTTTTCATGGATTCTCCAGTCTTTGTCAAAAAGGGTGTGGCTGTGCGAAAGGGCAAGCTCGCGCGAACCATTGTTGTTGTCCGTCCGATCATCGAGCCAATCTGGGCGGGACCATCTTTGCGGACCATTTTTATAAACAAAAACATGGCTCGTTATTGCCGGTATATCGGTCTGATTAGGTTCGTCGTTTATCGGCCTGTTAAAGACCGTTGTGCAAGCCGTTTCGCGGTGCCGCGACAGACGCAATGAATCGCGCCAGGCAGCGCTCGCGGCACGCCAGCCGGTTAATAACGCTTCACATGACATCCCGATGACGCAGCGCCGCATAACCGCCCCGATTTGACGACGGGAGACGGTCTGCTGCCGAGTGTTTTCAAAAAAGTGTGGCGTCGAAACGTCAACTAGAGCGGAGGCGTTTCAATGCTTGTGAGAAGAGAATTGAGATGTAATGCGGATGCGAAGCGGATTGAAAGGCGGAGTTGCTTGTGAAATGCGCGGGATACGTCGTGGAGCAACGGACGTTGTATGCGCATGCGACGTGCGCGTGAAAACGCCTCGGGCCAAACCGGCTGCAAGCGGCCAACGTCAGCGCAAGTTAGTTACGGTAGGGCGAAGCTTCGGGCGGGCGGCTGTCGTCGCCCTGGCGCTGGATCGAGCGGATGGAGCTGCGTTCTTCGTTATATCGCGCGACGTCGGCGCGGATCGAGCCCGAGCGAACCGGCGGGTTGGACTGCGGCCGCTGTCCGGGACGCGATTCGGCGCTGACGGGCGTGATCACGCCGGGGTACGGTATGCCGCCGCGGCCTTCGCCGGGATAAGAGCCCGGTCCGGCGACACGGCGAATATTGGAGACAGGCGCGCCCGAGCGGTGGAAGGCGCCGCCCACGTCGCGGTTGACGTAATTGCCGTGACCGTAGCTGTCGACGGCGAAACCGGCAACGCCCGGCCCTTTGGCGTAGGCGAACGAGCACAGCGCGACAACAAGCGCGCCCCACAGCCAGTGCTTCGTTCTCGACAACCCGTCCACCCGTGACTCACTTGCCCGAAGACTTGCCTGAAGCCCACCGTTCGAGCTGCGGCGGACTTGTTGAGGGACTGGCGCGGGCGCCGCGGAAAAGCTCGCGGCGCGGGGCATTCCCGACGGCCTTTGAACGGTAATTTATGGTCGTCGGCAGTGGGTGTCGAGCCAAAAAGTGTTAGGCCTCGCCCGCTGTTGTAACACCTTGTTACTGCGACGTTTTTCTACGACATAACCCTTGCGGAAACCGCCTTATGGCGGTTCCGGATCGGGCTCCTGGCATTCGCGGAACGCGTAGCGGAAACCGGGTGGCAAGGGTCTGTTTGCGCGCATGATGTCGGGACCGACAAAGCCAAAACCGTGCGCCTCGCGCATGCACAACCGCCTGCGAATTCACGGCCAACCGTGGACAGCACGCGGCCCCGAATGCGGATCACTCATCAATCGATTCGGCAAATGAATTTGCGTTTTCAATCGCTTTCGCAGGACAATACTGGTTTTCCCTGGCGCTGATCCGCGGCGCTTCGCGCACGCGCCTTGCGTGCAGTCCCGCATTACCGATTTCGAGAATCCGACATGGCCCGCCCGAAACTGCTTCCCGACAACTTCACCTTGTGCCTCGTCGGCACCGTGATATTCGCCAGCCTGTTGCCGGTTCACGGGCAGGCCGCCGTCGGGTTCGACTGGGTCACGAACGTGGCGGTCGGCCTGCTGTTCTTCCTACACGGCGCGAAGCTTTCGCGGGAAGCGATTGTTGCGGGCGCCACGCACTGGCGTCTGCATATAGTCGTACTGCTCAGCACGTTCGCGCTGTTTCCGCTGCTCGGCCTCGCGCTTAAACCGCTCCTTTCGCCACTTGTCACGCCGGCGCTCTATGCCGGGGTCCTCTTCCTCTGCACGTTGCCGTCGACGGTTCAGTCCTCTATCGCGTTCACGTCCATTGCCAAAGGCAACGTGCCGGCCGCCGTTTGCAGCGCGTCGGCCTCGAGTCTGCTCGGCATCTTCGTCACGCCAGCGCTCGTCAGCGTCCTCGTCACGAATCAGGCGGCGGGCGGTAGCTCCCCGTGGCACACCGTCGGCAATATCGTGCTGCAATTGCTGGTGCCGTTCGTGGCGGGGCAACTGCTGCGCCCGCTGATCGGCAAATGGATCGAGCGGCATCGCAGCGTGCTCAAGTTCGTCGACCAGGGTTCGATTCTGCTGGTGGTGTACGGCGCGTTCAGCGAGTCCGTTACCGAGGGCCTGTGGCACCAGATTCCGCTCTCCGCCCTCGGCGGCGTGCTGCTCATCAGTGTCGTGCTGCTCGCGCTCGCGCTGGGCGTCACCATTCTCGTGAGCAAGCGGCTCGGCTTTTCGCGCGCGGACCAGATCACCATCATCTTTTGCGGCTCGAAGAAAAGCCTGGCCGCCGGCGTGCCGATGGCCAAGGTCATCTTCGCCTCGCAGGCCGTGGGCGCAGTCGTTCTCCCGCTCATGCTGTTCCATCAGATCCAGTTGATGGTGTGCGCCGCGCTCGCGCAGCGCTGGGGCGCCCGCGACATGAGCGGCGAAACGCGCGCCGCCTCGCGCGGGCAAACTGCCGCCGCCGTGGCTCGTCGTTGAACTCGCCGCTGAGTTCGCCGTTAAGCTCGCCGTTGAATACGCGCGCAATGCAAATAGAACATTCATAAGCGCCCTCCCTGAGCGTCGTTTTTCGAAAAGCCGCCTTGCGCGGCTTTTTGCTATTTCACGCGCAAACGCCGCGGTTGTCGCCTCGGCCGGATGGCATAGGCCGATTCCGCAAAATTCCTGGGACGACGCTCGCGCACCACTCAAGTGCAACGCTTCATCAAAAGTTCACTTAATTCTTCGCATCGGCGGTCGTTAAGCCGCAGGTCCATCGCTACGCCGACCTGCCATGCAACTTCGCTCGCCCTCCCGATCCGCCGCGCCGCGCATCGACGAACTGATTGCCCGGCGTGAGCTGTCCGCCGTGTTCCAGCCGATCATCGACTTCGAGGACGGCGCGATTCTCGGCTACGAAGGCCTGATCCGCGGCCCGGTCGGCACGCCGCTCGAAGCGCCGTTCGCGCTCTTTTCGCAGGCGCTCGCCGAAGGCTGCACGATCGAGCTCGAGCAGGCCGCCGCGCGCGCGTGCATCGACGCGTTCGCGCAGCTCGGCCGCGACGGCAAGCTGTTCCTCAACTTCAGCGCGGGCGCGCTGCGGCGCCTGGCCGACGCGCCCGACGAAACGCTCGCGCTGCTGCGCCACCGCGGCGTGGACCCGGAGCGCATCGTGATCGAGTTGACGGAGCAAAGCACGATTCCCGACGTCGGCGCCTTTCTGCCCGTGATCGCCTGCCTGCGCACGGCGGGCGCGCAATTCGCGCTCGACGATTACGGCACCGCGAACGCCAGCATGAATCTGTGGGTGCGGCTGCAACCGGACGTCGTGAAGATCGACCGCTTCTTCATTCACGACATCGCCTGCGATCCGCTGAAATTCGAAGCTGTTCGCGCGATGCAGCACTTTGCGAGCGCGAGCGGCGCGCGGCTCGTCGCCGAAGGCATCGAGAACGAAGCGGATCTGATCGTCGTGCGCGATATGGGAATCGGCTGCGGGCAAGGCTTTTTCTTCGGCCGTCCGCATGCGCAACCAGCGAGCAAGGTCACCGACGACGCCCGCGACGCGCTGCGCGCTGGCCACATCGCCGTGTTTCCCGAAGCGACGCGCACGCTCGGCGGCGCATCGCCATCGGGCGGCATGGCGTCGGAAAAGATGCTCGTGCACGCGCCCGCGCTGCCGCGCCACGCGACCAACAACGACGTGCTCGAACTCTTCAACCGGCTGCCCGAACTGCACGCGGTGGCCGTCGTCGAACACGATGAGCCGGTCGCGCTGATCAACCGCCGCAGCTTCATGGACCGCTACGCGCTGCCGTATCACCGCGAGCTGTTCGGCAAGCGGCCGTGTCTGCTGTTCGCGAATGCGTCGCCGGTCGTGATCGAGAAATCGATGACGGTCGAGCAAATGGCCAAACTGCTCGCGAGCGACGACCAGCGTTATCTCGCCGATGGCTTCGTCATCACCGAAAACGGCAAGTACGCGGGGCTCGGCACCGGCGAAAACCTCGTGCGCGCGGTTACCGAAGTGCGCATCGAAGCGGCGCGCTACGCGAACCCGCTGACTTTCCTGCCCGGCAACATTCCGATCAGCTCGCACATTGCGCGGCTCGTCGGCAACCACGCGGGTTTCTACGCGTGCTATGTGGACCTGAACCACTTCAAGCCCTTCAACGATCAATACGGCTACTGGCAAGGCGACGAAGTGCTGAAGTTCGCCGCCGCCGTGCTCGCCGACGTCTGCGACCCGACGCGCGACTTTCTCGGCCACGTCGGCGGCGACGACTTCCTGATCCTGTTCCAGAGCGACGACTGGCGCGAGCGTGTGCTGCGCGCGATCCATGCGTTCAACGAAGGCGCGCAGCGTTTCTATGCGCCCGCGGACCGTCTGGCCGGGGGCATCCACGGCGAGGACAGGCGCGGCAATCCGACCTTCTTCGGCTTCGTGACGATGGCGATTGGCTGCGTGCGCGTCGAGCCGGATTCCGCCGACGGCGTGTCGCTCTACAACAGCGAGGCAATCGCCACGGTCGCGGCGCTGGCCAAGCGGCGCGCGAAGCTGGAAGCGAGCGGCTTCGTGATGATCGGCGCCGAGGAAAGCGTGGCGTTGTTACGCGGACAGTCGGAAGCCGCGCTGCACGCAGACTGACGGACTGATAGCGCTCATAGAGGCGAGAGCGCCGCCGAACGCTCTTCCCTGCGAGTGTTTAGCTTGTTTTACTAAACAACAAAACCTCACAAATAGCCCGTACATGCGGGTATTTACGGGTGTGGTCGGCGCTTTTTCCAGGCTGTTTCGGCTTCGTTTTACTATACAATCGCCCGGACCCAAACACCGCGCGGCCGCCTTTGCTCGGCCGCCTGCTTCGATGGCGATAACCATTCGCGACGTCGCGCGCGCGGCCAGCGTGTCGATCGGCACCGTATCGCGCGCACTGAAAAACCAGCCAGGGCTTTCCGAGGCCACCCGCGTGCGCGTGGTCAAGGCCGCGCGCGAACTCGGCTACGACGCCGCGCAACTGCGTCCGCGTATTCGCCGCCTGACCTTCCTGCTGCATCGGCAGCACAACAACTTCGCCGTCAGCCCGTTCTTCTCGCACGTTCTGCATGGTGTCGAAGACGCGTGCCGCGAGCGCGGCATCGTGCCGTCCGTGCTGACTGCGGGACCGACCGAAGACGTGATTGAGCAGATGCGTCTGCATGCGCCGGACGCCGTCGCCATCGCCGGCTTCGTCGAGCCCGAGACGCTTGCCACGCTCGTCGCGATGCAGCGGCCGCTCGTGCTGATCGACCTGTGGGCGCCCGGCCTGCGCTCGGTCAATCTCGACAACGCCGCGGGCGCCGCGCTCGCCATGCGCCATCTGTTCGAACAGGGGCGCAAGCGCGTCGCGTTCATCGGCGGATCGCTTGCGCACTTCAGCATCGCGCAGCGCGCGCTCGGCTACCGGCGCGCGTTTTTCGAAGCGGGGCTGCTGTTCGACCCGTCGCTGGAAGTGACGATCGACGCCGGCCTCGACCCCGACAGCGGCGCGGCGCGCGCGATGCAACAGTTGCTCGATGCGCCCGGTCCGCGCCCCGACGCGGTATTCGCCTACAACGACGCCGCCGCGCTCGCGGCGCTGCGCGCCTGCTTCGCGCGCGGCGTGCGCGTGCCGGAGGACATCGCGGTGATCGGCTTTGACGACATTCCCGCCGCCGCCCATGCCACGCCGCCGCTCTCCACTATCTCCGTCGACAAGGAAGCGCTCGGCCGGCGCGGCGTCGAATTGCTGCTCGAAGACGCGCCCGCCGAAACGGAAGTCCGCTTGCCCGTCCATCTCATCGCCCGTGCCAGTACTTTGGTGAAAACGCCATGACGCAATCCGCCACGCCTCATTCCGCGAACGGCCCTGCCGTGCCGCCCGTCGCCAGTTTCAGAAGCCGCGAGTTTCTGCTCTCGCATATCGAGGACACGTTGCGCTTTTACGCGCCGAACGTGCTCGATCCGAGCGGCGGCTTCTTCCACTTTTTCCGCGACGACGGTTCCGTCTACGACAAAACCACGCGGCACCTGGTGAGCAGTTGCCGCTACGTGTTCAACTACGCGATGGCGTATCGCCAGTTTGGCGACCCGAAGCATCTGGAATACGCGCGCCACGGTCTGCGCTTTTTGCACGACGCCCATTGGGACGCGCAGCACGAAGGCTACGACTGGGAGATCGAGTGGCGCGACGGCAAAAAGCGCACGCTCGACGCCACGCGTCATTGCTACGGCCTGGCCTTCGTGCTGCTCGCGTATTCGCATGCGGCCATGGCCGGCATCGAGGAAGCCAAGCCGATGATCGGCGCGACCTTCGAACTGATGGAGCACCGCTTCTGGGACGCCGCCGCGGGTCTCTATGCCGACGAAGCATCGCCCGAATGGCGCGTGAGTTCCTATCGCGGGCAAAACGCGAACATGCACACCACCGAGGCTTTGCTGACCGCGCACGAAGCGACCGGTCATCTCGTCTATCTGGATCGCGCCGAGCGCGTCGCGTCGAACATCACGCTGCGTCAGGCGAAACTCTCGCAGGGTCTCGTGTGGGAGCACTTTCATGCGGACTGGTCGGTGGACTGGCACTACAACGAGGAAGACAGCTCGAACATTTTTCGTCCGTGGGGCTTTCAGCCGGGTCATCAAACCGAATGGGCGAAGCTGCTGCTGATTCTCGAGCGCTACCGTCCGTTGCCGTGGCTCTTGCCGCGCGCAATCGAACTGTTCGACGCCGCGATGACGCACGCATGGGACGAAGACCACGGCGGCCTCTACTACGGCTTCGGCCCCGACGGCACCGTCTGCGATCACGACAAATACTTCTGGGTCCAGGCGGAGACCTTCGCGACCGCCGCGCTGCTCGGCAAGCGCACGGGCAACGAGCGCTTCTGGGACTGGTACGACGAGATCTGGCGCTATAGCTGGACGCACTTCGTCGATCACAAATACGGCGCCTGGTATCGCATACTCACCTGCGACAACCGCAAATACAGCGACGAAAAGAGCCCGGCCGGCAAGACCGACTATCACACGATGGGCGCGTGCTACGAGGTGCTCGCGCACGCGCTGCCCGACGGCGCGGCAACGGCCGGAGCCACTGCAACCGCTCAAACGGAGCAGGCAAAATGACGAACGCGGACACAAACCATGAACTGCCGGTTTTCGTTTCGGCAGGCGACATCCTTACCGACCTCGTGCGCACGGGCGCCTCGCAATGGCTGTCGCGTCCGGGCGGCGCCGGCTGGAACGTGGCGCGCTGCGTGGCGCAGCTCGGCTTGCCGACCGCGTGCGCGGGCTCGCTAGGCGTCGACAATTTCTCCGACGAGCTGTGGGACGCGAGCGTCGCCGCCGGCCTCGACATGCGCTTCATGCAGCGCGTCGAGCGCCCGCCTTTGCTCGCGATCGTTCATCGCACGCATCCGCCCGCCTACTTCTTCATGGGCGAAAACGGCGCCGATCTCGCGTTCGATCCCGCGCACCTGCCGGCCGGCTGGATGGAGCGCGTGAAGTGGGCGCACTTCGGCTGCATCAGTCTCGTGCGTCAACCGCTTGGCGATACGCTCGCGGCATTGGCCGCCGAGTTGCGCTCGCGCGGCGTGAAGATCAGCTTCGATCCGAACTACCGCAACCTGATGGAGCATGGCTACGAACCCACGCTGCGCAAAATGGCCGCGCTCGCCGATCTCATCAAGGTCTCCGACGAAGACCTGCGCCTGCTCTTCAAGACCGACGACGAAGCGCAGGCTCTCAGCCAGTTGCGTTCGATGAACCCGAGCGCCACGGTCCTCGTCACGCGCGGGCCGGAAACGGCGCTGCTGATCGACGGCGCGATGACGGTCGAAGCGCGGCCGCCGCGCGTCGAGGTGGTGGATACGGTCGGCGCGGGCGACGCGTCGATCGGCGGCTTGCTGTTCAGCCTGATGACCGCTTCGCAACGCGCGTGGCCCGAGCATCTGGCGTTCGCGCTGGCGGCGGGCGCGGCGGCGTGCCGGCATGCGGGCGCGCATGCGCCGTCGCTGGATGAAGTCGTCGCGCTGTTGTAACGCGGGTGGTTTATGTTGGCGTTGCGCTGTCGTTGCGCGCGGCCTGCGCCCTGCGGCACGTCGCCGCTTCTGCCGATGCGCGATGGCCGTGCTAGCATGAAAACACGGCAACCTTTGGAACGAGGAGCGACGCCATGGAGGACATCACCTACACCAAAGGCATCTACACGGCCACTGCGTCGGTAAGAGAACTCGATCGGGACACCTGGCAAGGCGTAGTCACACTCGCGCGCGACGAAGGCGAAGCGAGCGAGGACCAGGAAACCACCGTCTACGAAGTCGAGGCTACGTCGTCCACGCCAGGCGAGGCACTGGAAGAAGCGAAGGCGCTCGCTCATCGCATACTCGGGGAAATCGAACTCTAGGCAGACCGGCGCCCGCGCTCGTGCATCCGCGCCGCGCCGCCTGAACGCAATGGTTGGAGGCGATCATGGCTGAACAACTGTTCCTCTACGGCGTGTACTCGATTCACGTGCGCCCGATCGAACTCAGCGGCGCGCGCTGGGACGCCGAGTACGAAATCCGGCATCGCGAGAAAGCGGTCAAGCCGTGGACGACCGTCGGCGGCGACAACGGTTATGGCGACTCCGCCGAGGCGATCGCGGCCGCGCATCAGCAAGCGGTCGAGGACATCGAACACGGCGCGGGCATTCCGAAGCCGCGGGCGTTTCCATAAAGCGGCATTAAGGCTTGCGAGTGCGAAGCGCGGCCGGCTTGCGCTTTCGGGCGCGCCGGGGCTTCGCACTCGCAAGCCCCGTTCGGCGAGCCAGGCGCCGTGCTACGCTTGCGCCGTTTTCATTCCTCGAGCACGCGATGGCTACCGAACCGACCGACCGTTTTCCCGGCATCGGCGACGCTGAAGAGCGCGCGCGAAAACGCCGCTTGCGCGGCAGCCGCGAACTGCGTATCGAGGATCAGGTGGTCGTCGCGCACGGCATGCCGATGCGGTTCTGGCAGGATCTCTATCACCGCGCGCTGACGGTTCGCTGGCCGACGTTTTTCGTCTCGCTCGCGGTGCTGTTCATGCTGCTCAACACGAGCTTCGCCGCGCTCTACATGCTCGGCGACGCACCGATTGCCAACCTGTATCCAACGGGCTTCGGCGGCGCGTTTTTCTTCAGTGTCGAAACGCTCGCCACCGTCGGTTATGGCGACATGCATCCGCAAACGGTCTACGCGCACTGGATCGCCACGCTCGAAATCTTCGTCGGCATGTCGAGCATTGCGTTGGCAACGGGGCTGATATTCGCGCGCTTCTCTCGCCCGCACGCGAAGATCATGTTCGCGCGCTACGCGGTCATCCGGCCGCTCGACGGCCACATGACGCTGATCGTGCGCTCGGCCAACGGACGTCAGAACGTGATCGCCGAAGCGCATGCGCGGCTGCGCATTCTGCGGCGTGAAACCACGGCCGAAGGCTACACATTGCGGCGGCTTCATGACCTGACGCTCGTGCGCGATCAACATCCGGTGTTCAAGCTCGGCTGGAGCCTGATGCATGTGATCGACGAAGAGAGTCCGCTGTTCGGCGAAACCGCCGAAACGTTGAAGGCACGCGACACGTCGCTGCTGCTGACGCTCGAAGGCGTCGACGAATCGACATCGCAAACCATGCAGGCGCGCCACATGTGGTCGTGCGACGAAATCTTCTGGCATCACCGTTTCGTCGACATCATGAGCGAGCAGGACGGCGTGAGCCATATCGACTACTCGCATTTCGACGAGATCGTGCCGCTCGACGAAGCGCCTGTCGCGGCAAGCGTGCGGCCGTAAGCGGCGATAAACGGCCAAAGCAGCAACACGCGAAGCGCGGGCGACAATCGCCCGATATAACCCGGCGAAGCACCCAGGGCATACCCGAAGCCATCCTTCGCGTGGCATATCCATCTCAAAACCGCGTCAAAACGCAGCGCTCTTCGCGCGCATTCGCGTGCATGCGCGGAAAGTAGAAAAAATCCACTCTGATTGGCGCTAAAAAATAGAGTCTCTTTCGCTGCGCGGGCTTCGTGGTTCCCACCGGTCCCCATCGCGCGCGCGAATGCAAAATTACGGAGACTCATCCATGACCGCTCGCCTGCCCATCGACGGCACGCCCGCTCTCGCCGACTACAAGCTGTCCGACAATCTCACCGCGACCCGCGGCCGCATCTTTCTGACCGGCACGCAGGCGCTCGTGCGCCTCGCGTTGATGCAGCGCGCGCTCGACCAGGCGCGCGGCATGAACACCGCCGGCTTCATCAGCGGCTATCGCGGCTCGCCGCTCGGCATGGTCGATCAGCAATTGTGGAAGGCGAAGAAACTGCTCGAAGCGAGCGACGTGCGCTTTCTGCCCGCGATCAACGAAGAACTCGGCGGCACCGCCGTGCTCGGCACGCAGCGCGTGGAAGCGGACCCGGAACGCACGGTCGAAGGCGTGTTCGCGATGTGGTATGGCAAGGGCCCCGGCGTCGACCGCGCGGGCGACGCGCTCAAGCACGGCAACGCGTACGGCTCGTCGCCGCATGGCGGCGTGCTGGTCGTGGCCGGCGACGATCACGGCTGCGTGTCGTCGTCGATGCCGCATCAAAGCGATTTCGCGATGATGGCGTGGCACATGCCGGTCGTGAATCCGTCGAACATCGCCGACATGCTCGAGTTCGGGCTGTACGGCTGGGCGCTGTCGCGCTTCTCGGGCGCGTGGGTCGGCTACAAGGCGATCTCCGAAACCGTCGAATCGGGCTCGACCGTCGATCTCGATGCGCTGCGAACCGACTGGACCGTCCCGCACGATTTCGAAGTGCCGGCAGGCGGCCTGCATAACCGCTGGCCCGACTTGCCGAGCCTCACCATCGAATCGCGGATGCACGCGAAACTCGACGCGGTGCGCCATTTCGCCAGGACCAACAGCATCGACAAATGGATCGCGCCGAGTCCGCATGCGAACGTCGGCATCGTCACGTGCGGCAAGGCGCATCTCGACCTGATGGAGACGTTGCGCCGCCTCGATCTGACCGTCGCCGACCTGGACGCGGCCGGCGTGCGCATCTACAAGGTCGGCTTGTCGTTTCCGCTGGAAATGACGCGCATCGATACGTTCGTCGACGGTCTTTCCGAAGTGCTCGTGATCGAGGAGAAAGGCCTGGTCATCGAGCAGCAGATCAAGGACTATCTGTACAACCGCACGCAAGGCGCGCGGCCGGCCGTGATCGGCAAGCATGCGGAAGACGGCAGCATGCTGCTGTCGTCGCTCGGTGAATTGCGGCCTTCGCGCATTCTGCCTGTGTTCGCGAACTGGCTCGCGAAGCACAAGCCCGCGCTCGATCGTCGGGAACGCGTGGTCGATCTGGTCGCGCCGCAAATTCTTTCGAACGCCGCCGACAGCGTGAAGCGCACGCCTTACTTCTGCTCGGGCTGCCCGCACAATACATCGACGAAAGTGCCTGAAGGTTCGATTGCGCAGGCGGGCATCGGCTGTCACTTCATGGCTTCGTGGATGGAGCGCGACACCACCGGTCTCATTCAGATGGGCGGCGAAGGCGTCGACTGGGCATCGCATTCGATGTTCACGAAAACGCGCCACGTGTTCCAGAATCTCGGCGACGGCACGTACTTTCATTCGGGCATTCTCGCGATCCGCCAGGCCGTCGCGGCGAAAGCCACCATCACGTACAAGATTCTCTATAACGACGCGGTCGCGATGACGGGCGGCCAGCCGGTCGACGGCAGCATTTCCGTGCCGCAGATCGCGCGTCAGGTGGAAGCCGAAGGCGTATCGCGCTTCGTCGTGGTCAGCGACGAGCCCGAAAAATACGACGGCCATCACGATCTTTTCCCGAAGGGCACGACGTTCCATCACCGCAGCGAAATGGACGCCGTGCAGCGCGAACTGCGCGACACCGACGGCGTGACCGTGCTGATCTACGACCAGACCTGCGCCGCCGAAAAACGGCGTCGCCGGAAAAAAGGCGAATTCCCCGATCCGGACAAGCGGCTCTTTATCAACGAGGAAGTGTGCGAGGGTTGCGGCGATTGCGGCGTGCAGTCGAACTGTTTGTCGGTGGAGCCCGTTGAAACCGCGTTGGGACGCAAGCGCCGCATCGATCAATCGTCGTGCAATAAAGACTACTCGTGCGTGAACGGCTTTTGCCCGAGCTTCGTGACAGTCGAAGGCGGCAAGCTGAAGAAAGCCGCGGGCGTCGCGTTCGATCCGCAAGCGCTGACCGAACGCGTGAACGCATTGCGGCTGCCCGCCACGCAGCTCGATGCCGCGCCGTACGACATTCTCGTGACGGGCGTCGGCGGTACGGGCGTCGTGACGGTCGGCGCATTGATCAGCATGGCCGCGCATCTGGAAGGCAAGAGCGCGTCGGTCCTCGACTTCATGGGCTTCGCGCAAAAGGGCGGCTCCGTATTGTCGTTCGTGCGTTTCGCGGCGCGCGACGAATGGCTCAACCAGGTGCGCATCGACACGCAACAGGCCGACGTGCTGCTCGCCTGCGATATGGTGGTGGGCGCAAGCGCCGACGCATTGCAAACGGTACGTCATGGGCGCACGCACATCGTCGTCAACACGCATGCAATTCCGAACGCGACCTTCGTGACGAACCCGGACGCGACGCTGCACGCCGACGCGTTGATCGACAAGATGCGGCATGCAGCCGGAGCCGAACGCATGTCCGCCTGCGACGCGCAGGCGCTCGCCACGCGTTTTCTCGGCGACACGATCGGCGCAAACATTCTGATGCTCGGCTTCGCGTGGCAACTCGGCCTCGTGCCGGTGTCGTTCGGCGCGTTGATGCGTGCGATTGAGTTGAACAACGTCGCGGTGCAGATGAATCAACTCGCGTTTTCGATCGGCCGTCTTGCCGCCGACGATCCCGCCGCGCTCGAATCGCTGTGGCAGGCGCGGCATGCGGCGAAGCAAACGGTGCGCGTCGATACGCTCGATGAACTGATCGCGCATCGCGAAGGCCGTCTGCAGACTTATGGCGGCGCGAGCTACGTGACGCGTTATCGCGCGCTGGTCGACGCCGCGCGTCGCGCCGAACATGCGGTAGATGCAAGCAGCGAACGCGTGACGCGTGCAGTGGCGACGACGTTTTATCGCTTGCTCGCGGTGAAGGACGAATACGAAGTCGCGCGCCTGCACACCGACGCCGCCTTCCGTGAAGCACTCGAAGCGCAATTCGAAGGCGTCGCGGGCAAGGACTTCGGCATCAAGTTCAATCTCGCGCCGCCGACGCTCACGCGCCCGCATTCCGGTGGGAATCCGACCAAGAAAACCTTCGGTCAATGGATGTGGCCGGTTCTCGGCGTGCTGGCAAAAGTGCGTGGACTGCGCGGCACGATGCTCGATCCGTTTGGCCGCACGCTCGAGCGCAAGATGGAGCGCGAACTCGCCGACGACTACGAAACCACGTTACAGCGCGCGCTTGCCAAGCTCGACGCCGGCAATCTCGAAGACGTCGCGAAGCTCGCCGATCTGCATGCTCGCGTGCGCGGTTATGGTCATGTGAAGGTCGCGAATCTCGCAGGCGTGAAGCGTGGCGAACGTGAACTCGCGGCGCGCTTGCAGATTGAAGCGGCGACGGGTGCGTCGGTGAAGAAATCGCTGGAGGATGTTAAAGGCGCGGGGCAGTTGCGCGGCATTCCGGTTGTGGTCGCGAAGTAGCACGCGTTGTAGAAACCGGCGCAACGCTTGCTGCTGCGCAAACGATGAAGCCGCTTCATGTGTCGACATGAAGCGGCTTTTTTATGCGTTCAACAATGCCCTGACCTGCGCAACTTTGTCGATGTCGATCGGCGCAAGTCCGTTGCCGCCCACACGCACACCCGACCCAAAGTGCACCGCTTGCACTTGCGTCCGGCTCACGAAGCCGGCGACTGCATCGACTGTCAGACCCGCGCCCGCGAGCACCGTGCAATGCGATCCCGCCGCCTGGCGCACAAGCGCGCGGATCGTCGCCTCGGCATCCAGCACGGAAGGCTGTCCACCTGACGTCAGCACGTTCGTCACGGCATTAAAACCGAGCAGCACGTCCAGCGCTTTTTGCTGATCGCGCACTTCATCGAACGCGCGATGGAAGGTGACGGCAAGGCCATCGGCGGCGTCGATTGCGCGCGCCAGTTGTTCGCGATCGATCTCGCCGTCAACGTTCAACATGCCGATCACCACGCCGTTCGCGCCCGCCGCTTTCACGGCGCGCACGTCATGCAGCATCAGCGCATGATCGTCGGCATCGTAGACAAACGAACGGCTGTGAGGACGCACGATCACGTTGACGGGAATGGAGACCGCGTTCACCACGGCTTCGATCAGACCGATGCTCGGCGTGAGCCCGCCCTCGCCCATCGCGGTGACGAGTTCGAGACGGTCAGCGCCCGCCTGCGCGGCGAGCCGCGCGTCGGCAACGGTAGTGGCAATGACTTCGAGCAGAACGGACATGAGCGCAACCGTGTGTCGTTGAAAACGACATGATGTCAGAAGCGCTCTTCGTCCACCCAGTCGATATCGCCGCACAGCACGCAGATTTGTCCGCCAACCTGCGTGGCCACCGACAACGTCACGCACGGCAATGCCTCGTTGATCGACAGATATGGACGCGTGACATGCACGCGCTCAGGTGCATTGATCGCATCGCGAAAGTACGGACGACGCAGCCAGTTCGCACCTTGCGCGTCGGCGAGCGGCAAGAAGCGCGTTTCATGCGCCGCGCGGTCGGCGCGCAGCACGACGTTGCGGCCCGCTTGCCGCCCTTTCGCGTCGAGCAGAAAGCAGCGCGCGGCGTGATCGAGCGCGAGGAAATTCCAGCACACTTCTTCCAGCGGCTCGCCAGCGGCAAGCCGCTCGGCCGCGCGTTCGAAGGCGCGCAGATACGGCGCGAGGCGAGTCGCATTGCGGCGCTCGCCCGCTTCAGTCTGGTCGCGATAACGCTCGGTGAGTTCGCCGATGCAACTGGCCGCATGCGTCGCGTCGGCCGCTCCCGGATTCGGGCGGCCAAAGAAAAAGCCTTGCACGAAGTCGGCGTTGCAGGCGAGCGCCATCTGCGCTTCGTGCTCGGTTTCCACGCCTTCGATCAGCACGAGCTTGCCCGCTTCGTGCAACAGCGCGACGAGGCCCGGCAGGATCGTCGCCATGTCGGCGCGATGCGCGGCGTGCGACAGCATGATGCGGTCGAGCTTCACGATGTCCGGGTTGAGTTGCCAGATGCGCTCGACGTTCGAGTGTCCCGCGCCGAAGTCGTCGAGTGCAATCAGAAAGCCGCGCTCGCGGAATTGACGCACGGCATCCGCGAGACGCTCGAGGTCTTCCGCGCGCTGCTCGAGCACTTCGAGTACGATGCGCCGCGGCGGCAAGTCGAGACGCTTGAGCGTGGCGAGCAATGCGGCGGACAGATACGGATCGGTCAACGCGCCGGGATGCACGTTGAGAAAAAGCCACTCGCGTTCGGCGCCGAGCACCTTGAAGTTTTCCAGATGCAGCGTCTGCGCGAGCCGGTCGAGTTGCAACACGTCGCCGACGCGCGCCGCCTCGCCGAACACATCGAGCGGCGACACGGGCCGGTCGAGCATATCGTGCGCGCGCAATAGCCCTTCATAGCCGACAGCCCGCATGTGCGACAGACTGAAGATGGGTTGAAACACGCTCGTGAGCGTCAGCTCGCCGTGCTGCACCGAAAATCGTTCGAGGCCCGATGTCACTTCGACGTCGAAGCCATGAGGCGCGGCGGCCGTTCTTTCCTGTTGCGCAATCGTCATGCAATCCTCTCACGCGAGAGCCGGGCCGGTCAGAACGCGGATGCGAACAACCCACGGCGCCATTGCTCCAAAATGTGCGTCATCGATATGGCTTAAGCAAGCTCCATGCGCACGCTTGCGCACATAGCGATGTAACTCGCGTGAAAGATTGCACCGACGGTATGGCGCGTGCGCCACCGGAGGGCGAGCGCGCACCGTTAAGGTGCGATGGGCGTGCGTGTGCGCGCCCTGGCTCCGATGCGCCGATCCGTCGGATAATCCCCGTTGTCTATTTAAGCCCTGTACCGATGGATATCGTCTTCACCGTATTGATTCTTCTGCTTGCCGTGGCAGCCTCGGGTGTCGTGACCCGCTTGCTGCCCTTGCCTTTGCCGCTCGTGCAAATCGCGATGGGCGCGATGCTCGCATGGCCGAAGCTCGGGCTGCATGTCACGTTCGACCCTGAAATCTTCATGATGCTATTCATTCCGCCGCTGCTGTTCGCCGACGGATGGCGCATTCCGAAACGCGAATTTTTCATGGCGCGCCGCTCGATCCTGATGCTCGCGCTCGGCCTCGTGTTCATGACGGTGCTGGCCATCGGCTACTTCGTGCACGCGCTGGTGCCGTCGATGCCGCTGCCGGTCGCGTTCGCACTCGCCGCGGTCCTCTCGCCGACCGATGCCGTCGCGCTCTCGGGTATCGCCGGCAAAGGCAAGGTGCCGGGCAGGCTGATGCATATTCTCGAAGGCGAAGCGTTGATGAACGACGCGTCCGGCCTCGTCGCGCTCAAGTTCGCGATCGCCGCTGCGTTGACCGGCGTGTTTTCATTGCGCGATGCGTCGATCAGCTTCGTGATCATCGCCGTCGGCGGTCTCGCGACGGGCGCGGCGGTGAGCTGGCTGTTCAGCTTCGTGTCCGTGCGCTTTCTCAATCTGACGGAAGAAGGCGACCCGGCGCCCGGCGTCGTGATGACGCTGCTGATTCCGTTCGCCGCCTACCTGATCGCCGAACGCTTCGAGCTCTCGGGCATTCTCGCGGCGGTCGCCGCCGGCATGATGATGAACTACACGACGCTCGCCACGTCGGGATCGGTCTCGTCGCGCCTGCGCGCAAACAATACGTGGATGATGATCGAGTTCGTCTTCAACGGCATGGTGTTCATTCTGCTGGGGCTGCAGTTCCCGCACATTCTCGGCCGCGCGCTGCTCGACGCGCATCAAACGAGCGACGCGCAAGTGGGACGCCTGATCGGCTACATCGCGGTCGTCGCTGTCGCGCTGTATGCGTTGCGCTTTACGTGGGTGTGGCTGCTGCGCTGGTTTTCGAGCCGCGGCGCAGCGCGGCATGGCCTCGTCAACGCGGTGCCGGGGCTGCGCACCGTGGCGGTTACGACAGTTGCCGGCGTGCGCGGGGCGGTGACGCTTGCCGGCGTGTTGTCGTTGCCCGAGACATTGCCTGGCGGCGCTGCGTTGCCTGGGCGCGACCTCGCGATCTTTATCGCGTCGGGCGTGATTCTGGTGTCGCTCGTCGTCGGCGTGATTGCGTTGCCGTTGCTCCTGCGCGGATGGCGCCGCGGCAAGGACCCGCACGCCGCGGAAGAAGCGCTCGCGCGCACGATGGCGGCGCAAGCGGCGATCCGCGCCGTCGACGATCTGCATGACAAGGAGTGCGCGAATCTCGACGAATCGGCCTCGGCCTATGCCGCCGACGTGACCGCGCGCGTCATGGATATTTATCGCCGCAGGCTGACGGCACTCGCCGGAGATCAGGAACCGCGCGACATGGCGCGGCGCGCGGACGCACTGGAATTTCGCATGAAGCTCTCCGCAATGCGTGCCGAGCGCCAGGTATTGCTCAGCTTGCGCAGCAATCAGACCATCAACGACGAAACGTTCAACAAGCTCATGCATGAAGTGGATTTGTCGGAGACGGCGCTGACCGCGCGCTGGAAGTAACGTCGTCTCCTGAAAACGATCAGGCTACCGGCCCTTGCACCGGCTTCCTTCGGAGCAGCGCGTAAAGAATGATCGCGCCGAACGTGGCCGTGCCGATGCCGCCAAGACCAAAGCCGCCGAGTTTCAGCGAGAAGTCGCCGGCGCCGAGCACGAGCGTGACCGCGGCCACGATCAGATTGCGGTTATCAGAGAAGTCCACTTTGTTGACGACCCAGATGCGCGCGCCGGTTACCGCGATCAGGCCGAACACGACAATCGAAACGCCGCCGAGCACAGGGCCCGGAATGGTCTGGATCACCGCGCCGAACTTCGGCGAAAAACCGAGCACGAGCGCGATCAACGCGGCGATCACGAACACGAGCGTCGAATAGATTTTGGTCACGGCCATCACGCCGATATTTTCCGCGTAGGTCGTCACGCCCGTGCCGCCGGCAAAACCGGAAACGACGGTCGCGAGTCCATCGCCGAGAAAAGCGCGGCCGATATAGCGGTCGAGGTTCTGTCCGGTCATCGCGCTAACCGCCTTGATATGGCCGAGATTTTCGGCGACGAGAATCACCGCGATCGGCGCGAGCAGCGTCATGGCCTGCATGTTGAACACGGGCGCCGTGAAATGCGGCATGCCGAACCACGCAGCGTTCGCAACGATCGAGAAGTCGACTGGCTTGCCCATGCCGAGGCCGTTCGTCACGATGGCATAGATCACGTAGGCCATCAGCAGGCCGACGAGAATCAGCAGGCGTTGCAGCATGCCGCGGCCAAACACGGCGACCGCGCCGACGCACAGCACGGTGACGAGCGCCATCCACGAATCGAAGTTGCTGCCGCTCACGCCGCGCACGGCAATCGGCGCGAGATTCAAACCGATCACGCAGACAATCGCGCCGGTCACGACTGGCGGCATCAGCGTTTCGATCCAGCGCGTGCCGACCGCCGACACGATCAGGCCGATGACCGCATACACCACGCCGCACGCGATGATGCCGCCCAGCGCGACCGGAACGTTCATGTTCGGCCCGTGGCCGCCGTAGCCGGTGACCGCGATCACGAGACCGATGAACGCGAAGCTCGAGCCGAGATAACTCGGCACGCGGCCGCCGACCAGCACGAAGAACAGCAGCGTGCCGATGCCCGACATGAAGATGCAGAGGTTGGGATCGAAGCCCATCAGCAAGGGCGCGAGCACGGTCGAGCCGAACATCGCGACGACGTGCTGAATGCCCATCGCGAACATCTGCGGCCAGGCAAGGCGTTCGTCAGTACCGACGATGCGCCCCTCGACGGCATCTGGCTGTGCGCGCCAGCGGGGAAAATAGGAATCGGCCATCGCGGGGGTTCTCCTCTATTCGGCGTTTTTCGTGGACGACGGCGCGCAAAAATAGCGCCGTGCGGGAATTACGCGCGAGTGTACGGAGTGCGATTGGAGGTGGCAAGCGCGGACAATATCGCGCGCGGCCAGGCACAAACGCGACGCGCGCGATGACGCGACGTTCGTCACGCGTGCTTCGGCTCGAGCGAGAACACCGTCACCGCCGCCTGCAACTGCCTCGCCTGATCCGCCATCGACGACGCCGCGGCCGCGGCCTGCTCGACGAGCGCGGCGTTCTGCTGGGTCACGTCGTCCATTTGCGCGACGGCGCGATTCACGCCTTCGATGCCTGTGCTTTGTTCCTGCGACGCCGCGGAAATCTCGTTCATCAAGTCCGTGACGCGACTGATCGCCTGAGTCACTTCGGCCATCGTCTGGCCGGCCCGCTCCGCGAGTTCCGCGCCGCTGTCCACGCGCGCAGTCGAGTTTTCGATCAGTTCCTTGATCTCTTTCGCCGACACCGCGCTGCGCTGCGCGAGCGAGCGCACTTCGCCCGCGACGACCGCGAAGCCGCGTCCCTGCTCGCCGGCGCGCGCCGCCTCGACCGCGGCGTTCAGCGCAAGAATGTTGGTCTGGAACGCGATGCCTTCAATCACCGCGATGATGTCGGTCATGCGCTTCGAGCCGGCCGCGAGTTCGCGCATCGTTTCGACCACATCGCCGACGAGATGGCTGCCGCGCGCCGCCACTTCCGAAGCGCCGTGCGCGACGCCGCCCGCCTGCTGCGCGTTGCCTGCGTTCTGCTTCACCGTCGACGTCAGTTGCTGCATGCTCGACGCGGTTTCCTGCAAGGCCGCGGCCTGCTCTTCGGTGCGTTGCGACAGGTCGGTGTTGCCCTGCGCGATTTCGCCCGATGCAGTGAGGATCGATTCGCTCGATTCGCTGATGCCTGCAACGATGCCCGAGAGCCGCTCGCGCATGTTGCGCAGTGCGAAGAGCATGCTCTGCGTGTCGCCGGGACGGGTTTCGACGCGCACGCTGAGGTCGCCGTCGGCGATGCGGTTCGCGATATGCATCGCGTAATCCGGCTCGCCGCCCAACTGACGCGCGAGGCGCCGCGCGATCATCGCGGCCAGCACGCCGCCCGCGACGATCGCGCCCAGCACGAGCACGAGCATCGCCATGCGCATGCGCTGATAATTGGCGGCGGCTTCGGCCTGCGCGTCGTTGCCTTGCTGACGGCGATAGTCGATCAGCGCCGTGATGCGGTCGCGCAATGCCTCACTCGACGCGATGGCGCGGCGCACCAGTTCGTCGTTGTCGACGCCGGCCGGGATCGGCGCAAGGCCGATCTGCTGCTGCACGATGCCTTCCCAGACCGCGGACTTCTGCAGCACGTCGTCGAACATCTGGCGGCCCTGGGCGGTGACGATCGTCGCGCGATAATTGTCGTAGCCCTCGTGCATTCGCTTGAGCGATGCCACGATGCTGTCCTTGAGCTTCTGACGGCCGGCTTCGCCGCTCACATAGCCGAGGTTCGCAGCGGCGAGATCCGAATCGATCTTGTGGCGGTTCGCTTCTTCGAGCCAGTAAAGGCCGTCCATATATTTATCGCAGATGGCATCCGTGATGTCATGCATCGACGACAGCGTCTTCAGCGATGTGCCGCCGATCACCACGCAAAACGCAATCACCACGGCGAATGCCAGCAGCAGTTTCCTGAACACGGTCATGCGATCGAACCACTTCATTGGCCTATCCTTCACAAGTCGCAACAAAAATGCTCGCTGCCGCGTCACGGCCGGAACGTGCCAACGACTCATCAGGAGTAAGAAGGCGCGTTGGCGACGCAGCGCTCAGCAGCGTTCAGTTCGTTTTACGGCGCGCAGCGCGCGGACTTGATGCGATGAATCCCGGAATAAGCGGGACAGGATAATGTAAGGAATACCTGGTAGATGCAAACGACCTACGCGTTTGAGATTCGTCCGATATCAAAGCAGCGATTTGGCTCTTAGACTTGCCCCGCTGCGTTGACCCCAATTAACGCATGCGATGTTGTTGTAACTCTCCGACTTTCCGCTCACGCTCTCCGGGTGTGAGCGGTTTTTTTTCGCCTTGCTTCGGTTCAGGCGTGCGGTTCGAACGCATTCTCTGCGAGCCGCAGCGTGTACCTGCGGACATCCTCCGGCCATTGCGCGATTCTTTCTTCGAAGCGCGGCCGGTCGCCGGCATAGAGCGCACGAGTCGCATCTTCGTAATCCGGCAAGTTGCCCGCCAGCGCCGTCATGAAGCGATACACCGCCTCCTGCGCTACGCGTCTGCGGTCGACATGCTCGCCGGTTGCGCGCGCCGTCTCCACCAGCTTGCGTAGCGCGACCGACGCGCCGCCCGGCTGCGCATTCAGCCAATCCCAATGACGCGGCAACAACGTCACTTCGCGCGCGACGACGCCAAGCCTCGGCCGTCCGCGACCGCGTGGCGTGCTGGTGTCGGCGGCGGCGGCGGCGGTGGTTGCGTCGGTGGAGGGATCTGCGGCGCGCTCAGCCTCGTTCAAGCGCGCGACAATGTCCTCCGCACTGCCGCGCAAATCGAATTCGACGGGAGCCGCGCTGGCGTCGTCGAAAACGAGGACGGGTGCCTGTTCGCCCCGCGCGAGGACTTCTTTGACGGCGAGCGCGACCCGCGGCAATTCGCCGGAAGCGATAAGGCGATGGCCCTCAAAGGCCGTACAGGTGCGGGAATACGTGGTCACGACAATCTCCGGTTCGGGAAGCTGTCGAATTATATCCGGGTTAAATAAAAGCGCAATATATTATCCGGGTATTATTGGGAGGCAGCGCTATCGACCAACGACAGTTGTCGCGCTGCCTTCCGCCGCCGGCACGCCCGGCCCGTACGAAGACACGCGATTGCGGCCCGCATCCTTCGCGGCATACAGCGCCTGATCGGCGGCATCGACGAGCGCGCGGCTCGACGTGAACGCCTCGCCCCGCATCGTCGCGACGCCGATGCTCACGGTCAGCACATGGTGCGAGCTGGCCACGTGACCGAGCCCAACCGCCTCCACGGCCGCGCGGATTTTCTCGCCAATGGACATTGCGCCGGCCTGGTCGGTGTCCGGCAAAAGAACCGCGAACTCTTCGCCGCCGTAGCGCGCCGCCGTGTCGCCCGGACGCTGCACGTTCTGCGTGATGCAGCGAGCCACCGTGATCAGCGCATCGTCGCCGGCCGAGTGGCCGTACAGGTCGTTGAATCCCTTGAAACTGTCGACGTCGATCAGCAGCATCGAAAGCGATCCGCCGTTGCGGTGTACACGGCGCCATTCGTTCTCCGCGGACTGCTCGAAGGTGCGGCGGTTGTCGACGCCCGTCAGACCGTCCGTGCTCGCGAGCAGGCGCAGTTCTTCCTCGGCGATGAGGCGCCGCCGTATCTGCTGCGCGAACAGCACGGCGAGCGCGATCATCGTGAGATTGAGCGCGCCGATCAGCGAGCCGATGATCCATGCGCGCCGCCGCCAGCCGACGTAGATATCGCGCGTGGACAGCGCGACGTCGAGAATCAGCGGATACATGTCGATGTGGCGAAACGCGTACCAGCGCTCGACGCCGTCGATCGCCGCCGTTCCGAAGAAGTCGCCGCTCGGCTGCTGGACGAAGCGCGAATAATTGGCTGTGCCCATCAGATTGATGCCGATCGTCTTCGGATCGTACGGACGCCTCATCAACATCGTGCCGTCGCTCAGCATCAGCGCCATCGATCCGCCGGCGCCGAGGTTCATCCCGTCGAACAGGCTGCGGAAATACTTCAGGCGCATCGTGCCCACGACTACGCCGCCGAAGCTGCCATCCGGCCGCGTGATGCGCCGGCTGAGGCCAATGCTCATGTCGGCGCCCGTCGTGCGCGGCATGAACGGACGGCTCACGTACAAACCGACGCTAGGCGAATCGCGATGGACCTTGAAGTAGTCGCGGTCGCCGAGATAAACGTGGCGCGGCGGCAGCGACTGCGAATCGATCGCGATATAGCCCGTTTCATCGATGACGAGAATCGAGCCCATGTCTTTCGCCGACGCCGAGCCGTCGAACAGCACCATCTGACGCAGCGCCGGATCGAGTTGCATCACGCGCGACTGCTTGAGCCCGTCGATCACCGTTCGGATCGACAAATCGTAAATTTCCAGATTGCGCGAGACGTCGCGCTCCACCAGCAGCGAGACGTTGAAGACCGAGTCCTGCGCGCGCCGCAACGCGTCGTCGTGCATCTGCGCGAGCACCCACACAGCGAGCGCGAGGATTGCGCTCGCCAGCACGCCACTGATCGCGATGATGAGGTTGGGACGACGCGTGACCATGTTGTTCGGTTCGGACATGCGCGGCCTTGGCGCGCGGTGGGGAAAGGACGCGCCCGTGGGCACGTATGGCAAGCCGGTAGCGTAACAGAGGGAACCGCGGCCCAAATCGTGGAAAAGACGGGGGTTTGGCGGCTTGCGCGGGGCTTACGGTTGTCTTTTGGTTGTCTTTTGGTTGTCTTTGGTTGGCGGTGAGAGTTGGGTGGAAGTCTAGACGGCGGCGGACGTTAACGGGTCGTGGATTACCCGGCTTCTCTCAAGTCCATCTGCGAAGCTCCGATAACCAATAAATGGGATGCCGCTTTTGTGCTCGCACGAAGCGGCAACACCGCGCGAGGTCGTCGACTGTCCGGCGGCCGCATAGACGCTCCCATTCCCGGACCTGAGAGTCCATTACGAAGCGCTCGTTTCGTCCCTGGAGAAATACAGATACATGGCCGCTCTGAACCAGTTCACCATTAAAGCGAAGCTGATAGCCGGCTTCGGCATGCTGTCCCTGATCGTCGTCGCGGTCGCGGGACTTTCGCTCAAGTCGCTCGCCGATTCCACCGATGGCTTTTCCAGTTTCGTGCGCGGCATCAACGCGCGCGCCGACATGGCGGTTCAGGTGCGAACCGCGGTTGATCGCCGCGCGATCGCGGCGCGCAATCTCGTGCTCGTCGTCAAGCCCGAGGATCTCGAGATCGAAAAAGCGCAGGTCACGCGTGCGCACGAAGACGTGGCGGCGAATCTCAAGAAGCTGAACGAGATGGTCAGGGACGCCGGCGCCGACGACAAGGCGCGCAGCCTCGTGGCCGAAATCAATCGCGTGGAGACCGCGTATGGCCCGGTCGCGACCGACATTGTCGGCCTCGCGCTCGCCAACAAGCGCGACGAGGCGATTGTCAAAATGGACGATCAGTGCCGGCCGCTCCTCGCGGCGCTGATTCGCGCGACCGACGCGTATGCCGGGCACGCGCATGCGCGGCAGGAGACGATGATCGCGGACTACGCGGCGCATTACCAGAACCAGCGCAATCTGCTGATCGCCATTTCGCTGCTCGCGGTTGCGCTTGCAGTCGGCGCGTGTGTCGCGATCACGCGTGCCGTGAGCGGGCCGTTGGGCGTTGCCATCGACGTCGCGCGGACCGTGTCGCAAGGCGATTTGCGCACGCGCATTCGCGTCGACGGCAAGGATGAGACCAGCAAACTTCTCGGCGCGCTGCGCGAGATGAACGAGCGTCTGACGACGGTCGTCGGACGCGTGCGCGACGCCAGCACGAGCATCGCGGGCGCGGCTCGCGAGATCGCGGCGGGCAACATGGATCTGAGCCAGCGTACGGAACAGCAGGCGGCGTCGTTGCAGGAGACGGCGTCGAGCATGGAGCAGCTCACGTCGACGGTGAAGCAGAACGCCGATAACGCGCAGCAAGGCAGCACGCTCGCCGCGAATGCTTCGTCTGTCGCCCGGAAAGGCAGCGCCGTGGTCGGCCAGGTGGTGAGCACGATGCAGGACATCAGCGATAGCTCGACGAAGATTGCCGACATCACGGGCATCATCGAAGGGATCGCGTTTCAGACCAACATTCTTGCGCTGAACGCAGCCGTGGAAGCGGCACGCGCGGGCGAACAGGGACGCGGGTTCGCGGTGGTCGCAAGCGAGGTGCGGAGTCTTGCGCAGCGCTCGTCGAGCGCGGCGAAGGAGATCAAGGATCTGATCGCCGATTCGGTGGGAAGGATTCGCGACGGCTCGTCGCTTGCCGGCGAAGCGGGCAAGACGATGACCGAAGTCACGCATGCCGTGGCGCGCGTGACGGACATCATGTCGGAGATTGCGGCGGCCTCGAGCGAACAGAGCCGCGGCATCGAGCAGATTAACCTCGCGATCACGCAGATGGACAACGTCACGCAGCAAAACGCGGCGCTGGTGGAACAGGCGGCGGCGGCTTCGCGGTCGATGGAGGAACAGGGGGAGCGGTTGAGTGAGACTGTGGGGTTTTTTCGGGTGGGGGTGGGTGTTGACCTCTTGCTGAGGGAAGACGCGGGGGCTGGGGTGGCTGGGGTGGGTAAGCTAGCCAATGTTGCTCACGTCAAGCCGGTGAGTGCGGTCCGCGTTGGGGCGAAGGCTGAACCGGTGCGTGTGCCGGCGAAGGAGTTGGCGTCGCCGGTTGCTACCGTCGGTGGCGATGACGGGTGGGATAAGTTTTGAGTGGATGCTTCGGTGGATGGGTTGCGAGGGCGGGTGAAGAAAAACCCCCGGCAGTTTGAGGCTGCCGGGGTTTGTGCGGCGGTGAGACATCAAGCAATTTCTTCCAATCAGTTGGAACCTTCTCTTTGCACCTCAACTACGGGCAGCTTGAACCTCGCAAAGCTGCGACCAACGGCACTCGGCACGGACCGTCACCATGGCAAAGTGTCAATGAGGCGTCCCTGACAGGAGCGGACGTTCGGTGGGGAAGTCACCGGTCGAGGTAAGCGGTATGATCTTCCGGAGCACCGCAAAGAGCCAGCATCGGCACCGTTCTACTAATTGACTAGCGATAATGGCCATTCCTGATTTTCAGACATTGATGCTTCCCGTCCTACGTTCGTCCGAAATGGGCGAGGTGAAAATTTCTGATGTCGTCCAGTTGTTGGCGGGCAAATTCCAACTGACAGAGGACGAGCGCTCAGAACTACTGCCATCCGGAAAGCAGACGACCTTCGCTAACCGTGTGCATTGGGCCAAGAGCTATTTGGGCAAAGCGGGCCTGGTTGAGTTGACCAGGCGCGCCCACTTCCAGATAAGCGATCGGGGACGTGATGTATTGGCCAATCCGCCGGGAAAAATCGACATTCGCTTTCTGGAACAATTCCCAGAGTTCATACTGTTCCGGGACGCCAGCAATGGTAGCGACAACGCCGGAAAAAACTCGCCGGCGGTGGAAGCTGTCCAGGCGAGCGGCATGACGCCGGACGAAATCATCCGAAAAGCTCACGGTGAGTTGGACGACGAACTCAGTCTTGATCTGCTCGCCCGTGTCATTGCGGCGCCGCCGGAGTTTTTCGAGCGTCTCGTAGTCCAATTGCTGCTGGCCATGGGTTATGGGGGGTCCACAAGTGACGCCGGCCGTGCGTTAGGCAAGAGCGGCGACGGCGGGATTGACGGCGTTATCGATCAAGACGCCTTGGGCTTGGACCGCATTTACGTACAGGCCAAGCGCTATTCCGACGGCAATAACGTCAGCTCGGGTGCGATCCGGGATTTCTTTGGATCACTGGATCGTTTCAAGGCGGCAAAGGGACTTTTTGTTACCACTTCGGCGTTTTCGGCTTCTGCCAGAGAGACGGCCTGTTGATTTGCACTGAATCCTGACCCACGATTTGCATTGAATTCTGACCCACCCGTTGGACCAGCTTTGCGGGTTATTCGGTGGGTATCTGGGTCTTCTTTCTCTCCTTTTTGGGCTGTGTCGTGCTGTTTCTGAAACGATAGCTATCGTTGCCTGTTTCTACAATGTGGCAGTGGTGCGTAAGCCGGTCGAGCAGCGCGGTCGTCATCTTGGCATCGCCAAACACACTGGCCCACTCGGCGAAGCTCAGATTGGTGGTGATGATGATGCTGGTTCGTTCGTAGAGCTTGCTAAGCAGGTGGAACAGCAACGCACCGCCGGTCTGGCTGAAGGGCAGATAGCCGAGCTCGTCCAGCACCACAAGATCGGCATACATAAGTCGTGTGGCGAGCTGTCCGGGCTTGCCCACGAGCTTCTCCTGTTCGAGTGCGTTGACCAGCTCGATGGTGGAGAAGAAGCGCACCCGGCGGCGATGATGTTCGAGAGCCTGCACACCGATCGCGGTTGCCAGATGCGTCTTTCCCGTACCGGGTCCGCCCACCAGGACGATGTTGTGCGCCGAGTCGATAAACTCGCACTCGTACAACTGCCGCACCAGCGCCTCGTTGGCATCGCTGCAGCTGAAGTCGAAGCCGCCGATATCGCGATACGCCGGGAAGCGCGCCACCTTCATCTGGTAAGCGAGTGAGCGCACTTCCCGTTCTGCAATTTCTGCCTTGAGCAATCCGGCAAGCACCAGTGAAGCCGCCTTGTAGGCCGGCGAGTCCTGAGCGGCGAGCTCGCCCAGTGCCTGAGCCATACCGTGCAGCTTGAGTGACTTGAGCATCTGCATCATCACGTCAGGCTGCATGATTGTCCTCGCGGTCTCTTAGCCGATCATACCGGCCGACATTGGCCTGCGGCTCGACGGTCAGCGTGAACGCCTGTGGCGTCTGCAGCGGTGGCACAGGCGGGCTGTCAAGCAGGCGGCTCAGGATGTTCAGCACCGTCGGCTTGTTCGGCGCGCCAGCCTCGAATGCCAGCTCGACGGCAGCGAGCACCATCTGTTCGTCGTGCAGCAGCACGAGCGCCAGAATCTCGACCATCTCCCGGTCGCCCCCCGGGCGCTTGAGCAGCACGCCCTGCAGCTTGCGGAAGCCAGCTGGAAACTCGGTGAAGGGTGCACCGTTGCGAAGCGCTCCCGGTTTGCGCTGCAGGACTGCCAGGTAGTGACGCCAGTCGTAGATGGTCTCGCCGTGGTTGTGGCTGCGGTTGATACGCCGTTCGTGCTCGGCGATCACCTGACCTCCGGCGACGAAGACAAGCTTTGCGGCATACACGCGCAGGCTGATGGGCCGGTTGGCAAACGACGCCGGTACGCTATAGCGGTTGCGCTCGAAGTTCACCAGGCAGGTGGGCGAAACGCGCTTGGTATGTTCGACGAAACCATCGAATGGCTGGCCCACCGGCATCAGGTGTGGACGCTCGGCCGCCCACGCATCCCAAATGGTCGTGTCGTGCTCCGGGTGCCGCGTCTGTTGCCACAGCAGCACGCACTGGTCGGCCAGCCAGTCGTTAAGCGCGGCGAGCGAGCCGAACGCCGGCGCTTTCTGCCAAAGCCGGTGACGGCTGTCCTGGACGTTCTTCTCTATCTGCCCCTTCTCCCAGCCCGAGGCGACATTGCAGAACTCGGCGTCAAACAGGTAGTGACTAACCATCGCGCTGAAGCGCGCGTTGACCTCGCGCACCTTGCCGGGTCGCACTCTGTCAACGGCGGTCTTCATGTTGTCATAGATGCCGCGGCGTGGAATGCCGCCCCAGGCGACGAACGCGTGATAGTGCGCGTCGAACAGCATCTCGTGAGTCTGAAGCAGGTAGGCGCGCAGGAAGAAGGCGCGGCTATGGCTGAGCTTGAGCTGTGCGACCTGCAGCTTGGTGCGCTCGCCATTGATAACGGCCCAGTCCTCGCTCCAGTCAAACTGGAACGCTTCGCCAGCGGCAAACCGCAGCGGCACGAACGTTCCCCGTCCCGTTGTCTTTGCCTGCTCGTGCTGCTCCTGCCGCCAGCGCCGAGCGAACGCCGCCACCCGGTCGTAAGAGCCGGTGAAGCCGAGCGCGCACAGATCTGCGTGGATCTGCTTCAGGGTTCTTCGCTGCTTGCGGGGCCGGTTCGCTTCGGTCTTCAGCCAGCTCGAGAGCTTCGCAGCGAACCCGTCGAGCTTGCTGGGACTGTGTCGTTCCGGATAGGCGGGCAGGACCGTACCGGCCCGAATGTAACGCCGGACCGTGTTTCTCGACACGCCCAGTCGTTTGGCAATCTCGCGCAACGAGACATGATCGCGAAAGTGCCAGCGTCGGATGATGCTCAATATAGCCACGTCGATCACTCCGTTCCCCTGCCCGTTCCCGAGCAGGTCAGTGTTCTACGTGGGTCAATATTCGATGCAAATTACTGCGTAGGGTGGGTCAGGATTCAGTGCAAATCAACACTCAGTTACTTTCGGCGAGGAGTGCGCGTGCCACGTTTGTCGCATCGTCCGTCATCGGCGTGGGAGATTCGCACGCTGGCACCCATAACACGTGGAGAGTGTGGACGGGAGCACGGCCGTGCTCGTAGCCGTAAAAAAGTTCTCCTGATCTCAGATTCACGGCATATGGCGGCATGCTCGCTTTCGACTCGGGGTGGAAAGACTCGGAATAACGGGTATGGACACCGACGTAGCAAGCCTCGATGCCCGCGACTATGTCGTTGCGGTTCGAGAGCAGGTGCTGGTCAGTGTTGTCGGGCACGGCAAACGCGGCCAGATTGTTGTCCTCAGCGATTTGTTTGCCCACCGACAGAAACGCGCTCACGATCGACTCAGCATCGTGCCCATTGTCTGCATCTGCAACCGTATTGATGGCGCGCATGACGAGCGTGGGCGTCTTTGCATCGATCGCCGCGATATATTCGAAGTACAGTATTGCCATTGCGACAAGCCGCCGCCCGGGCTCGTCAAAGACAAGCAAATGAGCCTGGCGAGGTTCGCGCCACATGCGCTCATTGTCTGCCGAGCAAATCTTTGTGGCAGCCTTCGCGAAGTAGGCTGCTCCATGCTTCGAGACGATAGCGCGGTATTCGCGCGCCCCGGCTCCTGATGCTGCACCCGTGAATGCGTCGAGTTGCTGATGAATCCAGCGACCGTACACTTGCCGTACACGTCTGGCAGTTTGTGTGAGTGCCTCGTTCACGCGTTCCACCAGCTCCGGTGCCTCTACCGGCGTGCCGACAAGACGCCGGATGAGCGCGTCGGTAGTAACCTCATCAAGCTTTGCAGCAAGTGTTGTCGCGGCTTGTGGCAGGAGGTCACCTAACTCGACCTCGAAGAAGTCCTTGATGCGATTAGCTGCCAGTTGATGCCGCGCTGGCTCGTGCGTCTCGAGGCCCAACATTTCCACCTCGTTCTCGAGCGCGTCACTTATTGTTTCGGGTAGTGCGCCAAGCAGCACCCCCAGATGGCGGTGTAGAGTTTGCGGACTCACCGAGCGTTCGCCCTCGCGCATCTGCTTCGGTGAAAGGCGCTCCCATGCGCTACCGGCATCAACGCCGATTACTTCGCGAAAACGCCGTCCGTAGCCGAATGCCTCAAGCAATGCGTCAATCCCCCTACGATCGATTTGGCCCGTCATCTCGATGCGGCGGTGCTCGAAGCACATGGTGTAAGGCCCCAACGCCATTCCCGCAAGATGCTGCTGAAGGCCCGCGACGCCGGCCCAGCAAGCATCGCTCCCACTAAGGTCGATGCCGTAGACGGCTGAGATCGCGTCGGCCTGTAACCCAGTGAGTTCCGCCGCGACCGGCCCACGCCCCTTGAGCAGAGCCTCAACCTCGTCGTTAAACGCCGCGAGTTCCCGTCCATAAGTGGGAGCATCTTGCCAGGCGGCACGAATTAGGCCGCTGGCCAGAAGACCGCCGGTGGCTTGGAGTTGGTGTTGTAGCTGCGGCAGCGCCCGCCGGGAAAGGTTGGCCTCAGTTTCGCGCGCCCGTGACCAGTAGGCCCCCATTTCTGTCTCTTCATTGCCCGCACGGGGGCGGCCGATAATCGCCTCGCGCTCGCGCCAAAGCGCGCTCCAGAATGCACTCATGTTCCGATTCACATGACCGAAATCCCCACGGGCGTCAGCGTCGTCGAGCAATACCTGAAACACAGGGTTGCCTTCATAGTCATCCACCTGTTCGACTCCAACCGCCGTGCGTCGCCAAGTGCGGAGTGCCTCGATCGTCCTAAGTCCGCGATCGTCAATTACCCAGGCAAGCACAGCCTTAGCTACGCGCGCGAACGGTCGAATCCCCTGAAACGCCGCGCGATCTGTTATTTCCATCGCTTTCACAAGGAGCTCGAGCGAGTCGAGATGTTTTTCGCCGACATCCGCCACCCATGCCGCAGCGTCATGTGGATCGTTCGAAATGTCGCGTAGCCCTCGATATAGAGCCAAAAGGCGAGAAACATTCGACGTCTTGACCCACGACTGGTAGATATTCTGAAAGGCCAAGACACCCTCGGCCGTACCAAAGCCGTGTCGCGCGAGAACATCGAGAAATTGCTCGAGCTCGTCCTCCGACCGGTGCGATGTGTAGCTGCGGCATTCGGCCAGTTGTTTGATGCTCAGTGTGTGCGGTTGCGCTAACAGCAGCGCAATAACGCGAGTTGGCTCCTTGCGACGATCGCAAACCATGAGCAAAAAGGTCTGCACGTGCGCGAGCTCATCAAGTGTGGCACCGCGGACCTGAAGGGCACGGATAGCGTCTGTGTCCGGCAAGGTATCAGCTTCCAGCAGCCGATCAAAAAGGGCTATACGATGTATGTCGCCCGCGCCCACAACGTCAACGACGAAGTCCCAGTTGCGCGCCGCTCGTGCACGCCATAGCGTTTGTCCGAGAGCCTCGAAGATCTGCGCAACATCGTCGTAGCCGCGGGTGGCAAGCACCTCAAGAGATCGGTTCAGGTCCTCTGGCGCGCATCGGTGCCAGAACTCGATCAGCTTGACCGTCCTCTCGCGAGGCACGCCCAGCGCCAACAGGCGCGCAATCGAACGTCGCGCCTGTGCATCCACCGCAGGAGTCGTCGAAGAGTCGCGCCGTTCATGACGCCACGGACTAAACCACGCAACTTCCTCCGCTGTGCGGATCACTCGGAGTTCAGCGAAGACGGCAAGCTTCTCGGCCGAGAAACCATGCCATGCATCCCAGAATTCCTTTAGGGCTTCCGCCGTGTCAAGGCCCAGCAACCTTGCATTGCGCACCGTCCGAAGATCCAAATGTGCGACGGCGCTGAGCGCTTTTTCAGAACGTGGCGATGTGAAGTGACGCAGGAGATAATCCAGCCCAGGTTGAAGGCTAGGTCGGTTGACCATCATGGTCCGCGCGTAGTTTCTGAATACCAATTGGCGGCCTTCCAGTGTGCCGATCACACGCAAGCCAGTTGCAACATGGCGCCACCATACGAGCGGCATGAACATGCCAAGGATGCCGAGAAATATCTTCGTCGCACGCGTGAACTGAAGCGAAACGTTTGCCGACAGGCGCAGCGCACGCCTTGCGTAAACGCACTCAGGCACCGTCTCATCAGTCTCTCGGACGGCGCGGATCTCAAGTACTGCAAGTGCCTCAATGCGCAACGCCCTGATTACGTGCCGGCCGTAGGCAAGTCCTTTTTTCGGCAGCAGCCGGCGAGTCCAAGGATCAGCGACTGCCGACGCCTCGGCCCACGCCTCTTCTATCCTACGCTGAACTGCGTCGCGAGCGATGAGTCGCGCACGAAACGCTTGATACTCTGACAGTGACTGGGAGGGAGGATCATCGGTCAATGCGTCTTTGATACGGGCCACAGCACTTCCGAACATTGGCAAAACCTCATAGTGAAACTTGCTCAGCATATTGGAGACGCGCCAGAGTAACGAAAGACATTATCTATGCCTCGCCTTTTGTTTGGTTACATGGTGAGCGAGGCATGTTTGAATGCTATTTTTCTAAACCAAACACCTCACCAATCCGGCATGACTTGTTCGTTAGAGACGATGCCCATCTATTAACCCGGACGGGCGGTACATATCCGCTACCCGATGGATTGTTTGAGTAGTCACCTAAGCCGTGCGTCCTAGCATCTCAAAAAATCAGCTTTTCTCATGTACCACCGTCTCTTCTAAACCCATTTTCCAGCTTACGGCACATCTAACGAGCGGTTCGACAGCCTAGGCTGTCGGAGGACCGGGGCTCGTCGGGTTAGAAGCATTACTTCGCCGTATCTGCGGGAGTCGCGACCGATGCTGGAAAATCCTGCATCGGCACGAGGCCACTGTCGTCCGAACAATTGAGCACATTCTTGTCCAAGTACCTGCCGATACTCCACCCGTACATCGTGATACCGGCAAACACGCCGACGCCAAATGCCGTGCCAGTGCGAGCGCCATTCCAACCCACAAACCACGTCAAGACTCCGAACACCACCAAATAGACAAATCCGATAGCCATGAGAACTTGCATCAAGCGATCAACGCAGTTCTTCGTCGGCTCGAAGAACCTACGCCCATCCCGAAATCTCAACCATACAAACCTAACCACACTCCTTCCGCCCATTCCATAAGCGGCAAGAAAGAAACCTGCGTTGAATCGGTAGATGAAGGACCCCGGTGCGAGAAATTTCGCAAATGATCCACCACTCTGGTCGATGATTCCGGCCAAGCCAAAAAGCAGGACACAGACAATCAATGAGGCGGGGTACCCACCTTGCATATCGATGGCGTCGACCGCCTTGATGATCCACCTGCGCACAAAGCGTCTCCCATACTGAAAGTCATTCTTACGGCCGCTTTCGTATGATCTTTAGGGCATGGTGCTAAGCGAGTGGTTCTACCAAAACCTAGCAGGCCGTAACGCGCACCGGCGCTGCCATTGTGACGATTGCGCGGAAGCCGGCCATGAAATCCGCTCAAATCTGTGCTGCCCACGGCGCGGCACTCTCACTACCCTGCCGGGTGTCGGCGCCTTTAGGTACTCGAGTAACGCATTGGTCAACGTGTCGTCGTCATTAGGCGGCATTAGCCGCGACGCGCACACGGTATCGGAACAACTCGCCCACGCAAATGCAATCTCAGTATCAGAGCAAATTCGCCACTTCGGCTCAGGCACACCCGTCATCCAAGCAATCTGCCCTGCCTACTCCGTGATAGCCCGAACCTACTCACGAGCATCCAGCCATCTCGCCTTCTCGCAAATCCGACTGCTCCCGGGAACTCCCGCAAACACGGTATCGGCCATACCGGCTACCGCTCACTGGTCCGGAGCCGCGCGTCGGGTGCGGTTCCTGACATCAACGCGCGTATCCGCTGCCTCCTCGCCCCCTCGACAGACAGCGATCCATATTCCATACGGCCTTCATCCAAGAAAACAAACAATTTAAATCAGCTTGAACACTGATTTAAATTATCCACAGAATTTTGCTCACGCCACTAAATGATTTTAATTCACGACATAACCAGCCCCGCCAAACCTAATGTGGCAAAGGGATACAGAAAACACTCTCAGAAAAGAGCAGATATTTCACAAGTATTGAAAAAGCAGATAAATTAGATGCCTTAATATCAAGGCATCATGCCGTTCGCGCTAACTTCTTTCTATCAGGAGGTATAGGACCAGCAGCCGAAAAATCAGACCCCATTTTGAGACGCAGCCTTCGACGTACGACGGTCGAGGGTGCGGAAATGCAAACGGCCCACGCTCCTGGCAGAGCGTGGGCCGTTTGGGAAATGCGTTGTCCTAGGGTGGGACAACTCATTTATCCCGCGTTTTTTCCTGTCTGTCAACAGGAATCTCTTCGTTCGTCCGTTTCCTGCCGGATTTCGCTCCGGCAGCGGACTCTCTTTACCTTGTCGTCTCCGATGGCGCCCTAAATAGGCACCAAGGCGACGGCTACGCCGGAGAAACGCAAATGAGCTGGCTCATTCAATCCCACCGCGCCGAGGCAACTGGTATCTGCCAGACCCGCCTCATGCCCTGCAATCGCCATTCTGCCTCAGTCATCACTGTCGGGAGGCCCGCATGCTGACCGATACCGAACTTCACAAGTTGTTCGAACAACTCGGCACACCGGAAGCCCATCGCCAGAAAATCCAGTGGATCCGAACGAACGCGCCTGTCCGCGCCGTTGACGGCGGCCGCCGAAGCCACCGTGTCCGCTATGCCAGTCACAAGATGGGGTTCGTGATCGAATGCGAAGCGAAAATCACGGAGTACTCTGCAGCGGTCACGTGGGATTTCGACGACGAAACGCTAGAGTTCTATGGCCAGCCAGCGTTCCTCCAACTGACGGCTCAATTGCCAAACGGCCGCCGGTCCAGTTGGACCTACACGCCCGATTTTTTCCGGATCACCCGGAGCGGTTTTGAGTTTATCGAATGCAAGACCGAGAAGGACCTGTCGGGGTCGGTCCAAAAGCGCCCTCACGCCTACTCGGTCGACGAAAGCGGTAACTGGCATTATCCGCCGGCTGAGGAGCATGTCACCAGCGAGTACGGCGCATCTTTCCGGATTCGCCCCGCGAGTGAAAACAATCCGGTCCTGATCGAGAACCTGGAGTACCTGCGCGACTACATCATCAAGCCTGCCCAAGGTGACCCTGTAAAACAGGCGAGGCTGCGTGACTACCTCGTCGCACAGCGATGGGCAACCGTATCCGACATCCTGAACGACAACCCAGACATCGCAGATACCCTCAACGCCGATGTTGTCGAAGGCCGGATCTACTTCGACCTCACGGCCCAACGCATCACCGATCGCGAACATGCACTGGTATTTCGCGATGCGTCGTGCGCTTCGGCTTACAGTGTGTTCGCCGCATCGAAGACGAACGCCCCGCGTGAGAACGTCATTCTGTCACTACTGCCGGGAACTTGCTTCGGCTGGGACGGCAAACATTGGGAAGTCATCAATCGTGGCGACACGGAGATTGCCTGTCGTTGCCTCGATCCTGATGTCGTGAGTGACAACAGCGTCATCGTCCTGCGGCACGGCGTATTTGACGCGCTCGCAAGGAAAGGCCAGATCGTTCCGATTGAACCAGCAGAAGATGACGCTGCTCAAAAAAAAGCACTAAATATGCTGCAGCAGGCAAGTGATGCTCAGCTCAAGGTCGCGGACGCGCGTTACAGCGCCTTGTTCTCACCGAGCATCAGTGTATCTGCCCGCCAATATTCACGACGAGCACGCCAATATTGGCTTGCAAGCTATCGCCATGCCGAACGTACGACAGGATTCGGATTTCTCGGTCTGGTTCCAAACTGGCAGAACACACAGGGAAACCACGAGAGAAAGATTCACCCTGATGTTCTCGGCATCATCGCGAACGTCTTCCAGACTGACTGGGTCGACCCCAGACAAAAAACCAATTCCGCATTGTTCGGCAAGGTGATCGTCCAGTGCGAGGAGAAAGGCTTGCGGGCGCCCAGCCGCAACACCTTCGTGCGCGAGATTCGAAGACTGACAACCCGATCCTCGGTGATGAAGCGGTTCGGTGCGCGGGTAGCGTACGAGATGGAGCCGATCCCGACTATTCCCGACGGATATCTAACTTATACAACGCCAAGACACGGCACACACCCCTTCCACATCGGCCACATCGACCACACGCCCCTTCCAATGCGGCTCAGGTCGAATGACGGAAAGACAATCCGCCAGAGCGCATGGCTAACACTCCTTCTCGACGCGTATACCCGTAAGGTGCTCGCGTTCTATGTGACGTTCGACTCACCCTCTTACCGATCGAACATGATGTTGATTCGTGACTGCGTAAAGCGGCACGGCCGTGTTCCCCAGTTCATCATTGTCGATAAGGGCAAAGATCTCGGGTCAAGGTACTTCGATCAGCTTCTTTCGGCTCTCGAGCGCCACAAGCTTGATCGCCGTACGTCTCAGCCGCGTGATGGCAGCGTCATCGAAGTGTTTTTCAACACCAGTCAAAGCGATTTCATCAATAACCTTCGCGGCAACACGCAGGCCGATCGCGAGTACCGAAAGAAGACGAAGTCTGTCGACCCAATTGCACTTTCGGTCTGGACGCTACATGAGCTGATTGACCGCCTTGGTCAATATTTCGAGCAGGTCTACCACCGGAACCATCACTCGACCATCGGTTGCAGTCCAGATGAAATGTACGCACAGGGTCTCGCGCTATCTGGCACACGCTCCCACGCGAGGATTCCATACTCGAAAGCGTTCATTTTGCTGAGCCTGCCATCGACCACCAAGGGAACGTCAAAGGTGACTACACGGGGAGTCAAGATCAACTACCTGTATTACTCATGTGTTGCCCTACGCCTCCATGTAGCCCTTGGACAGGTCGTCCCGGTCCGGTACGACCCGTACAACATGGGGATAGCATACGCATACATCAACCATCGATGGCACGAATGCCGATCGGAATGTTATCCAGTATTCAAAGACCTCTCCGAGAAAGAAATGCAGATTGCGTCCGAGTATCTGCGGACGAAACACCGTATGGCCGGGCACCACTATCCACTCAACGCGAAACGACTCGCGAACTTCCTCGTCACGACCGAAGCCGACGAAGTGCTCGGACTGCAGCGCCTACGCCAGCGCGAACTGGCTGACAACCTTGCGGAGCGAAACGAGGTCATTGAACCCGCGTGCACTAGTACTTCCGCATGGGACGAAAGTCAGGACGCCACCGACGCCGAATTCGATGCGTACGTGCCTCAACTTCTGGGAGACCTGTGATGAAGGTTTTCTCTCACAACACCCCCGAATTCCGCATGATTGACGAGTTCAACCGTAAGCGGGTTCTCCATCTTAGGGTTGAGGAAATGTTCGGCGCTCTGAACAAAATCTGCACGGCAGGCAGCAACGAGTCAGTGATCGCCGTTATTGGCCCCACCGGAGTGGGCAAATCTGCACTCCTGCGTCAGTTCGTTTCCGGCATCAACGTGGCGTTTGAGGCTGCGATGGAGAAAGATCCTGCCATGCTACCTGCCGTTTATCTCGAACTCCCCACGCCCATCGCCGGGGATGCCAACTGGAAGGATATCTTTATCCGACTACTGAATGCGATGAAGGAGCCGATGGTCGACCGAAAGACTGCTCATGCACTGCATCCCGATAGTAGGCGCAAAGAGATGAACTATTCTCCACGTGGCGTGGCCGAGGAATTGCGTCGTTCGTTGCTCGACTGCGTGCACAACCGGAATACAAAGGTGATCGTCCTGGATGAAGGTCGAAACCTGTTTTATTCCCGGTCAAGCCTGCGCCACTCGTTGCAACTCGACCTCGTGAAATCGCTCTCCAACGACATAAAAATCCCTATCGTCATTGGTTCGTCATATGACCTTCTAAATACCGAAAATTTCCACGGACAGCTTGCGCGGCGCACGCGAATCCTGCACTTCGAGCGATATTCCGAAGCCGATTTGGTAAAGGGCAATCCATACGGCAATTCGTTCCGCAGCGCTCTCTATTCGTTACTTCACGCTTTGCCTGTGCAGTGGGATCGGGATTTTCTGAAGCACAGCGACTACTTCCTGATGTACTCCGTTGGCTGTATCGGCATACTCAAGAACTGGCTCGAACGTTCCCTCGTCGACGCAGTGGATCTGAACAAGCCCGTCGACGCGGCTCTAATCGAGAAAAACAGGTTCAAACAGAAGGATCTTCGACTAATTCTCGATGAAGCGAAGAGCGGCGAAGAACAGCTAGCTGACATTTCCGACGACGAGTTCGCGCGAAATTTCTCGTTCGCTCAGCGTCCCTCACTTGCGCTTCCAACAGACCAGCCATCTCCATCACAGAGCAAGCCAGCTCGCTCTCGTCAAAAGCCTGGAGTACGGGGTCCCAGCAGGGATAAAGTGGGGGCTGACCTATGAAAAATACTCTTTTGTCGCTATGGAACGAGAATGAATGGGTTCCCCCCAGGCGAAGCCGTTTGTACTCGATCTCGCCTCAGGCGCAAGGCACTCCGATGGTCGAGGCACTCCATAGCCTTGTCATCCGCCTTGCCCGGGCGCATAACGTCAAGCCGCATGTACTCGTCAAGGAGGAAGTCCTGCGCGATTGCGAAATCAATTACACAAAGCACAGCGCAAAATTCGTCACGACCTATCTGAGCACGATGAACGGGCTGGGGAAATACGCACGCGAGATTAAGGACAGTCTGGAGTCGCTCACCATGCAGTCAGGTCTCGACGAATGTACCTTTCTGAGGTGGGACGATCTTTTCCAGTATAGGTCGAGGCGCATGCTGCATTCGCACCCTCACTGGTGTCCGGTCTGTTTTGCGGAATGGCGGAAGACGGATGTCGAACCGTATTACCCGCTCATCTGGCAGTCCACCATCGTGCAATTTTGTCCGGTGCATCACGTTCCGCTTGAACAGAAGTGCCCCGCCTGCCAGAAGACTCAGCCCTTCATACCGCGCCACTATTTTCTCGACCATTGCTCATATTGCCACGGGTCGCTCGCACAACCCGACAGTCAGCCAACTGAACCCGTAGGGCAGCGCATGTCAAACGATGCGCAACATGCGATCGACACAATCACCGAGATGATCATGCTCGATCAGTCGGCGCAGCATCTGCTGAACGCCGAACATTTCTGGGAAAGGCTGGAAGAGACCGCCGACAGATTTTGCAGCGGGCAAATCAAGCCATTCGAAAAAATCCTTGGCTTTTCTGAAGGCACGTTCAGTAACTGGAAGCTGGGACGACACAAGCCGTCATTCCCAGCGTTCTACAGGCTTACGCGCAGTCTCGGCACCACACCTGTGGCATTTCTCACGAACGGTGCGATCGAAACCTTCAGTCCGCACGGCATTGCGTCAAAGCCCAGAAAGACACGGCGGGCGCATCTGAAACACCCGGAAAAAGATCACATCAGCAAGGCACTGCATGCGATCATTGATCAGGGGTACTCCGAGCTGCCAATGCGGGAGGTGGCCGCTCGCATCGGCTATGCCCATCGCTATCTGATCTACTGGTTCCCGGAGTCGTGTCGACAGATATCGCAGTTGCACAAAAAATGGGTGAGTGAGCAGGTTGAACAGCGGGCCGGCGAGCGTGGAGCTCTGACTGTGGCTACAGTCCGAGCGCTGTACGCAGGCCATCTGGGTGTCACGCGCGGGCTTGTCCATACCGAACTGCAGAAACTGGGACTCTCGCTGAAGGATCCGGTTGTTCGAGATGCCTTCTATGATGTCCGAGCTGAGCAAATGGCGCTGAGGAGGGAGGGTACCAAGGCGGAATGACAAACTCTGGCCGCCGCTGCGTAATGCTACTCGGCGTAGCGGCGGGCATGGTACGCGTCGAGCCCTCGGTCGTTGCAGTTCTTCGACACTGTGCTGCAGTATCGCCGCCAAACGGCCGCTTTCAGAAGATGATCGCGATTCGCAGCACCGAGACCCGGCGATGCAGAGTTCGTAGTTGCGTCTTGCGTGCGTATGTACCTTGCAGTAGTGGTCGACGCTCTGGTTTATGAATGCGGTGTCGCTACCATGCGCAAGACCTGTGAGCGAGCGCGGGTCCACGGCTCGACAGGAGCAGATGTCGAAGTCCTCGATGGCGGCCAGCGGATACTTGAGGCGCGCCTCCTTGACCAGTCAATCCAGCGCCCATCATCACACAAGATGGCTTCCTGGTTGAACAGAGGCGGCCGTCGCTCCTCGAAGCTCAGGCTGGCCGCGCCGCGTCAATTGTTCTTCCTTCCATCAGCGTAGCCGCCCAGCTTCAAGGCGCACAGCTTTGGCAGGGTTTGGTTGCATGATCATGACCGATTCTGTTCATTGGAAGCAGCTGGGATCGCGTACATACGCGAGGTTTTGGCTAATCCAGTTGACATGCATTCCCACTTGCACGCAGCGCCGACTGAGGTCTCAATCCACGGCTGAACAATTCAATTTCAGCCGCAACTACGCGCATGTTGTCGTCTGGCTTGGCTCAACGCCCCACGGCTGGGAAATCGAGATTCGACGACGAACCGATATGATTTTGCATGCAAACGATGGTTTACATCGTGCTACAGTTAGCAAAAAAGGCTTCGCCAATAAACCATAAGACAGCGTTAAAATCACACAGAGAGATTATTCGGGGAAAAGACTTGCAAAGCGAACCGCCTTCAACGAATGGTCTGGCAGACGGACTGCCCAAATCGCTCCTTGTGCCGGAAGGTCACACCGTTGCCGTAATAGCTCTTATGCAACGTGCTGCGGGGTTAAGCCGAGATCTTCGCCGCAGCATTGATTTAGATGCCCCCCTAAAGGGAGACTGGCGTGCTCATGTGGTGACTCGTATCCCTCGCTCTGACCAGCGAGTTATCACTCACTATCTCAGTGCGATTGCTCGTTGCTCCGTTTTCTGGTGGTGTGTCAAACGTAGGAGCGAATATGAAAAGTGGCAAGGCAGCAGGTCCTATGCGCTGGCGCTTGACATCCAACTGTTATCAGCTTATGAGCCACATTGGATAGATCTCGTTTATGACGAAGCTGCAATGTCAGCTGCCTGCCCTGAGTGGATCCAGATACTAGATCAACTGAAGGCATCGGGTGCACGAGTAAGTCTGCATGCCCTTGGAGTTTTTATGCTTTGGCCCCGCGTCTTAGATGATCTTACTCGGTGGCGAACGATGGAAAATCGACAGCGGAATAACTTGGCTCACGCTGTATTTTCCTTGTCCTCGATCGGTTACACAGACTGGTTCATGCGAGAAGCATCGAAACAGCAAACCGAATTGGAAGACGAATTTAGTGGCCTGCTGAAAAAGTCTGATATAGGAGCGGAAGTGCCCGAAGAACCTGCGTATTCACCGGCCAATGCAAGCCCGGATATTCCCAAGGTGGCCGAGCATGATTGGCACCGCATGTGGGACCAACTACTTGGTCGATTGGCAATTGTATTTGATGTACTTAAGCAACACCCAAACGTAGAGGCGGTGAAGGACCTCGAATTTCTGTGTACCGAATTGCGTTTCGCAGTCGATAGCATCCCTCTCAACGATACTGTATTAAATGCAAGATTCGACGTTGCCATCAACACATTGTTTTCTACCTGTACGCAGCTGCAGGCGGAACCATCGCTTCAATGGCTCGTGGACGAACTCATTCAACAGATTTTGGCGCGCTGGCATTCTGCGAAAATAGTCTCTGCCGATAGCACCACCCTGGCCGCATTGACGGAGGACGCGGAGAAGGTGTGCGATCGAGTCAAAGCAAGCGCGGAACGTTTCAAGGAGGCGTGGCTTGCTCGTGAGAGCCTGCAAGCCTCCGTGAACGCCACCTCTGCTCAGTTACGCGGAATCAGAGTTCCAGTCGAGAGGCGCACCCTTGAAAAGCAGAAGGCGGATGAGCAGCGCAAACTGCTGGATGCAGAAGACGTGCTTTCTCACCTTGAGGATGAGTTGCTGACATACGCCTCGCCGTTCAAGGTACTGTTCGATCATAGCGTTGATTATCGTAGTGAAGGCGCCAAGCCGATCGGCGATAAATACGACAAGCGTACCGACTCTACGGTATTGATCAAACCGATAGACGATCTTCGACCATCAGACGAGGCAGATACTGACGGAGACCACGCGACAAGTCATGAGCACCATGTCGACTTCAAGAAGCTTAAAGACGAGGCGCCGGTAATTGCGAAGTCGCAGGCGGGAGAAATTCGACGAGTACCTGAGGTCGTACTGCGCGTCGAGGACGATATACAAGATCTGTCATGGGAAGCCGACCGGCTTCCCATGCCGACAAAAACAGCGCAGACGCCAACGCACGATCCGCTTGAGGATCTCTATTCAGTTGAGGCCGGCGAACGTTGCAAACCTATTTGGACGTTGCTTCGCGCGCAACACTTTGGTCTTGCATACCAGTTCACGAACGCACTGTCTTTACAGGACGTGGATTTGAAAGTGCCCCCGCCGGCATTGTTGGCGGCGGTGACTCTTGCCAACAAGCTTGTATTGCCTGATGGGGCGATTAGAGAAGCACTTCCAAATTATCTCAATGAACTCTCCCCGGAGTCATTCATTCAGAACGGCCCGCACGCATGGCATACCGCGCTGAACCTGCTATTGGTGGCCGCAACGTTGCGCCCAATGGTCCTCGTTCCAAGTATGGGTGCGGCAACGGCAGCGGGATATTTGCACCTATCCAACTACCCTGTGCTATACGGTCTCGTCAATGAGATCAGAGATTTGAGCGAGAAGCTCCAAGGATTCAGGATCGAGCTCGCAACACTCAAAGCTGCACGCACCGAGGCCGGCACTCAAATGGAGTTGAAGAGCCTGCAGCAAGGGGCGAGTGAGTGGTTGGAGACCCATGCTCCGGCTATGACAATGAAGTTTGCCGCAGCAACTAGTGTTTGGCGCCATTGGACAAAGCCACAAGGCGTGATTCATCAGCTAGTCTCGCCGGTCGCCACGCACGAGACGGAGAATTTGGCCCAAGTTAAGCAACTGGTTGCAAATCTATCGGACCCTGATGGCTTTCTCCGTTTGGTCCGAGAAACGGACCGCAAAGATCTAGGTCGGAGGAGGGGCGAAGAAATTCATTCTGGTGCGTTGAGCCAGTTGGAGCGCTGCGCCGGTGAAGCGGTCCAGCTGGCTCGCAAGTGGATTGGCTTGGTGGAGTCCGGTGGACAAAACAGTAGCCGACTTCGAGCCTTACTGAGCGAGGTACGCTTGACGCTTGATAAAGCTGCGCCCGAGCTAACCGCTGAGCTGGATAGTGGTGAAGAATGCAAATGGGGGCTTATTACGGCTGCAAAGTCAGTGGTGCGTTCAGAGTTTAGGGCAATGCAGGACTTGTTCGACCCCGCGGCGCAGCTACCATCGGCGGAACCTTCTGCCGCAGAAGCCTTAGCACGAGAAGTTCTGCTGATCCCCGAACTTCATCTGTTTGAGCGCTGGGAGTTGAGAGGAGCACCCGCCGAGGTGCTGTCCGCAATTTCAGCGTGGTCGAGAGCACCCGGGAGTTGGAGCGACGCATACCAAGCTCGCTTGGAGAGTGGCGACCTTTTTGGCGCAGAGCTGATCGTGCAAGATCACCCTGACCCGCTGCTAGCTGAGCGTTGGAGCACCGAGCTTAAGCGAGAGCGTGATTCTTGGCGGCTGGCCTTAGGGCGTGCCATCGACGAAGCTAGGCGTGAAGTCGAAGTTGGCCGAGCATACGGATATTTGAACGACCAAGACCTTGGGCAGTTTGAAACGGAACTCGTGCGATGCCAAACGCAGGCCGAACAAGTTGGCAAGTTTGATTCTGCGCTGGCCGTCGTTAGCTCCGTGCGCAAGGCGTTAGAGGAGAATCGCACTACGCGTACCGACCAAGTGCGGCGGTCGTTTTCAGAAATTCGTCGGAACGAGGTAACGGAGGCCGGCATTGCCGAGGTCGAGACGGTTCTGGCGCTCGGTGACGTGGCAACAGCTAATGAATTGTTGCACCGTTTGCGTGAAGGCAAGCCGGTATGGCCTGAAGGACATGCCTCGGTCGACCTGTTTGCGGATTTCTTCCCTACGGTAGAACGAGCCGTGGACGGTTGGCTGGCGTCGAACCCTGCTCGCGCTATCGTAGAGGGGGCGATGCGAAGCGGTCACAAGATCGGTCCATTGGACTTCCATTGCTTGGGTACCGCTCAGCGGGAGCAGGCAGGTAGATTGTTTGCCTTGTGGTCTGACTTGAAGTCTCGAAAGCGGGCAGAAGCTGCGCAACTCGAAGCGTTTTTTGGTGGTCTCGGATTCTCATTCAAGCGAGTACAGTCGGCCAACGAACGCGTGAACAACTGGGAGGTTTGGAACCTGGACATAACTGCGTTGGAAGACCGCACTGTATGTCCCGTTCCTCACTTCGGGTCCATGGCGAAAGGACGCTACCGCGTCATATGCGCTTGGGACCAACCGGCAGAGGAAGACATTTTGCAGTTCGTGGGTGACTCGACACTGCAGAAAGCAACAATCATTTTGTACCTCGCCCGGATGACAGATCACCGGTGGAAGGAACTGTCACGGCTTGCCAAAAGCATGCGCAGGGCGTTCCTGCTGATCGACGAAGTCATGCTCGTCTATCTAGTGGCGCAGTCCGTCTCAAGGGTATCCGGGTTTTTCCAGCTTTCACTACCATTCGCGTACTCGGCTCCATACGACGCCACAGCAGGACTTGTGCCGCCCGAAATGTTTTACGGGCGAAGCGCTGAACTCGATGCTGTCAAGGGACTTAACGGCAGATGCTTCATCTACGGAGGCCGGCAGTTGGGCAAGACAGCCCTCCTGCGACGGGCTGAACAGTCGTTCCACGCGCCAGAGGCGGGTAGATTCTCGCGCTGGATAGACTTGCGGGCTGAGGGTATTGGGGTGAGTCGCCAAGCAGGAGACCTCTGGGCCTGCTTAACCGAGCATTTAAAAGCTATCAAAGTCCTCGATAGCTCGGTTCCAATTCCAAATCCATCTCGCAAGGGAAGCATCGATACAGTCGTTCAAGAACTAAGAAACTTCCTAGGTCAAGATTCGGACCGCCGAATTTTACTTTTACTTGATGAAGCGGACCGTTTCTTCGAGCAAGACGGGAAGAACGATTTCGCCGAGACACGGCGCTTGAAGCAACTGATGGATGATACCGCCCGGCGCTTCAAGGTGGTCTTTGCCGGTCTACACAACGTGCTTCGGATGACCGAGAGAGCGAATCATCCTCTCGCTCACTTCGGCGAGCCCATCAAGGTGGGCCCGCTCGTTGACGAAGACGAAATCAAGGAAGCTGAGGATCTCGTACGTCGGCCAATGGCGGCCGCCGGTTTCAGATTTGAGTCACGCAGTCTAGTCATTCGGGTTCTCGCGCAGACGAACTATTATCCCAGCCTCATTCAGCTTTATTGCTCACACTTACTACGTCATATGCAGTCCCGGATGACTGTCGCCCAGCGCAATTTGGGACCGCGTTACGTTATCTCGGATAACGATATCGAGAGTGTCTACTCCAGTGGGGCGCTGCGCGATGAAATTCGGTCCAAGTTCCGGCTGACCCTGCAGTTGGATCCTCGTTACGAGGTCGTCGCGTATGCAATCGCTTTGGCCACGCTGCGGGGTACGTTTGAGCACGCTGACGGTCTAGAGTGGAAGAGTATCCGCGAGCGTGGGGCACTCTACTGGTGGCCTGAGGGATTTCAGACACGAGTGAACTCGACTTCCGTGTCCTTCTTGACGAAATGGTCGAGCTCGGCGTGCTCAGCAAGGTTCGTGACGGCTACTACACACTACGGAATCCGAATGTACTCCTCTTGTTGGGTAGTCAGGACGAGATCGAGGCTGTACTCATCAAGGATCGGGAGCCTGCGGCCGAGTTCGAACTCGCGTCATTCCATCCACCACTTAAAGCAGCACCCAATAGTCACCTACGCAATCCGCTAACGTACCAACAACTGAGTGAGCTGATGCGGCGCGAGAACACGGTCACAGCGCTCGCGGGCAACGGTGCCGGAGGCATCACAGGGGTTGTTGAAACGCTACGTGACTACGTGGGCGAGACGGCAGGAGTCGTTGTCCTAGATGATTGCCCGGACACTTCATCGTTTACCAAATCGTTGGATCGGGCATTAAAGGCTCGTGAGACCGAGGGAAACACCGTGATAGTGGTTCCGTCGACAGCGCCTTGGAGTGCGGGATGGATTGACGCCGCTGATCAGAAGCTCAATCTGCTCAGAAGTCCGAGTAAGTTTGTTTCTTTGATCTTCCTCGCGGACCCGCTAACTCTCTGGAGTGCGATGAGCGAAAAAGCGTCGTTCGCCGAAATTCGCGTGCCGTGGATGTCGCTACTGCCTTGGACTGACGAGTTCGTCAAGCATTGGCTCGCCGAGCAACAGCTGCCCTCTGAGAAGGAGACACGCCATCAGATTCGTCAAGTGACGGGCTACTGGCCCGCCGCGCTTCAGGAATTGGTAGGTAACTGTGGTGAGCAGAGTGAGCTGAAACGACGCATCGAGAGGAAAAGTAGTTCTCTTGTTGGGTCACAAGATGCACAGATATGGGCCGAGCGTCTCGGTTTGACAATTCACGATCCGCAGATCGTGCTTCACGCCCTTGCAAGCTGGGGGGAGCCTGCTACCGTAGTTGAGTTGGCAGAGATTGGAGAGATCGCCCTGGATAAAGTGGAGCAAAGTCTCCGTTGGGCTGACCTTCTTGGTTTGGTAGTTCGCGACGGCGGTGACTACTGGAGCCTCGATCCGTTTATCTGCGAATTGCTCAAGAGGTTGCAATACTAATGCGCCTTTGGAGTCTTCCGGGTCCTGGTCACTTTCTTGATCAGGCTATGGCCGCACTGAGAGAGGGCAGCAATGTCGTCATGCCGATGCCTTTGCACGGCATGCCTAGCCTGTCGCGCGCGTTGGAACAGAGGTTGCATGCTGACGGTTGGGATTGCCATCCTGTCTGCGATGACGGTGGTGCTCCCGTAGAACAACTTTTTGCCGCACTCGGACTGGATGACGGAGGATCGGTCCGGCGAACCGTATCGTTGCTACGGCAATGTATGAAACCTGGACAGGTCGTACTGATCCACGGTGTGCGGTCGTCATCGTGGCGCGCTTGGAAGCTATTTCTCAACGAGTATGAGCAGGCCAGTCGGAGCGTAGGGATGATAGAGCGCCCTCTCGTGGCCTTGCTAACCGAAGGGGTCCCGCTGCAGGAGATGCCAGAACGCGGCGCGGCGCTTCGAGTACTCGAGTGCGATAACGTGATCGGCGAGATCGACGTGCTGCTGTTCACCACATCGTTGCTCCGGAATGTAGTTAGAGCCGACTACAAAATGAAGTTGATGGCTCGGGTGATTTGCCGGTTAGCATTGTGGGATCTTGAGATCGCTCGATTCTTGACGGAACAAAAACCTGAAAGTCTGCTGGAACCTCAAAGGATATTGGGTGAAGCCATCCGGGAACTCGGAATGCCGGATAGTCTGACACGAACATGGGAGTCTGGAGGAATACAGCGCTTTGACGACGTAGAATGTGTTCATCCGTTCATCGTCGTCCGAGAAGGCGATGTGCACCAGGAACTGACAATGCGTTTATGGGCAGCGCAGGCAGCGGAGGTGCTCCCAGCTCTAGAGTTGCAGCGTCGAATTCTCGTTCGCCGCATGCGCGGCTTGGTATCTATGCCGATGACGGTTGACGGCACGACGTACGATGATCTTGACGACATGGAGATTGGACCATTGTCCCACGTGGCGAACACTCGTCAGTTAAGCAATGCGATCCGGTTGACAGCGAACAAGCTCAAGCGATTGAGGAATAGCCTCGCGCATCTCGAAGCCCTAGATGCGACAGATGTTTTTGACGAGGACCTTTATCGGCATGGCCCTGTCGACCGTGACCTTGCGGTAGTGACGCCTTCCAAATGAGCAAAGAAGTCGTCTTAAACGAGAAAATGCGCTCTCTTCCACCGCAGCGCCAAGATCGATTTGAAAATCAGACGCGTGTTCTCTTGTCGTTTTTGGTCAGACTGATCACGGATACCGTTCCTTAGCACTCCAATTCGTATGTTTTCCTTCCTTGACCTTATCCGCCCGGCATTGGTAAGGACCACAACTACAGTCTGCGACGTTAAATTTCCCTGGGTTCTTTCATGCGGCCCGAGCGCTCAGTTCAAGCAGCCGAGCGTGCTGCATGCCAGCGAATCTCCGTGTGGTCGGCTGCTCTCATAGTTAGGCCTGCCCCGGGTTGGGTAAAAAAGGCTTGATATCTTTAAGGTTGGCAATAACAAGTTGCCGCTCACCCTTCCGGGGTAAGCCATTTACCTCGAAGTTGAGCGTTCGCAAAGTGTAAAACAGCATCGCCTGGCGACAGTCGATTGTTACTTTGCCGCCGCTCATACCGTAATCGATCTCAACACCTCGGCGTTGTTCGGAGGTAAGCGAGGCATCAGGCGTCAAAACGATTTTGACGTAGGTGCTCCACTCCCGGTCATCAGCCGGGTCGATGATAGTTGCCATCAGCCGTCCCGCCGACAGGATCCGTCCGAAAACAAAATCCCTGAAGCCCTTGCGCAGATGGCAGTAAGCGCGCACGTGCCAACGTACGCCGTCGTATCCAAATGCATGAGGGCTGATGTACCGCGTCGGCTCCTCGTCGCGAGCGATTGACTGGTATCGAATCTCTAGCATGGCTCGCTCTGCAATCGCTCGAAGCATGAGAGCCAGCGTCGTCGATTCGATCGTTCTCGAGGGAATGGGAACAGAAGCCACGGGTGGACGGAATGACAAGAACGTTTGTTCATCAATCAGTATTTTTCGCTCGAGCGCTAGCAACTGTGACAGGTATTGCCTTGGTCCACTGGACTCAAAGAGCGGGGTAAAGCTAGCCGAAGCGACGTACGTCCGCGAACTGGTGTCGTACTGCAAATTGCCAGGTGCAAGCTCGACATAGAGCGCGATGTCAGCCGACGCTTGGGGCACTGAGATCTTAAAGAACTCAGTCACGTCCTTACGGTTGATCCTGCCCTCCCACTGCAGCCGGAAATCGACGAACTGTAGTCGGCGCTCTTGGCTCCACTTGACTTGCCCCAAATCGCTACTCTCGGACCGCTGCTTCTTGCTCGGACGAGAGCCAACTTCCGGGATTGCATCTATTACTCCGTCGCTTCCTTTCGCTTGGCTTGAGAACTTGGCGCTCGGATTAGGGCGGCGGTGCTTGGGTTGATCTGTCATAGTCCGTATAGAAAGTTGACGCGCATAAAAAATATACGTATAGTTACTGTACTGGCAATCGCTACAGGCCGCAAGGTGGCCTTCGCGGGACGATAGACCCGAATTGAGCGCGTGTCAGTCGGCTCCCTTC